>NZ_JBITGL010000023.1:0-154290 GCF_044456985.1 Nonomuraea sp. NPDC050663
GTTCAGGGGTAGATGTCGCAATCCACACCGAACCCGGAAGCCCTTCCTCATGCCAAAACGATCATCCCCTGTACTCAACCTCTGTGGTCAGTACACCTAGCCGGCCACCGGTTCCTGCGCCTTCGACGGCGTCAGCCGCCCTTCCCTCCACAACGCGAAGCCGGTGATGAGGGCCCCCGCCCCCTCCCAGATCCCCACGCCCAGGAACTCCTGCGGCGCGGCCCCCGTGACCACCAGCGTGGTGAACACCGTGAACGTCACCAGCCGGAACGGCACCGTCCAGCGGAAGAACGGCACGAAGTCGTGCGCGGCCGCGAAGACGTAGTACACGCCCATGTTGATCGCCGCCATCGACGAGGCCGCCATGTACACCTTCGTGTAGTCGCCGGGCGCCCGCTCGCCGAGCACCTCGAAGCCCAGCAACCCGAGCAGCCCGTCCGGCTGGACGAGCCCGTAGAGGCCCAGGGCGAAGGCGAGGAAGCCGAAGACCGCAATGGTCCAGCCGGACGAGGAACGCGGAAGACGCACGGAAATCCCCAAAAGTAGCTTTTATGGCAGTTCTTTGAGTGAACAGCATGAGGCAACGGCGAGGACAGCAAAAGATCTTCCAAATGTTCGAATAAATGTCGAACGATGGTCGATAGGTTGCTTACATGTCCCAGCCAGACAGGCAACTGCGGCAGATCGCCAAGCCCTTCGTGGCCGAAGGCCCGCCGGCAGTGGCGATCCGTGATCGGCTCAAAGGTCTGACTGCGCGCGACGAGCAGGTGCTGCGGGCGGTCGGAGCTCACCTGGGCAGTCTGGCCTCGGCCGATGTGAAGTCACGCTGCTCCGATGGACGCACCCATGACGGCAGGGCCTGGGCAGCACGCAAGCGGGAGCTGACCGCTCAGTCGTCTTCTCGCTGGGCGGGATCGATAACCAGGGCGAGCAACGATCAGTGGGCGCTGGCCCGCCGATGTCAACAACGGCACATCGAGTCACTGCAGTCGGCGACGCGGATGATACGACACAGGCTGTCGCAGCCTCTGCGATCCAAGGGCACGAGACGACTGCCAGGTGGCTACCGGTCCCGCAAGGAGTGGCATGCCAAAGCGCGGCGATCGGGCATGCTCGAAAGACGACTGGAGCGATTGAGGGCCGAGTTCGCGTCCGGAGCGGTCCACGTGGTGCGCGGTGGCCGGCGCCTGCTCAACACCCGACATCACCTTCAGCCCGCCGGGTTGACCGAAGTGACGTGGCGAGCTCTCTGGGAAGCCGAACGCTGGCACTTGGCCGCCGACGGCGAGACGGGCAAGCACCTCGGCAACGAGACCATCCGGGTGACGCCGGATGGTGAAGTCTCGTTGCGGCTCCCGGCCCCACTGGCGTATCTGGCTAATGCCCCACGCGCTCGATATGTGCTGAACGCCCGAGTGGCTTTCGCTCATCGCCGCGTCGAGTGGGCCGATCGCATCACCCTCCGCCGCGCGGTGGCCTATCGCATACACCTCGATGTGGCACGGAACCGCTGGTATCTGACCGCCTCGTGGCAACGCTCGCCCCTCCCAGATATTCCACTCGAAACCGCGCTGGCGGAGGGGGTGATCGGTGTCGATCTCAACGCCGACCATCTGGCCGCCTATCACCTTGATGCGAAGGGCAATCCAGTCGGTGGCCCGCGCCGCTTCTTCTACGACCTGTCCGGCAGGGCGCCCCATCGCGACGCCCAGGTCCGGCACGCCCTTGCACGACTGCTCCACTGGGCGAGACAGCGCGGTGTGCGGGCCATCGCGGTCGAAGACCTCCGTTTCGCCGCCGCCAAGACCAGGGAGGCCTACGGCCACAACCGGCGCCTCAGGCAGGTCATCTCGGGAATTCCGACCAGCAAGTTGCGGGCTCGGCTGACGGCCATGGCGACCGCGTATGGCCTGGCGATCGTGGCCGTGGACCCCGCGTATACCTCCCGGTGGGGCGACGAACACTGGCGACGTCCCCTGAGCACCGGCCGTCGAACTCTCACTCGCCATGACGCGGCCGCGGTCGCGATCGGACGACGCGCTATGGGGCTGACGATCCGGCGTCGGGCGGCACCGCCCCATGCTCACCAGAGCGATGAGCATGGGCCTCGGACCGTCCAGGCCGCGTCGTCGGCGCCGAAGCGTGAGGAACCCCGCCATCTCGTCACGGATCGTGCTCCCGAGGCACGCCCGCCGGGCGACGACTGTACGCGGGAGACCAGGGCATCCACGACCGTTCGGGATGCGCGCGGGGATCAGGCGTCAAGTCGCGACATTTCTCCCTGAACCCCGACAAGGAACGGTGTAATCTTCGAGGCGCTCTTATCTTGCACCCCGGAGTCCACATGCCCCCCAAGCGTGGCCGCCCGATCGCCCTCAAGATCCTCATCCTGCTCTCCGTCCCCCTGGTGGCGCTGGCCGGGTTATGGGGCTTCGCCGCCGGCCTGACCGGCAACGACGGGCTGCGGCTGCTGGAGATCGACAGCCTCGTCGAGAACCTGGCCACCCCCTCCGAGCAGGTCAACATCGAGCTGCAGCGCGAGCGCCTGCTGACGGTCGAGCTGTACACGGGGGCGCCCAGGCAGTACGACCTGGTGCGGCAGCGGGCCGCCACCGACGTGGCGGTGGCCAGGCTGGCGGCCTCCATCGAGGAGCAGGGGAGCCTGGCTCCCGAGCTGAAGACCCAGGTGAACGCCCTCACGCGCGAGCTCGACGGGTTGCGCTCGCTGCGCGGGGAGGTCGACGGGCGCACGGTCACCGTGGTGCGCGCGATGGGCGTCTACAACCGCATGGTCGACGCCGGCTTCCGCATGTACGACAAGCTCATCCTGGTGCCCGAGCTGGCGCTGTACCGGCAGGCGCGGGCGGTGACCTCGCTGGGCGAGGCCAAGGAGCTGATGTCGCGCGAGCGGGCTCTGATCGTCGTGGTCATGGCGGCCGACCGGGTCGACGACGAGGTCCGGGCGATGTTCGCCGAGACGGTCGCCACCCGGCGGCTGCTGTTCGAGCAGGCGTTGTCGTACCTCGACGGCAACCTGCGCCGGCCCTACCTCCAGCTGGAGGGCTCGCCGCGATACAAGCGTTTCCTGGAGATCGAGGACGTCGTCCAGGCGCAGTCCATCGGCACCGGCCTCCCCGCGTCGTCGGCCTCGTGGCCCGGGGTGAGCGCGCAGTTGTGGGGCGAGATCGAGCGCAACCAGGTGCAGTCGGTGGCGGGTCTGGTCGACCGGGTGACCCCGGCGGCCTCGAGCATCCTGGTCAAGATCGCGGTGGCGGGCGTGCTGGGCCTGGTGGCCGTGGGTGTGGCGATCTGGGTCTCGCTGCGTTTCCGCCGCAAGCTGGTGCGCGAGCTGGCCGGGCTGCGTGACGCGGCGACGGCGCTGGCGCATGCCGGGCTGCCGCAGGTGGTCAGGCGCCTGCAGAGCAACCCGCGTGCCGTACCCGAGTCGATGCCGCTGGAGATCCGCACGCTGACCACCGAGGTCGCGGACATCGCGCACGCGTTCAACTCGGTGCAGACCACGGCGATCGAGGCCGCGGCGGGCCAGGCGAGGCTGCGGCACGGCGTCAACCAGGTCTTCGTCAACCTGGCGCGGCGCAACCAGTCGCTGCTCCACCGCCAGCTCCTGCAGCTGGACGAGATGGAGAAGGCCGCGCCCGACCCGGAGACCCTGGAGGACCTGTTCAGGCTGGACCACCTGACCACGCGCATGCGCCGCCACGCGGAGAGCCTGATCATCCTGTCGGGCCAGGCGGCGGGGCGCGGCTGGCGCCGTTCCGTGCCGATCGTGGACGTGCTGCGCGCGGCGGCCGCCGAGGTCGAGGAGTACGCGCGGGTCGAGATCACCCTCCCGCCGAAGCTGGCGCTCACGGGCGGGGCGGTGGCCGACGTGGTGCACCTGCTCGCCGAGCTGATCGAGAACGCCACGCTGTTCTCTCCGCCGACCACGCGGGTGGACGTTCGGGCGTTCCGGCCCGACGAGGGCGGCGGCCTGGCGATCGAGATCGAGGACCGCGGGCTCGGCCTGCCCCAGGCCGACCTCGACGAGCTCAACGCGCGGCTGCGCACCGCCCCGGAGTTCGATCTGGCGGAGAGCGACCGGCTGGGGCTGTTCGTGGTGAGCAGGCTCGCGGGCCGTCACCAGATCACCGTGACGCTGGGCCCGTCGCCGTACGGCGGGCTGACGGCCACGGTGCTGCTGCCGAGCTCGGTGATCGCCGACCAGCTGGCCCTCAGCAATTAGCCGCCGTTGAGCAGGTAGCGGGTGGTGCCGGAGTCGCGGGCCTCGGCGGCGAGCACGAGCCTGGCGTGCGCGGGCGCCGGAAGCAGCTCGCGCGCCTCATCCACGCTGAAGAACCCGTACTCGTCGAGCTCCGCCTCCTGCAACGCGATGGGGGTGTCGGCGGGCAGCGTGCCGCAGTCGAACAGGAAGTGCACCAGCGGGTAGGGCCGGGGCGGCAGGGCGTCGTTCCACTGCACCACCAGCAGCTGCCCGGCCGCCAGCTCCAGCCCGAGCTCCTCACGCACCTCGCGCACGCACCCCCGCGCCGGTTCCTCCCCCTCGTCGATGCCGCCGCCGGGGAAGAGCCAGTGGTCGCGGTAGTTCGGATTGACCAGGAGGACCCGCCCGTCAGGGTCGGTGATGTAGGCCCCGGACCCGGCGAGCACCCGGTAAACGGACTGCCAGTAATTGTCCATGAAATCCCCTAAGTACTCTTTTACTCATGGCGCTGCTCTTCTGGGCCGTCGGCGTGCTCGCCTACCTCGTCGCGGTCTTCCACCGACAATCGCTCAGTGTGGCAGGCCTCGACGCCGCCGAACGGATGGGCGTCGGCGAGGCGGGCATGGCCACGCTGGCCATGCTCCAGCTCCTCGTCTACGCCCTCATGCAGGTCCCCGTCGGCGTCCTGCTCGACCGTTTCGGCTCCAAGCGCCTGCTGCTGACCGGCGCCCTCACCATGGCCGCCGGCCAGCTGGTCTTCGCGCTGTCCGACAACCTCCTGTACGGCATCGCGGCCCGCATGCTGATCGGCCTGGGCGACGCGATGACGTTCATCAGCGTCATCCGCCTGGTGAACCTGGCCTTCCCGCCCCATCGCAACCCGCTGCTCGTCCAGCTGACGGGCCTGATCGGCCAGCTCGGCGCGATCGCCTCGACCGTGCCGATGATCGCCGCGCTGCACACCTACGGCTGGACGCCGACCTTCTACGGCGCCGCGGGGGTGGGCGTGGTCATGGCGGTGCTGCTGATCGCCGTCCTGCGCGACAAGCCGTCGGGGCGCGTCGCGGAGCCGGGGCTGAAGGCGGCCTGGACTCATCCCGGCACCCGCCTGGGCATGTGGACCCACGTCGCCACGCAGTGCTCCGCCGCCGCCTTCCTCCTGCTGTGGGGTTACCCGTTCCTTGTCGAGGGCCAGGGCCTGGCGCCCCAGACGGCGGGCGTGCTGCTTGCGACCCTCACGGCGGTGGGCATGGTCTGCGGCCCCGTCCTGGGCCATCTGGCCGGCCGTTACCCGCTGCGGCGCTCCTGGCTGGTGCTCGGCGTGATCGGATCGACCGTCGCCGCGTGGACGGTGGTGCTGGCCTGGCCGGGGCGCGCGCCGATGTGGCTGCTCGTCGTGCTCGTGGTGGTGCTCGCCGCCAACGGCCCCGGCTCGATGATCGGGTTCGACTACGCGCGCACCTTCAACCCGGCCGCACGCATCGGCGCCGCGACCGGGATCGTCAACGGCGGCGGATTCCTGGCCTCCATGTCGGTGATCGCGCTGATCGCGATCGGCCTGGAGGTGTTCGACGACTACCGGCTCGCCTTCCTGCTGCAGTATCCGGTCTGGCTGCTCGGCGTGGTCCAGGTGCTCCGGTACCGCGCCAAGGCCAGGCGGCTACTCGCCCAGCTGGACGAAGGGCTCGGGGAAGTGCGCGGTGCCCAGGAGCCTGCGCTCGGCACGAAGGCGCTCGACTAGCGCGATCCGGGTCCGCGAGGCCAGGTCGGCGTCGTGGTCGTGGACATAGCGGATCGTCGGGTCGGCCAGCTGCACGGGATGGTGCAGGATGTCGGCGGCCAGGGTGAACTCCCCGGTCTCGACGATCTGGTGACCGGGTGTGTGCCCTGGCGTGTGCCGTACCCACACCCCAGGGGCGACCTCGGCGTCGCCGTCGACGGTGGTCATCAGCTCGCCCAGCGGGTTGGGCTCGGCCGCCTGCACGATGTGACGCGCGTTGCGGAAGACCGGCTTGCCGTCGACGACGGTGCCGCCGTAGTGGTCGCTGTGCATGTGGGTGATGATCACCGTGTCGACGTCGCCGGGCTCGACCCCCACCGCGGCGAGCTCGCGCAGCAGGTGTCCGGGAGCCGGCGCCCAGTCGGAGGTCGGCCCGATGCCGGTGTCGACCAGGGTCACGTGGCCTTCGTCGCCGCGAAGCAGGTAGCAGTGGAAGTGGAGGATCCACTCGCCCTCGTCGTGCGTCGCCCCGAGGAAGGTCTCCTGGAACGGCCTGCGGAGCGAGGGCCCCATCGGGCCGGCAGCGTCGCACAGCGGCGTTATCTCGACTGTACCGATTCTTCGTGACTCGTACGGCATGCGGCCGATTGTCTCAGGCGGCGACCGGGTGGAACTCGTTGTCCAGGTCGGCGGCGTAGACCGCGCGGCAGCAGTTGGCGCAGCGGTACACGATCGGGCCCTCGTCGAGCTGCTGGTGACAGTCAGGGCAGTGGGTCTTCTGCATCTTTCTCTCCCCCTTGTGGTGAAGCCATGGAAGCACGGGTCGGTTGCAGTGCACTTGACACGATGACCCCCGCGCTGCTAATCGTTCTATGACCTAGTACGCAGTCGCGTCAGCGACTTCCCGGGAAATAGTCCGATCGGGTGATGCGTTCTAGGTGCCAGCGGCGTCGAGCTCCAGCTCCGCCCGATTCCATTTCTTTTCCCCGCTTCAAGCGGGCTGCCCTCCAAGGGATCCTCATGTCTGTAGAAACCATTCCCAAGCAGCGCCCTGCCACGACCGTGAGCGGGCTGCTGGACATCCGCGACCGCGCGGCGTTCCTGCGCACCTCCTACGCCCCCTCACCCGGGGACGTACGGCTCTCGACCGACCGCGTCAAGCAGCTGGGCCTGCGCTCGGGAGACCACGTCGTCGCCCTCGTGACCGGCACCAAGCTCACCGAGGTCGTCTCGGTCAACGGCAGCGCCGAGTGGCGCTCGCGACCGCACTTCAACGATCTCACCCCCGTCCATCCCGACTCCCGGCTGAACGTGGAGACCGACTCGCTCACCACCCGCGTGGTGGACCTGTTCGCCCCCATCGGCAAGGGCCAGCGCGGGCTCATCGTGGCCCCGCCCAAGGCCGGCAAGACCATGGTCATGCAGGCGCTGGCGGCCGGGATCGCGCGCAACCACCCCGAGGTCACGCTCATGACCGTCCTGGTCGGCGAGCGTCCCGAGGAGGTCACCGAGATGCGCGAGACCATCCCGGGCGAACTCGCCTACTCCACCTTCGACCGTCCCGACCGCGACCACGCGGCCGTGGCCGAGCTGGCCGTCGAGCGCGCCAAGCGCCTGGTCGAGCTGGGCCACGACGTGGTCCTGCTGCTCGACTCGCTGACGCGGCTCGGGCGCGCCTACAACAACCTCGCCCCGGGCGGCGGGCGCGTGCTCACCGGCGGCATCGACGCCGGCGCCGTCTACCCGCCCAAGCGCTTCTTCGGCGCCGCCCGCAACCTGCGCGAGGGCGGCTCGCTGACCATCCTGGCCACCGCTCTCGTCGAGACGGGCTCCAAGATGGACGACGGTCTCTTCGAGGAGTTCAAGGGCACCGGCAACATGGAGATCAGGTTGTCGCGCGGCCTGGCCGACAAGCGCCTCTACCCCGCCGTCGACCTCGACTCCTCCAGCACCAGGCGCGAGGAGCTCCTCTTCGCCCCCGGCGAGCAGCAGGTCGTCTGGAAGCTGCGCCGCATGCTCACCTCGCTCGAGAAGCAGCAGGGGCTGGAGCTGCTGATCGGCAAGCTCCGCGAGACCCCGTCGAACGCCGCCTTCCTGGCCGAGGCGCTGTCCGCCTGATAATGGACGGATGCTCGCTGACATCGTCGACCACCTCCGCTGCCCGGTCTGCCACGACCCGGTACGGCTCGCGGACGGCGCGGTGCGATGCCCCCGGCGACACGCCTTCGACGTGGCGCGGCAGGGATATGTGAGCTTCCTGGCCGGTTCCCAGGCGCCGGGAACCGCCGACACCCCCGAGATGGTCGCCGCCCGCGCCGCCTTCCTCGCCGCAGGGCACTACGCGCCGCTGGCCGCCGCGCTGGCCGAGCTCGCCGCGACCGCCCCATCGGCCCGCGTGCCCCCGACCCGGGCGACCGAGACCCACGGCTCCCCGATCCACGGCTCCCCGATCCACGGCTCCCCGGCCCACGGCTCCCCGGCCCACGGCTCCCCGATCCACGGCTCCCCGGCCCACGACTCCCCGGCCCACGACTCGCCGGTGGTCGTCGACGCCGGTGCCGGCACCGGCTACTACCTCGCCGCCGTGCTCGACCGCCTGCCCGGAGCGACGGGCATCGCCTTCGACATCTCCAAGCACGCGATCAAGCGAGCCGCCAGGGCCCACGAGCGCCTGGGCGCCTTCGTCGCGGACGTCTGGAAGCCCCTCCCCATCGCCGACAACGCCGCTGACCTGCTGATCGACGTCTTCGCCCCGCGTAACGGACCGGAGTTCCTCCGCGTGCTCAAGCCGGGCGGCAGGCTGGTCGTCGTGACACCGGGAAGGTCACATCTCAGTCCCCTGGTTGACGAACTGGGTCTGTTGTCGGTTGATGATGCAAAGGAGCAGCGGATCTCCCGGAGCCTGACCGGTTTCACCGAGGTCGGGAGGCGGACCGTGAGGGCCCGGATGCTGCTCGACAGCGCGGAGATCGTTCAGGTGGTGGCGATGGGACCAAGCGCGTGGCACACCGACATGTCAGGACTCAAGGAACGCCTGGCGAAAAATCATGGCAAGGTGGCGGTGGGGGCCGAGTTTCACCTGTCTACCTTCGAAGCCCTAGCATGATCAAGACCCCTTCCTTGACTGACTGGTGTGGCTGATGTTACTGATGGGCGGTTTGAGGAGTAATTTCCTCATATTCCCGCACAATCACCACATCTTCTCTGGCCTCAGGCGCAATACTGGACGGCAACCTAGGCCGGGCCAGAGGAGGGAACGCGGCTGATGAAGGCCGAGGAACGCTGGCAAGCCAGGTTCCGGGCTCCCCGGATGACGCTGCCCACCTGGGCACGTCAGGCCCCGAACCGAGCGATCTATCGCTGCGACGCCTCCGGCACCTGGGAGATCTACGCCTGGGACCGCACCACCGGCGCCACCCGGCAGGTCACCGACCAGCCCGCGGGCACCACGGAGTACGCCGCGATCGACCCCACGGGCCAGTGGATCTACTGGTTCCGCGGCATCGACGGCGACGAGCTGGGCATGTGGATGCGCCAGCCGTTCCGCGGCGGCCCCGACGAGGTCGTCGCGCCCGGCGTGGAGATCGGCCAGCCGGGCGGCTTGGCCGTCTCGGCCACCGGCGTGGCGGTCATCAGCCTCGCGCACGGCGGCTACTTCGCCACCTACCAGATCCGCCCGGGAGAGCAGCCACGCGCTCTCTACGAGCACTCCGAGGCCGCCTGGGTCACCGACATGACCCTCGACGGCGAACTGGTCGCGCTCAACCACACCGAGAACGGCGACTTCCGCCACCCGGCGCTGCGCGTGGTGCGCCAGGACGGCCAGGTGGTGGGCGAGCTGTCCGACCCCGGCAAGGCCGTACGCGGCCTGAGCTTCTCCCCCGTCCTGGGCGACCGCCGCCTGCTGGCGCTGCACGAGCGGCGCCGGCGCAGCGAGCCCCTCGTGTGGGACCCGGTCACCGACGAACGGCGCGAGATCTGGCTGAAGGACTCGGGCGAGCTGAGCGCCGAGTGGTACGCCGACGGCCGGGCGCTGCTCATCAGGCGCGAGGAGCGGGCGCGCACCTACCTTCACCGCTACGACCTGGCCGGCGGCGGCCTGACCCCCATCGACACCCCGCACGGCGTCATCGAGGAGGCCCGGCCGCGCCCCGGCGGCCAGGTGGAGTACTCCTGGTCCAGCGGCTCGCGCCCGCCGGTCATCCGCTCGACGACCGGCCAGCTGGTCATGCAGGGCGGACCGTCCGCGCCGCCGAGCGTGCCGGTCGAGGACATCGACGTCGAGGGCGAGGGCGGGCGCATCCACGCGCTCGTCTCGCGCCCCGAGCACGGTTCCGGGCCGCACCCCGCCGTCTTCCTGCTGCACCGCGGCCCCTGGTCGCACGACGACGACTCCTTCTCGCCCGAGGCCGCGGCCTGGGTCGACGCGGGATTCGCCGTGGTGCGGGTCAACTACCGCGGCTCGACCGGGTACGGCGCGGCCTGGCGTGACGCGCTGCACGGCGAGGTGGGCCACATCGAGCTGAGCGACGCCGCGGCGGTGCGCCAGCACCTGGTCACCCGCGGCATCATCGATCCCGACCGCACCGCGCTCACCGGGCGGCTGTGGGGCGGCTTCCTGACCCTGCTGGGCCTGGGCACCCAGCCGGAGCTGTGGGCGGCGGGCATCGCGAACATGCCCATCGGCTGCTGTGTCACCGCCTACGAGGACGCCACCGAGGGTCTGCGCGCGTTGTACCGCGCGGTGTTCGGCGGCTCACCCACCGAGCAGCCGGAACGCTACGCGGCCAGCTCCCCCATCACCTACGTCGACCGGATCAAGCAGCCCGTGCTGATCCTGGCCAGCGAGACCGAGAAGGTCATCACGACCAGGCAGCTCGAGAAGTACATCGCCAAGCTCTCCGAGCACGGCCGCGAGCACGACGTCTACATGTACGAGTCGGGCCGCCGCTCGCTCGTCGTCGGCGAGCGCATCGCCCAGCTGAGCGCTCAGCTGGAGTTCGCCCGCAAGCACATCTGACAGATCGTCAACAGTTACCCCCTCCGGCCTCATTGAACGTCGGCCCTCCGGCCTGCCAGCATCGCGCCACCCCAGCGCCCTCCGGAGGGTTGAACGTGACAACAACCGCTGAGCACACGCCAGAGGTCAACCGCCTCAAGAAGAACGCGGTAGGCCTCATCGGCGTCATATTCATGGCCGTGGCCACCGCCGCGCCCATCACCGCGATGACCGGCAACGTCCCGATGGTCGTGGGCTTCGGCAACGGCCTCGGCGTTCCCGCCGCCTACCTGTTCGCCACCGTCGTGCTGACGATCTTCAGCGTCGGCTACACCGCGATGGCCAAGCACATCACCGCCGCGGGCGCCTTCTACGGCTACATCTCGCACGGCCTGGGCCAGGTCGCGGGCATGGTGGCCGGGCTGCTGGCGACCATGGCCTACGTGGTCTTCGAGGCCTCGATCATCGGCTTCTTCGCCTACTCGGGGCACGACCTGTTCAAGACCATGCTGGGCGTGGAGATCCACTGGCTGGTGTTCGCCGTCGTCGGGCTGGCACTCAACGCCGTCCTGAGCTACTTCGACATCAACCTGACCGCCAAGGTGCTCGGCGTCTTCCTGATCACCGAGATCGCGATGCTCGGGGCGGTCGCCCTGGGCACTCTGGTCACCGGCGGCGGCCCCGACGGCCTGATGGCCGAGACGCTCAACCCGGTCAACGCCTTCACCGTCACCGGCCTGGCCGAGGGCGCCGTGGGTCTGGGCCTGTTCATGTGCTTCTGGTCGTGGGTGGGCTTCGAGTCGACCGCCATGTACGGCGAGGAGTCGCGCGAGCCCAAGCGCATCATCCCGATCGCCACGCTCGTGTCGGTGGTCGGCATCGGCCTGTTCTACACCTTCGTCTCGTGGATGACGGTCGCCGCGAACGGCAAGGGCGCGACCGCGCTGGCGGCCGAGTCGTTCGCCGAGATCTTCTTCAGGCCCGCCGGCGAGCTCTTCGGCTCGTGGGCGGTCGGCCTGTTCAAGATCCTCATCCTGACCGGCTCGTTCGCCTGCGCGATGGCCTTCCACAACTGCGCCTCCCGCTACCTCTACGCGCTCGGCCGCGAGAACCTGGTCCCCGGTACGGCACGCACGCTGGGCCGTACGCACCCGGTCCACGGCTCGCCGCACATCGCCGGTTTCGTGCAGACGGGTGTCTCCCTCGTCCTCGTGCTGGCCTTCTTCGCCGCCGGCATGGACCCCTACCTGCACCTGTACACGCTGCTGGCGGTCCTGGGCACGATGGCGATCCTCATCGTGCAGACCATGTGCTCGTTCGCGGTCATCGGCTACTTCCACGTCAGGAAGAAGCACCCGGAGACGGCGAGCACCTGGCGCACCCTGATCGCTCCGCTGGCCGGCGGCGTTCTCATGGGCTACGTGGTGGTCCTGCTGCTGCAGAACCAGAAGGCGGCCGCGGGAGCCGCCGCCGAGTCGGCGCTGTTCACCGCCATCCCGTGGATCGTGATCGGGTTCGCGGTGGCCGGCGCGGGCCTGGCGCTCTACCTCAAGGCCCGGCGCCCGGACCGTTACCGGCTCATCGGCCGTATCGTCCTGGAGGACACGGTCGAGCGCGACTGACGAGCGGCGGGCGGCTCCTCGATCGCGAGGGGCCGCCCTGGCCGGTCAGTTCAGCCGGTAGAAGTTGCGGTAGTGGTCCGGCGTGAACCAGGTCGCGCCGGTGCTGCGGTTGACGACGATCCGCAGGGCGTCGCGGCGGGCGCCCCTGTCGCGCGAGTAGAGGTCGTACTCGTAGTAGGTGGCCGCCACGGGCAGCTGGCGCTCGCGGTTGTAGTGGCGCCCGCCGGTGAAGTTGTACAGGCCGGTGGGGCTCCAGTAGTACCAGCCTCGGCTGGTCGGGAAGCCGAGGGCCGCCCAGCCGGCGCGCGCGGTGCGTGCGTCGTCGCACCTGGCGATGGTGCAGGTGGGGTAGACCGCGGCCGAGGCCGGTGCCGAGGTCGGCACGGTGACGGCGAACACCGCGGTGAGGACGAGCAGGAATCTGGTCAGCCGGGGCAGACGCAACAGAGCCTCCGAGTCGCTGGGGATCATGGCCGTGCCCTTAGACGATCGCCCCATGGCAACGGACTGCGAAGAACACTTGCGCAAATCGGCATAGCTGGCGGGGGCCTTCGTACAGAGTCGGCAATCCGCCCATCAGGCCTTCATCAACCTGCTTCATTTGTCCAGATTTGTCCCTAATGATCGATGGGGTATGCCGCGACCGCGGTGCGATGAACTGGGGGAATCATCATGGGCCACGCCCTTCGTGCAGTAGCCGGCGCCACCCTCGCCGGGGCCGTCGCGCTCGCCGGCCTCGTCGCCGGACCGGCGTCGGCGGCACCCGCCACGCCCACGCCGACGCCGACACCGACCACGACGGCGACCGGGACGGCGACCGCGTCCGCCCCGGCGGACCCGTCCGCGGCGCCCAGCCCGACCAGCACGGCGACCTGTCGCTACTACGTCAACGCCAGCAAGCCCATCCCGGTCAAGTCGGGCCCCGGCAAGAAGTACACGACCCAGGCCTGGATCTCCCCCGACCGCGAGCGCCCGATCTTCGGCAACTGCGCGGAACCCGGCACCGGCCCGTCGCACTGGGTGAAGATCAGCCAGGGCAGCCACAAGGGCGGCTGGGTCTGGCGCAACTGGCTCGACCGGATCTGAGTTGCCCTGACACCGGCGACAGGGTTCTAGCGTCGCCGTCATGAGATTCGGCATCAGCTACAGCACGCCCTACCACGGCATCGACCCCGACGGGATCATGGCCTACGCGCAGGATGCGGAGGAGTGCGGCTTCGAGTCCTTCTACGTGCCCGAGCACATCGTGCTCTACAAGGGCGCGATGGTCGGGCGCTACGAGCTGCCACCCGCTCTGCCGTACCTCGACCCGCTCGACACGCTGGGCTTCGTGGCGGCATCGACGCGTCGCATCCTGCTCGGCACGGGCGTGTTGCTGCTGCCGTACCACCACCCGGTCGTCCTGGCCAAGCGGCTGGCCACCGTCGACGTGCTGTCGAAGGGGCGCATGCGGCTGCTGACCGTGGGACTCGGGGCGCTGCCCGGCGAGGCCGGGGCCGTGGGCGTCGACTTCGCCACGCGCGGGCGGCGCGCCGACGAGGCCATCGACGTCATGCGCCTGCTGTGGCAGGGCGGCCAGGACGGCGTCGCCTTCGACGGGGAGTTCTTCTCCTTCGACGGGTTGGTGCAGTTTCCCCGGCCGCTGGGCAGGCTGCCGATCCACGTCGGCGGGTCGAGCCAGGCGGCCGCGCGGCGCGCGGGACGGCGTGGCGACGGGTTCTTCCCGGGCGGCGCGCTGACCGCCGAGGAGCGGGCCGCGCAGTGGGAGACCGCCCGATCGGCGGCCGCCGAGGCGGGGCGGGATCCCGGCGCGCTGGAGTACACCAGGGCCGGGTCGATCGACATCACGCCCGAGCAGGTCGAGGCGCTGGCTCTGCAGGGGGTCACGCGCATCGTGGTGAGCGCCGCCGCCGAGGAGCCGTCGGCCCGCCGCGAGGAGATGGCCGCCTTCGCGCAACGCTTCGGCCTGCGAGACCAGCCGCCCTCGCCGTGAAGCCACGGCGAGGCCGTACGACCGCCTCGCCGTAGAACCGCCGCGACGCCGTACGACCAGCTCGCCGTACGTGGAACCGGAGGCGGCCGTACGGCTAGCGCTCGGCTCGCAGCACCAGGATCGCCTGGTCGTCGGCGCTGGGCTCGGGGGCGAAGTCGGCGGCGCCGCGGCGGATGCGCTCGGCCACGGCCCGCGCCGACAACCCCGCGCACTCGGCGAGCATCTTGCCCAGCCCGCCGTCGTCGTCGAGCAGCCGCCCGCCGCTGCGCCGCTCGGTCACCCCGTCGGTGACGGCCAGCAGCACGTCGTCGGGATCCAGGTGCACGGTGTCGGCCTCGAAGACCACCTCGGGGAAGACCCCCAGCAGCGACTGCGGCGTCGTCACCGGCTCGACGACCCCGCTGGGGCGCAACCGCAGCGCCTCGGGGTGGCCGGCCGACACCATGCGCAGCTCCAGCCCCGACTCGCTCGGCGTGATCTCGCCGTGGAGCAGGGTGAGGAAGCGGGCTCGCTCGCCCTCCTCCAGGATCGCCTGGTTGAGCCGCCCCAGCACGGCGGCCACGCCGTACCCCTCGCGGGCCAGCAGGCGCAGCGTGTGGCGGGCCAGTCCGGTGACGGCGGCGGCCTCGGGGCCGGTGCCGCACACGTCGCCGATGGCGAAGCGCCAGGAGCCGTCACCGGCCTTGAACAGGTCGTAGAAGTCGCCGCCGACCTCGTTGCCCTCGCCCGCCGGCTCGTAGATGACGCCGTAGTCGAGGCCGGGCACGACGGGCTCGCTGGGCGGCAGCAGGCTGCGCTGCAGGGCGCGGCGGGCGGCCGCCTGCTCGGCGTAGAGCCGGGCGTTGTCGAGGGCCAGGGCGGCGCGGCGGGAGATGTCCTCCGCGAACTGGACGGTCTCGTCGGGGAACCGGTCGGGCCTGCCCAGGGACATCACGCCGAGGGCGCGCCCGCGCGCGATGAGCGGCACCGACACGACCTGGGAGTCGCCCAGGTGCGTGATGGAGATGCCGCGCGGCACGGCGAAGCCGGTCAACATGGCGCGCAGGTCGTCGTTGCGCGACTCGTCGGAGTGCCACAGGTAGGCCAGGTTGGCCGGGGCGGAGGCCGACTCGATCGTGTAGACGGCGCACCAGGTGGCCAGGCGCGGGACGACGATCTGGGCGATGATGGCCGGCACCATGCCGGGGTCGAGGGTGCCGGCGAGCAGGTCGCTCGCGTCGGCGAGGAACCCCAGCCAGTGGGGGCCGCGCGAGGTCTCCTCCGACCATTCGGCCTGCACCGACTCGGCCGAGCCCGGTAGCGCGATCCTTGCCCAATGGACACGGGATTCGCCCGCGAAGGTGATCCCCCACTCCTCGACGTCGGCGGTCGGGCCCTTGGGATCGGAGTCGTGGGAGATCCGCTGGCGCAGCTCGACCTGGACGGCGTCGCCCAAATGTTTCCAAATGATCTCGAAAGGTTCGTTGGACACCTGTGTGACCAGGTCACTGGCCACCTGCTCGGCGACACGCAGCACCGGAGCGGCGGCCCAGGCAGTCATCACCTCACGTGTGAACCGCTGCGCAGAGGGCACAGCGCTCTCGCCAGGGGCGAAGGTGGCAGCCAGGAGAGCACGAGGAGAACCAGTCATTGCTCCGTGCCTACCACACTTCCCGTTGACATGGGGTAAATCCAAGGGCAGGACTGGTGGCAAGCGATCGTGACAGACTGGCATCACTCGCGGCTGCACCCCGGGAGTGAAGGAGGTCACATGTCTGTTTCCACTCCTGAGGAGAGAACGTATACCGAGTCGGATCTGGTCCCGATTCTGGAGACGCTCTTCTCATGGCGCGACGGCGATTTCCGCCGTCGGGTTCCTCATGCGCCTCCCGGGATTCTCAGCGAGGTCCGTCTCCTGCTCAACGAGGTGGCCGACCGGCGCGAGCACCTGGCCAACGAGCTGCACCGGGTGCGGCGGGAGGTCGTGAAGGAAGGCCGCTTCCAGGAGCGGCTGACCCCCGGTCCGGGCGTCGGGGCGTGGGCGGAGAGCGTCGAGTCGGTCAACATGCTGATCAACGCGTTGGTGAGCCCCGTGAGCGGCGCCGCCGACGTGATCGACGCGGTGGCCAAGGGCGACCTGTCGCGCAGGATGGACCTGGAGCGCTCGGCGCGCGGCGAGGTGCGGCGGCTGGGCAAGGCCATCAACGGCATGGTCGACCAGCTCTCGCTGTTCACCTCGGAGGTGACCCGCGTGGCCCGCGAGGTCGGCACCGAGGGCAGGCTGGGCGGGCGCGCCGAGGTCAAGGGCATGTCCGGCTCCTGGCGCGACCTCACGGAGGCCGTCAACCAGATGTCGAGCCGCGTCTCGGCCCAGGTGCGCGACATCGCCGTCGTGACGACCGCGGTGGCCAAGGGCGACCTGTCACGCAAGGTGACGGTCGACGCGGTCGGCGAGATGTTCGAGCTGAAGAACACCGTCAACACGATGGTCGACCAGCTCTCCGCCTTCGCGGAGGAGGTGACCCGCGTCGCCCGCGAGGTCGGCACGGAAGGCAAGCTGGGCGGGCAGGCCCAGGTGAGCGGTGTCTCCGGCACCTGGAAGGACCTCACCGACAACGTCAACTTCATGGCCAACAACCTGACCATCCAGGTCCGCAACATCGCCACCGTGGCGACCGCGGTGGCCCAGGGCAACCTCAGCAAGAAGATCACCGTCGACGCGCAGGGCGAGATCCTGGAGCTGAAGGACACCCTCAACACGATGGTCGACCAGCTGTCGTCGTTCGCCGACGAGGTGAGCCGGGTGGCCCGCGAGGTGGGCACCGAGGGCAAGCTGGGCGGTCGCGCCGAGGTGAAGGGTGTCTCGGGCGTCTGGAAGGAGCTCACCGACAACGTGAACTCCATGGCCAACAACCTGACCTACCAGGTGCGCAACATCGCCCAGGTGACCACCGCCGTCGCCAACGGCGACCTGACCCGCAAGATCGACGTCGACGCCCAGGGCGAGATCCTGGAGCTGAAGTCGACCATGAACACGATGGTCGACCAGCTCTCGTCGTTCGCGGCCGAGGTGACCCGCGTGGCCCGCGAGGTCGGCACCGAGGGCCAGCTGGGCGGGCAGGCCCAGGTGAGCGGCGTCTCCGGCACCTGGAAGGACCTCACCGACAACGTCAACTTCATGGCCAACAACCTGACCATCCAGGTCCGCAACATCGCCACCGTGGCGACCGCGGTGGCCCAGGGCAACCTGACCAAGAAGATCACCGTCGACGCGCAGGGCGAGATCCTCCAGCTGAAGGACACCCTCAACACGATGGTCGACCAGCTCTCGTCGTTCGCCGACGAGGTGACCCGAGTCGCCCGCGAGGTCGGCACCGAGGGCCAGCTCGGCGGGCAGGCCCGGGTGCAGGGCGTGTCCGGCGTGTGGAAGGACCTCACCGACAACGTCAACTTCATGGCCAACAACCTGACCTCGCAGGTGCGCAACATCGCGGAGGTCACCACGGCGGTCGCCAAGGGCGACCTGACCCGCAAGATCGACGTCGACGCCCAGGGCGAGATCCTGCAGCTCAAGACCACGATGAACGTCATGGTCGACCAGCTGTCCGCATTCTCCTCCGAGGTCACCCGAGTCGCCCGCGAGGTGGGTTCGGAAGGACAGCTCGGCGGCCAGGCCCGGGTCGAGGGCGTGGAGGGCACCTGGAAACGCCTGACCGAGTCGGTGAACGAACTCGCCGGCAACCTCACCAACCAGGTGCGCGCCATCGCCACCGTGACCAGCGCCGTGGCCCAGGGCGACCTGACCCGCTCGATCGAGGAGGAGGCCAAGGGTGAGCTGGCGGAGCTGAAGGACAACATCAACTCGATGGTGGCCAACCTCCGCGAGACCACCCAGGCCAACCAGGAACAAGACTGGCTCAAGTCCAACCTGGCCCGTATCTCCCGCCTCACCCAGGGCCACCGCGACCTGGTCGAGGTCGCCAAGCTGATCATGAGCGAGATCACCCCGCTGGTGACCGCGCGCTACGGCGCCTTCTACGCCATCGATCCGGAGAGCGAGCAGAACCTCATCCTCATCGGCGGCTACGGCGTCAGGCCCGAGCGCAGCCCGCGCCCGACCTTCGCGCTGGGTGAGGGCATCGTCGGCCAGGCCGCGATCGAGGGCCTGCCGATCACGCTCGACGACGTGCCCGCGCAGTACATCACCATCGAGAGCGGGCTGAGCAGGTCGATCCCGGTCCAGATCGCGGTGCTGCCGATCCTGTTCGAGAGCCGCGTGCTGGGCGTGCTGGAGCTCGCCTCCTTCAGCAAGTTCCGCGAGGTGCACCTCGACTTCCTCACACAGCTGGTCGAGACCATCGGTGTCACGATGAACACGATCATCGCCAACTCCCGCACCGAGGACCTGCTCAAGGAGTCGCAGCGCCTGACCACCGAGCTGCAGGAACGTTCGGACGAGCTGGAGCGCCAGCAGGAGGAGCTGCGCCGCTCCAACGCCGAGCTGGAGGACAAGGCCGCCCTGCTGGCCAAGCAGAACCGCGCCATCGAGATCCAGAACTTCCAGATCGAGCAGGCCCGCCGCACCCTGGAGGAGCGTGCCGAGCAGCTGGCGGTCTCCGGCCGCTACAAGTCGGAGTTCCTGGCCAACATGTCGCACGAGCTGCGCACGCCGCTCAACAGCCTGCTCGTGCTGGCCAAGCTGCTGACCGAGAACACCGACGGCAACCTCACCGAGCAGCAGGTGGTGTACGCCAAGCACATCCACGGCTCGGGCTCGCAGCTGCTGCAGCTCATCAACGACATCCTCGACGTCTCCAAGGTCGAGGCGGGCAAGATGGACATCCATCCCGCCCAGCTCTCGCTGCCCAAGCTGCTCGACTACGTCGAGGCCGCCTTCGCCCCGCTGGCGCAGGACAAGGGCCTCAACTTCAGCATCGAGGTCGACGGGGTGCCGCAGGAGCTCCACACCGACGAGCAGCGGTTGCAGCAGGTCCTGCGCAACCTGCTGTCCAACGCCGTGAAGTTCACCCCCAAGGGCGAGGTACGGCTGCGCGTCGTCAAGGCGCCCGACCACACCGCCTACGAGCACGCCACCCTGCGCGACGTCGACACCGTGATCGCCTTCGAGGTGATCGACACCGGCATCGGCATCGCCCAGGACAAGCGCGAGATCATCTTCGAGGCCTTCCGCCAGGCCGACGGCACCACCAGCCGCAAGTACGGCGGCACGGGCCTCGGGCTGTCGATCTCGCGTGACATCGCCAGGCTGCTCGGCGGCGAGATCCGCGTCGACAGCGAGGTCGGCAAGGGCAGCACGTTCACGCTGTTCCTGCCGGCCACCTACGTCGGCCCTTCCGCGCGGGGCGAGGCGCCTCGCACGGCGCCCGCCGTGCAGCAGGAGGAGCCGCCGGTGTCGCTGCCCGAGCTCGCCTTCGACCTGCCGCTGCCGCAGGCTCCCGAGCTGCAGCAGCCCGCGGGAGCGCGCCGCTGGCAGGGTGACGACCCGCTGTCGGGGTCGAAGATCCTCATCGTCGACGACGACATCCGCAACGTCTTCGCGCTCACCAGCGTCCTGGAGCAGCAGGGCGCGACCGTGGTGTTCGCGGAGAACGGGCGCGAGGGCATCGAGCAGCTCGAACGCAACGAGGACGTGGCGCTCGTGCTGATGGACATCATGATGCCGGAGATGGACGGCTGGGCCACGACCTCGGCGATCAGGCGCATGCCGCAGTTCGCCGACCTGCCGATCATCGCGCTGACCGCCAAGGTCATGCGGGGCGACCGCGAGAAGAGCATCGCCTCCGGCGCCTCCGACTACGTGCCCAAGCCGGTCGACGTCGACCGGCTTCTGGAGCGGCTGCGCGGATGGCTCAGCCGCGGCCGTTCCGACGGCTCCCCCGACACCAGCGAGGAAGGATCCTGATCACATGGCGGATCGCGCGAAGATCCTCCTGGTCGACGACCGCGAGGAGAACCTGATCGCCCTGGAGGCGATCCTCAGCTCGCTCGACCTGGTGCCCGTGCGGGCACGGTCGGGCGAGGAGGCCCTGAAGGCGCTGCTCGGCACCGAGTTCGCCCTCATCCTGCTCGACGTGCGCATGCCGGGCATGGACGGGTTCGAGACCGCCGCGCACATCAAGCGGCGCGAGCGCACCAGGAACATCCCGATCATCTTCCTGACGGTCGTCGACAGCGCTCCCGACTACGCCTTCCGCGGTTATGCCGCGGGGGCGGTCGACTACCTCACCAAGCCCTTCGACCCCTGGGTGCTGCGGGCCAAGGTCCAGGTCTTCGTCGAGCTCTACAACATGAACCGGCGCCTGGCCGAGCAGGCGGTGCTGCTGCGCGAGCGCCTCACCGGCGAGCTGCCTCCCGGTGAGCCCCAGGATCAGGCGGCGGTGCTGCCGGAGCTGGCGCGACGGCTGACGGCGGTGGAGGACGAGCTGGCGCGGGCGCGCGAGCAGGCTCGCAAATCGGGCGACTCCTCGACGTCGTCGGCGATCAGCGACCTCACGGAAAGGGTCGCTCACCTGCGAGCAGGTTTTGACGCCCTGACTTGACCAGGGCTGTCAGGAAAAAACGAAGAAGGGCCTGTTAACACCGGAGAAACGTTGGTAATTTGGGAGCGCTCTCAAGATCTCGGGTAGGGTGCGCGATGTCGGATCTGCCCACGCTGGCACAGGTCGCAGCCGCGGCAGGAGTCTCCCCCGCCACGGCTTCCAGAGCTCTTTCCGGCTCGGTCCGGGTCAGCACCGCCACGCGGCGACAGGTCTACGACGCCATGTCGCGCCTGGGTTACGTGCGACACCGGGCCCCGCGCGGGGTGTCGGCCCGCCGTCAGGTGGCCGCCATCACCGCGGTGATCTGCGACCACCTGCCACGATTATTCTCCGAGCCCTTCTACACCAGGTTCCTGTCCGCGGCCAACGCGGTGCTCGAGGAACACGGCACCCAGCTCATGATGGCCACGGTCTCGCCCACCGCCACCACCGTGCCCTCGTTCACGGGGCCGGTGCTGCTCCTGGGGGCCAGGGAGCGCCATCCCCTGCCCATCGCCCTGTCCGCCTCAGGCATCCCCCTCCTGTGCATCGGCCGCCCGCCCGACTCCCTGCGCCTGCCGTACGCCGACGTCGACAACAGGGACGGCGCCCGCCAGGCCGCCGAGCACCTCCTGCTGTCGGGTCGCCAGCGGCTCACCGTGATCGCGGGACCGCCGCAGCTCTCCGTCACCCGCGACAGGATCGCCGGCTTCACGCGCCTGCTGCGCGAGGCGGGGCTGCCCGACCCGCTCGTCGCCTACGGCGACTTCACCGCCGCCTCCGGCGCCCACGCCATGCAGTGGCTGCTCAGCCACTCCCCCGGGCTCGACGCGGTGTTCGCCTGCTCGGACCCGATGGCCGCCGGAGCGCTCCAGACGTTGCGCCGGGCCCGCCGTGCCGTACCCGAGCAGGTCTCGGTGATCGGCTTCGACGACGCGCCCATCGCCCAGCGGACCGTCCCCGCGCTGACCACCGTGCGGCAGCCGGTCGAGGAACTGGCCGCCGTGGCGACCAGGATCCTGCTGTCAGGAGAGATCAGGCGGGATCCGATCCTGCCCACGGAGCTGGTCGTCCGTGCGTCCGCCTGACCCGCCGGACCAGCCGGCCGAACAGGCCTGCCGGGGTCCGGGGCTGGAGGCGGGCAGCCTGCTCGCCCGCCGTTACCTGCTGCTGGAGCCGCTGGCCGAGGGAGGCATGTCGGTCATCTGGCGGGCCTTCGACCAGTCGTTGTCGCGCCTGGTGGCGGTCAAGGTGCACAGCCTGCCGCTGCGCGGAGGACCCGAGGCCCGCGACCGCACCAGGTCGGAGGCGCGGGTCACCGCGCACATCGGCCATCCGGGCGTCGTCGACGTCTACGACTACGGCGAGAGCATCACCAGCCAGGGCGACATCGCCGCCTACGTCGTGATGCGCCTGCTCGACGGGGTGCCGCTGGCCGAGCGCATCTGCGACGGGCCGATGCCATGGGAGGAGGCCGCCGAGATCGGCCGCCGCATGGCGCTGGTCCTGCAGGCCACGCACGAGCTGGGCGTGGTCCACATGGACGTGTCGGCGGAGAACGTCCTGCTCACGCCCGACGGACCCAAGCTGCTCGACTTCGGCATCGCCGCCAGGGTCGGCGACCCCGACCACGGCAGCGGCACGCCGCCGTTCGTGGCGCCCGAGCGGATCGGCGCGGCGCCCGCGCATCCGGCCGTCGACGTCTACGCGCTCGGGGTGCTGCTCTACGCGATGCTCACCGGCACGACGCCCTATCCGGAGACCACCTGGGAGGAGCTCCAGGAGGTCCGTCGCACCGGGAAACCGCCCAAGCCGGCGGGAGCGCCCTGGGCGCTGGCCCGGCTCGTACGGCGGTGCCTGGCCACCGATCCCGCCGCGCGGCCCAGCGCCGCGGAGGCCGCCCGCGCGCTGGTATACCGGCCGGGCAGGCGCACCGGCCTGCTGGTGGCGGCCTCGATGGCCTGCGCGGTGGTGGTGGCCGCGGAGATCACCGCGCTGCTGCCCGACTCCCCCGCTGCGACGCCGGAGCGGCCGGGCACGGCGGCGCACCCGGCGGTCACCGTCACACCGGAACGCACCCCGTCGTACTCCGCGCCGTCGCAGTCCACGCCCTGGCTGTCCACGCCCTCGCCCGCCGCCCCGCAGCGGTCCGCCCCGGTGTCCACCCCCGCGCCCGCCAGGACGGTGCGGCCCTCGACGATCCCGGCGCCGACCCGGCGGGCCGACACGGTCGTCACGGCCGTGCAGGCCTTCCACGAGGTGCTGGCCAAGAGCGGGATCCGCGCCGACGTCGCCCTCGACCTGCGCCAGGTGCTGCAGAACCTGCTGTCGACGCCCCGGCCGACCGAGGAGCAGGTCGCGGGCATGCGGCAGAAGCTGGCCGACCGCGAGCGGGAGGGCGGGCTGCCGCCGTCGTACCGGGTGGAGCTGGAGATCCAGCTGACCCGCATCGCCTCGGCGATGCTCGAGAAGACCTGACGGGTACGGCAGGCGCCTGCCGTACCCGGTTGACCGCGGTCAGGAGCAGGTGAAGCCGCTCGGCAGGGAGGTGTCGCCGTTCGGCCTGGAGGCCTGGAAGCCGAAGCTCGTCGAGGCGTCGGGTGCCAGGGTGCCGTTGAAGGCGGCGTTGCGGGCGGTGGTGCCGGTGAACGCGGCGTTCCATGAGCCGGTGATCGTGTGGCCCGACGGCAGCGTGAAGCCGACGGTCCAGCCGTTGATCGTGGAGCTGCCGGTGTTGCGGACGTTCACCTGGATGACGTAGCCGTTCTGCCACTGCGACTGCACGCTCGCCGTGGCCGTGCAGCCGCCGGTGCCGCCGCCGGACTGGGTGGTGACGCTGACGGTGTTGGACGGCGTCGAGACGTTGCCCGCCGCGTCACGGGCGCGCACCTGGAACTGGTAGGCCGTGCTCGGGGTCAGGCCCGACGCGGTGAAGCCGGTCGTGCTGGAGGTGCCGACCTGGGTGCCGTTGCGCAGGATCTCGTAGCCGGTCACGCCGACGTTGTCGGTCGAGGCGCTCCACGACAGGTTCGTCGAGGTCGACGTGGTGCCCGTGGCGGTCAGGTTGGCCGGAGCGGTGGGCGGCGTGGGGTCGGTGGGCCCGCTGCCGATGGTGTAGCTGAAGTTGCTCACCGACAGGCCAGCGACGCCCACCCACGGCTCGAACCCGGCCTGCACGCTGGTCAGGTACCACGAACGCTGCGCGTGGCCGCGGCTGACGGCGTCGGAGTAGAAGGTGTCGACGGCGAATTCGATCGAGGTGGCGGTGCTGGTGCGGACGTAGGAGACGACGTTCCAGCCGATGTTGCCGAACCAGACCTCCCAGGTCGCCCCGGCCAGGGTCGCGGTGCCCACGCGCGAGCCGATCGGCTGGATGGAGCCCTGGCGGTTGAGCCAGATCATGATCTCGGCGCCGGTGTTCTGCCCGTCGGTTCTCGGCGTCGGGTCGAACCACAGGTCGTAGGCGGCGTTGTAGGTGCCGCCCGAGGGATAGCCGTAGGTGAGGCCGGTGCGGATGTTGCCGAACCGGCTGTCGGAGGCCCGCATCGGCAGGCTGCTGCCGGTGGTGCAGTTGGCGTAGTGGCAGCCCGCGAAGATGGAGGGGTAGCCCGCGGGGGCGCCGTTGGTGGGGTTGTTGTGCTGGGCCTGGGTGACCGTGAAGCCGCCGTTCTGGTTCACGTCGATGCACTGGGCGGTGTCGGCGCCCCAGACGTTGTTCTGGACGATGTAGCGGCCGTTCTGGATCGAGGTGGAGCCGTACTTCTCGCAGATCACCGGGGCGGCCTCGGCCGGTGCGGCCAGGAAGCCCAGGGCGAGGAGTAAGCCGATCAGGACTCGCATGGTTCCTCCAAGGTTGGGAGCGCTCCCAAAATAGGCAGAGGCCCCTGGAGACCCCCAAAAATGCCTCCCGGGTCACGGCAACCACCTGCGCACCCGGGTGAAAGTTTCACAAGTCGGACCAGGTGACCGTGAGCGCGAACTTGACAAGCTTGTTGCGACGGTACGGCAAGCGCATGCTGGGAGCGCTCCCAAAGGAGGAGGTAGTACATGCGAAGATTCGCAGCGTTGGCCGCGGCGCTCATCGTCATCCTGCTCACCCAGAGCACGCCCGCGGTGGCCCACGGCGTGTCCATGTTCCCCGGCGGACGCACCTTCCTGTGCTGGAAGGACGGCCTGAGGGACAACGGCCAGATCATCGCCTACAACCCCGCCTGCGCGGCCGCCATCGCCGCCAACGGCACCACCCCCCTGTACAACTGGTTCGCGGTGCTGCGCTCCGACGCGGGCGGCCGAACCGTCGGATTCATCCCCGACGGGCAGATCTGCAGCGGCGGCACCGGTGGACCCTACGACTTCACCGGCTACAACGCCGCCCGCACCGACTGGCCCACGACCCACCTGACCTCGGGCGCCAACATCCAGTTCCGCTTCAGCAACTGGGCGGCGCACCCCGGCACCTTCCGGCTCTACGTGACCAAGAACGGCTGGAACCCCAGCAGCCCGCTCGCCTGGGGCGACCTGGAGTCCTTCGCCAGCGTCACCAACCCGCCGCAGTCGGGCGGGCCCGGTGAGCTGAACTACTACTACTGGAACGGCCAGCTGCCCCCTGGCAAGACCGGCAGGCACATCATCTACATCCAGTGGGTTCGCTCCGACAGCAACGAGAACTTCTTCAGCTGCTCGGACGTCGTCTTCGACGGCGGCAACGGCGAGGTCACCGGGATCGGCCCGAACCAGGGCGGCACCCAGTCGCCCGACCCGACCAACTCCGCGACCAGCTCGCCGACGATCACGCCCACCGGCAACGCGGGCTGCACGGCCACCTGGCAGACCACCTCGACCTGGTCGGGGCACTTCGGGGCCAACGTGACGGTGCGCAACACCGGAAGTACCCCGCTCAACGGCTGGACGGTCCGCTGGAACTTCTCCGGTGGCCAGACCTTCGACGCCGCACCATGGAACGGAGTCGTCGAATCGCCGGCGCCCAACGTGGCGGTGAAGAACGCCTCCTACAACGGCAGCCTCGCGGCGAACGCCACGACGTCGTTCGGATTCAACGCCTCGGGCACCCCGCCCACCAACCCGGTGCTGACTTGCGCCGCTTCGTAGGACTGTGGGCCGTCGCGGGCACTCTCGCCGCGACGGCTCTCGTCGTCCTGCTGGTCGTCTTCCTCGCCGGACGTCCGGCGATCCCCGACGGCCTGCGCCAGGCGCTGTCGCTGCGGATCACGCAGTTGCTCGAACGTGCTTCCCCCTCCGAGCACCACCAGCACGGGCACCGGTTCGGCGAGGGTTCGATGCTGGTGGTCTGCGCGGTCGAGCCCTTCGGCGTCGAGCCGGCCGACGCGGCCGACGTCAGCCAGGTGCGCTGGGTCTACGCGCATCATCTGTGCGCCGTCGACGAGTTCGGCGTGCGCTGGGCCGAGGCGATCCGCGCCTCCGGGCCCCTGGCGGTCGAACTGGCCACCTCACGCGTGGTGGTCCCGGAGTCCGGTGCGGGTTACCCCGACCGGGTCCGGGACCTGATCCCCGCGCGTTACCACGAGGCCGCCCTGGACACCTTCACCGATCTAGAGGTGATCGACGAGGCGCAGCGGCGTTTCGACGTGTCTAGGAGCAGGTGAACCCGGTCGGCAGGGCGGTGTTGCCCGCCGGCCGGGAGGCCTGGAAGCCGAAGGTGGCGCCCGAGCCCGCGTTGTAGGGCATGTTCTTGGCGGTCACGGTCTGGCCGCTGACCGTCAGGGTGGCGTTCCACGAGCCGGTGATGGCGTGGCCCGCGGGCAGGGTGAAGGTCACGGTCCAGCCGTTCAGCCCCGAACCGGTGACGGTGACCGGCTGGATGACGTAGCCGGTGCTCCACTGGGTCTGGGTGACGGCGGTGGCCGTGCAGCTCCCGCCGGTGCCGGGCTGGGTGGTCACGCTGACGGCGGCCGACGACGTCGAACGGTTGCCCGCGGCGTCACGGGCGCGGACCTGGAACTGGTAGGCCGTGGACGGGCTCAGGCCCGACGCGGTGAAGCTGGTCGTGGTCGAGGTGCCGACCTGGGTGCCGCCGCGCAGGATCTCGTAGCCGGTCACGCCCACGTTGTCGGTCGAGGCGCTCCACGACAGGTTCGTCGAGGTCGACGTCGTGCCCGAGGCGGTCAGGTTGCCAGGAGCCGTGGGAGGCGTGGTGTCGTCGCCGGTCGGAGGACCGGCCAGCGCGTCGTGGACGGCGGTGTACGACGGCTTGGTCGCGTAGTTGGCGTCGTAGATGAGCGCCGCGCCCTCGCTGGGGAAGGTGTCGGGCACCCACGAGTACTTGTCGGTGAAGCCCCAGATGGTCACGCCCGCGCACGCCTGGACGGCGTTGCAGGCGTTGATGACGTTGCGGTAGTAGGTGGCCTGGGTGGCGTCGTCGTTGGCGTCACGCGGCATCTGCACCCGCACGTCGAGCTCGGTGACGCGCACCTGCACGCCCAGGGCCGCGAAGCGCTCCATGTTCTGCTGGAGCGAGCTCGGGAAGCCGTACTGCGTGGCCAGGTGCCCCTGGAAGCCGACGCAGTCGACCGGCACACCCTGCTGGCGCAGGCTGCTGACCAGGTTGTACATCGCGGTGCTCTTGGCGTTGACGCCCTCGACGTTGTAGTCGTTGATGCACAGCCGGGCGTTGGGGTCGGCGGCGCGGGCGTAGCGGAAGGCGTCGGCGATGAAGCTCTGGCCGAGCGTGTTGTACCAGAACGACTGGCGGAAGGTGCCGTCCTCGTTGAAGACCTCGTTGACCACGTCCCACGAGACGACCGTGGCGTTGCTGGCGTAGCGGCCGACGACGGTGGCGATGTGGTCCTGCATGGCGGTGCGCATGTTGGCCGCCGACAGGCCCTGCACCCAGTTCGGCGTCTGGCTGTGCCAGACCAGCGTGTGGCCGTGGACCTGCTGGTTGTTCTGGGTGGCGAAGGCGACGATCTGGTCGGCGCCGCCGAAGTTGTACTGTCCGTCGGAGGGCTCCGTGGCGTCCCACTTCATCGCGTTCTCGGCGGTGACCTGGTTGAACTCCGAGGCGGCGATGTTCCGGTAGGCCGTCTCGTTGGCCAGCGGGCTGGTGGCCAGGGCGGCGCCGATGAACTTGCCGCGGTCGGCGGCGTGCTCGCGCAGCGGCTCAGAGGCCTGGGCGGGGGCGGCCGCGATCAGCAGCGTGGAGAGCATCGCGGCGGCTGGTAACCATCTCATGGAGGGTGACACTTTCTCTTGGGGGGCGAAACTTTCGGGTCGTCGCAGAAATCAGGGCACCCGTCGAGGTGCCCGGATTCCGTTAGGAACAGGTGAAGGTGGTCGGCACGGCGTTGTCGCCGCCGGGCCTGGTGGCCTGGAAGCCGAAGCTGGTCGAAGCGTTCGGAGCCAGAGTGCCGTTGTAGGGCATGTTGCGCGCCACGCCACCCGAGTAGGTGGCGTTCCAGATGTTGCTGAGGCTGTGGCCGGACGGCAGCGCGAAGGCCGCACCCCAGCCGGTGATGGTGGACGGGCCGGTGTTCTTGACCGTCACCTGCATCACGTAACCGCCGCCCCACTGCGACTGCACCGAGGCCGTGGCCGTACAGCCGCTCACGGGACCCGCCTGCGTCGTCACGTTGACGGCGGTGGACAGGCCGGAACGGTTACCGGCGGCGTCACGGGCGCGGACCTGGAACTGGTAGGCCGTGCTCGGGGTCAGGCCGGTCGCGGTGAAGCCGGTCGTGGTCGACGTGCCGACCTGGGTGCCGCCGCGCAGGATCTCGTAGCCGGTGACGGCCACGTTGTCCGTGGAGGCGCTCCACGACAGGTTCGTGGAGTTGGACGTGGTGCCCGACGCCGCCAGGTTCGCCGGCGTGGAGGGCGGGGTCGTGTCGACGGGCGGAGCGCCGCCGCCACACTGGGAGCACTCCTCGGCGGTCGAGGCGATGCCGTTGGTGCCCTGGAACAACCGCACACCCCACGAGGTGAGCTGGGCGGGGTTGAAGTTGACGACCTGGTCGAGGTACTCGACGCCGCCGCCGTTGCCGCTCCACGACCAGCCGAGGTAGCCGATCCCCCTGGCCTGGGCCTGGGCCATGATCGTGTCCTCGTCGGGGTTGCCGTCGGAGTGGTTGAAGCCGAACTCCCCGATCACCAGGGGCAGGCCGTTGTCCTCGAACGCGTCGAGGTAGGCGTTGATCTCGGCCGCGGTGTCGAAGACGCCGTACATGTGCACCGAGAACACGGTGTTGTCCTGCGGGTCCGCGGCGGCCACGGTGGCCGCGTTGTCGCGCATCTGGAACTGCCAGTCCTGACCCCAGTTCGGGGCGTCGACCATGAGCAGGTGCTGGAAGCCCGCGTTGCGCAGCTTCACGATCGCGGCCGAGGTGGCCTGGGTCCAGGTGGGGGTGACGGCGTTGTTGCCCACCGGCTCGTTGCCGATGTTGATGATCACGCTGTCCTCGTGGCCGGTCAGCGCGCTCTGGATGCCGATCCAGTAGTTGGCCGCGGCGTCGAGGGTGACGGCGCCGCTCTGCTCGCCGTACCCGGTGGTGTCGTGGTTCTCCAGGATGCAGACGAGCCGGTTCGCCTCGCAGAGCGAGACGATGTTGGCCACGTCGGCGGCGGTGTTGGTGGTCCACCGGCCGCCGCTCAGCACCACGCGTACGGCGTTGGCGCCCAGCGACTTGATGTTGGCGATGGACGAGGTCTGGCTGGCGTACCAGGCGTGCGGATGGCTGGTTCCCCGGATGACGAAGACGTTGCCGTCCGACTCGACGATGTCGCGCCCCTCGACGCGCAGGCCGACGGCGGCCTGCGCGGGAGCGGCGGCCACGATCATCGAGGCCAGCAGGGCGAATATGGCTAGGAGGCTTCTCATGACAACCTTTCGAGGTTGAGACCCGCGCGGGACGGGGTCAGGCCGTCCCGCGCGGGTCCCAGGTCATCCGTTCGGGAAGAGCGAGCCGTAGTCGGCCAGCGCCATGGCGATGTCCGACTGCGCCCAGAAGCGGTGGTAGGTGAACGTCGGGGCCGGCCCGCCGTTCAGGTGCGACTGGACCTTGCTCCATTCCGGGTCGTTCTTCAGGAACGACCGGATCCCGATGAAGGTGGAGCTGGAGTTGATCGTGTCGCCGTTCGGCATGGTGCCGGTGAAGCTCGACGGCACGTACACGGAGTCATCGAAGCGGTTGTAGTCGCCGCGGGTCTCGGGCACGGTGATGCCCTTGCTGCCCTTGAGCAGCAACATCCGGTCGAGCAGCCCCTTGGCTGTGGCCTTGGCGGCGGCGTTGCCGGACTTGGCGGCGTAGTAGATCAGGGTGCGCGCGTAGCCGGCTGCCACGCCCACGTCGTTGGTGTAGGTGCGGACGGTCACGTGCAGGCCGGGGTTCGGTCCCGGCGTGCCGCCCTCGGTGTTGAAGCTGGCGGCGGGGGCGCCGCTCCAGCCCATCTCGTTCGGGATCTGGTAGGTGCTGCCGGAGCCGAGCGTGGTCTCCGAGATCGCCCAGGCGGCCCACTTGTCGAGGACGGCCTTGGCCTTGGTGTCGCCGGTCACGTAGTACAGCTCCGCCAGGCGCTCCATGCCCCAGGCCTGGAAGCCGAACCACTGGTTCGAGGGCGGGTCGTGGTAGACGGGGTCGGGGTCGTAGGCCATGCCGAAGAAGCTCGGCGTGCCGGCCGGGGGCTGCTGGTAGTCGCCGTCCCAGCTGTTGGTGGCGCCACCGGCGATGGCGCCCTCCGCCGACTGCAGCCAGGTGTAGAACTGCACCTGGCGGGTCAGGCTCTTGGCCCAGTCGTCGTCGGCCGTAGGCGACTGCGGGCGCAGAGCCGACGGGCCCTGCGGCGACAGCACCCAGGCGGCCAGCGGGTTCTGGTAACCGCCGTGGTTGTGGCTGGAGCCGATACGCCACGCCCAGGCGCCGTCCATCGCGCCGCCCCAGGCGAAGTACCAGTTCAGCAGGTAGGCCGAGCTGCTCTTGCCGCTGCCGGCCGCGCAGGTGGGCGAGGTGCAGCCGGGGTTCTTGAAGTACTTGTCGTACATCGCGTAGCGCAGGTAGTCGCCGAGCTTGGCGGCCTTGGCCATGGTGGCCGAGAGCTGCGACTGGTTGCCCTGCTCGGTGGCCCAGGTCAGCGCCCAGTACGCGGCCTGGACGGCGCGCGCGTCGGCGTCGGGTGCGGCGGTGTAACGCCACTGGTTGCCGGTCGAGCCCTGGATGAACAGCGACGGGAAGCCGGTGGACGAGCCGTACCGCTGGGTGTCGCACGAGGGGTGCGGGATGGTCTCCCAGACCGACTCCTGCGGACCGCGCTGGTAGGTGTTGATGTAGGTGACGCGCTTGGTGTTGTCACCGCACTCCGACAACGAGCTGCCGCGGCCGGTGCCGAAGCCGTAGACGTCGTCCACGTCCAGCAGCCAGTGCATGGCGTACATGCTCTTGTTGCCGTAGGACGACTGCAGTTCGGCCGAGAGCGGGTCCTGACCGGCCACGACCGTCGTGCTCAGCGGCACGGGGTACTGACTGGGCAGGTTGCGCTCGGGCGCGTAGTCGGCGGGGTCGGCCGGGTTGTAGGTCGACTGCCCGCCGGGCTGGTTGGCCGTGGAGGGGATGATGTACTGCTCCATGATGTTCCAGGCGTTGTTGAACGGCGCCCAGTTCTTGGTCAGCCTGCCGTACTGCGCCTCCATCCACAGCCAGTAGCTGAAGGCCTCGCTGGTGGTCTGGTGACCGTGGTCAGGAGCCTCGACCAGCAGCGTCTCGACCGAGTGGTAAGGAATGCCCTCGGGTGAGAAGTAGCCGTTGGCCGGGTTCTTGATCTTGTCGTACTGGGTCTGGAACTCGGTCAGGTAGCTGTTCGACGGGGCGTCGTCGTCGACCTCGGTGGCGGTGACCGTCACGCTCGGCACACCGCTCGAGGCGATGGTGAACGTGCGGCTTCCGTTGTCGTCGTCGGCGTCGTCGGCGGCGTTGATGCGCACCTGCTGGTCGACGTTCCAGTTCGTCGAGGTGAAGGTCAGCGCGGCGGTGCCGGCGAGCGTCAGGTCGGCGTCACCGGCGCCGGCCGACGGGGTGACCGTCACGCTGCCGGACGGCTGGGCCTGGAGCTTCACGTTGACGATCGCCTGCGCGCCCTCGGGGACGTTGAGGCTGGTCGGCGTCACGACCAGGGCCTGGGCGCCGTCGTTGTCGGACTCGGTGGCGTTGACCGTGACGCTGGTCAGGCCGGCCGAGGCGACGGTGAACGGGCGCGTGCCGTTGGTGGTGTCGCTGTCCTGCGCCGCGGCGATCGAGACGAGCTGCGGCGTGTTCCAGTTCGACGGGGTGAAGGTCAGCGGGGTGCCGCTCGCGACGGTCAGGTCGCTGTCACCGGTGCCCGCGGTGGTGGTGACGGTGACGTTGCTCGACGGCTGCGACTGCAGCCGCACGGCGAACGTCTCGTCGTCGCCCTCGGGCACGCTCACGCTGGTCGGGGTCACCATCAGGCTCTGGGGCTGCTGCGGGCCCGTGCAGGTGGTGCCGTTGATCGCGAAGGTGTCGGGGTTGGCGCCCGAGCCGGAGCCGTTGAAGCCGACCGTCCACTGCGCACCTGACGCCTTGTTGGCGTTGTAGGAGGCGTTGGCGATGCTGACGTTGGCGCCGTTCTGCGTCGGGACGCCGTCCCAGGCGTTGGTGATCCGCTGGTTGCCGGGGAAGGTGAAGGTCAGCGTCCAGCCGTTCAGCGCGTCACCCTGGTTGGTGATCGCGATGCTCGCGCCGAAGCCGCCGCCTCCTTCCCAGGTCTTGTTGTAGGTGACCGTGCAGGCGACCGCCGCTTGGGCGGGAGCCGCGACGGCCATCCCGGTGAGGAGGGTGGCCAGTGCCGCCCACAGTGCGGGTTTTCGCATCCGAGAGCTCCAGGGGGTGAGCCGGTGGGTTGGGAGCGCTCCCATACCATGACCGTCGCCCCGTGGGTCATGTCAATGTCATCCGCGTTTCATCAAGGTAACCCGGTATCTGGTGATGAAACTTTCATCGGTTTCCTGGGATTTTCCGGGTTTCGCTCACGGACGGCTGTACAGAGTCGTGAACCCCGCTCAACTATGTGGGAGCGCTCCCAACCCCTAGGAGTATCCGTGAGTGTTCTTCCGCGCTGGCGGCGATGGGCGGTGACCGCGACCTCCGTGACGGTCGCGTCCCTCGGCCTCGTCGCGCTCCAGCCCACCAGTGCGCAGGCGGCCGTCGCCTGCTCCGTCGCCTACTCCAAGACGTGGGAGGGTGGCGGCGGTTTCGGTGCGAGCATCGCGATCACCAACCACGGTGACGCGCTGAACGGCTGGAACCTGACCTTCACCTTCCCTGACAACCAGCGGATCACCAACGCCTGGGACGGGGTGCCGACCCAGAACGGCGCCGCCGTCAGCATCGCCAACGCCTCCTACAACGGCAGCAAGGCGAGCGGCGCGCAGTGGAGCGTGGGCTTCAACGGCTCGGGCTCCGGCGCCAACCCCGACGCGTTCGCGATCAACGGCACGGCCTGCACCGGCCCCGGCACCGGCACCCAGTCCCTGGTCGTCTCCCCGACCAGCGTCAGCGTCACCGAGGGCGCCACCGCGACCTACTCCGTGCGCCTGCAGTCGCAGCCGTCGAGCAACGTCACGGTCACCAGTACGGCAGGCAGCGGCGACAGCGACCTGACCCTCTCCGGCGGCGGCTCGCTGACCTTCACCCCGTCGAACTGGAACACCCCGCAGAACGTCACCGTCGCGGCCGCCGAGGACAGCGACACCACGAACGGCACCCGCCCGTTCACCGTCGCCTCCACCGGCCTCACCTCGGTCACGGTCAACGCCACCGAGTCCGACAACGACGGCGGCACCGGCACCCAGGCCCTCGTGGTCAGCCCGACCGCCGTGAGCGTCAACGAGGGCGGCAGCGCCACCTACGGCGTGCGCCTGCAGTCGCAGCCGACCGGTAACGTCACGGTCACCAGCACGGCAGGCAGCGGCGACAGCGACCTGACCGTCTCCGGCGGCGGCTCGCTGACCTTCACCACCTCCAACTGGAACACCGCGCAGAACGTCACGATCGCCGCGGCCGAGGACAGCGACGAAACCAACGGCACCCGCCCGTTCACCGTCGCCTCCACCGGCCTCACCTCGGTGACCGTCACCGCCACCGAGTCCGACAACGACGGCGGCACCGGCCCCGGACGCGTCGACAACCCCTACGCCGGCGCCGACGGCTACGTGAACTCCGACTGGAGCGCCAAGGCCGCCGCCGAGCCCGGAGGCAGCGCCGTCGCCAACGTCTCGACCGGCGTCTGGATGGACCGCATCGCCGCCATCGCGGGCAGCTCCTCCGCGAAGGGCCTGCGCGCCCACCTCGACGCGGCCGTCGCCCAGGACGCCGCCAACGGCTCCAGGCCGCTGACGATCCAGTTCGTCATCTACAACCTGCCCAACCGTGACTGCTCCGCCCTGGCCTCCAACGGCGAGCTGCTCATCGCGCAGAACGGCCTCAACCGGTACAAGACCGAGTACATCGACCCGATCGCCGCGATCATGTCGGACTCCAAGTACCGCAACCTCCGCATCGTCGCGATCGTCGAGATCGACTCGCTGCCGAACCTGGTCACCAACCTCAACGTGGCCAAGTGCCAGGAGGCCAAGGACAGCGGCGCCTACGTCGAGGGTGTGCAGTACGCCCTGAGCAAGCTGTACGCGGTGCCGAACGTCTACAACTACGTCGACGCCGCCCACCACGGCTGGCTCGGCTGGGACACCAACTTCGGCCCGTCCGCCCAGCTGTTCTCCTCCACCGCCGCCGGCGCCACCGGAGGCCGCGCCACCGTGCACGGCTTCATCACCAACACCGCCAACTACTCCGCCCTGCGCGAGCCGCACTTCACCATCAACACGCAGGTCAACGGCCAGAGCGTGCGCGCCTCGAAGTGGCTCGACTGGAACTGGTACGTCGACGAGCTCTCCTTCGCCCAGGCCTTCCGCACCCGCCTGATCTCCGAGGGCTTCCCGTCCACCATCGGCATGCTCATCGACACCTCCCGCAACGGCTGGGGCGGTACGGCCCGCCCGACCGCACCCAGCACGTCCAACATCCTCGACACCTTCGTCGACCAGTCGCGCGTCGACCGGCGCATCCACGCCGGCAACTGGTGCAACCAGAGCGGCGCAGGCCTCGGCGAGCGTCCCCAGGCGGCCCCCGCCACCGGCATCGACGCCTATGTCTGGATCAAGCCTCCGGGCGAGTCCGACGGCTCCAGCAAGGAGATCCCCAACAACGAGGGCAAGGGCTTCGACCGGATGTGCGACCCGACCTACGCCGGTAACGACCGCAACAAGAACAACATGAGCGGTGCGTTGCCCGACGCCCCGATCTCGGGTCAGTGGTTCTCGGCGCAGTTCCGCCAGCTGCTGGCCAACGCCTACCCGCCCCTCTCCTGATCGATCGAGAGATGCCATGGCACTGATCGAGTGATGCCCCGGCATTGAGTGATGCCCCGGCCCGCCATCCGCGGGCCGGGGCATCAACGATCTTGTGGCAAGCTCGCTGGATGCTTCGACTCACCGACTTCATCATCGACTGCCCCGACACCATGAAGCTGGCCGCCTTCTACTCCGAGGTGACGGGCCGCCCGATCAAGGACGGCAGCCACGCGGACTGGGCCGGCATCAAGTTCGGCGAGATCGAGCTGGCCTTCATCCGCGTCGACGACTACCGCGCTCCGCAGTGGCCCGACAGCGACCACCCCAAGCAGTTCCACCTCGACTTCGAGGTCGACGACATCGAGTCGGAGCAGCAGCGCATCCTCGACCTCGGCGCGACCCTGCGACACGACTCCATCGGCCCCGAGGGCTACGGCTGGCGGGTCTACACCGACCCGATCGGCCACCCCTTCTGCCTGTGCCGCAACAAGGGCGTCACCTGGACCGCCGAAGGTCCGGTCTGGCCCCAGCGCGGTTGAACCCCGGACCCGACCCCCGGCTGATCCCTCTCGTCGAAGCGACCCGCGCGTTCTACGACAAGCGGGGCACGGGCCGGGGCCCGAGCAACGGGGACGAACTCCAGGCCATCCGCGCCGCGGCGAAGCCACCCGCGCCGTCCGACCCGCCCGCGACCGTCGAGGTGATCGACGGCGCGGTCCCGGTCAGGATCCACCTCCCGGCCACCCCCACCGCCGCCGGAGTGTTGCTCGACATCCACGGCGGCGGCTTCTACAGCGGCTCGGCGGCGGCGAGCGACGTCCGCAACCGCCGGCTCGCCGACACGCTCGGCATCGTGGTCGTCAGCGTCGACTACCGGCTCGCGCCGGAGAATCCGTGGCCGGCCGCGCCCGACGACTGCGAAACCGTGGCGATGTGGCTCGCCGGACACACGGCCGCCCGGTTCGGGACCGATCGCCTCGCCGTCGGCGGGTTCTCCGCGGGCGCCACCCTGGCGATGACCACCCTCGTACGGCTGCGCGACCGTGGCGTGGCCGCGTTCGGCGGCGCCGTGCTGCAGTTCGGAACCTACGACCTCAGCGGCCTGACCCCCGGCGGGCGGCTGATCGCCGACGAGTACTTCATCGAGGCCTACTCGGGCTCCGAGCAAGATCGCACTCTGCCCGACCTCTCCCCGATCTACGCCGATCCCACCGGCCTGCCGCCGGTGCTGATCATCGTCGGCGAGGAGGACATCCTGCTGCGCGACAACCTCGCCATGGCCGCGCGGCTGTCCGGGGCCGGCGTCGATGTCGACCTGCGCGTCTACCCCGCCGCGCCACACGGCTTCACCGGACACGCGACGCCGATGGCCGACGCGGCACTCGACGACCTGCACACCTGGCTCGGCGCCCGGTTCCACCAGAACTGACCCCCGAGCCCTGTCCCGGCAGGCCGGGCCCACGAGCCCTGCGCCAGCGGGCCCGCCCATGAGCCCTGCGCCGGCGGGCTAGTCCGGGAGCCTGTCCCGGCAAGGCCGGTCCACGAGCCCTGTCCCGGCGGGGTTAGTCCACGAGGTCGATGTGGGCGCCGACCGCGCGGAGCTCGGTGACGATCGCCGGATCGGCCTCCCTGCCGGTCACCAGCAGGTCGGACTCGCCCAGCGGGTGGATGGGCGCCAGCCCGGTCCTGCCGAGCTTCGAGGAGTCGGCCAGGACGATCCGCCGCCGCGAGGCCGCGATCATCCTGCGCTGCATCTCCGCCTCCAGGAGGTGCTCGGAGGTGACGCCGTGCTCCGGGTGCACCCCGTGGCATCCGAGGAAGAGCGTGTCGGCGTGGATCCGTTCGAGCATGGGCGCGCCGAGCGGGTCGACGAGCGCGTGCGTGGCGGGCCGGAGGGTGCCCCCGGTGACGAGCACGGTGATGCGCGGGATGGCCGGTTCGAGCTCGATGGCGACCTGGAGGCTGTTGGTGAAGACGATGATGTCGGTCAGGTCGGCGCGGGCGACGATGGCGCGGGCCAGGAAGGTCATGGTGGTGCCCGCGTCGATGATCAGGCTTTCGCCGCAGGCCACGAGGCCGGCCGCGTGACGGGCGAGCCGGGTCTTCTCCATCGCCGCGCTGCCGGCGGCGGCGTCGGAGGACGCCTCGACGGGGCGGTACGGCTTGGCCGGGATCGCGCCTCCGCGGACGCGGCGGATGGCGCCCTGCTTGTCGAGCAGTTCGAGGTCGGCGCGGATCGTGACGCTGGTGACGCGGAAGATCTCGGCCAGGTCGGTGACGCGGACGAACTCGTGCTCGGTGACCATGGAGACGATGCGTTCGCGCCTGTCGTCGACGGCGATGTCGGCCGCCGCCTCCCCTTCGGCCATCATCGTGCCCTGCCCGAGGTCGTCGGCGTGCCGCGGACGATGCCGGCGGGCAGCAGCGCCCGGTGCGCGTCGATGAGCTCGTCGCAGAGCTGCTCGATGGCCGGCACCGGGAGGGTGGCCGAGGTGTTGGGATCGAGCATGGCCGCCTGGTACACCGCGGACCGCTGGTCCTCCAGGGCAGCGGTCACGGTCAGCTCCACCACGTTGAGGAAGGTGCGGTTCAGCGCGGCGAGCTGCACCGGCAGCGCACCCACCGGCCGCGGTCGGACCCCTGATCCGTCGACGTCCGCGGGCACCTCGACGCAGGCCTCGGCGGGCAGGTTGTCGATGAGCCCGGAGTTCGGCAAGGTCAGATGGATCTCGCGGGGTGTCCCCGTGACCATCGAGTGGATCATCTCGGAGGCCATCTCGAAGTGTTTCCAGCGGGCGAGCAGAGGTTCGCCGGTGGCCAGCGAGCCGCGCAGGCGTTCGTAGGAGTCGAGCTTGCGGGCGCCGCGTCTCAGTGACTCGTCGACGGGCAGGCCGAGCCGTACGACCTCCTGGTCATGTGGGAGGAACCACGGCACGTATTCGGCGGCGTGCTCGCTCGACTCGGTGGGGAAGTAGCCGAACCGGCGGTAGATCTCGCTGCGGACGTGGCCGCGCAGCTCCTGGTCGCTCTCCATGAGCAGGTCGAGCTCCGGGTAGAGCGAACGCCCCTCGCTCTCGAATCGCAGGACGAACGCCTGGTGGTTGACTCCGGCAGTGAGGAAGTCGATCTCCTCCAGCTCGCGGCCGACCAGGTCGGCCAGGAGGGCGTGCGTGTCGCGCACGGAGTAGCACAGGCCCGCGACGTTGAGCAGCGGCGTGGCGGCGCGGATCGCCCAGCACAGCGTGGCCATGGGATCGGTGTAGTTGAGCAGCCAGGCGTCGGGGCACAGCTCGGCCATGTCGCCGGCCAGGCCGACGGCCTCGGGGATGGTCCGCAGGGCCAGGAAGATGCCGCCCGCGCCGAGGGTGTCGCCGAGCGTCTGGCGCAGGCCGTGCCTGCGGGCGATCTCGAAGTCGCGCAGCACCGCGTCGTGGCCGCCGATGTTGAACTGGCAGATGACGAAGTCGGCCGAGTCGAGCAGCGGCCGCCTGTCGTCGCCGGTGTCGATGCGGGCGCGGGCGCCGGTCTCGGCGTCGAGCCTGCGGGCGAGCTGCTGCGCGGTGGCGAGCCGTCCTGGGTCGACGTCATGCAGCGCGATGTGGAGAGTCCCGGCGAGTTCGGCGCAGGAGAAGAGATCCGAGAGGATCTTTCGCGTGAGCTCGACGTTGCCGGCCCCGGTGATGACGACCTTTGCCATCCGAAACCTCCTGAGGCCAGGAGTTTACCCCTGCGAAAGCCGGGGACGCCGGTCAGGCATCCCCGGCTTCCTGACTATTCGAAGCGGATCTCGTCGATGGTGATCGTGGAGGCTCCGCCGTACCAGAAGCCCATGGCCAGCTGACTCGGCGAGTTGCGGCTGATCCCGTTGGCCGCCATCGGGATCCTGATGTCCTGGTAGGCCGTGGTGATCGCCGGCCTACCGCCGCCGTCCAGCGTGAAGTCGCCGAAGACCTTCGTCGTGCCGCCCAGGCCCAGGTTGAAGTGCGCCTGCTCGCCGCCGGAGGCGCCCTTGACCCGGATCACCAGGTGCGTCTTCGAGCTGAGGTCCACACCCACGTCACTGCCGAACCAGCCGCAGTTGTTGTAGCGCAGGCTCAACGCTCCACCGGAGACCACACCCGAGCCGCCGCCGTCCAGGAAGCAGTTGCCTCCCGTCCACTTGCCCAGGTCGTTCTGCGCGGGATAGGGGCCGTCGAAGTTGTCGAGCACCAGGCCCGTGTTCGCCGTCGTGGAGACGGTGACCGTGTTGCTCGGCGGCGACTGGTTGCCCGCGGCGTCGGTGGCCCTGACCGTGTAGGTGTAGCTGGTCGACGGGGTCAGGCCGTCGTCGGTGTAGGTGGTGCCGGTGGCGGTGGCGACCCTGGTGGCGCCGCGGTAGACCTCGTAGCCGGTGACGCCGGCGTTGTCGGTGGCCCCGCTCCACGACAGCGACACCGAGGTGGAGGTCCTGCCCGTCGAGGTCAGCGTGGGCGCGGTGGGCGCGGTGCAGTCGCCGGAGCAGCCGGTGGTGGTCGCGCTGACGGCGGCCGACCGGGCGGACAGGTTGCCGGCGTTGTCGACCGCCTCCACGGTGTACTGGTAGGTGCGGCCGGCCGACAGCCCGCTGTCGGTGAAGGTGGTGCCGGTGACCGGGGTCGCGGTGACCTTGGTGCCGGAGCGGTAGACGTTGTAGCCGCGCAGGCCGCTGCCGCCGGTGTCGGTCGAGGCCGACCACGACAGGGAGACGCTGGTGTCGGTGCGCCCGGTGACGGTCAGGCCGGACGGTGTGGACGGCACAGCGCAGTCACCGCCGCAGGTGCCGGTGGTGTTGACCGCTCCCAGGTCGACCCAGCCGTCGGCGCGCTGGTTGGCGTTGGCGAACGACAGGGGATAGGCCGGGCGCCACCGGTCGATGATCCAGTCGGTGAGCCGCACGGACGCCGGGCGGTTGCGCAGCACCTCCTTGGTCACGGCCTCCAGCGGGTTACGCACCCGCAGGACCAGCTGGTAGCTGCCGGCGGGCACGCCCGCGGCGTTGAGATCGGCCGAGAAGTTCACCGGGCGGCCGTAGTTGACGTAGGTCGGGTCGGTGCCGACGTTCCAGTCGGGGAAGGCCCGGATCTTGAGAGGTTGGACGGTGCGGATGTCCCAGTTCGTGTCCCAGGTCTTGACCACGTTCCCGGCGGAGTCGCGCAGGCCCAGGACGAACGTCCACGGGTAGTAGAACGGCGCCACGCCGTCGTTCTGGACCGTGACGCCGACCTTGAACGTGCCCGGGGCGCTGCTGTTGAAGTTGGCCTGCGGGATGTGCAGGTTGTAGCCCATCTTCCGCACGCCTGCGGCGACCTTCGGGTCGGTGGGGCTGTAGCCGCCGGCTCCCGTCTGGTTGATCATCCAGCTGATGTGGGTGAGCTCCGTGGCCGCGAGCACGTCGTCGACCTGGCCGCCGCCCGCCGGGTAGTTGGCGTAGAGCGTGCCCTGGATCTCCGGCCTGGCCTCGCCGCCGATCGAGTGGGTGGTCCAGCGGTTCTCGGTGCCGTTGTCCAGCATGATCTGGGTGAACGCGTCGTCCCAGCCGTTCATGGATCTGGGCAGCGTCATGCTCTTGAGCTGGCCGCCGCGGTGCTCCTTGTAGGGCCAGGAGTCGTCGTGGAAGCCGATGCCGGCCGTCTGCGTGCCCGCCAGGCCGGGGTAGCGGACCTCGAGCTGGATGTTGTCGAAGGCCGAGTCGTAGGCGTTGATGAGCGTGCGGATGGTGGCGTCGGTCGGCATCAGGTCGGGGTGGCCGTCGGCGAGGTCGCGGTCGTAGGGCCAGGTGTGCCACTCGCCCCACAACCCGACGAGGCCCAGGGACATGAAGCCGATCCGCGGGTCGGCCGTGCCTCCGGGGCCCGCCTTGTCGTAGCGGGCGGCGAAGGCGTTGATGAAGGTGGTGAACGCCGCGATGACGTCGGGGTCGTCGTAGTCGGGGCTGACGGTGCCCCAGAAGCCGTTGGTGCGCAGGGCGGTCTTGCCGTTGAGGCAGGGCGGGATGCCGTTGCCCGGGTGGGTGCCGGAGCCGCCCGGATACTCCACGTAGAAGCGGAAGGCCACCTGGCGGCCCCACACCGCAGCCTCGTCGAGGGCCTTCTCGAAGAGCGTCCAGTCGATGGAGGAGCAGGTGGCCGGGTCCTTCATGACCTCGTTGAGCGCGAAGTAGGTCCACATGACGCCGCCCGGATACTTGGCGTCGTAGTTGTCGCCCGGGAACAGGTAGGGGGCGAAGCCCTTCAGCGGCTGGCCGACCGGGGTGGAGGCGTAGGCGTAGGTGTGGGTGGTGAGCGAGGTGTCCGGCCCCGGCCCGGCGGGCGGCCGGGCGGGAGGTCCGGCGGGGGCGGCCGACGCGGGGACCGCGATGCCTAGCAGGAGGGTCGTCGTGGCGGCGAGGGTGGCGAACCAACGTCTCATCTTCATGCGAGCCTCGGGGGGGTGAGGTTGTGTGAACGAAACCTTGATGTAACGAAATAGAAGCATGAAGGTTTCGCTATCGCAAGCGCCCTGGAGCGCCGCATATATGATTAGACCTTGACAAACTATCGCTAGTCCACATCATTATTGAGCGATGACAGGCTGTCGATAGGGAGCACGCATGCACGCGGTTGGGACACGACTCGGCGCCGGGACCGGCCAGCATGCGGGGCCTCCTGGCCGCCTGCGAAGGCGGCGAGACGATCGCCTGGTCGGCTGGCTGTTCCTGCTCCCCGTGATCATCGGGTTCGCGGTCTTCTACGCCTACCCGACGGTCCGCGGCGTGTGGTACTCGTTCACCGACTACAGCCTGCTGAACGACCCGGCCTTCGTGGGCGGCGACAACTACAAGGAACTCGTCAGCGACGGGCAGTTCTGGAACGCGCTGAAGGTCACCGGCTACTACGTGGTCGTCAACATCGTCTCGCAGACGGTGGTCGCTCTCGGCCTGGCCGCGCTGATGCACCGGCTGACCCGGTCAGTCGTGCTGCGGGCGACGCTGCTGGTGCCGTGGCTGGTGCCGAACGTGACGATCGGCCTGCTGTGGGCCTGGATGCTCGACCCCGACCTCGGCTTCGTCAACCACCTCATCGGTCTGACCGGCCTCGACACGACGTTGTCCTTCAACTCCCCCGACTGGGCGATGCCGCTCGTGGCGCTGGTCAACAGCTGGTCCTACACGGGCTACACCGCGCTGCTGCTCTACGCCGGGATGTTGCAGATCCCCCCGCACCTGTACGAGGGAGCGTCGATCGACGGCGCGGGCGAGATCCGGATGTTCCGGTCGATCACCCTGCCGCTCCTGCGCCCGATCATCGCGCTGGTGCTGGTGGTGTCGCTGATCGGCTCGTTCCAGATCTTCGACACGGTAGCGGTCGTGTACGGCGGCAAGCCGCCCATCCCCGAGACCAGGGTCATCTACTACTACATCTACCAACAGGCGTTCACCTACTTCCACATGGGATACGCCTCCGCCATAGCGATGGTGCTCGTGCTCATCCTCGGCGTGCTGACGACCGTGCAGATGCGGATGCTGCGCGCGTCGCGTTCGGACCTGGGCTAAGGAGCCACATGAAGATCTCCAGGGGCGTCTCCTGGTTCGCACTCGCCGCCGCGGTCGTGCTCACCGTCTTCCCCTTCTACTGGATGATCCGCACGGCCCTCACGCCGGCGGGCGACCTGTTCCGCGACTCCACCGCGCTGTGGCCCGCCAACCCCACGCTGATCAACTTCAGCCGGGTGCTGGGACTGGTCAGCGCCGAGGAGGCCAGGGCCGCGGGCGGATCGGGCGCGCAGATCAACTTCCTGCGCTACACGTTCAACTCGATGGTCTACAGCGGCCTCATCGCGGTCGTGCAGACCTTCTGCTGCGCCATGGCGGGCTACGCCTTCGCCCGCCTGCGGTTCCCCGGCAGGGACGTGGCGTTCGGCATCATCATCGCGGCCCTGATGGTGCCGCCGATCTTCACGTTGCTGCCGAACTTCGTCCTGGTCAAGCAGCTGGGGATCCTCAACACCATCCCGGGGCTGGTCCTGCCGAGCCTGCTGATGACGCCGTTCGCGGTCTTCTTCCTGCGCCAGTTCTTCCTGTCCATCCCGCGCGACGTGGAGGAGGCCGCGACGCTCGACGGCATCGGAAGGTGGGGGCTGTTCTGGAAGATCGTGCTTCCCATGAGCCGCGGCCCGCTGATCACCATCGGGCTGACCACCATCGTGTGGAGCTGGAAGGACTACCTGTGGCCGCTGCTGGTGGGCAAGGCCGAGAGCACCCGCGTCCTGACGGTGGGCCTCGGGGTCTTCCTGCAGCAGTCGCCGAACCGGGCTCCTGACTGGACCGGGCTCATGGCCGGATCGGTCCTGTCGATCCTGCCCGTGCTCCTCCTGCTCGTCTTCCTGGGCAAGCGGCTGGTGCAGTCGATGAACTTCTCCGGCATGAAGTGAAAAGCTCCGCCGTACATCTCGTACGGCGGAGCTTCCTGCTTTCAGTTGCCGAGCGTCAGCCAGCCGTTCAGGGTGGTGTCCTGGCCGGCGTTGGCGAAGCGCAGCGGCACGCCGTTGCGCAGCGGGTTGACGGCCCGCAGCACCAGCGTGTGCTCGCCCTTGCGCAGGCCGGGCAAGCCGGCGGTGAGCTCGGCCGGCTGGCCGGGCAGGATCTGCGACAGCCTCCACGGCGTCGTCCAGGTCCTGGTGATGCGGCCGTCGCGGCCGACGGCGGCCACCTGGACGGGCCAGTCGTAGGAGAACGGGGCCACGCCGTCGTTCTGGATCCGGACGGAGACGCCGCGGCGCTCGGTCTTCACGGACGTGACGCGCAGCCGGTAGCCCAGGGATTTGGCACTGGCCAGGGCCTTGTCGTAGGTCGCGCCCGTGTAGCCGGGGGTGAAGGCGTAGTGGTTGAGCAGCCAGGTGGCGTGGGTCTGGGCGACGCTCGTGGCGAAGTCCTCACTGGCGCAGGGCGTGGGGTCGAAGATGCAGCCCTGCAGTTCGGGCCGCAGCTCGCCGGCGACGGTGTTGGTCTTCCACTTGTCGGCTGTCCCGGCCTGGTTCATCAGGTCCATGAAGTGCCAGCCGGGTCCGGGCAGGGTGGAGTAGGCGAAGGAGTCGTCGTGGTAGCCCAGGTCGTGGGCCTTGTTGTCGGCGCCGGGATACCTGATCATGAGCCGCGTCCTGTCGAAGGCCTTGTCGTAGGCGTCGAGGACTCTGAGCTGCTGGGCCGGGGAGGCGAACCAGTTCTCGGTGCCCGGCTCCCCGTTGTGCGGCCAGGTGTGCCATTCGCCCCAGAAGCCCAGCAGGCCGAGCTGGACGAATCCCACGCGCGGGTCGCCGTCGTAGCGGCGGCCGAGCGCGGCGATGAACCGGTCGAGCGCGGCGACCAGGCGCGGGTCGTCGTAGTCGGGCGAGACGCTCTGGCCGTTGTTGCCGAAGTCGTCGTAGGGCCGGGTGAGCAGGCCGGCGTCCAGCAGGTACTGCGGGACGCCGCTGGGCTTGCCGGGGTAGTCGAGGTAGAAGCGGAACGCGGCCTGGTGGCCCCGGCCGGCGATCGTGTCCAACTGCTCTTCCAGCGCGCGCCAGTCGAAGCGGTGCGCACCCTTCATCACCGCGTTGAGCGGCAGGTAGAACCATTCCATCGAGTGCGGGAACGTGGCGTACTCCCCCGCGTAGGGGATGAAGCCCGCCAGCGGATTGACGTTCGGCGCCTCGCCCGCGGGCAGGTCCCGCCAGCCCGGCTGGGCGGCTAAGGCCGTGCCAGGGGCGGGCACCGCCGCCACGGCCGCGGCCAGGGCGGCGACGATCGTCACCCGGATCGACGTGCGGATCATCGAATTCCTCCTCGTGACTTATGAGCTAGCCTTGACAAATTTTCGATGAGCCACATCATTATTCGAGAGAGCCACCAAGGGCAAGAGGGAACTTTCTCCGGCCCCATCCCCCAGGAAGAGGCACCTCGATGAACACAAGGAAGCGGGTCGGCACCGCGCTGCTGTGCGGGCTGCTGGCGAGCTCCGCGCTCACCGCGTGCAGCAGTTCCGAGACGGCCGCCCCCGCTGCGGGCGGCAGCGAGCCGGTCACGCTCGACTACTGGCTGTGGGACGACAACCAGCTCGCCTCGTACCAGGCCTGCGCCGACGCCTTCGCCGCCGCGAACCCGGGCATCACCGTCAAGATCACCCAGACGGCCTGGGCGCAGTACTGGCAGAACCTGACCACCCAGCTGGCCGCCGGCGAGGCCCCCGACGTGTGGACCAACCAGGTCTCGTACTACCCGCAGTTCGTCTCCAGCCAGCAGATCCTCGACATCCAGCCCTACGTCGACGCCGAGAAGGTCGATCTGGCCCAGTACCAGGACGGCCTGGCCGACCTGTGGACCAAGGACGGCAAGCGCTACGGCCTGCCCAAGGACTGGGACACCGAGGCGGTGGTCTACAACAGCGACATGCTCGCCAAGGCCGGCGTCAAGCCCGAGGAACTGGCCGAACTCACGTGGAACCCGCAGGACGGCGGCGCCTTCGAGCAGGTCATCGCCAAGCTCACCGTCGACGACAAGGGCCGCAACGGCCTCGACCCGGCCTTCGACAAGGACAACGTCAAGATCTACGGCTACCAGCCGGAGTGGAACGACGGCTCCCAGGGCCAGAACGGCTGGGGCGAGCTGGCCGCCGCCAACGGCTGGACCTACCTCGACAAGAACCCGTGGGGCACCCAGTACAAGTACGACGACCCCAAGCTGATCGAGACCATCGCCTGGTACAAGGCGCTGACCGACAAGGGGTTCGCGCCGCGCTTCGACAAGCAGTCGACGCTCGGCATCGACGCGGTGATGAACTCCGGCAAGGCGGCGCTCACGATCGCGGGCTCCTGGACCATCAACACCTACCTGGGAGAGGGCGCCGAGCAGAAGTTCGCGCTCGCCCCGCTACCCGTCGGCCCGGTCGGCAGCCGCAAGAGCGCCATCAACGGCCTGTCGGACGCGATCTGGGCGGGCACCAAGAACAAGGACGCCGCGTGGAAGTGGGTGAAGTACCTCGGATCGAGCGCCTGCCAGGACGTGGTGGGCGGCAACGCCGTGGTCTTCCCCGCGATCAAGACCGCGACCGAGAAGGCGCTGGCCGCCCACAAGGCGAAGGGCCGCGACGTGCAGGTCTACGTCGACTACACCAAGACTCCCGGCGGCACGTTCCTGCTGCCCATCACCGAACACGGCACGGAGATCAGCCAGATCGTGCAGGACTCCCTGCAGGCGGTCATCCTCGGCCAGATCGAGCCCGCTGAGGCGCTGCAGAAGGCCAATCAGCAGGTCAACGGCCTGTTCGGCTGATCGTTCCACCGTCTGCCCCGTCCGGCGGGATCCCCCGGGTGCGCTCCCGCCGTACGGTCACCGCCGCTCTGCTCGAAGGAGAACCATGCCCCTGCTCGTCAACCTGGCCGGCCGCGACTTCGCGGTCGAGCTCGCCGGTTCCGAGCCCGTGATTCCCGTGACCGGCGGTGTCGTCCTGCCGCCGGGCCGGGTCGCGATCCTGCACGGCCTCGCCGACGCCCTGTTCTACCGCCACGGCCAGAACTCCTGGAGCCCGTGCGGGTGGCGCAGGCTCAGCGAGCCCCCGCTGCGGATCGCCAACCCGGAGCGGCGCCTGACCGCGGACGACACCGGGTGGGACGACCCGTCCCGCCACCACTCCTCGGCCGTGGCCGCGTTGCAGGGCGCGGACGGTCGCGTGCTGCTGCTGGGCTCTCTCGGACTGGGCACGCCCCGGCTCGCGGCGGACCACGACACCCTCGCCGGCTGGTGCGAGGAGGACGGCGCGCCCTGGTTCCTGGCCTACGGCACCGAGGCAGAGGTCTTCGCCCGCTACGCCGGCCTGCTGGCCGAGCGGATCGGCAGCAGCGAGCGGCGGGCCGGCAACGTGTGGTGCACCTGGTACGCCTACTACGAGGGCGTCACCGAGGAGCTCCTGAACAAGGACATCGCCGGGCTGGCCGGCCTGCCGTACGACGTCGTCCAGGTCGACGACGGCTGGGAGCAGGCAGTCGGCGACTGGGACCCCAACGACAAGTTCCCCTCCGGCATGCGCGCCCTGACCGAGCGGATCGGCGCCGCGGGCATGGTCCCCGGGCTGTGGCTGGCGCCGTTCATCGTGCTGCCCACCTCGCGGACGGCGCGCGAGCACCCCGAGTACCTGCTGCGCGACGCCGAGGGCCGGCCGGTCGTCGCGGGTCACAACTGGGGCACCTCCTACTGGGCCCTGGACCTGACCCATCCCGGCGTGCAGGACCACCTCACCCGGCTGATCCACCGCGTCGTGCACGAGTGGGGCTTCACCTACCTCAAGATCGACTTCATCAACGCCGGAGCGATCCCCGGAGTCCGGCACTCGGGCGCGCACCGCGAGCAGGCCTACCGGGACGGGCTCGAACTGATCAGGCGCGTCGCGGGCCCGGAGGCCTACCTGCTGGGCAGCGGCGGCCTGCTGCTGCCTTCGCTCGGGCTGATCGACGGGCTGCGCAGCGGCCCCGACGTCGCGCCTCTCTGGACCAACTACGCCACCGACGACCCCTCGGACGCCATGGCCTACAACGCGGTCGTGAACACGCTGCACCGGCTGTGGCAGTCGCCGCTGCTGCAGGTCGATCCCGACATCGTCTACTTCCGCAGCCGCCTGAACCTGCTCACCGACACCCAGATGGACTGGCTGAAGGACCTGGCCACCATCTGCGGGTTCAAGGCCGTCTCCGACCCGCCTTCCTGGCTGCGTCCCGACGAGCTCGGCCATCTGGCCGCCTACCTCGCGGAACAGCCGGAGATCGTCCGGCAGGGGCGGTACAGATTCGCCATCGACGGCCGCGTCGTCGACTTCGCCGCGGCGCTGGACCCGTCACGCCAGTATCCGATCTCCTGAGGAGCCGCTAGAATTTCGCTTCGACGAAGCATAATTGGGGGTACGGGGTGGCCGAGGTGGCCGGGGCCGATGTCAGCAGGCTCCGCGAACTCAACTCGCTCAACATCGTCCGGGCGATGCGGGGTCAGCCACCCGCGACCGTCACCGAACTCGCCGGCCGGATCGGCCTGTCCCGGCCGGGGACCGACGTCGTGGTCCGCGGCCTGGTCACCGACGGCTGGGTCAAGGTCGTCGAACCCGACGGCAGCACGGTGGGCCGCCCGGCCCGCCGCTACCGCTTCAACGCCGGCGCCGGTCACGTGCTCGGCGTCGACGTCGGCGCCCACAAGATCCTCATCCTGCTCGCCGACCTCGAAGGCCAGGTGCTGCACAGCCACCGCCTGCCGGTCTCCCCCGACGCCGACCCCGCCGCCCGGCTGGAGGCCGTCGACACCGCCATCACCCAGTGCCTGTCGGCCGCCGGCATGCGGCCCGACCGGATCTGGGCGGTGACGGTCGGCGTGACCGGCCCGGTCGACGCCACCGGCCGCACCACCCTGTTCACCCCGCTTCCCGGCTGGGGCACGGTCTCCCTCACCGAGCACCTCGCGGCCCGCTTCAGCTGCCCGATCCTCGTCGAGAACGACTGCAAGCTCGCCGCCGTGGCCGAACGCTGGCAGGGCGCCGCCCAGGACGCCGACGACATCGTCTACCTGCTCGCGGGCATGCGCACCGGCGCCGGCCTCATCCTCGACGGCACCCTGCGCCGGGGGTACGGCGGAGCGGCCGGAGAGATCGGCGCCCTCAAGGCGGTGCGGTGGCTGAGCGCGCCCTCGCACATCGAGAACTGCCCGGGAGTGCCCGACGACATCCACCCCAACGACAAGGCCGCCTGGGTCTTCGAGCGCGCCCGATCGGGCGACCGCGACGCCCGCGCCGCGCTGCGCCGCTACGTCAAGGACCTGGCCGTCGGCGCCGCCGCCCTCGTCCTGGCCCTCGACCCCCAGGTCGTCATCCTCGGCGGCGGCTACTCCCGCTCGGCCGACCTGCTCATCGACCCCCTGGAGCACGAGCTGGGCCGCCTGTGCCTGCGCGTTCCCGAGATCAGGGCGTCCCACCTGGGCGCCGACAGCGTCGCGCTCGGCGCGCTGCGCGTGGCGCTCGACCAGATCGACGCGCGGCTGTTCACGAACGGGATGCCCGCACCGCTCAACCACGCCCCGTAGCCGGCGCTCAGCCGACGGCGCCTATGACAACGGCGTTCGGGTCGAGCTCGACGGGCAGCCCGGCCACGGGGGTGAACGCGCCGGTGCGGGCGTCGACCGAGAAGTAGCCGTAGGAGTGCATCACGCCCTTCGACGCCAGATGGACCAGGACGTGCCCGTCGTCGATCCAGCCGACGATCCGCGAGCTCATCCACGCGGGGATCTCGTGCCGTGCAACGTCCTGCCCGGTCACCGCATCCATCACCATGACCGCGCCGGAGCCCGCTCTGGCCAGGTGCTTCCCGTCAGGGGAGTAGCCGGCGCCCGCGTCCACGCACGAGGGGAACGTGGTTGCGCCGTCGGCGCAGTCGTACTCGGCGGGTGTCGTCCGGCCGGTTTCCAGCTCGGTGAGGTGCGTCGTGCGTGAGGCGTCGACGCGGACGGCGACGTGCAGGCCGTCGAGCGAGAACGTGACCGTCGAGCGCTCGCTGAGTTCGGCGGCGGTGAGCTCGGGGCTGATGTCACGGGGGCCACGGCCGTCCAGGCCGGCCACCACCCAGCGGCGACGGAGCGCGTCCAGGTACGCGACCTGTTGGCCGTCACGACTGACCGCCACGGAGGGCGACCAGGTCATGATGCCCTCGCTCCTGATCTGCACGGCCGCGTTGCCGATCACCGTGCCGGCGGTGCATTCGAGCCCACTGCAGCTCCGGGTGCCGAGCAGGGCCGCGTACGTCGGATGGGTGTCGATCGTCAGGCCCCAACCGGCGCACAAGACGACGCCCGGCTCGTCCGGGAGGTCGTCCGCCCCGGAGGGGCAGGCCAGGGCCTGGGCGTATCGGATCGAGCCACGAATCGCCGGGGGCGTCCAGGCTGCCCACTCCCCGTACGGCAGGGCGAAGTCCACGGCGAAGCGGCCGGCGCCCTTGGGCGTCGTGCGCATCCAGCCGGGGTCGGCCTCGGCCAGAAGTGCCCCATCCCTGGTGAAGGTGAAGCCGCCCGAGGCGACCACCGCCGGGTTCGGCCGGGTGAGGGCCAGGTAGCCCGCCACCGCCCCGGCCAGGACGGTCAGCACGACGCCTGCCCTGACCAGCCGTCTGCCCAGGACGGCGCGGCGCACGGACCGCACGGTGCCGGTGAGATCGAACTCCGGTGGGTCGCCGGCGGGCTGGGGCGGCGCCTCGCCGGCCTCGCTCACCCGCAGGTCGTCGCGGGACACGTGGTCGCGGCCGTAGGCCACGGCCGCCACCCGCTCCTTCGGCACGCCGTCGGCAAGTGCCTTTCTGTACAGCGCCAGCCTGGCCATCGCGACGGGCGCGTGCTGGTGGGAGCGCCACCGGCCGCCGACGGCGACGAGCGCGTGTCGTACCAGGTGGAGGCTCTGCTGCTCGTCGCCGGTGAGGAGGTAGGCCGCCTGGGCCAGGTCCGGCCCGGCGCGGAAGGCCCATGCCCCGAAGTCTCTCGCCATAGGGGCGACAGGCTAGGAGACAAGGGTATGTCGCCGGTATGCCGCGCTAGCGGCGTGCGCGCTCCAGGGCGTCCCAGAAGCCGCGGCGAAGGGCGTGGCGCACCTCGTCGTGCAGCAGGAAGTCGATGGGCAGCGACGATCCCTGGAGCAGGCGCGCCTCCAGGTCGGAGGGCATGCGCGGCTTGCGTGCCAGCACCGCCTCCAGCCACAGTGCGGGCGCGTCGCGGGCGACGGACTCGCCGAAGTCGTGTCCCTCGCGGTGGGCGGCCTTGACCGCGTCGGCGAGCGTCGTCGCGGGGGCGTTGGCGGCGGCGGGCGGCGAGATCGGGGCTGCCTGGGGCCCGGTGTAGGCGCCGTGCGCGCCCGGCTGGTAGGTGCCGGCGCTGGAGGGCGTGGCGAACTGCCCGGTGGAGACGCCCGGCGTCGGCTGCGGGGCCGACGGGGGTTCCGGCGTGTAGCTGGGGTAGGCGGGCAGCGCGGGCGGGGCGGCGTGGGAGCGCGGCGGGCTGGCCGGGGCGGGCGGCTGCACCGGGGGCAGCGGCTGGTTCTGCGTGGGCGCGTTGGCGATCTGCGCCGAGGAGGTGGGAGGCGGCGGCGCGGCGACCGGCGGCAGCGGAGCGGACAGCGAGTGGGCGGCGGCCTGGCCGTTGCTGACGGGCTGGTGGCCGTTGGTCGGCTCGGGCATCCCGGTGACGAGGGAGACGTAGGGCCGCAGGTGCCCGCCGCCGATCTCGATGAGGTCGTCGCCCTCCTGGCGCAGCGAGCGCGAGACGGCCCAGCTGCCCTCGGCGGTGATGTGCACGACGGTCACGCGGATGCCCAGGTCCTGGGCGTCGCAGACGACCTGGGTCAGGTCTTCGTCGCCGCTGACCACGACGGCGTCGCAGATGGCGCTGTTGCGTGCCAGTGTCATCAGGTCGCGGTGGACCTGCGCGTCGACGCCCTCGCGGCGGCCTGGGCGGATGCGCGACAGGCGCAGCTTCAGGCCGGGGATGTCCGCCAGGGCGTCGTGCTCTGGGGTGCGACGGCCTTCGACGGTGGCCTCGTACCAGTAGCACCTGAGCAGGGGCAGCCCGGTGCGTTCGCGCGACAGGTTGGACAGCAGTTGCAGCAGTCCTGGATAGTCCCAGGCGACGGCCTCGCGATGGCGGGTGCCGTGCACGGCCATCGCGCCGTCGGCCAGCAGATAGCCAGCGTCCACGAACAGCGCGCAGCGATCCACGCGAATCCGCCCCTTTCTTGGTGGCCCGACATATCTGGCTCTGCACCGTCAGAGCCGGACTCGGCGGCCCTTTATCAGGGTAATCAAGCAGGTGATCGCGCGAGGGCTAATCCGGGCGATTCACCTCTGACGACCATTCCCGGAGACCGTACCAGTTTGTCCGTATTTGGTCACGAGTGTCATGAGCGTGCGGGCACGCTCACCGCGGCCACCCCGAAGAGCACGACGTCCTTCTTGGTGGCGAGTCTGAGCATCGGATCCGTTCCGAGCGTTGCTTCGACAGTATCGACGTCCACGCCGAACGTCAGCCCTTCCGCTCCGTTGGCCGAGCTGTCGAAGACATTGTCACGGTCACGGTCGCCTCCGCGCGGCGTCAGCGGCCCGTCGCCCAGCGAGACCCGGTCGCCGCCGAGGTCGGCATCGCCCTCCCAGGTGACCAGCTCGGCCCTGGCCGGGGTGGCCGTGGCGTGCAGGCCGCCCAGCGGCAGGGCGATCATCCCGTTCTGCCCTCCCACCACCGTCGCCGTGTCCATGACGACCGCCTGGCTGTACGGCTGGGCGGGATCGGTGGCGATGACCACCAGGCTCCAGCCGGCGTACTGCGAGACCCCCTCCCGCATCGGCATGTCCGCCGCCCACCACATCCCCTTCCGCTTGGACGCGTTGGCCACCAGCGCCGTCACATCGGCGTAGGCCTGATAGCCGGGTCCGGAGGGAAGGTCTCGCACGAGGACCTCCTCCGGCCTGATGTTCAGATACTCCTTGCGTCCGGGTGCCCGGAACTTGATGGGCCCACCGGCCGCCGATGCCGCGGACCAGTACAGACCCGCCCAGACCACCTGACCGGCCTGGGGCAGCTGGAGCCGGGCGCCGCTGGAGACCTTGGTGGTGGCCTCCCGGTCGTCGTCGCGGGAGCGCATGCTCCACAGGTCGTTGTCGCGTCTGTCGCCCTTGCGCGCCAGGGCGTCGCCGCAGCCGTCGCGGTCGCCGGCGCAGCTGAGCAGCGAGTTGCCCACGGCGCGCACGACGACCTTGCCGTCGGTGGCGAAGCGGGCCGGCGCGCCCGCCTGCCGTACCCCGGCCATGGCCTTGGCCCTGACCTGCTGGTCGCCCGACTGGATGTGCACGGCGGGCGCGACGCCCGCGGGCGCGTGGGCGGCGACGACGACCCTGAGGAAGACGGCGGTGGCCCGCCCGGCGGCCAGGGGACCGCGCGCGCACCTGGCTCCGCCCACGCGCGGCCGGCAGGACCAGCCGTCGACGGTGCCGACCGGAGCGACCGCGGCCACGCCCTGACCACGGTGGGCGGCGGGCACCAGGGTCACTCCCGGCGGCAGGTCGACGTCGGCCACGACCGGCTTGCTCGCGCCGTGACCCTCGTTGCGCAACCGCAGGCCCACGATGCCGGGATGGGCGCGGATCAAGGATCCGAGCGGGTCGATGGTGGCGCTCAGCCGTGCCGCGCCCGTCCGCGCGCGCGGCGGTGGCGGTGGCGCGGCGGTCGGGGTGGTCGTCGGCGGGACCGGCGTGGGCCTCACCTCCTGCTGTTCGACGACCGGAGGCGGCGGCAGGTGGCTGACGGAGGGCGCGAGCGCCTGGGGCGGCGCCTTGCGCGCCTTCTCCTCGCCGGACACCAGCATCAGCACGGCCGCCGCGGCCACCGCCGCCGCCGTGCCTCCCGCGACCGCCGCCTGCTGGTGCTTGGGGAGCCTGCGCAGGTGGCGCAGCTTGCCGAGCTGGCGAAAGGCGCTCGCGCCCCCGGCGACGCTGCCGCCCTTGGCGCACGCCGCGGCGTAGGCGGCGAAGACGGGTCCGGCGAACAGCGGGCCGACGACGACGCGCAGGCCGCGGTTGACGTCGGTCAGCTCCAGGAACACCGAGCGGCACTCGGCGCAGGTGCCCATGTGCTCGTCAACCACGCGGGAGTCGCGGCGGGCCAGGCCGCCGCGCACGTGGGCGCCCATCTTGCTGATCACCGGCCGGCAGGCCTGCTGCGGCGCGGTGGCCAGGTGCATCTGCAGGTAGGCCTGCCGCAGGCCCTCGCGGGCGCGGTAGGCGAGGGCGGCCACGCCGTTGGCCGACAGGCCGAGCAGGGGCGCGACGTCGGCGGGCTTGGCGTTCTCGACCTCGGTGTGCCACAACACGGCGCGCCAGCGGTCGGGCAGCGAAAGGAACGCCTTGGCGATCATCGACTGCTCAAGGCCGCTCAGCGCCGGATCCACGAAGGGCACGCCAGGATCGAACAGCTCGATCTCACCGGTCGTCACGGCACGCGACTCCACCCGGCTGCGGTCGTAGACCGTCCGGCGCACGACCGTCAGCAGGTAGGGCCGGAAGCCCGCCTCGGGGCCGCCTCCCCTGCCGACCAGGTCGAGGATCTTGGTGAACGACTCGGCCACGACGTCCTCGACCTCGGCGTCTCCCTTCACCATCTGGCGGGCCAGGGCCCGGGCCGCGGCAACGTGGCGCTGGTAGAGCTCGCCGTAGGCAGCGGCGTTTCCGGTTCTCACCGATTCAAGGAGATCCGCATCGCTTTGCGGCGATTCTGCACTCATAGTGACCTCACGATTACGCGGGGTTGCCTGGCGAATCATTCCGCATTTCGCGTCATGACTAAACCGAAGTCGCGTCTTTGCTCTTAGAAGGTTCGGAGGCGAGATGAACGAGGACACCCCGGGGTCACTTCGTGCCAGGTGGCGCAAACGGAGCATGCGGGCCGGATGGTCCATGCCCGGGGACTGGTGGGTGCCTGCGGTCGAGCAGGCGGGCGAGGCCGTGCTGAGGGGCCACGACGTCGTCCGCGCCTGTCTCGCCCTCGGCGATGCCCGGGCCCGCGCGGGGGTCGGCATCGCCGAGGGCCTGACCGACCTGGCGGCGCTCTACGCGTCGCTGGGGCTGGAGCCGCCGTTCGAGGCGCTGCGCTCGTTCGCCGCCGGATGGACGGAGGCGACCTTCGCGCCCATGGCGGAACTGTCCTGCGAGGACCCGCTCACCGGGCTGGTGACCGTCGCCTACCTGCGCACCCGGCTGGCCGAGCTGTACCGGGGCGCGACGGCGGGCAGGCACCGGCTCGTGGTCGCCGAGCCGCTCCGGAGGGGAGAGGAGCTGGCCGAGCGCCTGGCGGCCACGTTCAACCTGGCCGAGCAGCTGCGCTCGGTCTTCCCCGGCGGGCAGACGCTGGCCCTGCTCGGGTCTGCGCGCGTGGGCGCGCTCACCCCGCACTCCCGCTCGCTGCCGGCGCGGGTCAGGCTGCTGTACGGCATGCGCGTACGGGTGCTGCGGCTGCCCGGCAGGTACGAGGAGGCCCTGAAGATGCTGAGGTCACTACGCTGATGGGCATGACCGATCGCGAGAACCTGCTGGCCGAGATCCAGAAGAAGGCCGTCGTCCACGGCAAGGTGATCCTCTCCTCGGGCCTGGAGTCCGACTGGTACCTCGACCTGCGCCGCATCACCCTCGACGGGGTGGCTGCGCCGCTGGTCGGCCGGGTGATGCTCGACCTGACCGCGGACCTCGACTTCGACGCCGTGGGCGGGCTCACGCTGGGCGCCGACCCGGTGGCCACCTCGATGCTCCACGCCGCCGCGGCTCGTGGCCGCACGCTTGACGCCTTCGTGGTCAGGAAGGCCGCCAAGCAGCACGGCATGCAGCGGCGCATCGAGGGTCCCGACATCTCCGGGCGCCGCGTGCTCATCGTGGAGGACACCTCGACCACGGGCGGCTCGCCGCTGACGGCGGTGGAGGCGGCGCGCGAGGCGGGCGCCGAGGTCGTCGCGGTGGCCACCATCGTGGAGCGGGGTGCGGCGGGGCGCATGGCCGAGGAGGGTGTGGCGTACCGATCCGCTTTCACACTGGCGGATTTCGGGCTATAGGTTCCCGTTTCCTCCTGGAAACATCTCGGTAATTCGCACGAATCGGATCACGGTCACCTTAGTGGCATACCACTAAGGAACGGCCGTGATCCCTGCACTCGAACTCCATGACGTAGCCAAGTCCTTCGGCCCCGTCCGCGCCCTGTCGGGTGTCTCCCTCACCGTCCAGGCGGGCGAGGTGCACTGCGTGCTCGGCGAGAACGGCGCGGGCAAGTCCACCCTCTGCAACCTGGTCAACGGCGGCGTCTCGCTGGAGCGCGGCACGATGACCCTGTACGGCGAGCCGTACAGGCCCTCCCGCCCCACCGACGCGCTGGCCGCCGGGGTGGCCATGGTGCACCAGCACTTCAGCCTCGTCCCCACCCTCACGATCGCCGAGAACCTCCTGCTGGCCAGGGGCACCCGGCTGCGCCCGCGCAGGCGCGAACTCCACGAGGGCCTGGCGCGCATCGAGGAGACCTACGGCCTGAGCGTCCCCCTCGACGAGCTCGCCGGACACGTGCCGGTCGGCGTGCGGCAGCAGGCCGAGATCATCAAGTGCCTGCTGCGCGACCCGCGCCTGCTCCTGCTCGACGAGCCCACCGCCGTGCTCGGGCCCGCCGACGTCGACGCCCTGCTGGCCACCTGCCGCCGCATCGCGGAGGCGGGCAAGGCCGTGGTGCTGGTCACCCACAAGCTCGGCGAGGTCACCCGCGCGGGCGACAACGCCACGGTCCTTCGCGGCGGCACCGTCGCGGGCGCCGGGCCGCTGGCCGGATTCGACGCGGAGGACCTCGTCGAGCTGATGGTCGGCCGCCCGATGAGCGACCTCGACCCGCTGCTCGTCGCGAGCGTGGACGCGAACACGACCTCCCGCGAAGCCGTACGGATCACCGCAGAACCGGTCTTCCGCGCCCACGGGCTCACCCTGCGCCGCACCGACGGCACCCTCGCCCTCGACGGCGTCGACCTGGAGATCGCCCCCGGCGAGATCGTCGGCGTGGCCGGGGTGGAGGGCAACGGGCAGAGCGAGCTCGTCACGGTGCTCAGCGGCGCGGTGCCGCCCGACTCCGGAAGCTTCCTGCTGGGCGAGCACAACCTGACCTTCGCCACGCCGCGCCGGCGCACCGCCGCCGGGCTCGGTGTCATCCCCGAGGACCGCCACCACGAGGGCTGCGTGCCCGCCATGTCGATCGCCGAGAACCTGTTCCTGCCGCGGCTGCCGGAGTTCGCGCGGCGCGGCCTGCTCGACCGCCCGGCCCTGCACGAGGCCGCCGCGCGGGTCATCGAGGAGCACGGCATCCGCGCCCCCGGGCCGTCGGCGAGGATGAGCACGTTGTCGGGAGGCAACCAGCAGAAGGTCGTCGTCGCCCGCGAGCTGGCGCTCGACCCGCTCGTCTGCCTGGTCGCCGCCCAGCCCACCCGCGGACTCGACATCGGCGCGGTCGACGCCGTGCTCGGCCGCATCCGGTCCGCCGCCGAAGCGGGAGCGGCGGTCCTGGTGATCTCCAGCGAGCTCTCCGAACTGCTGGCCCTGTGCCACCGCATCGTGGTCGCCTACCGCGGCCGCCTCCTGGGCCCGGTCCCCGCCGCCGCGCCGCAGGCCCGCGACGAGATCGGCCGCCTGATGGTGGGAGCCGCCGCATGAGGTCCAACGCGCTTGTCGTGTACGGCGGAGCCGCGCTGGCCGCCCTGCTCGCCGGAGCCCTGCTCGCGCTGGGCGGCGGCGCCTCCCCCGTGCAGGCGGGCGTCGCCCTCTGGGAAGGCATGTTCGGCAGCGCCTACGCGATCGGCAGCTCACTCAACACCGCCGCCGCGCTCGGCCTCATCGCCACCGGCTTCACCGTCGCCCACCGCGCCGGCCTGGTGAACGTCGGCGGCGAGGGCCAGCTCTGCGCGGGCGGCATCGCCGCCACCTTCGCCGGCGTCTCCCTGCCCGACGGGACACCCGCCCTGGTGGCCCTCCCCCTGGCGCTGCTCGCGTCCTTCGCCGCCGGCGGCGCGTGGGCCGCGATCGCCGCCTGGCTGAAGGTGGCGCGCGGCACCAGCGAGGTCATCACCACGCTGCTGCTGAACTTCGTGGGCCTGGCCATGGTGCTGCTCGTCGTGCACGAGGAAGGGCTGCTGCGCCAGCCGGTCACCTCCAGCCAGACCCTGCCGCAGTCGGAACCGCTGATCGAGGGGGCCAGGCTGCCAATGCTGGGGCTGGAGGGCTCCCCCGCCACGATCGCCTGCCTGATCGCGGCCGTGGCCGCCGCGGTGGTGGCCGTCCTGCTTCGCCGTACGGCGACCGGCACCAGGCTCACCGCGGTCGGGCACTCGGTCACGGCGGCTGCGCGGCTCGGCCTGCCCGTGCGGCGCCTGCAGTTCTGGTCGCTGACCTCCGCGGGAGGGCTCGCCGGAACGGCCGGTGGCGCGCTCGTCGCCACCACGCCGTTCGTGCTGGCCGAGAGCTTCTCCTCCGGCTACGGCTTCGCCGGACTCGTCGTGGGGCTGCTCGCGCGCGGCTCCCTGGCGGCGGTCGGCGGCGTCGCCCTGCTGTTCGGCCTGCTGGCGTCGGGCGGCATGAACCTGCAGCTGGCCGCCGGGGTGCCCGCCTCGTCGGTGCAGATCGTGCAGAGCCTGCTGACCATCTTCATCGCCGGAGCGGTGATCCTGCGGAGGACGTCATGAGCGCATTCGTCGAGCTGGCGGAGGGCGGCGTACGGCTGGCCGTACCGCTGCTGCTGGCCTCCGCCGGAGAGCTGGTCAGCGAGCGGGCCGGGGTGCTCATCCTGAGCGTCGAGGGCATGATGCTGACCGGCGCCTTCGCCGGCGCGGTCGGGGCGTCGATGACCGGGAGTCCGTGGGCGGGCGTCGGGTTCGCCCTGGTCGCCGGGCTGCTGGCGGCGCTGCTGCAGGCCGTGCTGAGCGTGACGCTCAGGGCCGATCAGATCGTCACCGGCATCGCCGCCAACGCCCTGGCGCTCGGCGGCACCACCTACGGAGCCCGGCTGTTCTTCACCGACGGGCGCTCCGTGCCGGGCTTCGAACCGGTGCTCGGGCCTCTGACCGTGCTCGGCTACGTCGGCCTGGCCGTCGTGGCGGCGATCGGCCTGCTGCTCTCGCGGCGCACCGGCTACGGCCTGGCCGTCGACGCCGCGGGGGCCGACGCCGTGGCCGCCGACCGCACGGGACTGCCCGTCGCGGCCATCCGCTACGGCGTGGTGCTGCTCACCGGGCTCACCTCCGCCCTGGCCGGGGCGCAGCTGGCCCTGGCCGAGGTGCACGCCTTCACCGACAACCTCACCGCCGGGGTCGGCTACCTGGCCGTCGTCGCGGTGATCGCCGGCCGCTGGCGCGCCTGGCCCACCGCCGTGGCCTGCCTGTTCTTCGGGATCGCGCAGGCCCTGCAGTTCACCGCACCGCTGCTCGGGCTGCACCTGCCGACTGCCGTGCTGGTCATGTCGCCCTACCTGATCGCCCTGGTGGCCGTGAGCGGGCTGGTGGGCAGCAGCCGCGCACCCGCGGGGCTGACCGTGCCGTTCCATCGAGAGAGCCGTTGATGACCCTGATCCTCACCCGTTCCGACGTCCAGGCCCTGATCGGCATGCCGGAGGTGATCGACGCGGTACGGCGGGCGCATGCCGACCATGCCCGGGGGCTGGCGGCGCTGCCCGCGCCCCCGGTGATGCGGCTGCCCGGCTCCGAGGCGGCGTTCGTCCCGATGGCCGCCGCCTCCGCTCCGGCCGGGCTGGCGAGCGTGAAGCTGCTGACCGACCTGCCGGGGGCGCAGCGCTCGACCATCCTGGCGGTGTCGGCCGCCGACGGGGGCTGCGCCGCCGTCGTGGACGGCTCGACGGTCACCCGCTTCCGCACCGCGGCGGCCACCGCGGTCGCGACCGAGGCCCTGGCCAGGCCGGACAGCCGCACCCTCGGCCTGATCGGGGCCGGAGCGCTCGCGCACGCCCATCTGGCGGCCATCCGCACCGTGCTCCCGATCGAGCGGGTGGTGGTGTGGAGCAGGAACCCGGCGACCGCCAGGGCCTTCGCCGCCGCCACGGGCGCCGAGGTCATGGACGGCCCCGAGAAGGTGATCGCCGTGTCCGACGTGGTGTGCACGCTCACCCCCTCCCGCGAACCCCTCGTGCGCGGCGCCTGGTTCCACGAAGGGCTGCACGTCAACGCCGTCGGCGCGCCGCCGCGCCCCGACCACCGCGAGATCGACTCCGAGGGCGTCGCACGCTCGCGCGTGATCGTCGACAGCCGCTCGTCAGCCCTGCACGAGTCGGGCGACGTCGTCATCCCTCTCGCGGAGGGCGTGGTCGACGCCGCCCACGTCTCAGACGAGCTCGGCGAGGTCCTGGTGGGCGCCCGTCCTGGGCGCTCGTCACGCGAACAGATCACCCTGTTCAACTCGATGGGCGTCGGCCTGCAGGACCTGGCGACCGTGCGGCTGCTGATCGACACCGCCCGGGAGCGCGGCATCGGCACCCGCGTCGACCTCACGCAATGAACCCTTACGCGGCGGAAATGCCCTCGAAACACCTCCCCGATTCCATAGCGGTATACCGTTAATTGCTAGGAGCCCCCATGCACAAGCAGGTCCTCGCCCTCGTCCTCACCGGGCTCGCAGTCACCGCCTGCGGCGGGTCACCCTCCGAGCCCAGCGGTTCCAAGCTCCGCGTCGGAGTCCTGTTCCCCGGCAACCTGTCCGACGACGGCTTCATGGAGTCCAGCTACGGCGGCTACCAGCGCCTGGAGCAGGCCGGGCAGGTCGAACTGGCCAAGATCGAGCAGGTCCCCGCCGCCGACTACCAGCAGGCCCTGTCCACCCTGGCCGCCAAATCCGACCTCGTCGTCGCCTTCGGCGGCCAGACCGACGCCGTCCTGCGCCAGATCGCCCCGACCTTCCCCAAGGTCAAGTTCGTGGAGGTCGGCGGACCCTCCGACGCCGCGCCGCTGACCAACCTCGCCTACTACGACCCCAAGCAGGCCGACGGTGGGCTCCTCGCCGGCGCCTACGCGGCGCTGACCTCCAAGAGCGGCAAGGTCGCCTTCGTCGGCGGCCTCGAACTGCCCGCGATCGTCAACACCGCCAACGAGTTCGCCAAGGGCGCCAAGCTCGCCAAGGACGACATCGAGGTCCTGGCGCCACAGTACGTGGGCGACTTCAACGACGTCGCCAAGGCCAAGCAGGCCGGGCAGGCGCTCGTCGGCGGCGGGGCCGACGTGTTCGGCCAGCAGCTCAACCTTGGCCGCCAGGGGCTGGTCCAGGCCGCCGGCGAGGGCTCGGGATCGGTCATCTCCGGGCCGCTGGTGAAGGAGTGCGGGTCGGAGCCGGGAGTGATCGGGTACGCCAAGACGGACACGGGGGCGGCGCTGGAGTACGCGGTCAAGGCGGCGCTGGACGGGAGCTGGAAGGCGGAACAGAAGGCGTTCGGGGTGGCATCGGGGCTGGGAGCGTCGGACCTGGTGTTGTGCGGGGCCACGCCCGAGGTGACGGCGAAGCTCGACGAGATCAAGAAGCAGCTCGCCTCGGGAGCCATCAAGACCCCGTAATCACAGGCGCGAGAGCTCCTCCAGTTCCACGCGCGCCAGGGCCGCTCGCCTGGCGTCGCCTGCCGAGTCGACGATCTGCAACGCCTTCGTCTGCGCCTGGCGGGCCTCTTCGATCCGGCCCACTCTCCTCAGCGCGATGCCCAGCCGGTGCCACGTGCCCCCCACGGCCGTCGCCGTCGGGTGCGCGAGGAGGTTGGGAAGGGCCTCCTCAAGCGCGTCGACAGCGTCCTGTGCGCGGTCCAGCGTCAGATAGGTGGCGCCGAGCTCACGCAGGGCGACCCCCAGGCTGAAGCTGACGATCGCCGGCGAACCGCCGTAGCCGGGATCGCGCAGCTTGGCCACGAGTGCCATGCTGCGCTCCATGGCCTCCTCCAGCCGGCCCGCCCTCCGCAGGGCGGCGGTGTACGTCGACTCGGCCTGGGGGTGACCTTCGAGGTCTCCTGCTTCCAGGAGAAGGTCGGCCGACCGGCGGGAGTAGTCGAGGTAGCGCTCCTGCGCCTCCGGCACGCTCCCGACCGCCCAGCCGGCATAGGCCAGAGCCCACCCCTGCTGGCGGATGTCACCGACCTCCCCGGCCAGGGAGAACGCCCGCAACGCCACCTGCTCGGCCTCCTCGACGCGGCCCTCGCACACGGTCAGCGCCCAGGACAGGTAGTTCAGGTGAACGGCCTCCTGAGCCTGGTCGCCCATGGTCCGTGCCGCCGTCGAGGACAGCTCGAAGATCTCCCTCCAGTGCCCCCAGTGGACCCACTGGTCGGAGAACCAGTGCATGGACTCCGCCACCTCGACCACCGTCGCGTGCTCCCCGCGGCGCGACGCGGAGCGCAGCGCCTCCAGCCAGGCGGCGCCCTCCGCCTGCAGCCAGTCCTTCGCCTCGCCCTTGCTGCCGAGCGCCACGATGGACCGCCATCCGGGCGGCGGCGCGCCGTAGCCGGGTTCGAACCAGCGCCCCGCCACCACGGCGACCTCCAGCAGCCAGTCCTCCATGCACCGCCGGGCTCGTTCCCGCTCCTCGACCGGCTCCTCTTCGGCCAGCCGGGCGCGGGCGTAGAGCCTGACGAGGTCGTGGAAGCGGTAGCGGGCCGGGTGGGGTGACTGCAGCAGCCCCAGGTCGACCAGCTCCTCGAGGGCGTCCTCCGCCTCCTCCAGGTCGCTCTTGGTGAGGACCGAGGCCAGGGACGCGGCGAAATCGGGCGCGGCGGCCAGGCCGAGCGAACGGAACGCCCGACGGGCGGCCGGGGTCAGCTGCGTGTACGACAACGCGAAGGCCGCCGCGACCTCCAGGTCGCCGGCCGCCAGGCCGTCCAGGCGGCGTTCCTCGTCGCCGAGCCGCCGCGACAGCTGCCTGATCGTCCAGCCCGGCCTGCTCTGCAGCCGGTTGCCCGCGATGCGCATGGCCAGGGGCAGGTGGCCGCAGAGCCGGACGAGCTCGTCGACCGCGCCTGGTTCCGCCGCCGCGCGGGCGTCGCCGACGATGGCGCGCAGGAGCTGCGCCGCCTCCTCGTCGCCGAACTGGTTCAGGGCCAGCTGGCGCACACCTTCGAGCCCGGCGAGCGGGCGGCGGCTGGTGATCAGGGTCATGCTCGGTCCGTCGCCCGGCAGCAGGGGGCGCACCTGGGCCTCGTCGGCCGCGTTGTCGAGCACGATCAGGCAGCGCCGTCCGGCGAGCACGGAGCGGTAGTGCCCGGCGCGCTCCTGCTCGTCGGTGGGGATGGTGCGTTCCGGCACACCCAGCGCCTTCAGCAGGCGCGACAGGGCGCTCCCGCTGTCCAGCGGGTCGGCGTCCATGCCGTTCAGATCGAGGAAGAACCGGCCGTCGGGGAAGAGGTCGGCGAGCTGACCCGCGGCGTGCACGGCGAGCGCGGTCTTGCCCATGCCGGCCGTACCCCAGACCGTCGTGGTGAGGGCGGGGCCGTCGCCGCCGCGCCGTACGGCCAGCCCGCGCAGCAGGCCGAGCTCGTGCCCGCGGCCGGTGAAGTCGCCGATCCCGCGCGGCAGCTCGCAGACCCCCGCGGCGGGAGCCGGGCGCGGCCGGCCGGTGCGGGCCGCGCCGAGGAGCGCATCGTGGTCCCCGGGCGACAACCGCAGCGCCTCGGCCAGCGCGGCGACGGTACGGCGCTGCGGACCCCGGCTGACGCCCCGTTCCATGTCGCTGATCGCCCGCCCGCTCACTCCTGACAGGTGGGAGAGGTCCTCGATGGTCAGATCGGCCCGCTGCCGATGGGACCTCAGCAGCGCCCCGAACGCCGTCGGTTCCATCGTGCTACGAGTGCTCGACGAGGAAGGGCTCCACGGCGGCGCGCCAGCCGTCGGGCTGGTCGTAGTGGATCACGTGACCGGCCCCCTCCACCTCGGTGTAGCTGCCGTGGGGCAGCCGCTCGGCCATGGCCCTCAGCTCCGCCTCCGGCAGCATCCCCCCGGCACCGCGCACCACCAGGGCCGGGCAGCGCACCTCGGACAGCGACTTCCAGTGCTCCGGATCGTTCCATCCCTCCATCGCCCGCAGGACGTGCTCGAACTCGAAGAGGGGACGGTAACCCGTCTCGGTCTCCACGAACGACTCGCGGAAGAAGGGAGTACGGCGGGGCCACTTCTGCGTGGTGAAGAAATCGTCGATCTCGGCGACGCTCGCGAAGGGCAGCGGCCAGCTCTCGAACCAGGAGCGGATGAGCGCCGGGGGCGCCGAGTAGGTGTCGATCCCGTGGTCCTCCAGCACCAGCGCGCGCACCAGGTCGGGGCGCCGGCCGGCGAGGGTCCAGGCGACGAGCGCACCCAGGCCGTGGCCGACGACGGCCACCCGCTGGAGCCGCTGGTCCTCGATCACGGCGACGGCGTCGGAGACCAGCTGGTCCAGGAGGCCGGACTCGTCAGGGCCGGCGCTCCAGCCGTGGCCGCGCAGGTCGGTGGCGATCACGTGGAACCGCGGCGTCATCCATTGAGCAGTCCTGGCCCAGGTGGTCGCGCGGGCGAGGGTGTCGTGGAGGAGGAGGACAGGCGGGCCCTCGCCGCCGAAATCAACAAAGCCATGCCGTTGTCCAGAAATATCGAGAAATCTGCGCTCCGTCATTCGGGCACCATATCGAGCGCAAAGCCCTTCGAGCGCTTCACGGTGGACAGGGGGCTCCACGGACGAGGCGGTCAGGGCCCTGACGCCGGCCACCGGTCAGGGAACGCGGTGGTGCTTTCCGCTGGGAGCGGGCACATTCTTGCGCGCCCGGCGCGCCTTGATCGCCTCGACGAAGATCGGGATGAGCGAGATCAGCACGATCAGGAAAACGCCCGGCAGGATGTACTTGTCGATCTGCTTGGGGTCGACCTGGCCACCGAGGAAGTGGCCGAGCAGGATCAGGCTTTCCGTCCAGATCACCGCGCCGATGACATTCCAGACGAAGAACCGCTTGGGATTCATCTCCAGAACACCGGCGACCGGGTTCATGAAGGTGCGCACAATCGGGACGAAACGGGCGAGAACGATGGCTTTCGCCGGACCGAACTTCTCGAAGAACTCCTCGGCCCGCAGCACGTGCTCCTTCTTGAAGAGCTTGGAGTCGGGCTTGTCGAACATCTTGCGCCCGAATCTGGCGCCGAGGAAATGGCCCAGCTGGGCTCCCGCGATGGCGCACAGAGGCGTGCCGATCAGCAGCACGGGCAGGGAGATGGGCTCGATGCCCATGCCGATGGCCACCGAGGCGGAACTGAAGATCCCCGCAGCGACGAGGAGGGAGTCTCCTGGCAGGAAGAAACCCAGCAGCAGGCCGGTCTCGGCGAAAATGATCGCCAGAACGCCCACCGTCGCGAAAGCCCCGAGGATGGTCAGCCACCACGTCGGGTCGAGGAGATTCAAAAGCCAGTCCACGGCAGGATCGTACCTCTGAGCGAGGGGCTCGGCGGGAGAGAGCGAGGCTCAATCCGATGCCGACGATCGCCGAGGCCGCGCGACCATCAACACAGCTTGTTCACTACCACGGGGGCCACAGAGCCGGGATACTGGGCTCCGCGAAGCCGTACTTCACAGGAGATGATCATGCCTATCGCCACTCCAGAGGTCTACGCCGAGATGCTCAAGCGCGCCAAAGAGGGCGGATTCGCCTATCCGGCGATCAACGTGACCTCGTCGCAGACGCTGAACGCAGCCTTGCGCGGCTTTGCTGAAGCGGAGAGCGACGGCATCGTCCAGGTGTCCACCGGCGGCGCGGAGTTCCTCTCCGGCGCGTCGGTGAAGGACATGGTCACCGGTGCGGTGGCGCTGGCCGCCTATGCCCGCGAGGTGGCCAAGAAGTACCCGGTGACGGTGGCGCTGCACACCGACCACTGCCCGAAGGACAAGCTCGACGGGTTCATGCGCCCGCTGATCGACCTCTCGCTGGAGAAGGGCGGCGACCCGATCTTCCAGTCGCACATGTGGGACGGCTCCGCCGTGCCTCTCGACGAGAACCTCGAGATCGCCAAGGAGCTCCTCGACAAGTGCCGCCGGGCCAACATCGTCATGGAGATGGAGATCGGCGTCGTCGGCGGCGAGGAGGACGGCGTCGCCAACGAGATCAACGAGAAGCTCTACACGACGGCCGACGACGCGCTCGCCACGGCCGAGGCCGTCGGGCTCGAGGGCTACATGCTCGCCGCGACCTTCGGCAACGTGCACGGCGTCTACAAGCCGGGCCACGTCAAGCTGCGCCCGAGCGTGCTCAAGGACATCCAGGACGCCGTCGGCGCCAAGTACGGCGTCGACAAGCCGTTCGACCTGGTCTTCCACGGCGGTTCCGGATCTCTGCTCAGCGAGATCCACGAGGCGATCTCCTACGGCGTGGTGAAGATGAACATCGACACCGACACGCAGTACGCCTTCACCCGGCCGATCGCCGACCACATGTTCAAGAACTACGACGGCGTCCTCAAGGTCGACAACGAGGTCGGCAACAAGAAGGTCTACGACCCGCGCTCGTACGGCAAGAGCGCCGAGGTCGCCATGGCCGCCCGCGTGGCCGAGGCCTGCGCCCACCTGAAGAGCACTGGGACGAAGATCTCGTAGCCACCCATACGGCCCGGCGGGTATGACTTGTTACATGGACAACCTTCTCGCCGGGCCGCCGCCGACCTACCTCCCGGATCTGCCCGAGGCCAGGGAGGCGCTCGAATCGGGCGCCAAGGCCGCCGATGTCGCAGCCCGTTTCCCCGCCTACTCGGCGGCCTGGGCCACGCTGGCCGAAGAGTATTTCGCCCAGGGCCATGCCGTCACGTCCTACGCCTTCGCCCGCACCGGCTACCACCGGGGCCTTGACCACCTGCGACGCGCCGGATGGAAGGGGCACGGTCCGATCCCCTGGGACCACGAACCCAACCAGGGCTTCCTGCGCTCGTTGTACTCTCTGGCCCGCGCCGCGCAAGCGATCGGCGAGAAGGAAGAGACCGAACGATGCCTGCAGTTCCTGAAAGACAGCAGTTCCGAGGCCTATGAGGCTTTGAGCCGGAACTAGCCTTCGGGTAGTCTCTCTTCGCAAGAGCCCCTGTCGCTGTTGCGCCAGGGGTTTTCGTTTTCGTGGGAGAGGCTGAAATGCCTGCTGTTGTGATCGTCGGCGCCCAGTGGGGCGATGAGGGCAAGGGAAAGGTCACCGACCTCCTCGGTGACAGCGTCGACTACGTCGTGCGCTACCAGGGCGGGAACAACGCCGGTCACACGATCGTGATCGGGGATCAGAAGTACGCCCTCCACCTCGTACCGACGGGAGTGCTCTCCCCGAACGTCGTCCCGGTCATCGGCAACGGCGTCGTCATCGACCCGGGCGTGCTGCTCAGCGAGATCGACGGCCTGGCCGCCCGCGGCGTGTCGGCGGAGAAGCTGCTCATCTCTGCGAACGCTCACTTGATCATGCCCCACCACAAGGCCATCGACAAGGTGACCGAGCGCTACCTGGGCAAGAACAAGATCGGCACCACCGGCCGCGGCATCGGCCCGGCCTACGGCGACAAGATCTACCGCATGGGCATCCGGGTGCAGGACCTGCTCGACCCGGGCATCCTGCGCCAGAAGGTCGAGGTCGTCCTGGGCGAGCGCAACCAGGTGCTCACCAAGATCTTCAACCGCCGCGGCATCGACCTCGACAAGACCGTCGAGGAGTACCTGGGCTACGCCGAGCGGCTCAAGCCGCACATCGCCGACACCTCGCTGGTGCTGAAGAAGGCGCTGGCCGACGGCAAGTTCGTGGTGCTAGAGGGCGGCCAGGGCACGCTGCTCGACATCGACCACGGCACCTACCCGTTCGTCACCTCGTCCTCGCCGACCAGCGGCGGAGCGTGCGCGGGCGCGGGCATCCCGCCGAACAAGCTGACCAAGGTCGTCGGCATCCTCAAGGCCTACACCACCCGTGTCGGCTCCGGCCCGTTCCCGACCGAGCTCACCGACGAGATGGGCGAGTGGCTGCGCACCACCGGCGGCGAGTACGGCGTGACGACCGGGCGCAACCGCCGCTGCGGCTGGTTCGACGCGGTCATCGCGCGTTACGCCACCCGGATCAACGGCGTCACCGACTTCTTCCTCACCAAGCTCGACGTGCTCACGGGCCTGGAGCGCATCCCCGTCTGCGTCGCCTACGACGTCGACGGCGTGCGCCACGAGGAGATCCCGATGACGCAGACCGAGTTCCACCACGCCACGCCGATCTACGAGGAGTTCCCCGGCTGGACCGAGGACATCACGGGCTGCAAGTCGTTCGGTGACCTGCCGCCGAACGCCCAGGCGTACGTGCGCAAGCTGGAGGAGCTCAGCGAGGCCCCGATCTCCGCGGTCGGCGTCGGGCCGGGCCGCGACCAGACGATCGTGATCAACCCGCTCGTCTGACCCCGGGTGCCACCAGGCAAGACGCTGGTCAAACTCCAGTAGCGGCGTGGCATCACGAGAGTCAGATTCACGTTGGGTAGGGTCCCCGGTGTGCGTGCCGAGATTCATGGACACCGGGGAGCCCGCGGCCTGTGGCCGGAGAACACCCTGCCCGGACTGAGCAAGACCCTCGAACTCGGCGTGGACGCGCTGGAGTTCGACGTGGCCGTGACCGCCGACCGCAAGCTCGTGCTCACGCACGACCTGCACGTGTCCGGCGTCACCAGCGCCGACACCGCCCCGCTGGTGGAGGGCGATCCCCTCTTTCCGTACGTGGGCAAGCCGATCAACGCCCTCACGCTGGCGCAGTTGCGCACGCTCGACGTGGGCGTGCGGCTGCCGCGTCATCCCGACGACCCCTTCGCGCCGACGCAGGTGGCCATGCCCGACACCCGCATGCCCACCCTGGGCGCGGTGCTGGGCCTGGTCAACGCCTACGCGGCCGACGGCGTGCGGATGCACGTGGAGCTGAAGTCCGACCCCACCAGGCCCGAGTTGTGCATCGAGCCCGAGCTGTTCACCGAGCTGGTGCTGGAGGAGCTCGACAGGCACAAGCGCCTGGCCGGCGCGGCCATCCTGAGCTTCGACTGGCGCGTGCTCGAGGCCGCCGCCAAGCTCGCGCCGGGCACCCGCCGGTTCGCCCTGATCGAGCCCGACACGCTGCACTGGCACGGCTGCCTGGGCGACGACGTGCCCGCGGCCGCCGCGACCGCCGGGGCGACCACGATCTCGCCCGAGGACGTCATGGTCGACGAGGCGTTCATGGCCCAGGCCGCGGCGGCCGGGCTGGACGTGGCCGTGTGGACGGTGAACTCGGTCGAGAAGGCCGCGCGCATGCTGGACCTCGGCGTGGCCGGAATTGTTACCGATTACCCGGATTTGATCCGCGATCTCTGGGTTTCCAGAGGTATGGAAGTTCCGCCAGGTTTGCGAGTCCCAGTACGCGCTTAAAGTCTGGCTTTGTCTGGATAAGATCCCCTCTTATGCAGCCACTGCGGTCGGGGGATCCACAGGCGCTGGGAAACTACCAGCTCACCGGCTTTCTCGGCGAAGGCGGCCAAGGCACCGTCTTCGCCGGCTACGCGCCCGGCGGCGCGAGAGTCGCGGTCAAGATCCTCCACGCCCGCTTCGCGGGCGACGCCACCGCCGTCCAGCGATTCCAGCGCGAGGTCGAACTGGCCCAGCGGGTGGCGCAGTTCTGTACGGCCCGCGTGCTCGACCATGGTGTCGCGGGCGGCGTGCCGTACATCGTGTCGGAGTTCGTCGAGGGCATCTCGCTGCAGGAGGCCGTGCGCCGGCGCGGGCCCCTGCTCGGCGACGACCTCGTACGGCTCGCGGTCGCGACCATGACCGCCCTGGTCTCCATCCACCGGGCGGGGATCGTGCACCGCGACTTCAAGCCGTCGAACGTGCTGCTGGCCGCCGACGGGCCCCGCGTGATCGACTTCGGGATCGCCCGCGCCCTCGACGCGCCCTCCGTGACCGCAAGCAGCGTGGTGGGGTCGCCGGGGTACATGTCGCCGGAGCAGATCATGGGCGCCTCCGTGGGCGCGGCGTCCGACCTGTTCTCGTGGGCGGGGACCATGGTCTTCGCGGCGACGGGGAAACTGGCGTTCGGGAACGACACGATTCCCGCGGTCATGCATCGTGTGCTGAACGTCGAGCCGGATCTGGGCGAGGTTCCCGAGCCGCTGCGCGAGCTGCTGGGGGCCTGCCTGGCCAAGGAGGCCGCCCGGCGGCCCGACGCTCAGGAGGCCTGGAGCGCTCTCATGGGCGGCTCCGCGCCCTCCACAGGACCGGTCGCCGCCTCGCCGACCGTGGGCGGCTCCTCAGGGCTCGCGGGGCCGGTCATCGGCGCGTCCCCGTCGCCCTCCGCCCTGCCGCCCGCGCCCTTCGGCGGCGCGCCTCAGGCAGGCGCCGCCGCCCCAACGGGCCAGGCGGCCCACCCCGGCACCGGCAGCGGCCCGAACACCGAAGGCGTGGGCACCGGAGGCGTGGGCACCGGCGGGCCGAGCATCGCGGGCCCGGGCGTCGCGGGCCCGGGCGTCGGAGGGCCGGGCTACGGAGGCCCAAGCATCGGCGGCCCCAGCGCCGGGGGCCCGAGCGGCGGAGGCCCGAGCTACGGAGGCTCGGGCGTCAAGGGCAACGGGCGTGGGCGGGTTCACCTGGCGGCCTTAGTCGCCGGGGGGACGGCCGTGGTGGCGGCCGGGGCGTGGGTGTTGTGGCCGCAGCCGCCCGTCACCCCGCCCGCCCAGGCCACCACCACGACGACCACGTCCGCGCCCGCCCCCGTCCACACGGTCACCGTCGTGGCCAGCCCCACCCCGGTGGCGCAGAAGGCCAAGGAGCAGCCCAGGGCCACCCCGAGCGGCTCCCCCGCGGCGACCGCGTCCACGAGCCCGAGCCCGGCGCCCAGCCCGAGCGTCAGCCCCACGCCGACGATCACCCCCACGACCCGGCCGGTCGCCGGCGGGTGGAAGCGCCAGTCGCATCTCAAGCCCGGCCCGTGGAAGATCACCGGCCCGAGCGGCGCCCGGCTGAACGGCTACGTCGACGACACCGACATGTGGCGCGGCCTGCTGTGGAAACGACGCCCGATGAGCACCGACTTCTCCGTCTCGGTCCGCGTCAGGCTGCTCGACCTCGGCCGCAAGCAGAAGAACCCGAAGCTCGGCCTCCTGCTGTCGCACACCAGGCCGGTGAACGACGTCGCCCTCTACCTCGAACCGCAGACCGCCGGCGGCGTCGTCACCGCGATCTTCTGGACCGACGGCCAGATGGCGTGGTACCGCCTGCCGCAGACCACGATGTTCGACATGTGGGCGCCGCACACCCTGAAGGTGGTGCGCAAGGGCAGGATGTATTCGTTCTTCGTGGACGGTGAGAAGCAGTTCGAGCGCGAGGGCGGCGTCGATCCCAAGGGCGTCGGCTGGGTGGGAGTCGCGGGGTCGGACGTCAGGGCCGACTTCCGCAACTTCACCCTGAGGATCGGCTAGAGCCAGCCGTTACGGCGGAAGCCGCGCCACAACAACGTGCATGCCACGCCCATGAACCCCAGCACCGCGGGGAAGCCCCACACCTGGGTGGCGCCCGGCAGGACGTCGAAGTTCATGCCGTAGATGCCCGCGATCATCGTGGGCACGGTCAGCAGGGCCACCCACGAGGAGATCTTGCGCATGTCCTCGTTGGCGATGGTGTTCGAGCGGGCCAGGGCCGCCTGCAGGATCGAGTTCGACAGTTCGTTGGACGACTCGATCTGCTCGCACACCCTGCTCAGGTGGTCGCTGACGTCGCGGAAGTATTCGCGCATCTCGTTGGGGATCACCCGGCGCTGCGGCAGCGCGGCCATGGGCGACTGGAGCGGGGTGATGGCCCGCTTCATCTCCAGCATCTCGCGCTTGAGCTGGTAGATCCGGTTGATGTCGCGCGAGGTGACGTCGGCGAAGACGGTCGCCTCGACCTCTTCCAGCTCCAGTTGCATGAGGTCGGCGACCTGCAGGTAGCGGTCGACGACGTGGTCGGAGATGGCGTGCAGCACTCCGGCCGGGCCCCGGTTCATCAGGTCGGGGGTGTCTTCTAGCCGCTCGCGCACCTCGGTCAGCGGGCAGTGCGCGCCGTGCCGTACGGTCACCACGAAGTCGGTGCCGAGGAAGACCATGATCTCGCCGGTGGCGATGATCTCGCTGGTCGCGGTCAGCTCGTCGTGGTCGAGGTAAGCGATGGTCTTCAGCACCATGAACAGGGAGTCGCCGTAGCGCTCGACCTTGGGCCGCTGGTGCGCCTTGACGGCGTCCTCGACCGACAGCGGGTGCAGTCCGAAGACGTCGGCCAGCCACTCGACCTCGGGCGCGGCGGGCTCGTGCAGGCCGACCCAGACGAATGCCTTGGGGCCGTTCTCCAGGAGGTTGTGCTCGCGCACCAGGTTGAGTGACTCGACGATGCCGTCGGCGCACACCCTCTGGCCGTCGATGTAGGCGCCGTACTCGACGATCGAATCGACGGGCGGGACGCAGGCGGCCCGCTCAGGCATGACGATGGGCCGCATGACGTGCGGCGGCTTCACGGGGTGACGGTTGCTGCGACGGAAAAGCGTGGACGAGCGCATGGCAGTCCCTTTCCGCCCGACCTTTGCACGCTCCACGCGTGACGAAAGACGTCATCACCTCACAGCTACGAATGCGTGGAGGAACGATCAGGCTGCCGGATTGGAGTGGTCGGGGGTATGCACGCCGGAGTACGCGTGCGAGCGCGTACTGCTGGGATCACCAGGATTCATCCCGGACCACCTCCAATCACAAGAGACACCTCAAGCCGCCCTAATCTACCACAGTCGGTTTGAGCCAAATTGACGATACTCCCCCTCCGCATCGTGATCAGGTAAAACGGCGCAAAGACTCTGGCCGCATCCGGACACCTGACTCACAGTAAAGTCTGCAGAATGACGATCTCGTATGACGTGTCCGGTGACGGTCCCGCTGTGCTCCTGCTCCACTCGGGGGTCTGCGACCGCCGCATGTGGGACGGCCAGGTCCAGCCCCTCGTGGCGGCCGGCTACCGCGTGGTCCGCCCTGACCTGCGCGGATTCGGCGACTCGCCGCTCCCCCCGCACCAGTTCGACAACGCCGAGGACGTGGCGGGCCTCCTGGAGTACCTGAACATCCGGCAGGTGACCCTGGTCGGCTCCTCGTACGGCGGCGAGGTCGCGCTGGAGGTGGCCGCGCGCTGGCCCGGCCTCGTCGACGGCATGGTGCTGCTGTCGTCGGCACTGCCCGGCCACACGCCCTCGTTCGAGCTGCAGCTCGTGGGCGAGCGCGAGGAGGCGCTGGTCGAGGCGGGCGACCTGCGGGGGGCCGCGCAGCTCATGGTCGACACCTGGCTGGGCCCCGACGCCGATGCCGCGGCCCGCGAGGCCGTGGTCCGCATGCAGATGCGCGCCTACGAGCTGCAGCTGGCGGCCGACGGCGACCGCGCGAAGAACGCGTTCGACCTGGGCGCGATCAAGGCGCACTGCCTCGTCGTCTCCGGCACCCACGACCTCGACGACTTCCGCCAGATCGCCACCCACCTGACCTCGCAACTCGCCGACGCCTACTACGTGGAGCTGCCCTGGGCTGCGCATCTGCCGAGCATGGAGCGTCCCTCGGCGACCGCCGACCTCCTCATCGGGTTCCTGCGCAGGCCGCGGTAACGGGTACTGGAACAATGGGGGCCGTGCGCGTTCTTGTGATTGGATCCGGCGGCCGGGAGCACGCCCTGTGCCGGTCCCTCAAACTCGACCCCCAGGTCACCGACCTCCACTGCGCTCCCGGCAACCCGGGCATCGCGGAGATCGCCGGCCTCCACGACGTCGACCCGCTGAACCCCGCCCAGGTCACGGGCCTTGCCACCGAGCTCGAGGCCGACCTGGTCGTCGTGGGCCCGGAGGCGCCGCTGGTGGCGGGCGTGGCCGACGCGGTCCGCGCGGCGGGCATCCCGGTCTTCGGCCCCTCCAAGGAGGCCGCCCAGGTCGAGGGCTCCAAGACGTTCGCCAAGGACGTCATGGCCGCGGCGGGCGTGCCGACGGCCAGGGCCCACACCTGCACCACCCCCGAGGAGGCCGAGCGCGCGCTGGCGGAGTTCGGCGCGCCGTACGTGGTCAAGGACGACGGTCTCGCGGCGGGCAAGGGCGTCGTCGTGACCGACGACCTCGGCGCGGCGCTGGCCCACGCGGCCTCCTGCCGTCAGGTGGTGATCGAGGAGTTCCTCGACGGCCCCGAGGTGTCGCTCTTCGCCCTCTGCGACGGCGTCACCGCCGTCGCGCTACAGCCGGCGCAGGACTTCAAGCGCGCCTTCGACGGCGACGAGGGCCCCAACACCGGTGGCATGGGCGCCTACACACCGCTCCCGTGGGCCCCCACCGACCTGACCGACCAGGTGATGCGCGAGGTCGTGCACCCGACCCTCGAAGAGCTCGTACGGCGGGGCACGCCGTTCCAGGGCGTGCTGTACGTCGGCCTGGCGCTGACGAGCAAGGGCCCGAAGGTCATCGAGTTCAACGCCCGCTTCGGCGACCCCGAGACCGAGGTGCTGCTCGACCGGCTGCAGACCCCGCTGGCCGGGCTGCTGATGGAGTGCGCCACGGGCGCGCTGACCACGACTCCCGTGTTCCGGCCGGGCTCGGCGGTCACCGTGATCGTCGCCTCCGAGGGTTACCCGGAAAGCCCCGTCAAGGGCGACGTGATCAGCGGCCTGCAGGAGACCGACCACGCCTACGTGCTGCACGCCGGGACGTCGGCGGCCGACGGGCAGATCGTGTCGTCGGGCGGCCGCGTGCTGGCCGTCGTCGGCCACGGCCCCGACCAGCAGAGCGCCAGGCAGGCCGCCTACGACCTCGTCGGCAGGATCGGGCTGCGCGGCTCCCACTACCGCAAGGACATCGCCCAGTGAAGCACCTGCACTCCGGCAAGGTACGCGACCTGTACCTGACCGACGAGGGCCACCTGCTGATGGTGGCCTCCGACCGGATCTCGGCCTTCGACTACATCCTCGAGCCCGGCATCCCCGACAAGGGCGCGATCCTGACGCAGCTGTCGCTGTGGTGGTTCGACCAGCTCGCCGACGTCGTGCCCAACCACATCGTGCAGCCGGGTCCCGACAAGCGCAGCGTGGTGTGCAAGCCGCTGAAGATGGTCGAGGTCGAGTGCGTGGCCCGCGGCTACCTGACCGGGGGCGGGCTGGCGGAGTACCGAGCGACGGGCACCGTGTCGGGGGTGGAGCTGCCGCCGGGTCTCGAAGACGGCTCGCGGCTGCCCGAGCCGATCTTCACGCCCTCCACGAAGGCGCCGATGGGCGAGCACGACGAGCCGATCAGCTACGAGCAGGTGGTGGAGCTCGTGGGATCGGAGACAGCGGAAAAGCTTAAAGAAATCACCATAAATACGTATAAAAAGGGTGCGGCGATCGCCCTCGACAAAGGCATCATCGTCGCCGACACCAAGATCGAGCTCGGCTGGGACTCCAACGGAGTTCTTACACTCGGAGATGAAGTTCTCACCCCGGATTCGTCCCGTTTCTGGCCCGCCTCGGAGTGGCGGCCAGGGCGCGCGCAGCCCTCGTTTGACAAGCAGTTTGTCCGCGATTGGCTGACTTCGCCCGAATCAGGATGGGACAAAGCCTCAGGTACCGAACCGCCCGCCCTGCCAGCCGAGGTAGTCGACCAGACCAGGCGACGCTACCTCGAAGCGTACGAACGCCTCACAGGTCACTCCTTTACCGCGTAGTTCGGCTGGCTCGGGGGTTAACAACGGCTACTGTTAGCCCCTATCGAGCCAGACCGATATACGTCCCCGAGGAGCGCCAGGAATGGTCCGTTACCGCGTGCGCGGTGGCAACGCACTGCGCGGAACCGCGTTCATCCAGGGCGCGAAGAACGCCGTGCTGCCGATGATCGGCGCCGCGTTGCTCGCCGCCAAGGGACGCACGGTGCTGCGCAATGTCCCGATCATCGAGGATGTCAGGCGCGCGGTCGAGCTCGCCCAGTCCGTCGGCGCCCACGTCGAGCTGCACGAGGCCGAGCGCACCCTGGTGATCGACGCCTCGCGGCTCACCAGCGCCGTGCTGCCCGCCGAGATCGCCCGCCGCTTCCGCGGCAGCGTGCTGTTCACCCCGGCGCTCATGCACCGCCTGGGCGAGGCGATCGTCGAGGGCGTGGGCGGCTGCAACCTGGGCAGCCGCAACCTCGACTTCCACTACCTGGGCTACAAGCGCCTGGGCGCGATCGTCGACGAGGGCGAGACCGTCATCCACGTCAAGGCCAGCGGCCTGACCGGCGCGACCCTGTACCTGGACACGCCCTCGCACACCGGCACCGAGAACCTCATCATGGCCGCGTCGCTGGCCAACGGCGTCACCGTCATCGAGAACGCGGCCCTTGAGCCCGAGGTTCTCGACGTGATCGAGATGCTCACCAAGATGGGCGCGCGCATCACCGGCGGCGGCACCGGCTTCATCACCGTCGAGGGCGTCGACGAGCTGCACGGCGTCGAGCACACCGTCATGCCCGACCGCCTCGACGCGGGCGTCTTCGCCATGGCCGCCGCCCTCACCGGCGGGGAGCTGTCGCTCGTCGGCACCGGCCTCGACCTCGGCGTCGTGCGCTACAAGCTGGAGCAGATGGGCGTCGACTTCGCCCGCCAGGGCGCGGTGCTGCACGTCAAGTGCGACCGCCCGCTGCGGCCGATCAACATCATCACCGACACCTACCCGGGTTTCGCCACCGACCTGCAGTCGCCCATGATGACCGTCGCCGCCCTGGCCGACGGCGTCAGCTACATCCACGAGCGCATCTTCGACGGCCGCTTCGCGCTGGCCGGCGAGCTCAACAAGATGGGCGCCAGGATCGAGGTCGACGGCTCCCGCGCGGTCGTGCGCGGCCGTACTCCTCTGACCGGCACCCGAGTCACCGCCCACGATCTGCGTTCGGGCATCGCGCTGGTGCTGGCGGGACTGGCGGCGACCGGTGAGACGGTCATCGAGTCGGGTTACCTGATTGACCGCGGCCACGCCTATCTCGCCGAGCGAATGCGGGCCCTCGGAGCGGACATTACGCGAGAGATTTCTGGGCCATAAAAAGGGTGTTCAAAGTGGCTCTGAGCTGCTGAAACATCCTCTCGGAGAGTCAACCAGAACGACTTTCCGGAAAAGTCGGGCGTGACATTACGGCCCCCGCGAGCGATCGTTCCAAAAGAGAGAGACAACTGCGACGGATGGCAGGATGGGACGAACATTGGTCGAGCGGACCGAAGAGCCTCCCCGAGTGTCACGCCCGGGCGCCATGACACCGGACCTCACCATTGGCGTGGTGGGGCCGCATGACCTCGTCGAGAGGGTCATGCTCATGGGCCACGCAGCCGCGCCCCTGCCGTGTCGCCTGGTGGCTGCCGCCTACCGCGACGAGCAGGAGGCAGCCGACAAGGTCACCCGGCTCGGTCCAGGAGTGGACGCGTGCCTGTTCGCCAGCCCGGTTCCCTACGAGCTGGCTCGACGTTCCGGCGTGCTCACCATGCCGGCGACATACGTGCAGGTGGGCGGGGCAGGGCTGATCGCGGCGTTGGCGAAGGCTGCACTTGACACCCGATTCGATCCCCAGCGGGTCAGCATCGACGTGATCAGCAGGGCAGAGGTTGAGGAGGCGTACACAGATCTGGGCATCTCCGCTACGGATGTCCACAGCCGCGACGAGCCCGGCGCCACCGGGACCATCGCGGCCTACCACGAAAGACTGGCCCGACAAGGGGCCACCACCGGCGCACTGACCTGCCTGCCCTCCGTGGCCGACAGGCTCCAGAGCGCGGGCGTGCCGGCCATCCGGATACGGCCCACCTCCGCCGCCGTGCGTACGGCGCTGCACACAGCGGCGCTCCTGGGCGCACATCACCGGCTGGAGGAGTCACAGCTCACCGTCGTTCTCGTGGAGGTCCCCACCCTTCGCGAGCCCGTACGGCGGGCATCACCGCGATACTGGCGCGACGAGCTACGTCTGTCGCTCCACCGGCTGCTGGTCCAGGAAGCCAACCGCATCAACGCGACGGTCTGGCCGATCGACGACCACAGCTACCTGGTGACGGCGACCCGCGGCTCCATCGCCGCGGCCACCGACGGCTTCCGGGTCCTGCCCTTCGCCGCCCGCATTCGCGACGAGCTCGGTCTCGCCGTCGAAGTGGGCGTCGGCATGGGCCGCACCACCCACGACGCCGAATCCCACGCCCGTGCCGCCCTGGCTCGTACCCAGGCGGGAAAGCAGGCTCAGGGGTTCGCCGTCGACCGCGAGGGCCGCGCTCTGGTCCCCGCACCCCGGATGCCCCCGGCGGGCTCCACCCCCTTGAAGCCGAAGGGCATCGAGGTCCTGGCCAGACTCGCCGCCAAGCTCGAAGGCGGGGACACCGTGGTCGACGCTGAAGGTGCGGGCAAGATGCTGGGGGTCACCCCCCGCACGGCCCGGAGGTTGCTGCGCACGTTGGTTGACGAGGGACTCGCGTGGCCGCTGCCTCCGAACCGCACGCCTCAGCCCGGCCGTCCACGGCAGCTCTACCGGCTGATCGTCGAGAAGCTCGGACCACGCTGACGCCCTTCACGAACAGGCCCGCCGTCCCCCTTCCCCTTTCCAGGGACGGCGGGCCGCCCCACCGTGACGCGCCTGCAATGATCATTGAAGCCAACAGTTCGTGTCACGAATAATGGTAGGCTGCCCGGATGGGCAAGGACACGGGCGAAAAGCTGGGCGTGGTGAGCGCGCTGGTCCGTTCGGCGTTTCTCGTGAACGCCGTCTACGCCGAGTCCGCCCGCGAGTACGGCCTGACCCCCCAGCAGGGCCAGCTGCTGTGCGTCCTGATGGCCAAGCCCTACCGCATGAGCGATCTGGGAGCGGTCCTGCGCCTGGCCAAGTCGAGCCTGACCGAGCTGGTCGACCGAAGCTCCCAGCGGGGGCTGGTGCGACGCGAGCCCGATCCGAACGACGGCAGGGCCGTGTGCGTCACGCTGACCACGCAGGGCGGCAAGCTCGCCGACGCCTTCTACAACGAGACCGTCAGGCGGCTCGAGGGCCTGCCCGCGAGCCTCGGCGACACCGACAGGGAAATGCTCGCGGAGTTGCTGGCACGCATGGTCATGGACAACGAGGCCCCCGTCGTCTTCATGGACCGCAATTAGTTCGCGCAGCGAACTGAGATCCAAGGGCCGGTAAAGTTCTTGTCGGTGGCGCCCTGTAGAGTCATGAGCCATGCAACAAGACACCACTGACAAGCGCAAGGCGATCCTGATCTGGGTGGCGCTCGGGCTGGTCTATGTGGTGTGGGGCTCCACCTATCTCGGCATCAAGCTCGCCATCGAGACCATGCCCCCGATGCTCCACGGCGCGCTGCGGTTCTCCGCGGCGGCGCTGATCCTCGGTGTGGTCGTGGCGATCCGCAGCCGCGACGCCTTCCGCATGACGGCCAGGGAGTTCCTCGGCGCGGCGATCGTCGGCGTGCTCCTGCTCACCGCGGGCAACGGCATGGTGGCCGTCGCCGAGCAGCACATCTCGACCGGCCTGGCCGCGCTGCTCGTGGCCTCGGTGCCGCTGTGGCTGGTGATCTTCAGGCTGCTGGTCAGAGACCGGCCCAAGCTGGTGACGCTCATCGGCGTGCTGGTGGGCTTCGGCGGAGTGGCGGCGCTGTCGCTCAGCGGTGGATCCGAGGGGTCCACCACCGGCATCGTGGTGATCCTGCTCGCGTCGTTCTCGTGGGCGGTGGGGTCGTTCCTGTCAGGGCGCATCGCGATGCCGAAGAACCCGTTCGCGGCCAGCACCGTCGAGATGGCGGTGGGCGCGGTGGGGCTGGCGGTGTTCGGCCTGTCGGCCGGCGAGCGCCTCGACCTCGCCCAGGTCTCGACCACCTCGTGGCTGGGCCTGCTCTACCTGATCCTGGTGGGCTCGCTGGTCGGGTTCACGTCGTACGTGTGGCTGCTCGGCAACGCGCCCATCTCGCTGGTGTCGACCTACGCCTACGTCAACCCGGTGGTCGCGGTGGTGCTGGGCGCGCTGATGTTGTCCGAGCCGGTCACCCCGCAGATCCTCGCGGGCGGCCTGGTGATCGTGGTGGGCGTCGCCCTGGTGATCTCCACGGAGCGCCGCTCGAAGCGCCCCGTGCCGGCCGCCAAGGACCTGGAGACCACCACCAGCGGCTTCAGTCGAGGTCGAGACAGATGACCGCGGGCGGAGTGAAACCGTTGAAGCAGATCGAGGCGTAGCTGGTGGTGTAGGCCCCCGCGCTGAGGATGTCGACGTGGTCGCCCGCGGTCAGCCCCAGGGGCAGCGTGTACGGCGCGCGCTCGAAGAGGATGTCGGCGCTGTCGCAGGTCGGCCCGGCCAGCACCGCGGGCCCCTCGGGGCCGCCGTCGAGCGCGGTCGACACGCGGTAGCGGATCGCCTCCCCCTCGGTCTCGGCCAGCCCGCCGAACCGGCCGATGTCGAGGTAGATCCACCGGTCCTTGCTGCGCTCGTCGGAGACCAGGACGATCTCGGTGCGCAGCACGCCCGCGTCGGCGACCAGGCAGCGGCCCGGCTCCATCGCCAGCTCGCCGGCGAAGCCGGGGAAGTGGCGGGCGACCGAGGCCAGGATCGCCTCGCCGTACGCGCTCATCGGCGGCTGCTCGCCCTGGTATCGGGCGGGCAGCCCGCCGCCCATGTTGAGCAGGCGCATCGGCAGGCCGCAGTCGGCGAAGGCCTGTGCGGCGGCGGCGATCGGCGCCTCCCAGCTCGTGGGGTCGAGCTGCTGGGAGCCGACGTGGAAGGAGATGCCGACGGGCACCAGGCCCAGGTCGAAGGCCTTCCTCAGGAGCGAGGCGGCCTGCTCGGGCGGGCAGCCGAACTTGCGGCCCAGCGGCCACAACGCGCCGGCGGAGGTGGCGGCGATCCGGCAGAAGACCTGCGCTCCCGGAGCGTGCTCGGCCAGCTTCTCCAACTCCTGCGGGCTGTCGAAGACGAACAGGCGCACACCGCGCGAGTACGCGTAGGCGATGTCCCGCGCTTTTTTGGCGGGGTTGCCGTAGGAAAGCGTTTCCGGTGCCGCGCCGGCGGCCAGGCACAGGTCGATTTCCGCGGTGCTGGCCACGTCGAAAGAAGCGCCGTGGCGCACCAGCAGCTCCACGATTTCGGGCTGCGGGTTGGCTTTCACGGCGTAATAGCACGTCACGCCGGGAAAGGTCCGGGTGAACTCGTTCAGGCGTTCGGCGACGACATGCAGGTCCAGCACGAGGACCGGGGTAGCGGGGGCCTGCTCGGCGAGGTGGGCCCGAGCGCGCTCGAAGCTCTGGAGGGTGGTCACGAGCGATGAGTATGCACACTTTTCCGCGCGCGTGCGTTGACTGAACAGCCATTCAGAATTGACTGGTTAATCATTCAGCGACTGACTGGTTAGCCATTCAGTGAAATAATGACTTTACCCGGCCGGTATTCGTGCTAAATTCGCGGCGGTCTTTTTTGTTCCCCCGCTGGAGGCTTTCTTCATGACGACCCCCGCCCGCCGTCTCACCGTCAAGGGCCGGGTGCTGCTCCTCGGCTCCGGTTCGGTCTCCCGTTGCCTCCAGCCGCTGCTGCTGCGCCACCTGGACATGGACTTCACCAAGCTCACGGTGATGGATTTCGAGGACTACGCCGGGCTCATCCCCGACACCCTCGCCGCCGGCGCCACCTACGTGCGTGACCGCATCACCCCGGAGAACATGGCCGAAACGCTGGCCAAGTACGTCGGCGACGGCGACCTGCTGATCAACCTGAGCTGGAACATCGGCACCGAGGACATCATCGACTGGTGCCAGGACCACGGCGTGCGCTACGTCGACACGAGCGTCGAGCTGTGGGACCCCTACGCCGACCAGGCCGACACCCCGCCGGTCGAGCGCACCCTCTACCACCGCCACATGGGCCTGCGGAAGAAGGCCAGGTCCTGGCGCCCCGACGGCCCCACCGCCGTCGTCGAGCACGGCGCCAACCCCGGCCTGGTCTCCCACTGGACCAAGGTCGCGCTGGAGGACATCGCCAAGCAGCTGCTGAAGCAGGGCGTCGACGAGGCCCGCCGCGCGAAGCTGGAGGGCCTGCTCGACGCAGCCGACTACCCGCACCTGGCCCACGACCTCGGCGTCAAGGTCATCCACATCTCCGAGCGCGACACCCAGATCAGCGACAAGCCCAAAGAGGTCGGCGAGTTCGTCAACACCTGGTCGATCGAGGGCTTCTACGAGGAGGGCGTCGCCCCGGCCGAGATGGGCTGGGGCACCCACGAGCGCACCCTTCCGGCCAACGCCCACACCCACGCCGAGGGCCCGCGCAACCAGATCTGCCTGGCCCAGGCGGGCCACTCCACCTGGGTGCGGAGCTGGGTCCCCGAGGCCGGCTCGATCCACGGCATGGTCGTGCGGCACGGCGAGGCCATGACCATCAGCGACTACCTGACCGTGTGGAACGGTGACGAGGCCGTCTACCGCCCCACCGTCCATTACGCCTACCTGCCGACCGACGCCGCCATCGCCTCCTGGCTGGAGTGCCGCATGAACGGCTACCGCCTGCAGGAGCCGCAGCGCATCATGACCGACGAGATCGTCAGCGGTCGCGACGAGCTCGGCGTGCTGCTCATGGGCCACGACCTGACCTCGTGGTGGGTCGGCTCGCAGCTCGACATCCACGAGGCCCGCGAGCTGGTGCCCGGCCAGAACGCCACCACGCTGCAGGTGGCCGCCTCGGTGCTGGGCGCGATCGCCTGGATCCTCGACAACCCCGACGCGGGCCTGTGCACGCCCGAGGACCTGGACCACAAGGTCGTCCTCGACTGGGCCAACCCGTACCTGGGCCCGACGCCGTCGGTGCAGTCGGACTGGACGCCGCTGACCGACCGCTACCAGCCGTTCGAGAAGTTCGTCGCCGAGCCGGGCCAGGACGACGTCTGGCAGTTCGGCACGTTCCTGGTGTGACCGCGGCGAGGGCCCTGGACTCCAGGGCCCTCACCGATCTACTGGCGGAAGGCCGCGGCGGCCGCCAGGAAGGCGTCGTTCTCGGCGGGGGCGCCGATCGAGACGCGGGCGCCCTCCCCCGCGAAGGGCCGTACGGCGACGCCCTCGGCCGCGCACGCGGCGGCGAAGTCGAGCGTGCGCTCGCCCAGCCGCAGCCAGACGAAGTTCGCCTCGGTGGGCGGCACCTCCCAGCCCTGCGCGATGAGCGTCTCGCGCACCCTGCTGCGCTCCTTGACCACCAGGTCGACCCGCTCCAGCAGCTCGTCCTCGGCCGCCAGCGAGGCCACGGCGGCGACCTGCGCCAGGTGGTTGATCGCGAACGGCACGATGACCTTGCGCACCGCCGCCGCCACCGGCTCGTGGGCGATGAGGTAGCCGACGCGCAGGCCCGCCAGGCCGTACGCCTTGGAGAAGGTGCGCAGCACGCAGACGTTGGGCCGGTCGCGGTAGAGCGTGAGCCCGTCGACGACCTCCTCGTCGCGCACGTACTCGCGGTAGGCCTCGTCGAGCACCACCAGCACGTCCTTCGGCACCTTGTCGAGGAAGGCCACCAGCTTGTCGCGGCGGATCGAGGTGCCGGTCGGGTTGTTCGGATTGCAGACGAAGATCATGCGCGTGCGGTCGGTGATCGCCTTCGCCATCGCGTCGAGGTCGTGGTCCTCGCCGTCGAGCGGCACCCGCACCGAGGTCACCCCGGCCAGGTCGGCCAGCAGCGGGTAGGCCTCGAACGAACGCCACGCGTAGATGACCTCCGCCCCCGGCTCGGCGATGGTCGCGAACAGCTCCTGGGCCACCGTGACCGAGCCCGCGCCCAGGGCGACGTGCTCGGCGGGCACGTCGAACTTGGCCGCGATCGCCTCGGTCAGCCTGACCGCCGCGGGGTCCGGATAGCGGTTGATCTGCGTCGCCCCTTCGGCGATCGCCTGGACCACCGAGGGCAGCGGGCCGTCGGGCGACTCGTTGGAGGAGAGCTTGAACGACCGGCCGTCGGGACCCACGACGGCCTTCCCGGGAACGTAGCCGGGCATGGTGTCCAGGATGGAGCGGAAACGAGGCATGGGCACACGATATAACTCTCCGGGTGAACCCCGACTTCCGGCGCTTATGGACCGGTTCCGCCATCAGCCAGCTGGGATCGGCGGTCGGAATGGTCGCCATCCCCATCATCGCGATCAATCAGGTGCGGGCCTCCCCCTTCCAGGTCGCCCTGCTGGGCGTGCTCGCCGCCGGGACCACGGCGGTGCTGGCCTTCCCGATCGGGCGGGTGATCGAGTTCCGGCGCAAGCGGCCGGTGATGATCGCGACGGACCTGGCCCGCTGCCTGGCGTTGCTGAGCCTGCTGCCGCTGCCCTGGGTGACCTACCCGCACCTGTGCCTCGTCGCGGTGATCAACGCGACGGGCATCGTCTCCCACGCCGCCGCCTCGCAGTCGCACCTCAAGGCACTCGTCACCCGAGAGGAGCTGATCGAGGCCAACAGCCGCCTGGAGTCGACCCGGTGGCTCAGCATCTCCGTCGGTCCCTCCGTCGGCGGCGCCCTGGTCGGCCTCTTCAGCGCCACCGTCGTCCTGCTCGCCGACGCCCTGTCGTTCCTGGCCTCCGCGCTCGCCGTCAGGCGGCTGCGCACCCCTGAACCCGATCCGCCCGAGCGCGTCGACGGCGGCTCGCGCCGCGAGGAGATCTTCGCCGGATGGAGGTTCGCCCGCGGGCACCGCGTGCTGATGCCGATGCTCGTCAGCTGGGTGGGCTTCGCGGGCGGCAGCGCCATGGCCGCCGGCGTGGCCGCCTACTTCTACCTCAACGACCTGGGCTTCACCGAGTGGCAATACGGCCTGCTGATGGGGGTGCCGTCGCTCGGCGGCTTCCTGGGGGCGCGGCTGGCCCCTCGCCTCGCCGTACGGCTGGGCCAGGTGCGTGCCCTGTGGTGGGCCAGCCAGCTGCGCGGTCCCTGGTACTTCCTCATCGCCCTGGCCGTGCCAGGACCCGTCGGGCTGGCGATGTGCGGAGTCGGGTTCGGCATGGTGCTGCTCTTCGCCGGCGCCGCCAACTCGACGATGACCGCCTACCGCCAGGCCGTCACGCCCCACGAGCTGATGTCGCGGGTGACCGCGTTGTGGGCCTTCGCCACGACCGTGGCGCAGCCGCTCTTCATGGTGCTCGGCGGCCTGCTGGCCACCTGGTTCGACAGCCGGACCACGCTCCTGGTGGCCACGGTCGTCATGTGCTCGGCTGCCCTGAGGCTGCCGCGCGCAGCATAGGAGGATGCAGCGCCTCGACGGGGCCCCGGCGATACAGCTTGGCCGGGCGGCCCCCGTCGCGGGTCGTGGTCGAGCCCGTCTCGATGAGGAAACCCTCGGCCTTGGTGACCTTGCGGTGGAAGTTGCGCGGGTCGAGCAGGCGTCCCCACACGATCTCGTAGACTCGCCGCAGCTCGGCCACGGTGAACTCGGGAGGGCAGAAGGCGGCGCCCAGCGGGGTGTATTCAAGCTTCGCCCTGGCCCGCTCGATGCCGTCGAGCATGATGCGCCGGTGGTCGAAGGCCATCGCGGTCAGGTCGTCGACCGGCACCCACGCCATGTGCGCCTGTTCGGAGGCGGGCAGGTCGGGCGCCAGCCCGAGGTAGGCGACGCTGACCACCCGCTGGCGGGGGTCACGGTCGGGGTAGCCGTAGGTCTGGAGCTGCTCCAGGTGCACGGGAGCGCCGGGCAGCCCGGCCCGCTCGTCGAGGATCCGGCGGGCGGCATCGGGCAGGTCCTCGTCGAGCTGGATGAAGCCGCCGGACAACGACCAGCGCCGCAGGTAGGGCGGGTTGTCGCGGCGCCACACCAGGGCACTCAAGGCATTGCACCGCACCGTGAGCACGACGAGGTCCACGCTGACCGGAATCCTGGGGACCATGCCAGGCACGTTACTGGATACGGACGTGCAGAGGCTCCGTTGCCAGTTTGCCGTTCATCGTGCCGACGCCGATCCGCACCCAGGAACCCTTGGGCACCTGCCGCCAGTCGAACGGCACCCAGGTCTCCATCACGCCCTCGCCCTGGTCCTCCAGGGCCTCCATCGCCTCGACGATGGGCAGCGTCGCCTCGCCCCCGTCCCAGGTGACGGTGATGACGCCGCCGCTCTCCAGCTTGTAGCCGCGCAGGCGCACGCCGTCCGCGCCGTCCTCGGGCGAGCGGATGGCGTCGACGGCGATCGGCCGGCCGGCGTCCGACAGCAGGTCGTCCTGGAGCGACGGTCTGCCGCAGGTGTAGAAGTCGCTCCACATGTAGGAGACGACCTTCTGCACGTATCGCCCGGTCATGGCGACGGCCTGGTCCAGGCGCTCCTTGGTGGTCTTGCCGCGCGTGCCCTGGGTGGCGCAGGGTTCGGTGCCCGACGGCTCGAACGCCTCCACGTTCGCCCACAGCTCCACGTCGTCGCCCTGCTCGATGAGCTGGTCGCGGACGTCTGCCATGGCGCGGAAGTACTCGCGGGTCGAGCCCCGGTAGGCGGTGCCGAACGTGGCGTCGCCGACCACCGGCTTGAGGCTGTCGTCGACCGGATCGTCACGCTCGTCGGGCCAGTAGAGCGCGCCCTTGCCGGTGCCGCGGCCGTCCTGGGGCACGATGATGCCCACGCCCGTGGCGGCCAGCGCCTTGAAGCCTGCGGCGACCTGGGCGGGGCTCTGGCCGTGGTCGACGCGCTTGCGGGCGTCGATGTACGGCGAGATCAGGATCTGCTTCTCGGACGACAGCTCCTGCTGCACGAGCAGGTGCTGCTCCCTGAAGACGTCGAGCGTCGGATTGCTCTCGAGCGCGGCCGTCATCTGCACCTCGAACGGCTGGTAGACGCCGCCGAGCGCGATGTGGTCCTTGAAGCGGGCGCCGTAGTCCTGCAGGATGCGGCGGGTCAGCGTGGTCAGGGCGTTGAGGTGCTCGGGGTCGGCGCGGATCGGCCGCTCCGGGTCGCGCGGGGCCAGCGGCAGCGCCGGGAAGACCTGCACGCCGAACTGCTCGCCGAGCTTCAGCAGCTGGTCGAGGCTGTCGGTCTTGGAGGCGGCGATCAGGATGACGTCGTAGTCCTGGGCCTCGGTGAAGTCGCAGGTGGCCGAGTCGGAGCCGTCGGAGGGTGCCACGAGGCGGAAGAAGGCCCGCTTGCCCTCGCCCTGGATGATGCGTTCCATCTGCGGGCACCGGAAGATCGACGGGCCGAACGACTCGTCGGTGCGGTAGGCGTAGACGTGCTTGACGCGGTTGCCGGGGTTGGCCTGCTTCAGCTCGTCCTGGGCCGCCCGCAGGCAGCTGCGCCCGTTCTCCTGGCAAGGCTCGAACATCGGGTCGACCTCGCCGTTCTTCAGCAGCAGCCCGTCCTTGATCGCACGGTGCTGCATGCCGTACCCGATCCTGATCACCGTGTCGCCGCCCACCAGGTGGATGTCCTCCATCTGGTGGCGCCACGTGCAGGGGTTGGTCGACGGGGTGATCCAGTAGCCGGTGACGGCGTAGCTGACCTTCTCGGTGGTCTTGAAGGTGCCGCACTCGTCGACGAGCTGCGTCGCGGTCGGCGACGGGATGGGCTTCTCCGTCTTCTGCGGTTTCTTGGAGGGCGTGGCGGTGCTCTTCTCGCTGACCTTGACCGGCGGCTTGCCGGCGTCGGGCAGCACCATCACCACGGCGGCGACCGCGGCGATGATGGCCGCGCCGAGCAGCCCGATGAGCCAGCGCACCGCTACTTCAGCACTCCGGCCCAGGTCTCGAGCTGGGCGACGAACCTCCGTGCCGAGTTCGGCCAGTGGTGGTTGGCCCTGGCCGAGGAGTAGCCGCGCGCGCCCTGCGCCTTACGCTCGCGCTCGTCGTCACGCAGGGTCAGGACGGCCTGGGCCACGGCCTTGGGGTCCTGCCACGGCACGACCACGCCGCTGTCGTAGCGCTCCACGAGCTCGACGGCCCGAGGCGAGGGAGTCGTGATGACGGGGATGCCGTGCGCCATGTACTCCACGATCTTGGTCGGCATCGAGTGCCGGTAGTTGGGCTCGTCGTGCAGCAGCGACAGGCCCGCCAGGGCGCCGTCGAGCCGCTTGAGAGCCTCGTCGTTGGGCATGAAGTCGCGCCACTCCAGCACACCGTCCTGGACCGCCTGGTTGAGCATCGGACGCGACTGCGGGTCCGCGTAGCCGATCAGCTCCACGGAGATCTTGTACGGCTGGAGCAGCCTGGCCACCTCGACCGCCTCCTGGACCCCGCGGGCCCAGGACATCCAACCCAGGTAGACCACCCGGTCGTCTCCCGGAGGGGTGACGGAGTCGGGCACCCAGGTCTCGTTGGGCACGATCAGGTGGGCTTCCTTGAAGCGCCCCGCGTAGGCCGTCTCGGCCAGCAGCAGGTGCAGCTTCCGCTCCGCCGTACTCTCCAGCATGCGCACCAGCGCGCGAACGGGAGGCCGCAGCAGCGCGGGCAACCACGGCTTCAGCGACATCGCGGCCGGGTTGTCCTCGTGCACGTCCCAGATGGTCGGCGGCCGGTTGCGCACGCCCCAGACCGCGAACAGCAGCTCGGGGTCGTGGATGAGCACCAGGTCGACCTTGTTGCGCATCTGCTTGAACAGCCTGCGCGCGGCCATGACCGCCGACAGGCGCTTGCGCTCGGCGGCCCGCGGCAGGTCCACCCCGGTCACCCAGGGACGCGGAACCACGCCGCGGGCGGTGTACGGCGCGGCGTACGTGACTTCATGACCGGCATCGACGAGCGCACGGATCTGCCGATGCAGGATCCGGGCGTCCTCGGGGTGATGCACCACCGTCATGACGAGCACGTGCACTGAGCGCAGCCCTCCTGTCGCTAGAGCCGCTCGATGCGTTCACCCTCGGTGAGCACACCGCGGGTGTCGAGCACGAGCCGGGCCTTGGACTCGATGAGGTCGAGATCGAAGGCGGCGTGCTGCTGCAGGAGCAGCGTCACGTCGGCGTCTTCCACGGCCTCGGCGAGGTCATCCTGACGCGGCACCTGGGCGCCGTCGACCTTCCACTCCCTGACGTGAGGATCGACGAAGCTGAGCTCGGCGCCCAGCTCCAGCAGCGCGCGGGCCACCGGCAGGGCCGGGGTCTCGCGCTCGTCGGCGATGTCGGGCTTGTAGGTGACGCCCAGCAGGACGACCTTCGCGCCGTTCACGGCCTTCTTGTGACGGTTGAGCAGGCGCTGCACGCGGTTGACCACGTACGACGGCATGCGCTCGTTGATCTCCTGCGCCAGCTCCACGAAGCGGAAGGGATAGCCGAGCTTGCGCACGGTGTAGGAGAGGTACGACGGGTCGACGGGGATGCAGTGCCCGCCGACGCCCGGTCCCGGCAGGAACTTCTGGAAGCCGAACGGCTTGGTCGCCGCGGCCTCGATCGATTCCCACAGGTTGATGCCGAGCTCGTCGCAGAAGATCGCCATCTCGTTGACGAGGGCGATGTTGACGTGCCGGTAGGTGTTCTCCAGGAGCTTGGCCATCTCGGCCTCGCGGGTGCCGCTCACCGGGACGACCTGCTCGACCAGCTGCGCGTAGAACTCCGACGCGCGGTCGCGGCAGGCGGAGGTGAAGCCGCCGACGACCTTGGGGGTGTTGCGCAGGCCGAACTTGGGGTTGCCCGGGTCGATGCGCTCGGGCGAGAAGGCCAGGTGGAAGTCCGCACCGGCCGTCAGGCCGCCGCTCTCCAGGATCGGGCGGGCCACCTCGTCGGTGGTGCCCGGCCAGGTGGTGGACTCCAGCACGACCAGGGTGCCGGCGGTGAGGTTGCGCGCCACGGCGCCGGTGGCGCCCTCGACCGCGGACAGGTCCGGGCGGTGGTCCTCGTCGAGCGGGGTGGGGACGCAGATCACGATCGTCCCGCTCGTGGCGAGCACGGTCTCGTCGAGCGTCGCGCTGAACCCGTTGGCCAGCATGTGCTCGAGGTCCGCGTCGGTCAGGTCGTCGATGTAGGAGCGTCCGGAGTTGAGCGCGTCGATCTTGCGCGGGTCGACGTCGTAGCCGACGACGCGCAGCCCAGCGGCCACTGCCTCCTTGGCGAGGGGCATGCCGACGTAGCCCAGTCCGATGACGGCCAGGTCGAAATCTGTCACGACATCGCCTTAGAACACTTCATGGTCGCAAAGGTTATCTCAAGTCCACCTAGCTCACGCCTAATGCTAAGGAAACCGTCAGATGCGACAGGGTGATCAAATGGCAAGCGACTCATACAGACCCCGATATGTCTCAGCAACACGTCCCCAAGTGCGCTTGGCGGCCACCTCGGCCTTGCCCGCCTGACCCATCTCGGCCCGGCGCGCCGGGTCCTCCCGCAGCTCCGCCAGCGCCTTGGCGAGCTCGGCCGGGTCGCCCGGCCTGACCAGCGCACCCGCCCCGTCGGAGCCCACGAGCTCGCTCAGCGCGGGCAGATCGCTGAGCACCACGGGCTTTCCGAGCGCCATCGCCTCGACGGGTTTCAATGGCGTAACGAGTCGGCAAACCCGCAGGTCCTCGCGAGGACAGGCGAAGATGTCGATCGCCGCCTGCGCCTGCAGGGCCTCCTCGGGGCCCACCCGTCCCGGCAGCAGAGCGTCCAGCTTCAGTTCGTCCACGATCGCGAGCAGGTTCTCCCGCTCGGCCCCGTCGCCCACGATCAGGACCTTGATCGGCGTGCCCTGGTCACGCATCAACGCCGCAGCGTGCAGCAGGGTCGCGAAGCCCTCGTAGGCGACGATGCTCGACACGGAACCCACGACGATGTCGGTGGGCACGATCCCCATCTGGCGGCGGAACGCCTCGCCGTCGTACTCCGCCGTCAGCAGCGAGTCGTCCACCGCGTTCGGCGCCAGGTAGATCTTCTCCCGGGGGACGCCGCGCTCCACGATCTCCACGGCCATCGTCTCGGCCAGCGTGACGACGGCGTCCGCCTCGCGCATGAGGAACGCCTCACGGTCGCGCTGCAGCACGTGCCGCTCGCTGCCGACCCGGTCGGGGTCGCGCGAGGCCCAGGTCTCCTCCAGGAAGCCGCGCACCTCGTAGACGAACGGCGTGCCCGTCCTGTCGCGTACGGCATGCGCCACCGAGCCGTTGCGGTGGTCGGTGGCCGCGTGCAACACCTGCGGCCTGAGGGAGGCGACCAGCTTGGTGACGTCCTCCGCGCCCCTGACGATGCGCCCGCGCATCTCGAACGGCACGTCGCCGCCGCCCGGCAGCAGCCGGTGGTACGGGATGCCGTCGATCTCCTCGAACGGCTCGGCCATCGCGTGGCCCTGCATCATGGGCCAGCCCCAGCTGGTCACCACGTGCGGGTCCAGGCCCTTGGCCTGCTGCGAGGTCACGATCCTGTGCGTGCGCACGGTGTAACCGGCCTGCGTGTACGGCAGAGCGTTGGTCACCAGGTGAAGCACCCGGCCCTTGACCCTGTCGCCCACCGCGACCTTCGGGCCCGGCGGGATCGGGTCAGGGCTGATCGCGGCCAGCTCGCCCCGGTAGTACTGGGCCCGGCGCTTGACGAACGGGTACTTGGCGTGGGGGTCGAGCACCTTGGCCGCCTCGGTGACGCGGCCCTTCTCCCACAGCTCCTTCGCCTCGTTCCAAGGCGCCTGGATCATCCGCATGCCGACCATGCGCACCAGCCTGCGCGCCCCGCGGGCGGCGGGCCAGGCGACCTTGCCCACGATGGGACGCAGGCGCGGCGGAAGGGCGTCGGCGGCGGCCTGGGCCACACGCAGCGGATCCGACTTGACCTTCGCGAAGACGACGCGAGAGACGATCACGGGATGCTGGAAGAAGCCCTTGACGAGCCCGCCCACGCCTGCCTTCGCCGACTTGGCAGAAATTGGACGTCTTGGGTCGGATACCACGTCGGTGACCGTACCATAGGCAACGATTTGCCCCCCTCCGCTCGACAAATCTGAAAGGCGAGGTAGATGAGGGAAAACCCCCTGGTCCTGCACGTGCTGGGTGCCCGGCCGAACTTCCCGAAGGCCGCCCCGGTGGTCCGCGCACTGGACTCTCTGGGGGTCCGACAGGGCATCATCCACACCGGCCAGCACTACGACGCGCTGATGTCCGACGTGTTCTTCGCCGACCTCGGCCTGCCCGAGCCCATCGCCAACCTCGGCGTCGGCTCAGGCACCCACGCCCAGCAGACCGCCGCCCTGCTCATCGGCCTCGAAGGCGTCGTGCTGGAGCACACGCCCGACCTCGTCGTCGTCTACGGCGACGTCAACTCCACCCTCGCCGCCATCCTGGTCTGCGCCAAGCTCGGCATCCCCACCGCCCACGTCGAGGCAGGACTGCGCTCCTTCGACCGGACCATGCCGGAAGAGGTCAACCGCATCGTCACCGACTCGCTGTCGGAACTGCTCTTCGCCACCTCGCCCGACGCCCTGTCCTACCTGGCGTCCGAAGGCATCGACCCGCGCAAGGTCCACCTCGTGGGCAACCCCATGATCGACAGCCTCTTCGGCGCGCTGCCTTCCCTCGACCCGTCACCGGTCGTCAAGCGCCTCGGCCTCCCGCCGCGCTACGCCGTCGCCACCCTGCACCGGCCCGCCAACGTCGACTCCCCCGAAGCCGCGCGCGAACTCGTGGACGCGGTGCTCGAGGTGTCGGAGCAGATCCCGCTCGTGATCCCGATCCACCCGCGCGGCCGCACCCGCCTCGCCGAAGCCGGCCTCGTCACCTCTCCGTCGGTCTACGTGATCGACCCGCTGGGGTACGTCGACTTCCTGTCCCTCGTGCGCGGCGCCGCCCTCGTGGTGACGGACTCCGGCGGAGTGCAGGAGGAGACCACCGTGCTGGGCGTGCCGTGCCTCACCGTCCGGCCCAACACCGAGCGTCCGATCACGGTCTCGCACGGGACCAACCGGCTCGTCACCCCCGCCCTCCTGCCGGCAGCGGCCTCCAAGGTGCTGTCGGACGGGGCCGCCATCCCGGCGGAGGAACTGCCGGTGATGTGGGACGGACAGGCCGGACCGCGCATCGCCCGCGTGATCGCGTCGTGGCTCCACGGAGACAACCTCGCCCCCGCGGCCCACAACCGCGTCACCCCTTAACCCGCCCCCGCCTTCCCGCCCCTGGTCCCGCTGAGGCTAGGGGCGACAGGCAGTGACCGCCGGTCGCCCGGCCTGGGCGACCCACCGCCCACGGGCGACCACACCGTCACCCCGCGTCCCCCTGCTCCGCCGCCGCCGCGTAGGCCGCGTTCAGGCGTTCGAATGCTCCCGGCCCGTCCTGGGCCTTCGGGGTGGCGCCCAGGTGGCGTACCCGGAGCTCGTCCATCAGCTCCTCCACGAACCCCGCGCCCTCGGCCCGCATCACCTGCTGCCGGGCCCTCAGCTCGGCGCTCCCCGAGCGCCAGTCGAGCCCCCAGTTCCCCAGCGCGTAGATGATCGGCAGCGTCTGGATCCCCGCCTCCGTGAGGCTGTAGCGCGCCCGCTGTCCTCGTACGGCGGCGCCCCGGGTGAGGATGCCCGCTTCGACGAGCCGTACGAGACGGTCGGCGAGGATGTTCGACGCGATCCCCTCCAGCGACCCCGTGAGAAGCGCCCGGAAGTAGCGCCGGTCTCCGAAGATGACGTCGCGCAGGACGAGCAGCGACCAGCGGTCCCCGAGCACTTCGACGGCGGCGTTGATCGGGCACCCCGACCGTGGTTCCACGACCCCTCCTTGACACGTGTTTCGCCCTCACTATAGTGATTGCAAAACGCAAGCACTAGACGAGAAGAGGGCGTGATGGGCCGCTTCGTCTATTCGATGCAGGTCTCCCTCGACCTGCGGATCGAGCAGGTGCCCGGCGACAACGGCGCCGGCGAGTGGCTCCGCCTCGGCGAGGAGCTGCACCGGGCCGCCAACGCGATGACGCGGGAGCTCACGCTCATGGTCCACGGCCGCGTCTACTACGAGGTCATGGAAGAGTTCTGGCCGCGGGCGCACGACGACATGTCGGTGCCCGACTACATGCGCGAATACGGCGAGATCTGGACGGCCAAGCCCAAGGTGCTCGTCTCCCGCACCCGCACCAGCGCCGATCACAACACGACAGTCATCGGCGGCGACGACGCGATCGAGCGGCTGGCCGCGTTGCGCGCCGGGACCGGCGGCGACATCAGCGTGGGCGGCGCGGGGCTCGCGACGCAGTTGCTCAGGGCGGGACTGCTCGACGAACTGCTGCTCTTCACCCATCCCGCGATCCTCGGCTTCGGCAGGCCGCTGTTCGACGACTACGACGTACCGATCGATCTCGACCTGCTCGAGCAGCGGTCGTTCCCCCAGGGCGTCACGATGCATCGTTACGCCGTCCAGGACGCGAAGGAGACAGGCCCGTGCTGAACCAGATCGCGGAGGGTGCCTACACCCACCAGAGCGAGTTGCTCCAGAACAACACCGTGGTCGTGCGGGGCCGGTCGGGGGTGCTGCTGGTCGATCCCGGGATCACGGAGGCCGAGATGCTCTCCATCGCGGACGGGCTTCGCCGGCTGGGGCAGCCCGTGGTGGCGGGCTTCGCCACGCATCCCGACTGGGACCACGCGCTCTGGCACGCGGAGTACGGCAGGCCGCCCCGGTACGGCACCGCCCGCTGCGCGGCCTTCCTCGAGGAGGTGCTGTCGCACGCCGACTGGAAGACCCGCTTCGTCGAGGGGCTGCCGCCGGAGATCGCCGACGAGACGCCCGCCGACCTGTTCGGCCTCATCACCGGCCTGCCGGAGGGAACCACCGACCTTCCGTGGGACGGACCCCGAGTCCGGATCATCGAGCACCAGGCCCACGCTCCGGGTCACGCGGCGCTGCTGGTCGAGGAGAGCAGGGTGCTGGTGGTCGGCGACATGTTGTCCGACGTCTTCGTCCCGATGCTCGACACGGACACCGCCGACCCGATCGGCGACTACCTCAACACCCTGCGGCTGTTCGAGGAGGTGGCGGTCGAGGTCGACGTCTTCGTCCCGGGTCACGGATCGCCGGGCGGGGCCGATCAGCTGCGCGAGCAGATCGAGCTGGACCGCGCCTACCTGCGCGCCCTGCGCGAGGGCACGACCCCCGACGACCCCCGGATCGGCCCGCGGGCCAAACCGGGCTGGGAGTGGGTCGACGACATCCACGAGGGGCAGGCCAGGACCCTCGCCGGCAAGGGGCTCATCGGTGGCCCAGCACGTTGACGACCCTGCCGTTGGGGTCGCGCACGAAGAAGCGCCGCACGCCCCACTCCTCGTCCTGTAGGGGATGCACGATCTCGGCCCCGCTCTCCTGAACCGCGGCGTAGGCCGCGTCGACGTCGTCGACCTCGATGCTCAGGTCGGGCGCGACGGGGGCGGTCTTGTCCTCGGCCATGAAGCTGACCTGCGCGTGCGGGGCGGACGGGGAGGCGAGCGTCATGATCCAGCCGTGGTTCATGACCTCCTCGAATCCCAGGAGCCCGTAGAACTCCCGGCTTTCCCGCACGTCATTCGTCTGCACGTTCGGCACGACCCGGCGAACAACCATCACGATCCCCCCGACGGATGACAACTAGTCCCGCACCCGATTCTCCTTCGAGAACCACCCCACCCAGACCGGCCTTCGACCTCTGGTCACGCCACCTGGCGGATGCGGGTGACGGCGGTGGCGTCCATGTAGTCGCGGTTGTGCACGATCAGCCCGTCCCTGATCCGCAGGACCAGCAGGCCGGGCACGGTGAGGACCTGACCGGCGACGGTGCCGACGACGGTGTGCTCGGAGACGACGACCTCGGGGTCGAGCCCGCGGTGGATGACGACGTCGCGGACCTCGGTGACCTCGAACGGCGAAGCTCCCCAGGTGGCGGTGTAGGCGGCCCGGATCTGCTCGCGCCCGTTGAGCGCCGCCGGCATGCCGTCCATCCGGAACGGGAACTCGTGCACCGCGTCCTCGGTGTAGAGCTCAGCCAGCTCGTCGGCCGACTTGTGCCGCATCGCGTCGTAGTAGCCACGGATGACGTCCATGAGGAACCCCCTTCGCTCAACACACGTTGATTCAACGAGTGTAGAGCGAATGCCGGTAGAGTCAACGGGTGAGCCCCACCCGCGCCGAACGCCGAGCCGCCAGCGAGCAGCGCATCCTCGAAGCCGCCCGTCTGCTGTTCGCCGAGCGGGGATTCGAGCGCACCACCATCAGGGCCGTCGCCACGGCCGCCCAGGTCGATCCGGCGCTGGTCATGCAGCGCTTCGGCAGCAAGCAGGAGCTCTTCACCCGGGCGGTCGAGCACACGACGGCGCAGACCCCGCACGAAGACGATCCCGTCGAGCACGTCCTGGGCACGCTGGGCTGGAAGCTGGGCGAGCTGCCGCCGGAGTCGCTGGCGATGCTGCGCTCGATGCTCACCCACCCCGAGGCCGCCTCCACGGCGCGGGCGGCGCTCGCGGGCCAGATCGAGCGCATCGGCTCGTCCCTCGGCGGCGACGACGCGCCCCTGCGCGCCGCCCTGATGACCGTGATCATGCTGGGCGTGACGGTCGGCCACCAGCTCCTGGAGCTGGAGGAACTGCGTGACGTACCTCCGGAGGAGATCGCCCGCCTGCTCCGGCCCTGCCTTCAGGAACTGGCCCGATGACTAGCTGAGGAGACACGACGGTGGCACAGGTACTGGTGATCGGCCTTGACCCCGCCACGTTCACGGACTGGGACCCCGAGCCGGTCCACGCCGCGATAGCACGCGGCCGCGCCCGGTTCGAGGAGCACGGCATCGACGCCGCCTACTGCCTCGTGGACGTCGACCGGGAGCCCGAGACGGCGATCACCGAGGCGCTGCAGCACGGCCCCTACTCCTGCGTCGTCATCGGGGGCGGCATCCGCAAGCACGAGCCGTATCTCGAGTTCTTCGAGCGGGTGATCAACCTGGTCAGACGCCACGCACCCGACGCGGCCATCGCCTTCAACAGCACCCCGGACGACCCTGCCGACGCCGCCCTGCGATGGCTGCGCCCGCGCCCCTGACGCTCACTCCCACGCGCCCACGAGCTCGTCGGGGCCGACGTGCTGGATGTGGTCGGCGGTGCAACCACTACGGGCGACCGCCACCAGGGGCGTCTCCTGATCGGCCCCGGGCAGCCTCGACCGGTGAACGAACAACTCGCCGAGGTCGTGCTTGTCGAACGGCCGGTTCTCCAGCCATTTGATCGACCCCACATAGGTGATCCTCCTGGCCACCGGTTCCCGGTCGGCTCCCACCAGGTCGATCTCGACATCGTTGGTCCTGGTCCAGTACCCTCCGACGGCGCCCGTCTCCCCTGGCAGTCCCTCCATTCGTCGGAGCGACTCACGAATCAGCGGTTCGACGGCCATGCCCCGCCACGAGGTCCATGCCCGCCGTACCCGGGCGAGCGTCAGGTCGCCGCGCCCGCGTTCGATCTCCGGGAGGTACGGCTCGACGAAGGGCAACCAGAACCTGAGGTGCGGGTCGGCGAGGTGGTAGCGCGTCTCGCGGAACGGCTTGGCGGACAGCGGCAGCTCGGCGGCGATCATGCGCTTGTCCGCGAGCAGGTTGAGTGCCCGGCTGAGGGTGGCCTGGGGGATGTCACCGGCGGCACGCTTCATCGAGGTGTAGCTGCGTTGCCCTGAGCCGATGGCGCCAGCTGGAGGAATCTCTGGACGTCGGCGGGAGTCGGAGGGTGGATCACCATGTCGACCGCGCGCATGTAGAAGGGGCGGTCGTACTGGTTGATCGACTCCATGATCGAAAGGTCGGAGCCGATCAGGAGCAGCAGGACCGGCCGCCGGGTTCCCTCCAGCCATGGATCCGCGGCCAGCAAAAACGGCAGTTCGTCGATGACGACGATGCTCGGTGTGTCTTCAGGGATCGCCTCGGCCAGCAGGCGCAGCGCGCCGTCCCAGGAGTCGAACGACCATTCGGCGAACTTCCCGGCGCCAGGGAGCGTGGAGCTCTGGGCGGCCTGGCGGAACAGCGGGAGCTGGAACGCCGTCGGACGGGTGGTGGCGGCGAAGAACAGCGACGGCAGACCGGAACGCCTGACGAACTCCTCGGCCAGGCGGGATTTGCCGACCCGTCGCCTGCTGTGATGAGCGTTCCATATGCGAGTGCTCGAAGGGCAACATCCACGTCCGGCCACTTCACCGCGGCGATAGCCGTACCATGACAAATCGACCCCCCGATCCGGACACCGCAGCGCGATAAGGCGAGCACCATGGCCGAGACCCCCGAAGCAGAGCCCACCTTCCAGCGCCTGGGCCCCATCAACTGGCTCCCAGAGGAGCGCAAGCTGGTCGAGCGGTATGAGGCCGAGGTAGCCGAGCTCAAGCGCCGCCTGGAGATCGCCGAGGCCAAGGCCGAGTACGCCGCGTGGAAGCTTGAGGCGACGCAGGCCAAGCGGGCGTTCAAGCTCGGCGAGGCCATCGCGGCCAAGAGCCCGGGCAAGGTGCTCAAGGCCGCCAAGGCCAGGGGCAAGGCGCCCACGGCGCCGCGGACGGTCGCCGAGGTGGCCGAGGAGCTGAAGCAGCAGGGTCCGGCCGTCGAGGTGCCTCCGGCGAAGTGGCCGACCGGGCCGATCAACCGGCCCGGCCTGAAGGTCGCGGTCATCCTCGACGACTTCTCGCGCATGGCCTTCCGCTACGAGTGGGACCAGATCGAGTTCGGGCTCAAGGACTGGCCGGAGATCTTCGCCGAGAAGAAGCCCGACCTGCTGTTCTGCGAGTCGGCGTGGCACGGCAACCAGGGCCGCTGGCGCTACCAGATGACGGGCACCAACGCCCCCAAGGAGCCGCTGCGCGAGCTGGTCGCCTGGTGCAAGGAGCAGGGCATCCCGACGGTCTTCTGGAACAAGGAGGACCCGCCCAACTTCGACTTCTTCATCGACACGGCCAAGCTGTTCGACTACGTGTTCACCTGCGACGGCGACATGATCCCGAAATATCGGGAAGTGCTGGGACATGATCGGGTCGACGTGCTCCAGTTCGCGGCGCAGCCGCGCGTGCACAACCCGGTGCAGCAGAAGCAGGGCCGCCTGCACGACGTGGTGTTCGCGGGCATGTACTTCCGCGACAAGCACCCCGAGCGACGCGAGCAGATGGAGACGGTCATCGACCCCGTCCGCGAGCTCGGCCTGCACATCTTCGCCCGCAACGACAGCGTCGACGACAAGTACGCCTGGCCGGAGAAGTACCGCCCGCACATCGTGGGCGAGCTGCCCTACGACCAGATGCTGGCCGCCTACCGCATGTACAAGGTCTTCCTGAACGTCAACAGCGTGCTCGACTCCCCGACCATGTGCGCGCGGCGCGTGTTCGAGCTGAGCGCCTGCGCCACCCCGGTGGTCAGCGGGTGGAGCAGGGCGATCGAGGAGACGTTCGGCGAGCTGGTCCCGATCGCCAGGGAGCCGATCGAGTCGTACAACCAGGTCCTCCACCTGATCAACTCGCCGGAGCTGCGCGCCCGCATGGGCCACCTGGCGATGCGCGAGGTCTTCGACAAGCACCTGTTCTCGCACCGCGTGGACCAGGTGCTGCGCCTGCTCGGGCAGCGGCCGGAGACCCGCTCCAGGAGCATCTCGGTCGTGCTGCCCACCAACCGCGCGGGCCAGATCGAGCACGCCATCGGCTCGGTGGCCAAGCAGATCCACAAGCCCGTCCAGCTGGTCATGGTCCTGCACGGCATGGACATCGACCCCGTGGTCGTCGGCGACAAGGCCAGGGCCGCGGGCATCAGCGACGTCGTCGTGCTGCCCGCGCCGGCCGACTGGTCGCTGGGCGCCTGCCTCAACCACGGCATCGCGCACGCCGACGGCGAGCTGATCGCCAAGATGGACGACGACAACCTGTACGGCGAGCACTACCTGTCGGACCTGGTGCGCTCGTTCGACTACACCGACGCCGAGCTGGTCGGCAAGGGCGCCCACTACGCCTACTTCGAGGGGCTCAACACCACGATGTTCCGCCTTCCCGGGCTGGAGCACCGCTACTCGTGGCTGGTCCAGGGCGGCACCTTCCTGGGCAAGCGCGACCTGTTCCGCGGCTACCCGTTCCCCGACCTCACCAGGGGCGAGGACACGACGCTGGTCAGGAAGCTCAGGGAAGAGGGCGTCAAGATCTACTCGTCGGACCGCTTCAACTTCGTCTACTGGCGCAGCGCCGACGCCTCGATGCACACGTGGCAGGCCGACCACATCAAGCTGACCCGCAACGCCCAGTTCTCCTTCGTCGGCCACCCCGCCGATCACGTGCTGATCTAGAGCCCGTACGGCATGACCCGCCGTAACGCCGGGGTGACCCGTCGCATAGCGTGACGAGCATGAGAGTCATGCATGCCACACGCCTGGGCGGACCGGAAGTGCTGACCGCGGCGGAAGTGCCCGATCCCGTGCCGGGTCCCGGCGAGATCCTCGTGAACGTCGAGGCCGCCGGGATCAACTTCGCCGACATCAAGCGCCTCGAGGGCGCCTACCTCCCGCCGGACCTGCCGTTCGTGCCCGGCTCCGAAGTGGTCGGCCGCACCGCGGACGGCAAGCGCGTGATGGCGTTCGCCTCGGCCGCCTACGCCTCGAAGGCCGTGGTGAAGAACCCGGTGGAGATCCCCGAGGAGCTGGGCGCGGGCCAGGCGCTGGCGCTGCTGGTGCAGGGCCTGACGGCCTGGCATCTGCTGCGCACGGCGGCGCGGATGGCGCCGGGCGAGAGCGTCGTGGTGAACTCGGCGGCGGGCGGCGTGGGCACGCTGGCGGTGCAGCTGGCCAAGGAGTTCGGCGCCGGCAGGGTGATCGGCACGGCGTCGAGCGACGACAAGCGCGCCCTCGTGCTGGAGCTGGGCGCCGACGCGGCGATCGACGGCGAGGCCGCGGGCTACGCCGAGCGGGTGACCGAGGCCAACGGCGGGCGCAAGGCCGACATCGTGCTCGACGCGGTGGGCGGTCCGGTGTTCGACGCGGCGCTGGGCGCGCTGGCTCCGTTCGGGCGCCTGATCACGTACGGCACGTCGGGCAGCGTCGCGCCGTCGGCGATCGACCCTGGCTCGCTCAGCGCGGGCAACATCGCGGTCATGGGCTACTGGCTCGGCGGCTCGATCGGGCTGCCGGGCATGCTCGACCCGCTCGGGCCGCTGATGGAGATGACGCTGGCGGGCACGCTGCGGCCGATCGTGGGCGGGGAGTACAAGCTGGAGGATGCCCGCCAGGCCCTGGAGGACCTGGCGGGCCGCCGTACGACGGGAAAGCTGGTCCTGAAGCCCTAGGGAAGGGTCGTCGCCAGCTTCTGGTAGGCCTGCCGGATATTGCGGTTCAAATCGTCGTATTTCACTTTTGAGCCCACCATGAGAATGCTCATGATGACATTCCCGTGACGCACCACTCCGGACCCGATCTGCACGCTCGGCCCGTTGCCGGACGCGGTCGTCAGGAACGCCCGCGTCCCGTCCCCCACCTTCGGCACGCGCAACTCCTGCGTGGCATAGGTGACGGCCTGCCCCCCGACGTCCGCCCGGTAGCGGCGGCACTGCTTGGCCAGCGGCCCCGGCAGGACCGCCTTGTTCGCGGGCAGTTCCACCAGCGACTGGGTGAGCGAGCTGGTCTGCGAGGCGAACGCGATGACCGCCGCCTGCGAGCCCTTCACCGCGGGGGCGTTGGCGTCGAGCTGCCCGGTGGAGGCGCACTCGGGCCGGTCGAGCTTGGCCTGGCGCACGGCCTCCTGGCCGAGCCTGGTGGCCTTGAGGCTGCCGTACGGGCCGATCTCGGGCCCGTAGGACACCTGCATCCCGGCGGGGGCGGTGAGCAGGGCGGCGCCGAGCCTGCCCGTGCCCTTCGACGAGGGGGCCGCGGTGGCCGCTCGCGCGTCGGCGGCCGGAACGGGCGATTCACTGCCACAACCGGCAAGAAGCGCGCCACCCAGAAATAGCGCGGCAAATGACTTTCTCATGCTTCCCCCTGTCGACCGACGAGTCCGACAAGAAGTTAGACGATTAGCCGATTAGCCGAGCCCCTTTCCCGCAACCGGTAAATGTTTATCGAAACGCAGCGTGCCGTACTGAGACATTTGCCAGCCATCCGCATGATCGCGCCATGGAGATCAATCCCCACCGGGCGCGCGAACTCGGCATGGACCGCCGCATCTCGCGTCGCGACTTCTTCGACGGCGTGGCGATGGCCGCAGGCGCGGCCATGCTCGCCGGATGCGCGGGCCCTGGCTCGGGCGAACCCGGCATCATCGGCACCGAGAGCCTGGAAGTGCCGGCGGACGTGAAGTTCCCGCCCGGTCTGCACGGTCTCCAGGGCAACACCCCGCAGGCCCTCAGCGTGCCTCACGCGCTGCGCGACGACCGTTTCTGGGAGTACGCGGGCAGCCCCGACTTCACCGGCGAGAACTACGACCTGGTGGTGGTCGGCGGCGGCATCAGCGGCGTGAGCGCCGCCTTCGAGTGGCTGCGGCGCGACCCCAGCGCCCGGATCCTGATCATCGACAACCACGACGAGATCGGCGGCCACGCCAGGCGCAACGAGTTCACCCCCGCGAGCCGCCCAGGAGGGCTCATCGGCTACGGCGGCTCGCAGTCGATGGAGGCGCCGAGCGTGTGGACGGCCGAGGGCAAGCGCCTGCTCCAGCAGCTCGACGTCGATGTGAAGAAATTCGACAAGTACTACGACCAGAAGCTCTACGGCGACCTCAAGATGCACGACGGCGTGATGTGCGACAGGGAGACCTTCGCCACCGAGAAGCTGGTGCGCATCACCCCCGGTCTCACCCAGGAGCGGCTGGTCGCCCAGCTGCCGATCGCCGAGCAGGCCAAGAAGGACCTGCTCATGCTCTACAAGAACCCCCGCGACTGGTTCCCGGGGCTGTCGCCGGCGCAGAAGCAGGAGCGCCTGGCCTCCCTCACCTACTCCCAGTTCCTGCTGGACGTCTGCAAGGTCCACCCCGACGTGGAGCTGTACTGCAGGACCATGTCGAGCGACGAGTGGGCCTACGACACCAGGGCCTTCGGCGCGATCGACGCCTGGGGCAGCGTGGACGACTGGAACTATCCCGGCTTCCAGAAGCTCGGCCTCGACGACAGCAAGCCGTCGAAGTACAACTCGCCCTCCATGATCAAGGAGTGGACGGCGGAGGACCCGTACATCTACCACTTCCCCGAGGGCAACCAGGCCCTGGTGCGCATGATGGTGGGCCGGATGATCCCCGGCTTCTCCACCGACACCACGATGGACGGCATCACCACCGCCTCCTTCGACTACTCCCGCCTCGACCTGCCCAGCAACCGGGTGCGGTTCCGGCTGTCGAGCCCGGTGGTCTCGGTGTCCAACGACGGCTCGCCGTCGAGCGCCAGGACCGCGACGGTCGGCTACTACGACGGCCACCAGATCAGGACCGTCCGCGCGGGCGCGGTCGTCATGGCCTGCTGGAACATGGTCATCCCCTACCTGGTCCCCTCGCTGCCGCCCGAGCAGGCGGCGGCGATGAAGCAGGCGGTCAAGATGCCGCTGCTCTACGCCATGGTGCAGCTGCGCAACTGGGAGGCCTGGCGCAAGGCGGGGATCAACCACGTCAGGTGGACCGGCGCCTACTGGTGCGTCTCCGAGCTCGACTACCCGGTCAGCATGCCCGGCTACGAGTTCCCGAAGGATCCCAGCGAGCCGACCAACGTCCACATGATCGCCACCCCGTGCGTGTCGGAGTCGGGCCCGAGCGCGGGCGCGATCGCCGGGCGGCACGAGCTGATCAAGACCGACTACTCCTTCATGGAGTACACGATCCGCGACCAGCTCACCCGCCTCCTGGGCGGCCAGGGCTTCGATCCCGCGCGGGACATCGAGGCGATCACCGTCAACCGCTGGGGACACGGCTACGCGCCCGAATACTGCCGCCCGTGGAACAGCTTCTACCCCGACGGGCCCACCCCGGCGGAGAAGGCGCGCCGGCGCTTCGGCCGCATCGCGATCGCCAACTCCGACTCCGTCCCCGCGGCGTACGCCGACGCCGCGATCACCGCCGCCTACCGAGCCGTCGGGGAGCTGCAAGCATGAGATCCTGGCTGAAGGTCTTCCTCATCGGGCTGGCCCTGTGGGTGGCGACGATCGTCGTCACGATGTCGACTCTCAACTCCAACCTCATCCCGACCCTGGTGCTCCTGGGCAGCTTCCTGGTGCCGGTCACCTTCGTCGTGTGGGCCTACGATCGGGGCCGCTCCGAGCACGTCACGGTCGAGCTGCTCTTCCGCGCCTTCGTCGTGGGCGGCGTGCTCGGCGTGCTGGGCGCCTCCCTGCTGGAGACCTGGCTGCTGAAGCCGTCGATCTGGATGTATCTGGGCGTCGGCTTCATCGAGGAGGGCGTCAAGCTGCTGGCGCTGCTGTTCGTGGCGCGTCACCTGCACCGCCGCACCCTGCGCGACGGCCTGGTGCTCGGCGCCACGGTCGGCTTCGGCTTCGCGGCCTTCGAGAGCGCGGGCTACGCCTTCAACGCGATGTTCACCGAGGAGGGCCACCTGTCGCTGCAGCAGCTGGTGGAGACCGAGGTGCTGCGCGGCCTGCTGGCGCCGCTGGGACACGGCCTGTGGACCGCGATCGTGGGCGGGGTGCTGTTCTCGGGGGCGGGGCTGCTCCCGATCCTGCTGGCCTATCTGGGCGTCTCGGTGCTGCACGCCCTGTGGGACTCGATGCGCGGCATCGCGATCGCCCTCACCATGGTCCTCACCGGCCAGCAGTGGCAGTTCGACATGCTCCGCATCGGCCAGGTGCCGTCCGTCACGGACGGCCAGGTGCACATGTACACATTCCTGGACTGGCTGGGGCTGGCAATCATCTCGGTGATCGCTTTGCTGTGGCTGCGCGGGCTCAGTAAACGACCGCAGTCACAGTAAGTATCACGTTCCTCCCAATGCGCTGGAACCGTCATCGGTGCTAGTCTCACGTGCGATCTTCCTGAGGTTGGGACATGGGCTCAAAAAACCGATCGATCCGGCGAAAGATCTTCTTATTGCTGCTTTTGCCGCTCGTGTCGCTCAGCGCGCTGTGGGGTTTCGTCCTCAATCTCACAGTGGCCGACGGTCAGGCCCTGCGCCGGGCCGAGATCCTGTACGACACGATCGGCGTGGCCTCGACCGAGCTCGGCGTGCAGTTGCAGGCCGAGCGCAGCCGCTCGGGCCTGGCTCTGACCACCCGCAGGCTCACCGAGGAGCTCGGCGCCCAGCGCATGCGCACGGACGGCGCGATCAGCGACCTGCGCGCCTCGGTGACCCAGGCGGGCGAGACCGTCCACGTCGAGCTGAAGACCGCGCTCGACGTGCTGACCGGAGCTCTGGGCAGGCTGCCCACGATCCGCGACCAGATCGACAACGGGTACGGCACGCGCCTGACCGGGCTGACCGACTACAACCGCGTGATCGACACCCTCTTCCCCGTCTACGACCAGCTCATCACGCTGCCCGACCTGGAGCTGTTCCAGCAGGCCTCCGGCCTGCAGACGATGGCCAAGGCCCGCGAGATGATCGCCCGCGAGCAGGCGCTCATCGGCGCCGCCCACCTCGACGGCACGCTCAACGCCCCCGAGCTGGCCACGCTGTCCGACTACATCGCCACCCGCAAGTTCCTGCAGTCCAGGGGACTGGCCGCGCTCGACAACGAGCTGCGGCAGCCGTACGAGCTCACCTTCGGCAGCAGGACCTTCCTCGACTTCACCAAGCTCGAGGCGACCGTGCGCGAGACCGGCAAGCCCGTGCCCGAGTGGAGCGGCTCCGCCGACCAGGCCATCGGCCAGCTCGACCAGCTCGGCATCAGCTCCTCCCGGATCCTCGCCCAGCGCACCTCCGACATGGCCACCGCCATCGCCACCCGCATCGCCGTCGCCGGCGGCGCGGGCCTGCTGGCCGTCCTCGTCTCGATCGTCATCTCGGTCCGCTTCGGCCGGCGCCTGTCGGGCGAGCTGGCCGACCTGCGCGCCGCCGCCCTCGACCTGGCCGAGGTACGGCTGCCGCAGGTGGTGGCCAGGCTCAGGCGCGGCGAGGACGTCGACGTCAGGTCCGAGGCGCCGTCGTTCAAGGTCAGCGGCTCCCAGGAGATCATCGACGTGGCCAAGGCCTTCGCCTCGGTGCAGCGCACCGCTGTCGAGGCGGCCGTCGGCCAGGCCAGGGTGCGCCAGGGCGTCAGCCAGGTCTTCCTCAACCTGGCCAGGCGCAAGCAAGGACTGCTCCACCGCCAGCTGGGCATGCTCGACGCCATGCAGCGGCGCACCCACGACCCCGACAGGCTCGAGGAGCTCTTCCGCCTCGACCACCTGACCACCCGTATGCGGCGTCACGCCGAGGGCCTGATCACGCTGTCGGGCGCCGCGCCCGGCCGCATCTGGCGCCGCCCCGTCCCCGTCCTCGACATCGTGCGCGCCTCGATCGCCGAGGTGGAGGACTACACCCGCGTCGAGGTCGACGCCCTGCCCGTCGCCGCCGTCGACGGCACCGCGGCGGCCGACCTCACCCACCTGCTGGCCGAGCTGGTCGAGAACGCCACCATCTACTCCCCTCCCACCACCGTCGTGCAGGTGCGCGGCGACTCGGTGGCCAACGGCTACGTCCTGGAGGTCGAGGACCGGGGGCTGGGCCTGCTCCCCGAGCGCTACGCCGCGATCAACCTCATGCTCGCCGAGCCGCCCGCCTTCGACGTCGCGCAGTCGGGCGACGACGACTGGGACCAGCTGGGGCTGTTCGTGGTCGCCACGCTGGCCGTACGGCACGGCGTCCAGGTCGTGCTGCGGGCCTCGCCGTACGGCGGCACGACGGCGATCGTGCTGATCCCCGGCAAGCTGATGGCCGAGCCGCCGGCGATCGAGCCCGACCCCGAGCCGGTCATCGCGCTGCCGGAGGCGCCGCGCAAGCCGATCGCCCTGGTGTCGGCCGACACGCACGCGGGCCTGCCCAGGCGGCAGCGCCAGAGGAGCCTGGCGCCACAGCTGCGCGTCGCCCCGGACGAACCGGAAGCGGAGGAGCCAGAGCGCTCGCCCGAGGAAGTACGTGATCTTTTCTCCGCGTTCCAGCGCGGAACCCAACGCGGCAGGGAGGACTCATGAACTCGACCAACGTGGGCGAGCTGAACTGGTTGCTGGACGATCTGACCAACCGGGTCGGATCGGTCCGGCAGGCGGTGATCCTCTCCACCGACGGCCTGGCCGTGGGCTACTCCAAGGGCTTGATCCGTGAGGACGCCGAGCACCTGTCGGCTCTGGCGGCGGGCTTCCAGAGCCTGGCCAGGGGCGCGGGGCGGCATTTCGGCGGCGGCGACGTGCGCCAGACCATCGTGGAGCTGGAGTCGGCCTTCCTGTTCGTGACCGCGGCCGGCCAGGGCACCTGCCTGGCGGTGCTGGCCAGCGGCGACGCCGACGTCGGCCACGTGGCGTACGAGATGGCGATGCTGGTCAAGCGGGTGGGGCAGCACATCTCCACGAATCCGCGCTCGGCGGTGAACCGATGAACGTGTGGATGGACGACGAGGCAGGTCCCGTCGTCCGTCCCTACGCGCTGACCAGGGGGCGCACCCGGCCCTCCGGTGAGACGTTCGACCTGATCGCCCTGGTGAGCGCCGTGGGCGAGGGTGGTTCCGGTCCCGAGCAGGAGGCCATCCTGCGCGCCGCCCAGTCCCCCATCTCGGTGGCAGACCTGGCCGTCGAGCTCGATCTGCCGGTAGGCGTCGTCCAGGTGATCCTGGGCGACATGCGTGACCACGGTCTCATCTCGGTGACGTCCCAGGCGGGATCGCGCCCGAGCGAGCGCATTCTCAAGGAAGTGATCAATGGACTCCGGGCTCTCTGAAGACCCCGTCGCGCTCAAGATCCTCATCGCCGGCGGCTTCGGGGTGGGCAAGACCACCCTCGTCGGCTCGATCAGTGAGATCAAACCGCTGAAGACCGAAGAGGTGCTCTCCGATCGCGGCATCGGCGTCGACGACCTCGACGGCGTCGAAGGCAAGACGACCACGACGGTCGCCATGGACTTCGGACGCATCACGATCCGCGACGGCCTGGTGGTCTACCTGTTCGGCACGCCCGGCCAGGAACGGTTTTGGTTCATGTGGGACGAGCTGTCGTACGGCGCGCTGGGCGCGGTCGTGATCGCCGACACCCGGCGGCTGACCGACTGCTTCCCCTCCATCGACTACTTCGAGCAGCGTGGCACGCCCTTCGTGGTGGCGGTCAACTGCTTCGACGGCGTGCCCTCCCACAGCATCGAGGACGTGAAGATCGCGCTGGACCTGGAGGACCACGTCCCCGTGCTGATGTGCGACGTACGGCGTCGCGCCTCGGCCAAGGAAGTGATGATCACCCTGGTCGAGCACTCCCTGCGAACGCTGACTACAGCGCTCTGAGGCCGTCGATCACCTCGCGCAGCAGGCTCTCCATCGACGACGACTGTGCCGCCGGCGCCTGCCGTACCTCGGCCAGTCCCATGTCCAGCAGGTCGCCGAGCAGCACCCGGGCCACGCCGACCGGCAGGCCCAGCTCCGAGGCGACCTCGGCGACCCGCTTGGCGCCGGCCAGCTGCGCGAGCATGCGCCGGTGGTGCACGCTCAGGTCGGCCCGCTCGGGCACCGGCTTGCCGGAGGCCGCGACGCTCGCCAGCAGGTCGAGCTCGCTGCCCGACGAGCGGGTGCGACCGCGGGTGAGCGCGTAGGGGCGCACCACTGCCTCGTCGACCCACTCGTCGTCACTCATCCGTCTCCTCCTGACGGCCGCGCTCCCAGCCCGACTGCAGGGCGGAGAAGGTCGCCCTGGCCTGCTCAGGGCTGCGCTCGCCCTGCCGCAGCCTGCGGGGCAGTTCGACGGGTGGCGGCTCGGGTGTGGGCGCCGCGAGCGGCATGGCGGTCTTGCGTGTACGGCGCGGCAGGCCGGCGGCGACGGCCACCGGTTCCGTCAGCGGCGCGGGGTCCTGCTGCGCGGACTCCATGAGCTCGGAGGGCAGCAGCACGATGGCGGTGGTGCCGCCGTAGGGCGAGGGCTTGAGCGTCACCTGGATGCCGTGACGGGCGGCGAGCATGCCCACCACGGCGAAGCCGAGCCGCTCGGTGCTGGCCGGGTCGAAGACGGGCTGGGCGGCCAGCCTGCGGTTGACGGCGTCGCGGTCCTCGGCCGTCATCCCGAAGCCCCGGTCCTCGATCTCGACGGCGAAGCCCTTGCCGACCACCTCGCCGCGCACCGACACCTCGTTGGTGGGGGCGGAGAAGGAGGTGGCGTTCTCGACGAGCTCGGCGAACAGGTGCATGAGGTCGGCGACCGCGGTGCCGACGACGCCCGCCTCGGGCATCGGGTAGACGCGGACCCTGGTGTAGTCCTCGACCTGGGCCGCCGCGCCGGCCAGGACCTCCTCCACGGCGACGCCGCGCCGCCACCGGCGTCCGGTGCTGCCGCCCGCCAGCAGCACCAGGCCCTCGGCGTGGCGGCGCATGCGGGTGGTGAGGTGGTCGAGCTTGAACAGCCTCGACAGGGAGTCGGGGTCGTCGGTCTGGCCCTGCATCTCCTCCAGCAGCTTGAGCTGGCGCTGCACGAGCGACTGGGTGCGCCTGGCCAGGTTGCGCAGCGCGTCGGCGACGCCCTCGCGCAGCTTGGCCTGGCCGACGGCGGCGTCGACGGCGGTGTGCTGCACGGTGTCGAAGGCCGCGGCCACGTCGATGATCTCGGTGGTGGTGCCCGAGGGGATGGGCGGCGGCAGCTCGACCTGCTCGCCGTTCTTCAGGCGCTGGACGACGTGCGGGAGCCGTACCTCGGCCACTTCCTGGGCGGCGCCGCGCAGGCCCGCCAGCTCGCGGGTCAGGCCGCGGCCCATCCGGATCGCCAGGACGATCGACACGAGGACCGCGATCAGTCCGAGGATGCCGGTCAGGGCCGCGCGGACGAGGATGGTCATGCCCGCGGGCTCGATCCGGGCCGAGAGCAGGCCTCCGGCGGTCTCGATGGCCTTGGAGTACTCCGTCATCGCCGGGTCGACCGAGGCGCGCCAGATCACGGGGGTCAGCTCGCCGCGCATCTCCAGCAGGATCGTTACCGCGCGGTCCGCGGGGCCGAAGGGCACCTTCTCGAAGGGCTTGCGCAGCTCCGCGTCCATGTCGCCCATGGCGCGCTGGTAGAGCCAGGTCCTGGTGCCGTGGATCTTGGCGAGCTGGTGGAGGACGAAGTGGCTGGGCTTGGCGTCGGCGGCCACCACCATGGCCTGCTCCCGGCTGAGCAGCTCGCGCACCTGGTCGGCGGCGATCAGTCCCTTGGCGCGGCGGTTCAACTCCATGTCGACGCCGATCGCGAAGCTGTCGTAGAGCCGGTGGACGGCGTCGGAGACCGCCGCGTACTCCAGGACCAGCTTGGCCGGGTCCAGCTTCTCGTCGTCGACCTGGAGGCGCACAGAGGGCAGCCGGTCGATCGCGGCGAGCACCGCGTCGAGCTGCCGCCGCATCTCGGGTGTCAGGGCCGACTGGACGGAGTCGGACTTGACGCTGCCGAGCAGGGCCTGGCGGGCCTGGTCGGTGGCCAGGCGGCTCTTGGACAGCTGCGTGGCGTCGCTCTGGCCGTCCGACAGTTGCACGGCGGAGGCCAGGCGCTCGTTCTGGAGGCTGTAGACGAGCGGGTTGGTGTAGCTGACGACCCCGCCCCACAGGGAGTCGATCTTGAGCAGCTGGAGGGCGTCGCCGCTGGTGGCACTGGCCGCGAAGCCCCAGAGCGCGACCAGCGAGACCAGCGGGATGACGAGCAGAAGCGTGATCTTGGATCTGATGGATCTGCCCGATGCCATACTCTGCTCCCGGTTAGAAGATCGCGGGAGAGAATAGCACCGGAAATGGGGGCAAATACCGTCTGGACGGGATATGTCAAGAAACGGTCAACACTCTCGTGAGGCCACTCCTGGCCCACGCGACCATCGCGGCCCGCCCGGCGAGAACTCCCAGCAGCGCCAGCTCGGCTCCCAGCAGCCCCCGCTCGACCAGACCGATCATCACCTGCTCGCCGGGGAAGACCACATAGGTCAGGGCCAGCACCCCGAAACCGGTCACGAGAGTCAGCCACTCGACCGTCCTGGCCACCGGCCGCCAGCCCCCGTCGGCCGCCAGCTTCGGCACCATCAGCACCGCCGCCACCGGCAGCACGTACAGGGCCGCCATCGGGCTCACCGGCAGCAGCAGGCTCCAGCCCAGCAGGATGCGCTCCGGCAGGCCGCGCAGCGGCGCACCAGCGGCACGCAGCCCGGCCAGCAGCGCCAGGGCGCCCAGCGACATCGACACCAGCGCCCAGCTCGGGCCCAGCGCCGGAGCGTCGGGCACCGTCTCGCCCAGGATCGCGATCGCACCGGTGGCGATCAGCACTAGGGCGATCAGCGGGAGCATCCTCTTGGCGGCCATGCTTCCAAGATTGGCTTTCCGCGGCCTTCCAAACATCCGGTGCCACCCCTGAGCCGACCCCTAGGCATCCCTGAGTGCGTACGCATTACGCTGCCTCCTATGCAGGTGGGTATGGTCGTCCGCTACCGCAGGGCCGTGACGTACGGCGTGCACGCGCTGCTGGCCGCCCTGGAGGCCGCCGGCGACGAAAGCCAGGTGCTGCTGGGCCGCACCCCCGAGGAGACGGCCGAGCTGGTCGAGGGCTGCGGCGCGGACCGGGTGCTGGTGCTCTGGTCGTTCTACTCCCCCGACGCCGAGGCCATGGCGCAGGAGCTCGCGACCGTCAGATCCCTGACCACGCGCCCCGGCGTCCTCCACATCGCGGGCGGCGTGCACGCCACCGCCGAGCCCCAGCACGTCATCGACTCCGGATGGGACCTGGCCGGCATCGGCGAGGGCGAGTCGACGATCGTCTCCCTGGTCGCCGCCCTGCGCTCGGAAGGCGACCTGGCAGCCGTGCCGGGCCTGGCCCTGCGCGACGCCGACGGGACCGCGGTGCGCACACCCGCCGCACCGCAGCTTCCCCTCGACGCCTTCCCGTCCTTCCCCGACGTGCGGCGCAACTACGGGCCGATCGAGATCACCCGCGGCTGCCGCTACACCTGCCGCTTCTGCCAGACGCCCTTCATGTTCGGCGGGCAGTTCCGCCACCGCTCCGTCGCCTCGGTCGTCTCCCACGTCGAGAAGATGACCGCCCACGGGCTGCGCGACGTGCGCTTCATCACGCCGACCTCGCTGTCGTACGGCTCGCCCGGGCCCGACGCCGACCTCGGCAAGGTCGAGGAGCTGCTGTCGGCCGTCAAGGACGCGCTGCCCGCCGACGGGCGCGTCTTCTTCGGCAGCTTCCCCTCCGAGGTGCGGCCCGAGCACGTCAGCCCGGACGCGATGCGGATGCTGAAGCGCTACGTGGCCAACGACAACATCATCATCGGCGCCCAGTCGGGCTCCGACCGCATCCTGAAGGCCTCAGGACGCGGCCACGCCGCCGAACCCGTCCGCGACGCCGTACGCATCGCCCTCGAACACGGCTTCCGCCCCAACGTCGACTTCATCTTCGGCATGCCGGGCGAGAACTCCGAGGACCAGGAGGCCTCACTCCGGCTCGCCGCCGACCTGGCCGAGCTGGGCGCGCGCATCCACACGCACACGTTCATGCCGCTGCCGGGCACGCCGTGGCGCGACGCGGAGCCGGCGTTCATCCCGCTGGAGACGATGCGGGAGCTCGACAGGCTCGCGCAGCGCGGCGACGCCTACGGGCACTGGCGCAAACAGGCCGAGCACGCCGTACGGCTCGCCGAGACCGCCAAGGCCTACCCGCGCCGAACCCGCCGCCGCCGCACCGGCCTCTAACGTGCCGCCGCCTCCATGCAGGAGGCGCACATCTCCACCCCGGCCGCCTGACCGGCGACCTCCCCCGTGCAGATGCCGGGACGGGCGGCGTGGCGGAAGCACAGGCAGCGGCAGCTCGGCGCCTCCTCCTCGACCTCCATCGCCGGCTCGGGAGGCAGCGGGACGTCCTCGACGAGCTCGAAGAAGCGGCGCACCGGCGGAGCCTCCAGGACCGCCTCGCCCAGCGAGCGGAAGGCCGCCGTCAGGGGGGCGAAGATCTCGCCGATGTCCTTGAGGATGTCGGCCGGCTCGGGCTCCTTGCGCTCGGGAGGCGCCCACCGCATCGCGTCGGAACTGGTCGCCTCCCAGTTCTCGACAGCGCCGTCGATGACGTCGAGAAGGTGTTCGGGGTCGCGTGGCATCGCCGTCTCCAGAAAAGAGTCGTCCCTCCCACGGTAACCCCGAAGTCAGGCCAGGGGCAGCCCGCTAGACGGACACCCCTACGCCGCCCTTGGTCCGGCCGCCGTAGGTCTCGATCTCCTTGGCCAGGTCGAGCGGCTGGATGCTGCTGCGCCCCGCGAGCACCTCGTCGGTGATGAGCGCAGCCGGGACCAGCCACGACACCTCGAACTCCAGCCCGTCGGGGTCCTTGGCGTACAGGGCCTTGGTCGTCGAGTGGTCGGAGGCGCCCACCAGCGCCCCCATCTCCTGCAGCCTGAGCGCGATCCGCTCCAGCTCCTGGAGGGTGTCGACCTCCCAGGCCAGGTGGTAGAGGCCGACGGTGGCGCGTCCCGCTTCCGAGGCGGCGGCCTGGGGGCCGACCTGGAACAGGCCGAGGTCGTGGTCGTTGCTGGAGCCGTCGGCCTGCAGGAAGGCGGCGCCCGGCATGGACATGACGACCTGGAAGCCCAGCGCGTCGCGGTAGAAGGTCACGCTGCGCTCGACGTCGCGGACGTAGAGGACCGCGTGGTTGAGTCGTTGAACCGGCATCCTTCGATGGTAGGCCGAGGGTCGCAGCGGGAAATTGTCGGTCCCACGCCGTACCGTAACCGCGGGAAGCTACATCCGACCAACCCGGGGTGAACGATGCACGACACCGACCAGGCGCTCTTCTTGGCAGTCCACGGAATCGCGGCGCGCTATGCGGGCCAGCCCGTGCCCGTGGTGATGCGCGCCCTGGCCGACCATCTCCCCGCCGCTCCGGGCATGGCGTTCGACGAGATCCGCCGCATCGCCGAGGAGATCAGCGTCGGGCGCGACCCTTCCGGCCTCTGAGTCCTGTCCGTCACCGGGGCTGCGCCGATCACGCAGCCCCGGTGACGGGGTTCAGGCGTCGCCGCCGTGGCCCGCCGCGTGGCGGGCGGCGCGATAGCCGAACACCACGGCCGGGCCGATGGTCGAGCCCGGTCCCGGGTAGGTGCGGCCCATGACCGAGGCGCTGGTGTTGCCCGCGGCGTAGAGGCCGGCGATCACCGTGCCGTCCTCGCGCAGCACCCTGGCGTCGGCGTCGGTGAGCAGGCCGCCCTTGGTGCCGAGGTCGCCGGGCACCAGGCGCAGCGCGCGGAACGGCCCGCGCTCCACCGGCCCCAGGTTGGGGTTGGGCTTGACCCTGGGGTCGCCGTAGTAGTTGTCGTAGACCGTGCGGCCCCGGCCGAAGTCCTGGTCGACGCCGGCGCGGGCGAAGCCGTTGAACCGTTCGACCGTGGCGGCCAGCGCCGCCGGGTCGATGCCGATCTTCTTGGCCAGCTCGTCGAGCGTGGGCGCCTCGACCAGCTGGCCCGCGGCGACGAACTCCTTCTTCTTGCCCAGGTAGGCAGTCGACAGGTAGCGGCGCGCCTGCCGCACGTCGGTGATGAGCCAGGCCGGGGCGGGGTTGCTCAGCAGGTCGTGGCCGAAGTCGATGTAGGAGGCCGACTCGTTGGTGAAGCGCTTGCCCGTGGCGTCGACCACGATCGAGAAGGGCATGCTGCGCTCGGAGAGCACGAATCCGTTGTGCCCGTCGGGTCCCTGGGTTCCGGCGCCCCACCAGGCGTCGTCCATCAGTTCCAGGGCCGCGCCCACCTTGGCGCCCGCCTCGATGGCGGTGCCGAGGTCGCCTTCAGGCGCGGCCGAGTAGCCGGGGATGCCGTGGTGCTTCTGGCGCCACTCGCTGTTGTGCGCGAAGCCGCCCGCGGCGAGCACGACTCCCTTGCGTGCGCGGATCGGGGCGCCGTCGACGATCGCGCCGACAACGGCGCCGTCCTCGACGATCAGCTCGGTAAGCGGGGAGTTCAGCCTGACCTGGGTCTTCTGCGTGAGCACGATGTGCATGAGCGCGCACGACAGGGCGCCGCCGAGGCCGACCAGGCGCTTGCCTGACACCAGGCCGCCGAGCGTGCGGAAGACGAACTGGGCGCCGCGCAGGAATCCGGCGGGCGTGGACCAGGCGCGGGCCAGCAGCCAGACGTCGTTGGTCATGACGGGCGCGGGCAGGCCGTCGGCGGCGCGGGCGGTGGTGTACCAGGGGCCGAGCTTCTTGGCGTCGAAGGGCGCGGCCTCGATGCCCCGGCCGACCTTGCCGCCCGGGCGGTCCGGGTAGTAGTCGGGGTAGTGCGTGGCTCGGCGCCAGCGCACGCCCAGGCGGCCGAGCAGGCGCACGACCTCGGGCCCGCTGTCGAGGAAGGCGCGGCGGCGCTCGGGCGAGGAGGCGGGTCCCGCCTCGCCGATGGCCTGCTCCATGTACTCCAGTGCCTCGGCGACCGAGTCCTTGACTCCGGCGCGGAGCATCAGCGGGTTGACCGGCATCCACAGGCCGCCGCCGGAGACGGCGGTGGTGCCGCCCCACTTGTCGGTGCTCTCCACGACCAGCACCTGGAGTCCGGCGTCGGCCGCGGCGATGGCGGCGGTCAGCCCGGCCGCGCCTGTGCCGACGACGAGGAGGTCCACTTCGTTCGTGCTCATGCCGCGGACCACCCTCCGTCTGCGGGCACCAGGGCGCCGTTGACGAACGAGGCGGCGTCCGAGGCCAGGAAGACGGCGACGGCGGCCATCTGTTCCGGCTGGGCCATGCGCTCGCCCAGGGCGAGGACCGGGGCCAGGCGGGTGATGCCGGCGGTGTCGAACTCGGCGGCCGATCCGGCGATGTTGGTCTCGGTGGGCCCCGGAAGCAGGGCGTTGCAGCGGATGCCGTCCTTGGCGTAGGCCCAGGCGACGCTGCGGGTCAGGCCGATGACGCCGTGCTTGGAGGCGGTGTAGGCCGCCCCGGCCGCGCCGCCGCGGATGCCGGCCTCGGAGGCGGTGTTGACGATCGCGCCGCGGCCCTGGGCCAGCATGTGCGGCAGCACGGCGTGGGTGACGAGGAAGGTGCCGGTCAGGTTGATGTCGAGCACGCGGCGCCACTGGGCGGGCGAGATGTCGTGGGGCAGTGCCATCGTGTCGATGATCCCGGCGTTGTTGCACAGCACGTCGATCGTGCCGCTGACGCCCAGGGCCGCCTCGACCAGCGCGGCCACCGACTCCTCCGAGGCGATGTCGGCGGCCACGGGCAGGCCGTCGATGCCCTCGGCGGTCGCCTTGGCGCGGTCGCCGTCGATGTCGGCCACCACCACCCGGGCTCCGGCGGCGGCGAAGGCCACGGCCATCGCCCGTCCGATGCCGGATCCGGCCCCGGTGACGAGGACGGTTCGGCCGTCGAAAGTGTTGCTCATGGTGCCTCCATAACCGGACACTTGCGTCCGGTTCACAGGATAGGCGAGAACCGGACAAATATGTCCGGTTGCTACCGTAGTTGTTATGCGACATAGCAATCGCGGGCCCAGCGCGGCCGCCGAGAACCGTGCCGCGCTCATCAAGGCCGCCCGCCAGGTCTTCGCCAGCGACGGCTACAACGCGCCGCTCTCGGCCATCACCCGCGCCGCCCGCGTCGGCCAGGGCAGCCTCTACCGCCACTTCCCCGACCGGATCAGCCTGGTCCTGGCCGCCTTCGAGGACGGCGTCGCCGAGCTCGAAGCGCTCGCCGCCCGCCCCGGCACGACGCTCGAAGAGGTCCTCGACCTCGTCACGCGTCAGACCATCGACTCCACCGCGTTCATCGACATGGTCCGCGCCGAGACCCACGACACGCGCATCGCAGACATCCGCGACCGCGTGGAGGCGCTGCTGACCGCGCCGCTCGCCCAGGCCCAGGAGTCCGGACGGATGCGCGCCGACCTCACCCCCGGCGATCTCATGCTGGCCATCGGCATGCTCGCGGGCATTTTGGCCAAGCTGCCCGCCCCCGACCGTCGCCGCAGCGCGGAGCAGGCCTGGCACCTGCTCCGCGTGGGACTCAACGGGGAACGACCGGCAGGGTGATGAAGGAGTCCGGGTAGACCTGCTGCACGGCGGGGCGGTCGACGGCCGGGTTGACGTCGAAACGCGGATGGTTGGAGCTGGAGATCTCCACCCGGATGCGGTGACCCGCCTTGAACACCTGGCTGGTGGCCACCAGATCGATGACGGAGGTCGAGCGCGTGGTGCGCACGATGCCGTCGACGACGCTCAGCGCCCGGCCGTCGGGATGGACGTTCACCAGCTTGGCGGTCCAGTCGGTGCTCGGCGCGGACGACTGGGCGTGCAGCGTCACCGACACGGGCCCCGTCACCTCGAGATCGGCTTCGAGCGGCGCCGTGGTGAAGCAGAGCACATCGGGCCGCTTCTCCACCTCCCGCTGGTCCTGGGGCCCGACGTTGACCGGGTCGGGCAGCAGCGTCGCGCCGCCGGTCGTCGGGACGGGGTCGCCCGGGTCGAAGGTGAAGGTCACCGGCTCACCCGCCTTCTGCTCGGGCGAGAGCACGCCGTCGGAGTGCAGGTGGTAGCGGGTCTCCACGGCCCGCGCCAGCGGCCAGGCCTCCTCGTCGCGCCACACGTCGTCGCCCATGACGAAGATCTTCACGGCGGGCCCCGTGTCCTGGCCGCGCAGGAAGGCCAGCTGCCGCTGCTCCAGCTGGATGGCCTGGCCGGAGGCGAAGAAGCCGAAGTTCACCGCGCCCGTGCCGCTGCCGCCCGGCGTCAGGTGCGACCACGGGCCGACGACCAGGGGGCCGCCCAGCCTGCGATGGTTCTCCAGCGTCCCGGCCAGGAACAGGTCGAACCAGCCCGCCACGTGCATGACCGGCACCTCGATGCGGTCGTGCTCCAGGGTCTCGGCGAGCTCCTGCCAGTAGGCGTCGCGTTCGCGGTGCGACACCCAGTCGTGCCACCAGGGGATCACGTCCGGCGGCACCTGCGCCGATGGGTCGGCGAGCAGGGGCAGCAGGGCGCCGAAGCCGGCGCCGACGTCCTGCCCCGCCTCGGCCGCGTGCATCAGCCCGAGCATCGTCTGCATCACGCCCCAGTTCCGCGCCGAGCCGTACGCGAACGCGCCGCCGTGGTACTTCAGCCCGTCGTAGAAGTCGTGCGGGGTCATCGACGCGACCACGGCCTTGAGCCCCGGCGGCCTGGTCGCCGCCGCCTGCAGGGCGCATCCGGCCAGGTAGGAGCCTCCCTGCATCACCACCTCGCCGTTCGACCACGGCTGGGCGGTGATCCACTCGATCGTGTCGTGACCGTCGTCGCCCTCGTCGAGCCAGGGACGGAACTCCCCGTCGCTGCCGCCCCTGCCCCGGCAGTGCTGCAGCACCACGGCGAAGCCGGCCTCCAGCGCGGGAGTCACCGGCATCATGCGGAAGGTGCCCTCGCCGTACGGCGTGCGCGCCAGCAGGGTGGGGAACGGACCGCCCTCGGCCCGCCGGTGCACCGACCCGCGCAGGATCGTGCCGTCACGCATCGCCACCGGGGTGTCGTGCTCGACGATCACGCGGTACGGCGCGCGGTTGAGTTTGGGCATGCCGGGCTCCTCAGGTCAGGGTGTAGGCGTCATAGCGCACGGTCGCCGCCTCCCGCGCCGCGGAGGCGACGGCCAGCTGGCGGTTGAGCCACAGGTAGCGGCTGTCACCGGTCTCGAAACGGCAGAACAGCCGGAAGTAGTACTCCGCGGGGTCCACCTGCTCGCCCCTGGCCAGGCGCTCGACCACCTCGCGTGGGCCGTGCCGTACGCCGCTGGTCGAGATGTACAGCAGCGCGCCGTCGTGGGTGCGCAGGGTGTAGCGGGTGTCGATGCTGGCCATGCCGTCGGCGTGCACGACCTGCCAGTCGGCGCCGCCCGGCAGCACGACGCCCGACAGGCGTGGGCCGTCGAACGAACCGCCCACGATGTTGATCACCCGGCGGTTGCCCCAGGGCGAGGCGCCGAGGTCGAGGATCGGGTCCAGCTCCACGCGGAAGGTGGCCAGCGGTTCGAGCCTCACCAGCTCGGCCTGGCGTTGAGCGAGGCGGGGTCGAAGCCGGCCGTGCGCTTGTACGACGCGGCGATCTCGGCGCGCTCCTCGTAGGGGATGACCTGCTCGATGTCGTCGAATCCGTGCGGGGCGCGCTCATGGGCCAGCTTCATGACCACCTCGGGGCCCATCTCGCGGTTCGACAGCTGCAGCGCGGTGGTGACCGCTCTGCGCTCGGCCTCGTAGAGGCCGAGGTCGTCGCGGGCGAGCGCGTGGGCCAGCACCCGGGCGTCGATGATCGCCTGGGAGGCGCCGTTGGAGCCGATCGGGTACATCGCGTGCGCCGCGTCTCCCAGCAGCGTGACCTTGCCGGCCGTCCAGCGGGGCAGCGGGTCGCGGTCCACCATCGGGTATTCGTAGGCCTTCTCGGCCCCGGCGATGAGGGCGGGGACGTCCAGCCAGTCGAAACGCCAGTCGGCGAAGTGCCCGCCGATCTCGGCGAGGTCGGCGGGACGGTTCCAGTTGCCGCGCTCGGGCGGGTCGCCGTCGAGCGGCTTCTCGGCGATCCAGTTGATCAGCCCGGGCGCGATCGGGTAGGCGACGAATTTCTGCGTCCCGTCCCCCGCCATGATCATGCTCCGGCCCGTCAGGAACGGCTCGCCGTACGACGTGCCGCGCCAGAGCACCAGCCCGTTCCACGGCGGCGGGCCCTCGTCGGGGTAGAGGTGGCGTCTGACATCGGAGTTGATCCCGTCGGCGCCGACCAGCAGGTCCTCGTCGCCTGGTCCGGTGACCCTGCTGCCGGTGACCACGCTGCCGGGGCCGAGGCGCTCCAGCAATGCCTCCAGGAGCAGCAGTTGCAGCCTGCCGCGGTGCACGGAGTACTGCGGCCAGGCGTAGCCGGCGTCCAGCCCCCTGGGCTCGGACCAGATCGGCGTGCCGTACCTGTTGAAGTAGGCCAGCTCGGCGGTGGCCACCCCGATGGCGGCCAGCCGGTCGGCCAGGCCCAGCTCGGTCAGCTCCCTGACGGCGTGCGGGAGCAGGTTGATGCCGACGCCCAGCGGTTCGATCGTGCGCGCGGCCTCGTGCACGGTCACGTCGGTGAACCCGGCGGCGTGCAGGCTGAGGGCGGCGCTGAGCCCGCCGATCCCCGCTCCCGCGATGACGATGCGCACGACGGCCTCCGTTGAGATTGTTATGGCCGTAACAATATTCCGGGCACTCCCCCGGCTGCGCAAGACTTGACCGGTGAGCAGATCCCCGGACGCCGACTACGCCGCCTACGCGCGCACCCGCGTGGCCGACATGCCGCCGCCCGCCGACGCCGACGCCTTCTCGCTCGCCTACCACCTGCTGCAGTTGGCCTACCTGCTCGTCACCGACCTCGAGACCCGCATCCACCGCCCGCGCGGGCTGACGCTGCCGGGCTTCCGGCTGCTGTTCAAGCTCTGGCTGCTCGGGCCCACCCAGCCCGTGCGGCTCGCCGAGATCTCCGCCATGTCGCGCTCGGCGGTCACCAACGCGGTCAACACGCTGGCGCGCGGCGGGCTCGTCGAACGCCGCTCCCTGCCCGAGGACGGCCGCGCCGTCGTCCTCGCCCTCACCGCGGCCGGCGAGGCGGCGGTGCGCGAGGCGTTCGGCGAGCAGACCAGGCGGGAGCAGGAGTGGTTCGCCGCACTGGCACCGGCGGAGCGCGAACACCTCACCCTGCTGCTCGCGCGGGTCCTGGAGAACCGGCCGGCCGCCGTCACGTGATGCGCGGACGCGGGCCGGGTTCGCGCTGCTCGGCCGGGAAATCGTAGGCGCATCGCCGACGCATCGCGGATGTATCAACCCGCCCGAGCATGCTCGTTCTTGTCAGCAAGACACCGCCTCACAAGGCCGGCTAACAGGAGCAAGACGATGCAGGCTCGCATGAAGAACCCCGCCACCATCATCCCCGCCGCACAGAAGCCGATCATGGAGCTGATGAAGGCCGCCCACACGGGAGGCCTGCCGCAGGAGCTCGCCGAGCTGATCCACCTGCGCGTCAGCCAGATCAACGGCTGCAGCTTCTGCGTCGACTCCGGCTACAAGAACCTGCGCAAGCTCGGCGAGAGCGACGAGCGCGTCGGCCTGGTCGTCGCCTGGCGCGAGACGCCGTACTACACCGACGCCGAGCGCGCCGCCCTGGAGCTCGCCGAGTGCGCCACCCGCCTGGCCGACCGCGCCGACGCCGTGCCGGACGACGTCTGGGACGCCGCCGCCGACCACTTCGACGAGCAGCAGCTCGCCTCGATCCTGCTGATCGTCGCCACGACCAACCTGTTCAACCGCCTCAACGCCCCGATCCGCCAGATCGCCGGCACCTGGTAAAGGACCCCGCGCATGTCCGTCGTCCGCACGCACACCTACTCCGTGGACCCCGCCGACCTCGAGGAGTTCCTCGCCCGGCGGGCCTCCCTGATCGGGACGGTCAGGGACACCCACCCCGGCCTGGCCTTCGCCCTGCTGATCCAGCTGGACGACGGCACCTACCGCGACACGTGGCACTGGGAGGACGGCGCCCAGATGGGCGCCGCGCTCGCCGCCATCTCCACCTTCCCCGAGGCGCCGCTGACCATGGCGCTCACCAAGGACTCGACGGCCCAGAACGGCCGCATCATCGACGAACGCTGACCATCGGCGCGTATTGCCAGGAGGCACCCGAAATGTCGCAGAGGACCACGCGCAGGCCCGGCACCCCCGGCGCTTTCTCCCGCTGGATGCAGCGGACCATGAACAACCGCATGAGCCGCAAGATCCGCCGCGGCCACGGCACCTTCGCCGGCATGGACGTGCTCATCCTCAACACCGTCGGCCGCGTCAGCGGGCAGCCGCGCGAGACCCCGCTGGCCTGGTTCCCCGACGGTGACGCCTGGCTGGTGGTGGCCTCCGGCGGCGGCAGCCACCACCCGGCCTGGCACGTCAACCTGATGACGCACCCGGAGCGCGCCAGCGTCGAGCTCCCCGGCCGCCCCGCCGTACCCGTGACGCCGGAGGTCCTCGACGGCGCCGACCGCGAGCGGGCCTGGGAGGGCATCACGACCGCCCAGCCCCGGTACGGCAAGTACCAGAGCAAGTCGGACCGGCAGTACCCGGTCGTCCGCCTCACCCCCCGGTGACCTCTCACCGTCCGCCGCCCGTGCCCGCGGCCGAACGCCAGGGCACGGGCCCGACCCGGCAGCGACTCCAAGGAGAACTCATGAACATCGCGGTCATCGGCACCGGCAACGTCGGCCGGACCCTCGGCGAGGCGCTGAGCTCCGCCGGACACACCGTCACGTACGGCTCACGCGGCCAGGAAGGCTCCGTGGCCGCCTCCCTCGCAACCGCCGACGCGGTGATCGTCGCCATCCCCGGCGACGCCGTACCCTCCTTCGCCGGCGAGCACGCGGACGCGCTCACCGGCAAGGTCGTCGTCGACGCGACCAACACCTTCGGCGGCGGTCCGCTCCACAGCGCCGCGGCCTTCGCGCCCGGCACCCGATACGTCCGCGCCTTCAACGCCCTCGGCTGGGAGAACTTCGAGAACCCCGTCTTCGACGGCGGCGTGGCCGACCTGCTCTTCTCCTGCGAGGAGTCCGAGCGCAAGACCGCCGAGACGCTCATCCGCGACGTCGGGCTCAACCCCGTCCACCTCGGCGCGGGACAGTACGACGTGCTCGACGGGCTGTTCTTCCTCTGGTTCGCCCTCGTCAACAGCCAGGGGCGCGGCCGTCACCTGGCCGTCAAGGTCTTGCTGTAGTTCTTGCCAGGAGGCCTGCCGGGGATCGGCTTGCCGATGAGCGCCACCGGCACGAACAGGCTGAAGTGCCCCAGCGCCACCGTCAGCGTCCACAACTCCTCGTCGTCGTAGTGGACGGCGGCCCTGGCGAACAGCTCGTCGGAGACGCGCTCGCCGCCCGGGTTGTGGGTGAAGACCGCCTCCGCCAGCTCCAGCGCGACCCTCTCCGCGTCGGTGAAGTACGGCGCGTCCCTCCAGGTGGCCACCGCGACGATGCGCTCCTCCGTCTCCTCCAGCTTCCGCAGGCGATCGGTCAGCTGGACCGTGTGGTAGGTGCTGCCGACGATCTGGCCGGCGCGCAACATCATCAGGGTGAGGGTGGTCTGCGGGACCCGGCTCTTCCTGAGCGCTCCGTGCACCGCCCCCGACAACGCGGCCAGCTCGGGGAACTGGTGGGTGAGGTCGGGCAGGCGCGACTCGATCTCCTGGCTCATACGGGGATGTCCCTTCTCGTGTGACTGACGCACTCGCCCAACCGACGACGCGGACACGGCAAACGTGAGGCGCGGACCCTCCGGTTAGGATCGGGCGGTGGGCCAGACTGCGGATGGCGTCGACCGGTTCGAAGCATTCCGGCCACGCATGGAAGCCATCGCCTACCGCCTCCTCGGCTCGGCCGCCGAGGCGGAGGACGCCGTGCAGGAGACCTTCCTGCGCTGGCAGGCGGCCGACCTCTCCCGCATCGAGGTGCCCGAGGCCTGGCTGACGAAAGCCCTGACCAACCTGTGCCTCAACCAGCTCGCCTCCGCGCGGGCGCGCCGCGAGACGTACGTGGGGCAGTGGCTGCCCGAACCCCTCCTCGACGGCGACCCGATGCTCGGCCCGGCCGACACCGCCGAGCAGCGCGAATCCGTGTCGTACGCGGTGCTGACGCTCATGGAACGGCTCTCGCCCAACGAGCGTGCCGTGTACGTGCTGCGCGAGGCGTTCGACTATCCCCACCGCGCCATCGCCGAGATCCTCGGCATCACCGAGGCCGCCAGCCAGCAGATCCTGCACCGCGCCAAGAAGCACGTCGCCGACGGCAGCGCACGCCGCGTCGAGATCGACGACGCTGCCGCCCGGCGGATCGCCGAGGAGTTCCTCTCCGCGGCCACCAGCGGCGACACCGGCACGCTCGTGCGCCTGCTCACCGAGAACGCCATCACGATCGGCGACGGCGGCGGCCGGATCCCCGCCAGGGCAACGCCGTACGTCGGAGCCGTCGCCGTCGCGAGATTCCTGCGGGGCCTGTTCAGGCCCGCCGAGTCCAAGCGGATCTTCGTCGGCGGCACGCCCGCCGTCTACGCCACGACCGCGAACGGCGGGCCCGCCGTCGTGGCCGTCATGGACGGGCGCGTCCTCGGCGTGATGTGCCTCGAGGTCACCGGCGAGCGGATCGCCGCGATCCGCAGCCAGGTCAACCCCGACAAGCTCGCCCGCGCCACGGCCGTCTGGGCCGCGGAGGAGCGAGGGGAGCCGGTGATGTACGCGTTCTAGGCGGGTGTGAGGTGATTCACATCCGCTTCCTGTCAGGAATCGGCGGGCTGTCCGGTTCAAGGGGCATATCCGCTCATCGACAGGGAGCAACGACATGCAGCAGCGTCACCGCATCATCGTCCTCGGGGCCGGATACGCCGGGGCCATCGCCGCCGGGCGGCTCGCCAAGCGGCTGAGCGGCGCGGACGTTTCCATCACGCTGGTCAACGCCGAGGCCGACTTCGTCGAGCGGGTGCGCATGCACCAGGTGGCGACCGGTCAGGAGCTCAGGCACCGGCCGTTCAGCGAGATGTTCGCCGGGACGGGCGTGATGGTACGGCTCGGCCGGGTCACCGAGGTCGACGTCGACGCCAAGACGGTCACGCTCACCCCGGACGAGGTCCTCCCTTATGACACGCTCAGCCCGGACGAGGTCCTCCCCTATGACACGCTCACCCCGGACGAGGTCCTCCCGTATGACACGCTCGTCTACGCCCTGGGCAGCCGCTGGAACCCCGGCGACGTGCCCGGCGCCGCCGAACACGCCCACGAGATCGCCGGCCGCCCCGGCGCCCTGCGGCTGCGCGAGCGCCTGACCACCCTCCCCGCGGGCCGTACCCTCCTCGTCGTCGGCGGCGGCCTGACCGGCGTCGAAGCCGCCACCGAGTTCGCAGAAGCCCGCCCCGACCTGCGCGTCGCCCTCGTCACCGACGGCGCGCTCGGCGACTGGCTCTCCCCCAGGGGCCGCGCCCACCTGCGCAAGGTCTTCGGCCGGCTCCGCATCACCGTCCACGAGCACACGGCCGTCTCCGCCGTCGCCGCCGACCACGTCACCACCGCCGGCGCCGGCACCATCCCGGCGGACGTCACCGTCTGGACCACCGGCTTCGCCGTCCACCCGATCGCCCAGGCCACCGGCGTGCAGGTCACCGCCAGAGGTCAGATCGTGGTCGACCACACGATGCGCTCGGTGTCACACCCCGACGTGTACGCGATCGGCGACGCCGCCATGGCCATGGGACCCGGCGACAAGCCGCTGCGCATGTCATGCGCCTCGGGCACACCGATGGCCTGGCAGGCGGCCGACACGATCGCCGCACGCCTCACCGGCGGCAAACTGCCGCACGCGCCGCTGCGGTACTTCAACCAGTGCATCTCGCTGGGGCGCAGGGAAGGGCTGATCCAGTACGTCACGGCAGACGACCGCGCGGTGCCCGCCGTGCTCACGGGGCGGATCGCGGCGGTGTACAAGGAGCTGGTGTGCAGGGCCGCGGCGTGGGGCGTCGAGCACCCCACCCTCGCCCTCCCAACCCGCCGCCGCCGCATCACACGGGTCGGCCCCGCCCTGTCGAGGGCCACGTCGGGGCAGTAGCCGGTGGCCTTGACGCCCTACTCCCCGACATGTTCCTGCAGCCGCTCCATCGCCTCCTGCCGGGGCAGCTCCGACCCGGCGCGATAGGCGTCCGCGTAGCCGCCCTCGCCCAGCTCCCCCGCCAGCACGGGCACGAGGCGGGCAACGTCGACCTCCCCCTCGTCGAAGACGCCCCTGAGCACCTGGCTCATCCCCAGCGCCGTCGCCGCCCCCTTGGCGTCGCCCTCCAGCCACAGCACCCTGGCCAGCATCTCCGCGCCGCAGGCCATGGCGTTGGCGTTGGTGTGGGCCAGGATGCCGCGCAGGGCCTGGGGCAGCACCTCGCGGGCGCGTCCTGCCGCGCCCTCGGTCACGTAGACGCCCAGGCGGGAGGCGACGATCACGTCGGTGTTCAGCTGGGGCGGCCCCGGCAGCCGGTGGATGAGGGTCTCGAGCTCGTCGACGATCTGGTGTGCCTGCTTCAGGTCGCCGGCGTGGCGGAGGACCTCCACGAGCGGGAACAGCATGCTGGCTTCCAGCCGCCGGTGGCCGAGCTCGCGTCCCTGACGGCGGGCGGCGTGGATGTCGGCCATCGCGCCGTCCAGGTCGCCGCCGCGCATCCGGTTCTGGGCGAGGTGCGACTTGGTGATGAACAGGTGCTGTTCGGTGCCGAGTTCGGCGGCGATGGTCACGGCTCGCTCGCAGAGGGGGATCGCACGATCGTGTTCGGCGCGCAGTCCATGGACGCGGCTCTGCCGTACGAGGCTCATGACCAGCCCCCACCGGTCGCCGACCTGCTCGAACAGGCGCAGGGCCTCTTCGCGGCGGGTGGCGCCGGTGTCCTGGTCGCCCTGTTCCGTGAGCATGAAGTCGTAGGCCCAGTTGGCGCTGGCGCGGACCCAGGGGTCGGGCGAGTCGAGCGCCTCCAGGTCCTGGGCGTCCTGGGTGGCGAGCTGCGACAGGCGGAGCAGCGGCAGCGCGTTGTGGAACTTCGTCACCCCGGGAAGTCGGAGGTTCTCGTGGACCTCCTGCCCACCTCCGCGGCCTGACGTGGAGCGCACGACCTCGAAGGCGGCACGCGCGTCGGCGGGCAGCTCGTCGCCGAACGCCAGCACCTCGCCCAGGAAGGCATCGGACTGGGTGGACATGCCGCGCATGCCCCAGTACCAGATCATGGACCGGACGAACCGGGCGGCGGTGACGGCGTCGCGCGCCTCGACGGCGGTGCGCAGCGCGGCGGCCAGGTTGTCGTGCTCGGCGTCGAAGACCTCGACGGCGCGCAGCTGGTCTCTGGTACGCAGCAGCGGTTCGTTCTCCTCGGCCAGCGCCAGGTAGTACGTGCGGAAGCCCTCGGTGATCGGCTCAGGGAGCTTGTCGGCCGCGTAGGCGCGGATGGTCTCCAGCATCCGGTACCTGTCGCCGGTCTCCTGGATCATGGACTTCTCGACCAGCGCCCCCGCGACGTAGAGCATGTCGTCGGCTGGGAGCGACTCGTCGGAGCAGATCGCCTCCAGCGCGGCCAGGTCGGCGCCGCCGGGGAAGGCTGCCAGCCGGGCCGCCAGCAACCGTTCGGGCTCCTCCAGCAGGTCCCAGCTCCATTCGACCATCGCGAGCAGCGTGCGCTGGCGGGGCAGCGCGGTCCTGCTTCCGGAGGCGAGCAGGCGGAAGCGGTCGTCCAGGCGCTTGGCGATCTGAGCCACGCTCATCACGCGCATCTTGGCGGCGGCCAGTTCGAGCGCCAGCGGCATGCCGTCCAGCCGCCTGCAGATCTCCACGACCGGTTGCAGGCTCGCCTGGTCGAGCTCGAAGCCCTGCCGTACGGCGCGGGCCCGTTCGACGAACAGCCGGACGGCGGCGGAATCGGCGGCCTCGGCGACGTCCGCGTCCTCGACGGGCAGGTCGAGGGGGCCGAGGTGACACAGGGCCTCGCCGGTGATCGCCAGCGCCTCCCGGCTCGTGGTCAGGATGCGCAGTTGCGGCAGCCGTACGAGCAGCTGCTCGGCGAGCTCGGCGGCGGCCTCGACCAGATGCTCGCAGTTGTCCAGGACGAGTACGGCGGGGCCGACGTCGAGCTGCGCGGCCAGCCGAGCGGCGGCGGGCGCCTGGGGCTTGAACCCGCCCTCGAACAGTCCTCCACAGGCGCTGAGCACCGCGTCGGCGATCTGGTCCGGCTGGGTGACACCGGCGAGCGGCACGAACCACGTGCGCACCTCGACCTGGTCCGCGGCCTCCAGCGCCAGCCTGGTCTTGCCCGCGCCGCCCGGCCCGACGATCGTCACCAGCCGCGCGGCGTCCATCTGCCGCGCGAGCTCTCCGAGCTCGCGTTCCCGCCCGACGAAGCTGGTCAGCCTGGCCGGGAGCTGGCTGGGCGCGGCCTGCGGCTGTACGGCGGGGCGGTCCAGTTCGCCGCGCAGCAGGGCGAGATGGACGGCGCGCAGCTCGGCGGAGGGGTCGACGCCCAGCTCGTCGCCGAGCCTGCCGCGCACCTCCTCGAACACCGCCAGCGCCTCCGACTGCCGACCCGCCGCCGACAGGGCACGGATGCGCAGCTCGGCCAGGCGCTCGCTGAGCGGACGGGCGGCGGCCGCGGCTCCCAGGTCTGCGAGCACCTCGGCGTGGCGGCCCAGCCGTACCTCGGCGTCGAAGAAGTCCTCGGCGACGGCGGCGCGCAACTCGTCGAGCCGGGCGGCGACATTTCGGGCGAACGGGGCGTCCAGCACGTCCGTGAGCGCGGCGCCCCGCCACAACGCCAGGGCGGTGCGCAGCAGGGAGGAGGCTTCGTGCGGCCGTTCCGCGGCCAGCTCCCGCCTGGCCTGCGCGGCCAGCTGCTCGAAACGGTGCACGTCGACGTCGTCGGGGCGCAACGGCAGGCGGTAGCCGCCGGCGACCAGCTCCACGGTCTCGGCGCCGCCCAGGGCCCGGCGCAGGCGCGAGACCAGGCCGTGCAGCGCGCTGGCGGCACCGGCCGGGGGCTCCTCGCCCCAGATGGCGTCGATGAGGGAGTCGGCGGGGACCGGCCTGCCCGCTTCGAGGGCCAGGCGCGCGAGGAGCATCCTCAGGCGGGTGCCGGGGATGTCGACCGGGGAGGCGTCATCGGGGGTGGCTGCTACCGGGCCGAGGAGGGAGATCTGCACGGGGGCTAGCTTGCCATCTGCGGCATTTGTCTAGCGGTCCGGGTTTGTTAGCGGTCCGGGTTTGCTAGCGGTCCGGGTTTGCTAGCGGTCCAGGTTTGCTAGCGGTCTGGGGTCGTCGGCGGGCGCGGTGGCACGGCGGGCGGATGGGGCGGGGTGGTCGGCGATCCGGTCGGCGATCCGGTCGGCAGGTGGGGCGATGCGGCGGGCAGGTGCGGCGGCGCGGTCGGCAGGTGCGGGGGTGCCGCCGGTAGCCGGACGGTGATGTTGAGTCCTCCGGCGGCGCGCGCGATGATGCTGAGGGTGCCTTCGTGCGCGTGGACGATGCTCTTGACGATCGCCAGCCCCAGCCCCACCCCCGCGTGATCGTTGCGAATGCGCTTGGTGCCCCGCTGGAACGGCTCGGTCAGCGTCGACACCAGCTGCGGCGCAAGCACGGCGCCCGTGTTGCTGACGGAGAGCACCACCGACCCAGGACCCACCGAGGTGTCGACCCAGACGGTCCCACCCTCAGGCAGGTTGTGGACGATCGCGTTGTGCACGAGGTTCGTCGCCATCTGCAGCAGAAGCACATGCGACCCGATCGCCCTGCTGACCTCGCCGGACGTCTCGATGGCGACACCCTGCTTCTCCGCCAGCGGCAGCAGCGTCTCGGCGGCCTCCTCGACGACCAGCGACAGGTCGACGCTGTCCTTCGCGAAGCGCCGCTGGTCGGCCCGGCTGAGCACGAGCAGCGCCTCGACCAGGTCGATCGCCCGGGTGTTGACGATGTGGAGCCGTTCGATGAGCTCGTCGGTCTCCCGCTTCGGGTCGTTGCGCGCCACGTCGAGCAGGGCCTGCGTGATCGCCAGCGGCGTGCGCAGCTCGTGGGAGGCGTTGGCCGCGAACCGCTGCTGCTCGGACACCTGGGCCTCCAGCCGGGCGAGCATGGTGTCGAAGGCGTCGGCCAGCTCGCGGAACTCGTCCTTGGGCCCTGGCATCCAGATCCGGTGCGAGAGCGACCCGCTCGCGGCCTTGCGCGTGGCCTGGGTGATGCGGGCCAAGGGGGCGAGCATGCGACCGGCGAGCATCCACCCGCCGACCAGGCCGAAGACCACCAGGAAGACCATCACCCACGCCGCGGCCGGGGCGAAGGCGCGCAGCAGGTCGCCCTGGTTGGGGACGAAGCCGCCCAGAGCCATGATCGGCCTGTTGGGGACGTAGCGCAGCAGGAAGACCCACACGACGGCCAGGAGCAGCGTGCCGGCGATGATGAGGAAGGCGGCGTAGCTGAGGGTGAGCTTGAAGCGGACGCTCAGCCCGGGGGGTCTGCTACTCATGCTCCGCGCTCCCGGCCAGGGCGGGCGAGTCGCCGGTCTCGATGCGATACCCCACTCCCGGAGCCGTCGCGATGATCCACGGCTCCCCCAGCCGCTTCCGCAGCGCGGAGACGGTGATGCGCACCGCATTGGTGAACGGGTCGGCGTTCTGATCCCACGCCCGCTCCAGCAACTCCTCGGCGCTGACCACCCCACCCTCCGCCGCGACCAGAACCTCCAGCACGGCGAACTGCTTCCTGGTCAGCGCGACATACCGCCCATCCCGGTAGACCTCCCGCCGAAACGGATCCACCCGCAGCCCGGCCAGCTCCCGCACCGGAGGCCGGCTGTGAGCGCGCCGCCGATCAAGCGCCCGCAGCCGAAGCACCAGCTCCCTGAGCTCGAACGGCTTGGTGAGATAGTCGTCGGCACCGAGCTCGAACCCCGAAGCCTTGTCGTCGAGCCGATCGGCGGCGGTGAGCATGAGAATCGGCATACCGCTCCCGGAGGCGACGATCCGCTCCGCCACCTCATCACCAGACGGTCCAGGAATGTCCCGATCGAGGACGGCGATGTCGTAGGTGTTGACCGTCAGCAACTCGAGCGCCGTCTCCCCGTCTCCGGCGATGTCGGCCGCGATCGCTTCCAGCCGCAGCCCGTCGCGGATGGCTTCGGCCATGTAGGGCTCGTCCTCGACAATCAACACTCGCATGCCACCGATGCTACGAACCCACACATATCGCTGGCATATCGGAAACCGCATACGTGCTGGTAACGCGGCATTTCCTTCACTTGACCGCATGGTCATCAACACTGCAACAACACGCGCCCGCCGGCTCCTTGTCGTCGGCGTGGCAGCGATCATCGCCGTGATCGCCGCGACTCTCGCCTGGCAGCTGATGACGACATCGGCCGTCTCCCTGGGCGACGTCTTCGACCCACGGGGGTCCGGCTCCCGTTCTCAGGGAGCCGACGGCGCCGTCCCCGACAAGGTCTCGGTCTTCGACGACGAGTTGGCAGCCGTGGCCAAACTCGACCCCGACCTGCTCGCTGCCGTACGGCACGCGGCCGCTGACGCCGAGGAGGACGGCGTCGAGTTCAACGTCAACAGCGGGTGGCGTTCCGAGGAGTACCAGGAGCGGCTGCTGGAGGACGCGATCACCGAGTACGGCTCGCCGGAGGAGGCCGCCCGGTGGGTCGCCACGCCGGACAAGTCCGCGCACGTGTCGGGGGATGCCATCGACATCGGGCCGGCGGGGGCGGCGGAGTGGCTTTCGCGGCATGGGGGGCGATATGGCCTGTGCCAGATCTATCGGAACGAGCCCTGGCACTACGAGTTGCGGCCGAAGGCGGTCAAGCGGGGCTGCCCGGCCATGTACGCGGATCCGACCGAGGACCCACGGATCACCGGCTCCAAGAAGCGCTCGTCGTGACAGACGGCAGCGGAGCTCGGTTCGCGTGCCGACGCACATCGGGAACCGTCCGGCCCGGGATGGTCGCCAGCCCATTCACACACCGGGGCCATCGCCTTCCCCCTTCCAGCGCTGGCTCGATCTCGCGAAAATGACCAGGCGCACCTGTGCGATGCGAACCACGGCGCACAGAAGGTGCGTCGCCCGCTGCCATGGGCGCACGAGAGGTGCCTCGCCCGCTGCCACGGGCGCACAGAAGGTGCGTCGCCCGCTCCCACGGGCGCACGGGAGGTGCCTCGCCCGCTGCCACGATCGCCAGAGCGCAAAGGGTCTGCGCCAGAGCGCAAAGCGTCTGCGCCAGCCACTTACCGATCGTTAGGTCGCCTGTCGAGCGTTAATACGCTTGCCGCATCTCGCATGCCGCAAGCATGCTGGTGTCCTGCGGATCTACCGGGCTGTGCCGTACCAACGCCCCATTGCACCCTCCAGGGCTACGACCACGGCTGATCACCCTCTCGGGAAACTGCCAGGCATAAGGAGAAGCCGGTGCCACGCAATCCTGGACGTACCACGCTGGCCGCCGTCGCCGCCTCGGCTGGTGTCTCCGTGGCCACCGTCTCCAAGGTCCTCAACGGCCGCCCAGACGTCGCACCCACCACCCGCTCGCTCGTCCAGTCCTTACTCCTGGAACAGGGCTACACGCCACCCACCTCCCACCGCGACCAACCCCAGGCCACCGCCACCGTCGAAATGTGGGTAGACGACCTGTGCGCCTACTCCACCGAGGTCATCAAGGGCACCGTCGAAGCGGGCGCCGAGCTTGGCGTCGCGGTCGTCGTCACCTACCCGAAGGACCTGGCCGACAAGGACGTCTCCTGGGCCCGCGACCTGGCCGCCGCCGGCCGCCGAGCATTGATCACCCTCATGAGCGTGCCGACCCCTCACCAACTCGCCGCCCTCTCCCTCGCCCGCCTCCCAGTCGTGGTCATCGACCCCCTGCAGCTGCCCGAGGCTCCCGTGACCAGCGTCGGCTCCACCAACTTCGCCGGCGGCCTGGCCGCCACCCAGCACCTCCTGAGCCTTGGCCACCGCCGCATCGCCTACCTCGGCGGCCCCGCGACCTCGACCACCAACCAGGCACGCATGCACGGTTATCGCGCCGCCATGGAGGCCGCAGGCGTCCCGGTCCTGGACGACTACATCCGCCTCGCGGGCTTCTGCTACCCCGACGGTATGGAGGGAGGCGCCGCCCTCCTCGACCTGGACCCCGCCCCGACCGCCATCTTCGCCGCCGGCGACGAAAGCGCCATGGGCGCCATCCAGGCCGCCAGGGCCCGCGGCCTGCGCATCCCCGAGGACCTCAGTGTGGTGGGGTTCGACGACACCGAGATCGCCACCATGACATCACCCCAGCTGACGACCGTTCGCCAGCCACTGCGCCAGATGGGCGTCATCGCCGTACGCACGGCGCTGCGACTGGCGGCTGGGGAGACGATCGAGTCGCATCACATCGAACTCGCCACCGAACTCGTCATACGCGGTACCGCTGTGGCCGCCTGATCTCTGGTATCGCCACGCGGTTCCAAGGCTGATGACACGATGCGACGTGCGTCGTGCTTCGGCCGTGAAAGCGCTGGCCCATCGCCTACTCGACCACCCCTCGGGCTGCGCCCACGTCGTCGACCCACATAACCGCGCCACGCGAGATCTCCTGGAGCTTTGCCGTCGCGGCCAGGTGAAGGTGCCTACCGTCGAATATGGACACTCTTCACAGGCTCGCCGCGGCGCTCGCAGCTGCGGCCCTTGCCTTCACCAGCACGCCCGCATGGGCGGACCATGAATTCGACCTCGACTGCAGCGACTTCCCCACCCAGCGCGAGGCGCAGGAGCACATGAATGCGCATCCCGGCGACCCAGACTTTTTCGATGCAGATTTCGACGGCATCGCCTGTGAATGCAACCCAGAAGTGCCAGGGGGGCCGATCCCCATCGACTGCACCGAGTACCCCGACTACGACCCGTTCCCGTAGAAGACTCCGGCCGGGGACTTCCTCCGAGTCTGGATCCTTGCCTCAGCTCGCGGCTGATGCTCGGGGGGTCAACCTCTCGCTGTTCAGCACGGCCTAGACATGCTCAAGGCTCCGAACGCTGGGAGGATGTCGAGACCATTGACCGTGTCCCGATGGGATGTCGGCGAACGCTGCGGTGACAGATCGGGGAACGACTCCTTCCAAGCGGGGTAGACAGCAAAGCCCGGGCAAGGCGACACCAACCTGGCCTGGCCAACCTTGGCGACTAGCTCACTCTTCTTCTCGCTGCTTTCGCCAGCCCACCGTGGCCAACCTGCTCGAGCAAGCACAGATCGCTGCGGACCCGCGCTCTCTTCGTGAGCCTAAACGTAGGGATCCAGATGCTCTGTGGAGCCAACCAGTGCGGTGCGTTGGTATGCCGCGGGTGAGAGGTGGACACCGGTGACCCGCTCCGCGAGGGCCAGGGCAGCCGCGACGGAGTTGTCGACGTACCCTGGCGCGTCCACGTCGACGTGCAGTCCAAGATCGGTGACATCACTCTGCAGGCGATCGGGTCTGGCGCCCTGTCGTTCGCTATAGAAGTACAGATCGAAGGCCGTGATCAAGGCGCCGTTCTCATGAAACACGAAGTCCCTGCCCTCGCTCGTTACGAGTACAGCGGCAGCCGAGGAACCCGCTGAAAGAAGTCCGGCCTGGCTATAGACCACACCACCCCACCCACATTCGACCAGAACTGTTCCTCCCCGCGCAGGGACGGCGGCAACACCGAGACCGTCCCCGATCAAGGGACTGCCCGGCACCACGTTGATCCGTCGTAAGCACTCGTCGGGAGGCACGCCTTGCACAAAGCAGGCACAGAGCCAAGTGTCATCCATGTCATCTGTGAACTCCTGGTAGAGCCACTCATAGGTTGCTGCATTCGCCTTGACCATGGCAGGCACCTTCCGAAGCACGACGATCAAGCGATCTTTCCAAAGAAATCTGACAAGGTTCAGGCCGGAGACCGCTTTCCGGTCTGATCATCCCGTCGCCGTCGTCCCACCCGGCAGGTAAGCGGACCAAGGGCCGGTGGTGAAGGTGGAGCTCCCTTCCCGAGCCGGATCTGTGCCACGGGTCCTGACACTTGACCGGACCGCCATCGCGGTTACGCGCTGGTCAGCTACGCCAGCTCGATCATGCTGTCAGTTGTAGCCTCGGCCTCTGCGCGCGTCAGGCGCTCACCCTTCCAGGGCTCGTTCGCGTAGCCGATGCTTCGCTTGCCAGCGTTCCCCGCGGCTTCCATGTGAATAAGCATCTGACGTCGGAATCAGACGGCCAAGCGCGAGGGCGTTGCTGTACAAAGCTGCTGTACGGCCACGCAAAAGGCCCTCCGGGATCTTCCCGAAGGGCCTTTGAGCTGGAGCGCGGCCGAGAGGACTCGAACCCCTAACCTTCTGATCCGTAGTCAGATGCTCTATCCATTGAGCTACGGCCGCTCGCTGCGTAAGCAAGCATAGCGGGTATCCGGCGATGCCTCGAACCGGATTCCCCAATCAGGTCCGTGTCTCCTCCTTCTTCGGCCAGAACGTGTAGCTGACGGGCCAGATCAGAGCGATCAACGGCACCCTCGCCAAACCCCCCATGAACTCGTAAATCCCCGAAGTGGCTGACGAGTCGCCCACCATCCAGGCCATCGCCACCAGCACTCCGCACGCGATGCCGTACGCCAGGAGGATGCGGAGCCAGAATCCCCACTCGTAGCGCGTGCGGGCGGGGCCGGTGGGGGCCGGGGCGGGCGGGGGGCCGCCGGCGTAGCGGTGGTGGAACTTGGCGTCGGCCCATTTGATGGTGCGGTGGCCGAAGACGATCGAGTAGGCCAGGTAGGCCGCGGCGAGGCCGTGGCGGAGGTCGAAGGTCGCGCCTGATCGCATGTCGAGTACGGCCACGGCCAGCAGGATCAGGTCGAGGACCGGCGTGCTGAGCAGCAGGATGTTGCTGAGGGTGCGCTTGTTCCACAGGTAGCGGCTGGCGAGACCCAGCGCGATCAGCACCCAGAAGCCGATTTCGCACGCGATGATGACAGCGAAGACCATGTATCCATCATCCCGGTGGGAAACGGTCGGGTTCCTGGTCGGGGGGACGAACTCGGCGTACAACTTTCTGCTTATCCACAGGGTGCACCCGGGGTGGAGCAGTGCCTGGTTCGAGGGTGATGTCATAGGGGGCATGAAGCGCGAGGCCCTTTATGCCGTCGGCGTCTTCGCCGTGGGTCTCGTCCTGATCCTCGGCGGGGCCGTCGTGCACCGGGATGGTGTGCCCTGGTGGGCGACTATATTGCCGTTGGCCCTGACGTGCTGCGGTGTGGTGATCCGGCGGCGGTGGCCGGTGGGGGCGTTGGTGGTGGGGTCGATCGGATTCGCGATCGACGTGGCGTTCGTGGCGCCTACGCTGCCGACGGCGCTGGTTTATACCGACAACCTCTACGCCGCTTGCCTGTATGGCCCGGCGAAGCTGGGGCGGTGGATGCTCGGCGTGACGACGATCATCGCGGTGGCGGCGGGGGCCACGGCGGGGTTCATCACGGGCGATTGGAAGCCGCTCGCGCTGGTGGGGGTGCAGTCGGCGCTGGTGCTCGTCACGCCGGTCACGACGGCGCTCGTCCTGCGGCAGCATCGTGACCAGGCTCTGGCCGAGCGCGCCCGGGCCGATCAGGTGGCGCATCTGGCCGAGCTCGACCGTCAGGCGGCGATCACCGCTGAGCGCACACGTATGGCCAGGGAGCTTCACGACACCATCGCCAACCATTTCAGCGCGATCGCGATCCAGTCCACGGCGGCGTTGTCACGACCTGACCTTGATGCGGGGACCGTGCGCAAGATCATGGAGTCGGTGCGGGAGAACAGCCTGAGCGGCATGGCCGAGATGCGGACGATGATCGGGCTGTTGCGCCAGGACGGCGAGGAGGTCGACGAGGCCACGCGCCCTCGGCTGGCGGATGCGGGTGCGCTGGTGGAGCGGTCGCGGCGGGCCGGGCTCGAGTCGGACTTCAGCGTGGAAGGCACGCCGGGTGAGGTGCCCGCGTCGGTGGATCTGGCGGGGTACCGGATCATTCAGGAGGCGCTGAGCAACGCGCTCAAGCACGGTGATCGGCGGGGGCGGGCTCGGGTGGTGGTGGCGTATGCGCCGGGGCATGTGACGTTGACGGTGGACAACTCGGTCAACGGGGCCGGTCGGTCGGGGTTGCCGGGGTCGGGGGCGGGGCTGATCGGGATGCGGGAGCGGGCGGCTCTCGTGGGGGGCGAGTTCGAGGCTGGGCCGTACGTCGATGGAGGGCGTGGGGAAGGGTCCCCTGGGGAGGGGCCTCGCGAGGAGGGGCCTCTCGGGGACAGGTTTCGCGGGAACGGGCCCCGCGGGGACGGTTTGCGCGGTGAGGGGTTGCGCGGTGAGGGGCCACGTGGGGACGAGGCTCGCGGGGAGGGGTGGCGGGTGTGGGCGCGTTTGCCGCTCGGCGGGATGGGGGCGCTCGGGGGCGGCGGAATCGGGGCGGCCGGGAGCGGCGGTGCGCCAGCCGGGGGTAGCGGTGGGCCAGCCGTGAGTGGAGGGTCGGCCGCGAGCGGAGGGGCGGCTGCAGATCGAGGGGCGGCCGCGAACCCAGGGGCGGCAGGGGACCGAGGGGCCGCCGCGGACCGAGGGGCGGCCGGGGAGGACGGCTGATGGTGAGGGGGATGGTCGAGAGAGGGCTGCTGCAAGCGTGTACGGCACCAGCGGAAAGGCTGTGCCGAGGAAAGGGCCGGGTGTATGGCTGAGCAGGGACAGCGGCGGATTCGGGTGCTCGTTGCCGACGATCACGCCGCGGTCAGGACGGGCATCGTGCTCATCCTCGACGGCGCAGGTGACATCGAGGTGGTCGGCGAGGCCGCCGACGGGGAGCAGGCGCTGGCGATGGCGCTCGAGTTGAGGCCTGACCTGGTGTTGATGGACATCCGCATGCCGAAGCTCGACGGCATCTCGGCCACGCGTGAGCTGGCGGGGGTGACGGATGTGCTCATCCTGACGACCTTCGACGTCGACGAGTACGTGTTCGGGGCGTTGCGGGCGGGTGCGGCGGGGTTTCTGCTCAAGAACACCGATGCCGAGTCGCTCGTCGGCGCGGTGCGGTTGGTGGCCCGGGGTGAGGGGCTCATCTCGCCGTCGGTGACGCGGCGGCTGATCACGGCGTTCGCGCAGCAGCCGGTGCGGCGGCAGCCTGAGCAGCTTGAGGCGTTGACGCCGAGGGAGAGGGAGGTGCTGGCCTGTGTCGCCCGGGGGTTGTCCAATGCGGAGATCGCCAAGGAGCTCGACATGGCGGAGGCGACGACCAAGACGCATGTCAGCCGGGTGTTGAACAAGCTCGGGTTGAAGAGTCGCGTTCAGGCCGCCATCTACTATGCCGAGGGCGATGGCTGAGCCTAATCTGGTGCTCGACAGGGGGGCGGTATGAGCACACCACCGCAGGGGCCAGCGAGTTCGGACGGCGGCGACGACAGAGGCAACGGCCGGGGCAACGGGGCCGACGACGGGAGGGGCGCGCCTCCGGGTGGAGGTACTCCGTCGCACGGGGGCGGCGCAACGCAGAGTGGGACGCCGCCGCACGGAAGCACGCCATCGCACGGGGGCGGCCCAACGCAGAGCGGGACGCCGCCGCACGGAAGCACGCCGCCGCACGGGGGCGGCCCAACGCAGAGCGGGCTGCCACCGCACGGAAGCACGCCACCGCACGAAAACATGCCGCCCTACGGAAGCACGCCACCCCACGGCGGCGCACCCTACGGAGCGGCCCCGCCCCCCGGACCCCCGCCCCCAGGACCCCCTCCAGGCCAGCACCCCCACCCCTGGGCCCAGTCGCCCCAGCCCCCGCCGTCCTCCACAGGCATGGTCGTGGGCATGGCCTTCGCCGGTTTCGCCCTGTTCATCCTCATCAACATCGCCACCGCCGTGGCCGTCCTGGCCTCCGCCTCCTCCAAGACGCCGGTCCTCATAGCCACCATCCTCCTGGCCCTGGTCGCCCTGGCCGGCGGCCTGACCCTGATCCTGCTGCGCCGCCCCTGGACGAAGGGCCTGGGCATGGGCCTGATGATCGGCTGGGCCCTGGTCTCGATCGTCTCCGCCGGCTGGTGCACCGGCCTGAACCCAGGTCTGTATGCATGAGCTCTTCGTCGCCCTAGGCGTCCTGACCGCGTCGATCGTCTTCGTCCGTGAAGCGCGGCGCCGCGGTGCGCTCAACGAGCAGTCGCTGGCCACGGTGACCGGCGCGCTGGTCGGCGGCGCGATCGGGATGCGCCTGGCGGGGGTGGCCGAGTCGCTGGATCTGGGCGAGTTGTGGTTGTACGGCTCGCGCAGCATCCTGGGCGGCCTGACGGGCGCGTACGTCGGCGTGCTGATAACCAAGAAAATCATCAAGTATCACGGAAAAACGGGCGACCTCTTCGCCCCCGCCGTCGCCCTGGGCATGGCCGTCGGCCGCATCGGCTGCCACCTGACCGAAGCCCCAGGAAGGCCCACCACCCTCCCCTGGGGCATCCACGCACCGGCGACGACCCCCGAATGCCCCGCCTGCCTGACCGGCGAGCCCATGCACCCGAGTTTCATCTACGAGATCGTCTTCCACCTCGCCGCCTTCGCCGCGATCGTGTGGGCGAGCAAGCGCCTGACCCAGCCCGGCGAGCTGTTCACGCTCTACGTCGCCGCCTACGCCGCCTTCCGCTTCCTCGTCGAGTTCACCCGCGCCAACGAGACGGTCTGGCTCGACCTCACCCGCCCGCAGTGGTTCCTGCTCCCCGGCCTGGTCCTGCTGGCGATCAGGCTCTGGTACGGCAACCGCCGCGGCTACTACACCCCGCTGTTCGCCCGAAAGGTCCAAGCATGAGCATGCGACTGCGGGGTGACCGCATCCTCCGCTACGTCAACGCCTTCTGCCCCCGATGCCCGCACGACGACCTGAAGCAGGTCCGCAGGCTCAGCGGCTACCTGGCCGAGCGCGACGGAAGGGTGTGGCTGGAACGCGGCTGCCCCGACCACGGACGTATCACCACCCTCTACGACGAAGACCCAGAAATCCTGAAATATCTGGAGGAGTGGACCGCCCCCACCAAGCAACACACCCCCGACCTGACCGGCAACTTCGACCCGATCCCCAGCGCCTACCTCAAGGGCCTGCCGGAGATGCAGACCCAGCACACCTGCATCCTGCTCGAGGACATCGCCGAGACCTGCAACCTGCGCTGCCCCACCTGCTTCGCCGACAGCTCGCCCGACCTCAAGGGCGTGGTCCCGCTCGCCGACGTCCTGGCCAACATCGACCAGCGCCTGGAGCGCGAGAACGGCCGCCTCGACGTCCTGATGCTGAGCGGCGGCGAGCCCACCCTCCACCCCGACCTGCCCAAGCTCCTGGAGGAGCTGCACGCGAGGCCGATCACCCGCATCCTGATCAACACCAACGGACTGCTGATCGCCCACGACGACGCCCTGCTCGACCTGATCACGAGATATCGGGAACGGGTCGAGGTCTACCTCCAGTTCGACGGCGTCTCCGCCGAGGCCTCCCGGCACCACCGCGGCGGTGACCTCACCCGCCAGAAGGCGCAAGCCGTACGAAGGCTGTCCGGCAACGAGATCTTCACCACGCTCGTCATGACCGCGGCGCTGGGCGTCAACGACCACGAGATCGGCGCCGTCATCGAGACCGCCCTGGCCACCCCGTTCGTGGGCGGCGTGTCCATCCAGCCGCAGTTCGGCTCCGGGCGCAGCTCGAGCATCGACCCCGACGACCGGCTCACCCACACCGGCGTGCTCACGCGCCTCGGCCCGCAGACCGACGGCAAGGTCACCTGGCGCGACCTGACCGCCCTGCCGTGCTCGCATCCGCACTGCTGCTCGGTGGGCTACATGATCCGCGACGACGCCGGCCGGTGGCGCTCGCTGACCGCGCTGATCGGCCATGATCGGCTCAAGGAGAACCTCGGCCTGGTCGCCAACCGCATCGCCGACACCGAACTGCCCAAGGAGCTGCGGGCCGCGGTCCAGGAATCGCTGCTGGGCCTGCTGTCCGAGCAGTCGTCGCTGTCGCACCCGCAGGTCGGCGACCTGTGGCGCAACATCTGCGAAAACTGCGACCTCGGCGTGTCGACCCTGCTCACGCTGGCCTCCTCCGCGCTGCCCGGCAGGCGCAAGAAGCTGCGCAGGATGCTCGGCGAGCGGGTCGTCCGGATCACGATCAAGCCGTTCATGGACCTGAACACCATGATCGAGGAACGGCTCACGCAATGTTGCGTGCACGTCGGCACCCGCGCCGAACAGGACCAGTGCGCGCCGTTCTGCGCCGTCCAGGCCTGGCCGCAGCTGTCCAGGCAGCGGTTGTCGATCGCGGTCAGGGGTGCGTGATGCCTCACGATCCGCTGAGACTGTGCGTCTACGCGACGATCGCCCTGCTCGGGTGGCTGCTCGGGCCGTGGGCCGCGGCGGGCTTCGCGGTGCTCGGGTTCGTGGGGTACGCCAAGGCCCGGCGGGCCGGGTTGAAGCAGAGCAAGTGCGTGCTGCGCGACACCCGGCTGGTGCTGGCCTATCTGGGGCTGATCGCGGTCGCGGCCGTGGCGGTGATCGTGAAATCGTTCATCTGATGGCCAGCACATTGAGCAGGCTGAACTCCTCGCCGCCGGCCTCCCGGTCCCAGTAGACGACTGTCGACGTCGAGTAGGACCAGCCGGAACCGAAGTCGGACGACGGCCCTATCACCCCGGTCCGGCCGCTCTCCAGGTCGAGGACCACGCTTTCGCCCGGAGGGTGCGAGAGCGCGAACCGGTCGTTCAGGATGTCGCCGATGTTGTTCGATCCGGCGAGGAACCTCAGGCCGGAGCCGTCCGGGCGCCAGACCGCGAGCGCTCCGCTCCTCAGGCCGACACACCACCGCGGTGCGCAGCGCACGTGGCTGGAGGACGCAGTATCGATCTTGATCTGGCGCCCGCTCTCCAGGTCATGGAGCATGCTCGGGTTCCCGTCCACGTAGCTCGCCGCCCATGGCCACGCTTGCAGGCGCAGGCTGTCGGAGACCACCTCGGTCTTCCCGCCGCCCAGGGGCACCCGATAGACACCCGAGCGGTCGACCGACCAGACCAGGTGGCTCGGCGTCACGCTCAGCGCCCCCACCTCGCCCCGCGCCGTGCCCACCCGCCGTGCCGTACCCCCTGAGAGCGGCATGACCCACAGCTCTCCCCCGCGCCCCGACCAGGCGACGGACGAGGCTCCCACCTCGAACCTGGCGGCCCTGGCCTGGGGCGTCACGCCGAGCACGCGGAAGGATCGGGTGACGGTGTCGAAGGTCTCCAGCCGCTCGATCCTCTCGACTCCGGACTCCACCGCCACCAGGATCCGGGTCGGGCCGAGCGCGGCGACCGGCCGGTACTTCTTGCCGTCGGCCGACCGCACCGGCAGCTTGACCACCGCCTGCGGCCACTGCCGCTCCACCGAGGGAACCGGCTGGACGGCGACCTGCGGCGCCGCCCGCCAGAACGCCAGCGACGACCCCGCGACGACCATGACCACCGCCAGCGCGGTGAACGCCATCTGCCTTCGCGCCCGGCGTCGCCGGCGCCGGGCGACCCCGCCGAGCAGATCGGCGGGAGGATCGACCGTCCGGACTCCCCTGGCGATGACCCGGCCCAGCTCCCGTTCGTCCCTCATCGCCACGCCTCCTGGGTGACTCGCCCGATCCGGAGCTTGTCGAGCGCGCGCGAGGCCTGGCTGCGCACGGTGCCGCGGGAGATGCCGAGCATCTCGGCGATCTCCTCGTCGGACCGGTCCTCGTAATAACGCAGCACCAGTACGGCACGCTGCTTGCGCGGGAGTGCCTGCAGCTCGGCCCACAGGTCGGCGTCGCCGTACGTGTCGAAACGCCCTTGTTCGGGCACCTCGGGCACGAGTCGCTCCCTGCGCCGCCGGTGCCAGGCGTTGATGTGCTGCCTGACCATGACGGTGCGGACGTACGCCTCGTGGTTGTCGACGCGCCTCCAGCGGCCGCCGAGCCGTGCGAGCGCCTCTTGGACGAGGTCGGCCGCGTCCTGCGCGTTGCCGGTCAGCGCGAAGCCGTACCGGAACAGCGCCTCACCGCGGACGCGGACGAACTCCTCGAATGGCTCCACACCCCACAAGACCGTTCGAGGACCGCAAGTGTTGCATCAGGAGACGAACAACAGCAGGGACTCGGCCACGCAGACCGGGCGGCGCTCCCCCTCGACCTCGATGGAGACCTTCAGCGTGGCCAGGTGCCCGGCCGGGCTGTTCTTGACGTCGACGAGCTCGCCCGTGGCGCGCACGCGCGAGCCGACCGGCACGGGCTTGGGGAAGCGCACCTTGTTGAGCCCGAAGTTGACCATCATCTTCAGCTCGGTCACCGCCAGCAGCTCCGGCAGGAACGACGGGAGCAGCGACAGCGTCAGGAAGCCGTGCGCGATCGTGCCGCCGAACGGGCCGTCCTTCGCCTTCTCCGCGTCGACGTGGATCCACTGGTGGTCGTCGGTGGCGTCGGCGAAGGTGTTCACCCGTTCCTGGGTGATCTCGCGCCATTCGGTCGGGCCGAAGGTCTCGCCGACGGCCGCCTTCAGTTCCTGCACGTTCGCAAAGGTCCGCATGGGGATGACGCTATTCGAGCTCGGGAATGGCCGCCAAGTTGACGACGACCAGCCGGTCCCCTTCCTCCCAGTAGATCAGCGTCTCGCCGCCATCGAGCGAGGTGCCCTTCAGCGTGTTGCCGGGCGGGTCGACGTGGAACGTCTCTCCGACCTCGATGTCGTAGACCCTGAATCCGCTGTTGAGGAACCGGTTGAACACCGGATACTCAGGCCGCACCATCGGTGCCTCCCGCAGCTGGGAGCCGTCGATGCGCTGCACCACTGTCAGACCGCCGCGGGTGCCGGCACACCAGAAGGGCCCGCATCGCAGCCCGGTGACGCCGGGTGCGGGGTTCGGTCGGACCTCCGACCCGATCACGAGGTCGACGACCCTGGTGACGTTGCTGTGCATGTCGAGCGGCTCGTCACTCGCCCACGGCCAGCGCAGCAGTTGCAGCCTGCGCTCCAGCAACTCGGGCCTGCCCCCCGCCTCGGACTGCCAGATCCCGCCGACCGGTGCCGACCAGACCACCCGTTCACCGTTGATCGCGATGCGGTTCACGAGTTCGTCCACCTCGGCGATCCGCCGCGACTTCCCGCCGCCCAGCGGCACGACGCGGATCTCCTTCTCGGACAGCCAGGCCAGGCTGCCCCCGTCGGCGGCCAGGGCCTTGATCTCGCCCTTGACCTCGGCGACCTTCTCGAAGCGCCCGGATTCGTACACCTCCAGCCGATCGGCCACCCGGACCAGGACGCGGCGGGCGTCGATCGCCAGAACCGGCTGGTACGGCAGGCCGGACGGGTCCTTGGCGGGCATGTCGCCGAACGCCTTCGGATGGACCGCCCGCAGCAGCCGCCCTTCCGGAGTGGGCTGCGGCGTCACGACCTGGGGAGCCCTGGCGCCGCCCCCGAAGGCCACGGCGCCTGCCGTACTGGCCACCGCGACCGCCACCACGACGGCGGCGAGCCTTCGCACGGTACGGCGGCGCCGCCGCGCGGGCAGCGCGGCCAGCAGGTCGTGGTGGGAGATCGACTCGGCGGCCCCGCGCAGGGCCTGGCGCACGTCGTCTTCTGTTTTCATACCTGCCCCCGTTCGAGAACGCTCGGCGTGACCCGGAGGGTCGCCAGGGCGCGGGACGCCTGGCTGCGCACGGTGCCGCGGGAGATGCCCAGGAGGTCGGCGATCTCCTGGTCGGACAGGTCCTCGTAGTAGCGCAGCACCAGGACGGCCCGCTGTTTGGGCGGCAGCCCGCGCACCTCGGCCCACAGGTCGTCGGGCTCGTGATCATGGGAGTAGGAGCTCTCTGGCACCAGGTCGGTCAGCTGCTCGCGGCGCCGTTTGCGCCACCAGCTGATGTGCTGCCTGGCCATGGCCGTTCGAACATAGGCCTCGGGGTTGTCGATCCGGCTCCACCGGTCGCCGAGCTTGAGCAGCACTTCTTGCACGAGGTCGGCGGCGTCGTCGGCGTTGCCGGTAAGCACGTAGCCGAAGCGCAGCAGGGCCTGACCTCGCGCGTGGACGAAGTCTTCGAACTCCACACTCTGTGGACGCACGAGGCCGGGGTTCTGTTGCAAAGATCTTTACTCGAATCTATCGCGCACGCGTTCGATACCGCGCTACAGTTCTGGGTAGTGAATCGAACAGAGGTTCGGCCAGGTAGGAGGGGGTGGGTGCGATGGCACTGCTGGCACCACCTCGTCCGCGGACACGCCGTAGCGCTTTCTTCCCAAATCTAAGACGGCCGCTATATCCCGCAATAAAGTCCGAGAGCGTGGACCCTGTGCGCAATCCCTACGCCCCCGGTGCCGGCCAGCGCCCGCCGGAGCTGGCCGGGCGCGATCGTGAGCTGCAGCAGTTCGAGGTCGTGCTGGAGCGGGTGGCCAGGGGCCGCCCCGAGCGGAGCATGGTCGTCACCGGCCTGCGCGGCGTCGGCAAGACCGTTCTCCTCAACACCTTCAAGTCCATGGCCATGCAGAGGCTGTGGGGCACCGGCAAGATCGAGGCCCGGCCCGAGCAGTCGATCCGGCGCCCGGTCGCGGCCGCGCTCCACATGGCCATCCGCGAGCTGGCCCCGCGCCACCGCGCGCCCGACCGCATCGAGGAGTTCCTCGGCGTGCTCAAGGCGTTCGCGATGCGCGACCCTTCCGCCGCCAAGGGCACCTCCCACTGGTCGCCCGGCATCGACGTGCCGGCCAGCCGTGGCCGCGCCGACTCCGGCGACCTCGAGATCGACCTGACCGAGCTGTTCGTCGACGCCGCCGCGGTCGCCACCGACCTGGGCGTGGGCATCGCCCTGTTCATCGACGAGATGCAGGATGTGCAGGCCGCCGACATCTCGGCGCTCTGCGCGGCCTGCCACGAGCTGTCGCAGACCGGCGGCCCGCTGATCGTCGTGGGCGCGGGCCTGCCGCACCTCCCGAGCGTGTTGTCGGCCAGCAAGAGCTACTCCGAGCGCCTGTTCCGCTATGCCCGCATCGACAAGCTCGACCGGCAGGCGGCCGACCTGGCGCTGATCATCCCCGCTCGCGAGGAGGGTGTGGAGTTCACGCAGGAGGCCCTCGACGCGCTCTACGACGCGGCCGACGGCTACCCCTACTTCGTCCAGGCCTACGGCAAGGTGGCCTGGGATCTGGCTCCGCGCAGCCCGATCACCGTCGACGACGTCAAGGTCTCCGCCCCCGAGGCGGAGGAGGAACTCGCCGTCGGCTTCTTCGGCAGCCGCTACGAGCGGGCCACTCCTGCCGAACGCGACTACATGCACGCCATGGCGACTCTGGGCGACGAGCCCGTGGCCACCGCAGACGTGGCCGACGCTCTCGGGCGCAAGCCGTCCAGCCTGTCGCCCGCACGCGACAGCCTCATCAAGAAGGGCCTCATCTACAGCGCCGAACGCGGCCTGATCGCGTTCACCGTCCCGCACTTCGGGAGGTTCCTGCGTGCGCAACCCATCTAGAGAGCCCTCCCCGATGGGGATCTGGAGGGGAAGCCAGGTCCCCATCGGGGAGTCTAAGACTTTCTAGCGTCAGCGCTATATTTTCGCGTATACGCCTGTCTAGCCTCAGCACTAGACAGTCGTATATTCCGGCATGGACTCCCTGCTGACGACCGCCACCCTGACGGCCGGCCGCATGCCGCTGAGGTAGACCGCGAAGACGACATGGTCCTTGTCGTGGTTCTCGAACGTGAAGAACCGCCAGCACAACTCGCGCCAGCTGTCCGCCGGCTCCGCCGAGAGCAGCTGACCGGCGTGCTCGCGCCACAGGCCGCTCGCCTTCAGCTTCGCCAGCGACGCGCTCTCCGACGACGGCCGCTGCTCGCACGGCGCGCGATACCGCACGCGGTTGATCGCCTCCTCGAGCTCCGGCGAGAGTACGGCCAGCACGACGATGCCGGCGGCCACCAGCCAGGTGGGCTCCGCGAACACCGTCCACCCGGGCGCCGGCGCCCAGACCGACATGAGCGCCATGCCCGTGAGCACGACCGTGCGGCCGATCGAGCGCAGGCCCACCGGCGCCGAGCTCACCTCGCCGAAGCAGCCGCAGCCGGCGTCCGGCCGCCTCCTGCGCAGCTCCACCAGCACGTAGGTGGAGAGCGCGAAGAAGATCACGGTCATCCAGCGAAACGGCTGCGCGGTGGTCAGAAGCAGTCCCCCCGCCAGGACTACTTCCACCACCGCGCAGCAGACCAAGGCGGGCACGCGCAGCCGCCCTGGCATGAGCACGGCCGGACCCAGCCGCGCCAGCGCGCCGGGCTCGGCGTCCGAGCGCACCGTGGCCAGCTTGGCCACGGCCCCCAGGACCAGCAGCATGATCAGGATCGGCATCTGCGAGGCGAGCACCGGTTCACCCCAATCCCACTCGGGCGTTGAAACATCCATTGATCAGCTCGCCGCCCAGTTCCACGAAGGCCGCGGGCGACAGTTCGACGATCCGGCCGCGCGAGCCGGTGTCACACTCCACACATCGGTCACAGAAGCGTCCCGCTACACATCCGCAGGCGGTGATCGGCACGTTCGTCATGCGATCGGTGCACACGTTGTGGACGGAGAGCAGGGAACCCATGGCCAGGTACGGCAGGCCGACGCACGACACCTCGGAGTGCGAGCACCGCACGTCGGAACGCTCCACCATGGGATAGGCCGCGCCGCGCTCCTCCTCGTCGAAGGCGTCGGACCAGACCGCGCTGCCCGACACCCGCGACTGCACCCCGCCGAAGGCCGGAGGCGGCGAGGGTACGGCACGCGCCGGGTAGCCGGGCTGGGAGGTGGCGGGCAGCAGGATCGTCGTGCCGCCCTCCTCGCGCAGGCCGATGGCGTCGAAGAGGAAGCCGGGTTCCAGCAGCGGGTGGCGCACCCTCAGCCTGCCGGTCGCCCGATAGGGAATGGTCACCTGGCGGCGGCCCCGATGCGGGCCGCAGTCGAGCTCCACGACGAGGTCCCTGCGGCCGGTCACGCTCAGGATCGTCCCGGTCGCCCGGGTGATCCCCGCCCATAACCGCTCGACCACGCGTCCCTCGTGGAGGGTCTTCATGAGCACCTGGGCTCCGACAGGGAGGTCGGCCGGGGGCAGGTCGACGCCGTACCAGGCCGTCGCCCAGGGCGCGATGACGAGGCGCTCCTCGCGACCGTCGATCGTCTCCACCAGGATCAGGTGCGGGCTGACGTCACGGATCTCCCCGGACACCGCGATCAGGGGGTCGCCGTTGGCCGGATCCGGCCCGGGCGTCCCCACCTCACGGCCCAGCACCGCGGCTGCCAGCTCTCTTCGCATGCCTATAGGGTCACATGACGCGCGTTGCCACTCATGCCACAGCCGGTGAACCGGAGCAAAATACGCATCCCAGGGTGTAACCGCTGACAACCTCGGAAGATATTCCTGCCACCGAACTTGACGGACCTTTAGGTTCGGCAGACTCAATCCTCTCCATCGAGCTGGGATTCTGGCCTCAATGGACGAGGAGGATTTCCACGATTACGTCCGCACCCGGCGACCGGCCCTGCTGCGCACCGCGCACCAGCTCACCGGCCATGCCTCGGATGCGGAGGATCTCCTGCAGAGCGCCCTGGCCAAGACCTATCCGGCCTGGCGCGACATCCAGGATCGCGACGGCTACATCCGCCGGGCGATGGTCAACATCAACATCTCGCAGTGGCGACGGCGCAAGCTCGAGGAGTACCCCTCTGATGAGCTGCCCGAAATCTGCATTCCGGCCGAGCCGGTTTGCGAGTCACATGAACGGCTGGAGCTGGCGCTGGCGGGATTGCCCGAGCGTATGCGCGCAGCCATCCAGCTGCGCTACTACGAGGACCTCACCGAAGCCGAAGTCGCCAGACGGCTCGGGATCAGCGTCGGTACCGTCAAGAGCACGGTCTCGCGTGCGATGGCGAAGCTTCGTGACTGCCTTCAGCACCAGCGGTAGCGCAGGGCCGTACGACATCACGGATCACCCGCAGGGTTTCGAGGAAGGTCTCCAGCTGTTGCTCGCTCAGCAACCCCGTGAAGCACTCCTCGATGTCCTTGAGGTGCTGCGGGATGACCTTCTCGAGGCGCTCGACACCCTTGCCGGTCAGCGTCGCGTACGAAGCGCGCCGGTCAGTCGCACAGGGCTGCCTGCGCACCAGGCCCTCCCGCTCCAGCCGGTCCACGACCCGGGTCACCCCGCTCGTGGACAAGCCGGTCTGCCCGGCCAGGTCACTCATGCGCAGGCTCTGCCCGGGCGAGCGCGACAGCCTGAGCACGGTCTCGAAGTCCACATCAGACAGCCCGCTGCCGGCCAGCGCGGGGGCGAGCCTGTCCATCAAGCCTGCGTGGACCTCGGAGAGCAGGCCCATCGCGGTCAGTCTCGGGTCGTCAATGTGGTTCACGTTCACAGTCTACAAGAGCAATAGTTGACGTGAGGAATATTCCTCCTGTAGACCTTTGTTGCAGCAAACATCCGCACGGCAAGCATCACTCTTAGGGAGACATGGACATGAGCACTCGCACCTGGGAAGGCCTCCAGATCCCCGCGGCCGGCACCTACAACCTGGACGCCGCCCACACCAACGTCGGCTTCAGCGCCAAGCACATGATGGTCAGCAAGGTCCGCGGCAAGTTCGAAAAGTTCGAGGGGTCGGTGACGATCGCCGAGAACCCGCTCGAGTCCTCCGCCCAGCTCACCATCCAGACCGAGAGCATCACCACCGGCGTAGCCGACCGTGACGGCCACCTGCGCAGCGACGACTTCCTCTCCGTCGAGAAGTTCCCCACCATCACCTTCCAGTCGACCCGCGTCGTGAGCCACTCCGGCGACGAGTTCACCGTCGTCGGCGACCTCACCATCCGCGACGTCACCAAGCCCGTCGAGCTCAACGTCGAGTACGGCGGCGCCGGCACCAACCCGTGGGGCATGGAGGTGTGGGGCTTCACCATCACCACCGAGATCGACCGCGAGGAGTTCGGACTCACCTGGAACGCCGCCCTGGAGACCGGCGGCGTGCTCGTGGGCAAGAAGATCAAGATTGAGGTCGAGGGCGAGGCCAACCCCGCTTGAGCAGCAGCTTAGCCCGCTCTCTGTGGACAGGGAGCGGGCTTATCCACAGGTGTGGACGAGGTTGTCCACAGGCCGTGGATGAGCTGAGGGGCGACGCGATCGACAACCGCTTTGCCGCCTCGCCCGAAGGCCGGTACTCTGTGCTGAGCCACACGGCTACCGGGAGGCTTCGCCTAGTCAGGTCTATGGCGCCGCACTGCTAATGCGGTTTGGGTTTACCGCCCATCCGGGGTTCAAATCCCCGAGCCTCCGCCGGTTGAAGGCCCTTCCTCTGAATCAGAGGGAGGGCCTTTTTGCGCTGGGAACCTGTCGTAGGCGCAGGCTTAGTTGCGAAGACGAGGTCCTGACCTTGCCACCGCCCCATCGCTCGCGCCGTTTCAGCCTTCTCAAACGGGCGATGAGCAGGCGGTTGCTCGAGGAGCTCGGGGGGATTGGAGGGTGAGCTTGCTCGCGCCTTCGGCTCCGAGATGACCACGGTGGCCAGATCACCGACCGTCAGCGGCGGGCGATGCCCCGACGAGGAGCGGTGCGAGGAAGCACCCTCGCAGATGGCGCAGACCGGCCAATGCCCTCTACCTTGAACGTGTGGATGAAGCCGAAGCCAGCGGCCATGCATGGCGAGACTGGAGACGCCGCTGGGGTTCGATCGAGAGTGACCGAAAGGCTCTGGCGGAGCTGATCGCCCATGACTCCGATCCATTCGAGGTCGAGCTCTACGAACATGCGTCAGATCCTCAGGCTCGCTTGATCGACAAAGCTCAGCGCACGTACGCCGGACAGTACCTTCGACGATTGCGGCGGCTCCGGCGACGGCCCACTCATACTGAACAGGCTTAAAGGACCGCCATCTGCGAGCCCGACGCACAGTGATCAAGAGGTAGTGAGGGCCAAGGGTTCCGCGAACGGTTCAACTTGTCCCTTTGGACGTGCTGTCGTCCGAGGATCGGGGGGCATCCTCATCGGAAAACCCCGAGGCGGCGATGCGCCACGCCGTCCTTCATAGCGACGTTTGGATGCCCTCCTTGATCAGGCTCGGGCTCTGACCGAGAAGTGGTCAGGCTAGGCGAGATCGCGCATCGTAGTGGAGGCCCGGAAGAGCAAGGAGTTCGGATCGCTCACCCGAGGCCGTCGGACGGGCCAGGATCTGGCTTCAGCGAGTGTCCCTGCCGCCGAAGTGTCGGTGAACGGCATCTGGTCCAGATCTACGGCCCGCGACGCTTCTGCTCTCAATCGTCTAGTCAGACCGGGCGAACTCCGAAGCGAAGGCGATCACAGTTCCCACTGCCAGCAGGCCGGAGGCTGCGGCGAAAAGCCACCAGCTCCACGAGGTGGTCAGCACATTGACGAGGCCACCGATCACGGCCGAGAGCACCGCGCCCGCCGCCGCCAACGCCGCGGCTTTCCCGCGCTTGCGAGCGGCAGATCGAGGCGCGGGCGGCTGGGCCGGAATTCCGGATGAGTAGCCGCCGCCTCCCCCCGCGATGATGTCACCGACTCCGCTTATTTCAGCCTTGCCGATATTTCCGGTCCCGTATTGCACGATGTGATCACCGCCCTGACCGCCAGGATTCTGCGCGGTCATCGGCCTATCACGTTCCCCGTGCCGGAGTGATGCGCCTTGCCGATTCCGCCTCCGTAGGTCTGGATGAGATCGCCCTGAACCGCATTGATGTTGAACACCTTGTTGACCGCAGTGGGCGTCCCGATGGCACCGGTGATCTCGTAGATGAGATTGGAGATCTCTTTTTCGTTGGCGCTCCAAACGGCATCGACTCGAGCACCCGCGTTCTGGATGACCAGACCGTGAACCGGCGGCAGGGAAATCGCCGCGACAAGTCTCCAAATCCAGAATCCGAGAGCACCCAGCATGAGGATGAGGCCGAACGTGTCGAAGATCGCCATGGCGATCGAGCCGACCACGACGGTGACCAGGGCCCGAATGATGAACCGCGTCCAGGCGCGCCCTTTGTTGATCTCCAACGTACGCATGCCGACGTGGGCGATGGCACCCAGCGGGTAAACGTCGTTGCCGATCCACAGAGATCTGTCGGCGATGCGGACCTGGACGACGGAATGGCCCACCCCCATAAGATCACCCCCTCTTCCGTTGCGAGAATGAGTATTCGTTAATCATAAAGTTCCCTCAGCTCCCAAGTACGGAAATTGGAGAACAGTCCGCATTGTCCTAGAAATTCCGGGTACAAAGTTCACCTTTGGGATAATTCCCTCTATCGGGCTGTTCGAGGATCACCGGAACCGTTGAGTGCAGGGAGGGTCCTCGGTGCTACAGAAGGACGAGTGGCTATCGCGGAACACCGCATGCTCAGCTGGTGCAGAGCGCCTCGCCAACGACAGCCGCTCCCCGGCCGATTCAGGTTCGCGAGATCACAAACGGCATCACCTCCTCCGATAACAGATCAAAACCGCCCGCGCGTAGCCTCTCCTGACATGTCCACCTCAAGGGTGATCACTACCGTCATCGGCGTCGTCGTGATCGTGTTCATGATCCTCATGGCCCCGAACCACAGGTCCCCGAGCCAGAGGATCGCCGACGACAACGCGAACGAGGCCGCCGTCCTGGCCGCGGCTCGCGAGGCCGCCGCCAAGCTCGACGGGGTCGAGGGCAACCCGTCGATCCAAGACGTCGAGGCGGTGCTGCCGAGCGGCTTCCAGGTGACCGGGGGTGGCAGGTCGAGATCGGGCGGCATCGAAAGGGACGGCAGCATGTCCTCCACTGACACCGTCGAGATCACCGACGCCGACGGCGTCCACCACGCCTGCCTGACGGTGGAGACCACCTTCAGGAACTTCACGTACGAGCCCGCTTCCGTGAGGGCCGATGCGGGGGCCTGCTGACGCGAAAGCGCCGGGAGTGGGGGTCTGGTAGGTTGCGTGCCGATTCCCCCCGATCAAGGAGTGGCTGTGCGCGTTGGTTCCATGCTGGTGGCACTGCTGCTCGCCCTGGCGGGGTGTGCGGAGTCGAAGGCCGGCGGCGTCGTGATTCCTGACAGCGCGGTCGGTAAGCAGCTCCAGTGGTACCTCGATGCGGTGAACCGGACGCCGTTGCCGGAGAGCGAGCTTGCCGAGCATCTCGGCAAGGACTTCATCCAGGATGTGCCCCCTGCGGAGTTCAACGAGATCGCCGGGACGCTGGCCGGGCTCAAGGTGGACGAGTTGACCGACGTCAAGCCGGACGCCCTGGTGGCGCGGGTGTCGGTCCCCGAGCAGGCGTACAAGGCGGAGATCTCGGTCGATGGCCAGGGGAAGATCGGGTTTCTGCTGATCACTCCGCAATGACCCCGGGTGACGGGTCGAATGGGGCATGATGGGCGGAGGAGGGCGCCCCATGGTGGATGACCGCATGCCGGCGATCGGCCGGTGCTACAGCTGCAAGCGCACCTTCGGATACCAGCCTTCGACGGTCATGATGATCGAGGTGGATCCCGAGACCGGGTTGCTTCCTGGCATGTCCGTGACGGGCAGGTTCCGTGATCCGAGTCCGGAAGTGCTGGCCAGGGTGGTGGAGCAGCCGGTGTGCCCGGAGTGTGTCGACAGGGCCAAGCAGTTCGCGCAGGCCAGGGAGATCCGGTTCGAGACGTGGCACAACCCCGGCTGAGCCCTAGGACCTGTCTCAAAGTGAGGTCAGCAGCCAGTCGTTGATGATGGCGATGTGGAGGCTGGCCTCGTAGCGGACGGCGAGTTTGTCGAAGCGGGTGGCTGCGGAGCGGTGGCGTTTGAGCCGGTTGATGCCGCATTCGACAGCGTGACGGGCGCGGTAGTCCTCGGGACTGAAGTACGGTGGACGTCCACCGGCAGAGCCGCGCCTTTTGCGGTTGCGGATCTGATCGGCGGGTTCGGGGATCGTCGCGGTGATGCCGCGTCGGCGCAGGTAGGCGCGGTTGGCGCGCGAGCTGTAGGCCTTGTCGGCCCGGACCCTGGTGGGGCGTTTGCGAGGCCGGCCTGCCCCGATCCGCGGGACGTTGACCTTCTCCAGGACGTTGCGCAACTGCGGTGAGTCGCCATGCTGGCCGGCTGTCAGCAGGAGTGCCATGACGTTCTGGCCCTGTTCGCAGGCCAGGTGGATCTTGGTGGTGAACCCGCCTCGGGAACGCCCCAGCGCGTGGTCGGCCGGCTCGGCTACCAGACCGCCCGCCGACTCCTTCTGCGGGGCCGAGCGCGCACCGGCGGCGTGCTGGTGCGCCCGAGCTGTCGTGGAGTCCACGCTGATCTCCCAGGTGATCCGGCCGGCCGCGTCCGCCCGGGCCTGCAGCTTCGTGATGATCGCCGCCCATACCCCGGCCCGCTGCCACCTGCGGAACAGTGAATACACCGCCCGCCAGGATCCGTAGCAGTCCGGAACGTCCCGCCAGGGTGACCCGACCCGGACCCTCCATCTGATCCCGTCGATGAGCTGCCGTTTCGTCCACAACGAGGGCCGTCCCGACCGGACCGGCACGGGCAGCAGCGGTTCCAGCAGCGCCCACTGCTCATCGGTCAGATCGAACCGCCGCGTCACCGCTAGGGTGGCCACGAGGTCTCCGGGAAACTGGTTCTTCTTGGTCGATGAACCGATCTACCGGAGACCTCACTTACTTAGCGAACGCGACACACCGGACTTCGAAACGCGTCCTAGGAGCTGTTTGAGGTTCGGATCATGTGGTTGAGGCGAGGAGTTTCAACCACATGATTGAGCCTCGGAGGTGGAGCCCGGCCACGTAGCTTTC
>NZ_JBITGL010000024.1:0-121826 GCF_044456985.1 Nonomuraea sp. NPDC050663
CCCACTCAGCATCCGTCATATCGAAGCGCGCCACATCCGACGTTCTACCAGGCTGAGCCACCCCTACCAAGATCCGAACCCCGAACAGCTCCTAGCGGGGCAGCTACGGCGCACCCCGGGTGCATGTGCAACTGCGTCGGGACGGCGAGCAGTGCGGCGGGTGGCCCGGCTGATGCGCGAGCTCGGTCTGGCCGGACGGTATCGGCGGCGCCGGCACCGGACTACCATCCCCGATCTAGGTGCCAGTAGCAGGCCGGACCTGATCGGCCGCGATTTCACCCCCGACGCGGACGGGCTCGATGCCCGCTGGTGCGGCGACATCACCTACATCGCCGCTGAAGAGGGATGGCTGTATCTGGCCACGGTCATCGACGTCGCCTCCCGCAGGGTGGTCGGCTGGGCGACGGCAGATCATCTGTTCACCGACCTGGTGGCCGAGGCGCTACGCCAGGCCTGGACACGCCGCCGCCCCACCGGATCGGTGATCTTTCACTCAGACAAGGGCTGCCAGTACACCAGCGCCGACTACTCCGCCCTGGCCTCACGGCTCGGGGTGCGCCTGTCGGTCGGCCGGACCGGCCAGTGCTGGGACAAGGCGCTGGCCGAATCCTTCTTCGCCACGCTTAAGACCGTGTCCTATGTGGTGAGTGAGACGTTGGTGAGGCATGGAAGGAGCGAGTGGGCTGGATCGTCCCGGACGGATTGTGGGAGATCGTCAGGCCGTTGTTGCCGCCGGCGCTGGTGCGTCCGCAGGGCGGTGGGACGCAGAACACCCCTGATGAGGCGGTGTTTGCGGCCATCGTCTATGTACTGGTGAGTGGGTGCGCATGGCGTGCGCTGCCGCCATGCTTCGGGATATCGAAGTCCACCGCACACCGGCGGTTCTTGATCTGGTCACGGGCTGGCGTGTGGGCCCGGCTGCACCAGGTCGTGCTCGACAAGCTCGCTGTCGCCGAGCTGCTTGATCTATCCCGTGTCGTGCTGGACTCCGCCCACGTGCGGGCGAAAAGGGGGGCGACCTTGCAGGTCCGAGCCCCGTGGACCGGGGCAAGCCTGGTTCCAAGATGCACATCCTGTCCGACCGGGCCGGCCTGCCCCTCGTGGTCGGTGTCTCATCTGGTAACACCCCCGACGGTGAAGGCCTCAAGCCCATCGTGGCCGAGCTCCAAAGGAGACACGATCCTGGCAGCGGCCGGCGCATCAAACCTGGCAAGTTCCACGCTGACAAGGCGTACGACCGTGATGACCTGCGCCGGTGGTTGCGAGGCAAGCGCATCGGCGTCCGTATTGCCCACAAGGCAATCGAGTCCAGCCAGCGATTAGGCCGGCACCGCTGGGTGATCGAACGCACGATGTCCTGGCTGACCGGCTACCGGCGCCTCACCATCCGCTACGAACGCTACGGTGGCAACTACCTGGCCTTTCTCGGATTCGCTGCCGCACTGTGCTGTTACAAGCGATTCATCCGGCTCACCACATAGGACACGGTCTAATGGACGAGCTGTCCGACGATCGTCCCTGGCCCTCCAGAGCTGCCGCCCACAGCGCGATCTTCGAGTTCATCGGGGGCTGGTACAACCTGCACCGGCTCCACAGCAGCCTCGATTACCGCAGTCCCGCCGCCTACGAAGCCGCCCACACGACCTGACCACACAACGAAGGTGTCGCCAAAGCGGAACAAGCTCACTGCCTGGTGCATGGGCCGAGTGGCCTACTAAGCAACTTCTCTGCCTGGGAGCGGACCTGAAGTTCCATTTGTGCTCGGGGGCTGCCGCAGATCCGGTCGGTCCGGTTGCACACGCCTGATGCGGGCGACCTCAAGACCGCTGTGTGATATTGAAATGTACCGGTCTAGCCTCTTCCGATCAATGCTGTGAGATGAAACACTTCTTGCGCTTTGCGACATTTCATCCAGCAGTTTTTCTCGTACACGTGGAGACGGGGATGCGGCAATTTGCGGCTTGTCTAATGGCTTTAATGATGGCCGCCGTTGTGGCGTTCCAGGCAAGTCCGACCTTTGCAGAAACCGTGGATCGCATTCCACTTCTGGCCACTGCCGCGATAGAGCCTCGAGTTAGCCTTGGTGAATACCCGTCCATCGCCTATACGCTGACCAACAGAGGCGATGCATGCGCCATTGCAACGTCACCAGGTCTAGCCCTCCAATTCACCTCAGTGAAGCGCGATGGGATCACTGTCGATCCATCAGTGAGTCGCATCAATCTCATCGACGGATATGGTGCAGCGCTGACGGCTTCAAGTCAGACCATCAATACGGGAGAGTCAATCACACTTGTTCTCGAATCGGCCGATGCCCGGTCGTTCGAGATGATTGATTCGACAGATACAGGAATTGCAACTTCCGCGCTCTGGCCGATCGACGGAAAGGGGCAATTTGAGATATCTCTGATCTATCGGGCCCCATTTGACTCAAGCCAGTTTTGCTTGACGCCAAAGAGTTTAGTGACGGTGAATTTCGAATACGCGCCGCATATTGCAGCTCCATCGACAGCAGGAGCGACTCCAACCAAAACGCAGTCGACCACGGAGGGTCCGAGGTTGCCCATATGGCTCCTGATCGGCGGAGTCGGGTTGATTTTGAGCCTGACAATCGTGCTCATCCTGCTGTGGCGACGTGCGGCCGCGGGTGCGTTGATTCTCCTCGCTCCGCTAGCGTTGATTTGCTCAAGTGGCCAAAGATCTGCCGCAGCAGATATCAGCCCCCTCAGTGGGACCAGTTCGTCATATCAGGAATGCGCGGCGAACTTCAACAAGTCGGGGGGAGATCCTGAAGGAGTCTTCAAACGATCATCCAGCGATAAGGATGACCGGGTGATACTTCTTCCTGGAAGGCAGGGTGAGCAACATTTCCGCCGGGGGGCCAAAGATTTTAGAACGATAAAATGGGATACTAGCCCTCCAGAGCGTCAGATGACGTTTTCCGACGGGGTGAAAGCTGAGAAGTGCGCTACCCTCTACCATGAACTTACACACTACGACCAGCTCCGAAGCGGCAAGGATGACGGGCGTGACTGCGTCGAGAGCACGCCCACAGGGCCGCTAAACACGCACATCGCAATCGACGAGGTCGAGGCGACACGCGCCGAGAACAAATACCGCGTGAGCCAGGGTTTGCCGCAACGGACCAAATACAGCGGCAAGAAGCTGCCCGCCGGCCCATGTCGCCCCGACACGCCCAAGCCGAGCAGCTGCAAGCAGGACGGTGGCTGCGGCGGCGCGCTCGGCGATCCACACATGCGCACTGGTGACGGCCACGCCTACGACTTTCAAGGGCACGGCGAATTCGATATCTTGCTGGATCCGGACCGACCTGACGATCTGCGGCTGCAAACCAGAATGACGCCCTACCGGGGGTCCACAGTGGTGAGTGTCATCAGCGCCGTTGGACTCAGCGTGGCGGGCACGCATCTCGGATTCTCCATCGCCGGTTTCGACGTTCCAGAAGTATGGCGTAATGGCACGCTCTGGTCATTACAGGTAGGCGAAACTACACTCCCAGGCGATGCGTCCATTACTCGTACCACAAACGGAGCCTTTATCGCTCGCTGGAGGGACGGTACCGAGATAGCCGTAACGGCGCGCCCTTGGGGTTATGACGTGACAGTAGCCGTGTCCCCGGACAGGGCAGGGAAGCTTACAGGCCTGCTCGGGAATTTCAACGGCGACATCAACGACGACCTCACCTCGCGCACGGGCCAGACCTTCGGACTGAACATAGGCTTCGCCGACCTTTACGGCAGCTTCGGTGACAGCTGGCGCATCCGACAAGCCGAATCGCTCTTCAAATATGCCGAGGGGGAGAGCACCGACACGTTTACCGATAAGACCTTCCCCCCTCAGCCGACCAGCGCTGTCGGTCTGCCAGACCAGCACGAAGCAGAAGCGATCTGCCAAGCCGCTGGGGTTACTGACCCTCAGGTTCTCAAAGACTGCGTGCTGGACGTCGCTGTCTCTGGTGACCCGGCTTTCGTGGACGCCGCAGTGACCGCGCAGGGATCACTGGGTATGCACAACCTCCAGCTTCACACTCGTGCAGGCCCTGACATCTTGGGCGGTCAGGACGGCCGCATCGCTCCTGACGGCTTCCCCGATGTGGTTTTCGATGTCGTCATCGAGGGCGAAGTGGTGGACCTGGTCCTGAACGTGTGCAGAGCAAATGGGAAGCCCACTGGACACCACTGGGACACCATTGCCGGATCTAGAACAATCCCGCCCGGCTTTGCCTTCACCACAGGAAACCAGACCTGGACATTGGCTGTGTACAGTGGCGGACAACTCGTGAGCGGACATGACGGATCCCTCCAGAAGACTTTCGAACAGTCTGAGGCCGTAAGGATTAATGTTGCTGATGACGGCAGTCTCCGTAAGGGATCCTTTGTGTGTCTTACGGTGTTCACGGGTAACAACCACTCCTACCGCTTTATGGCTCGGTTGTCTTGACGTGCATAGGGCGCGTGCTCAGGAACCAGCTCAATGATCCCGGGTTTTCCACGCCTACCGGCTACGTGACGGGTCGGATGAGCGCGACCTACAGGACTGGGCGGCGATAGGACTGTGCGCCTGCCGAAAATCCCGTCCGGCCAGGTCATGGCCTTGCGAAGTTCAAGGAGGGAGTGGCCGTCTTCACACAGACGGGAGATCGCTGGGCGCGGCATGATGATCGCTCGTGCTTCTTCGCTTGGCTTAATCTGACCGTCAAGAACCCTTTCGCCGCGCTACGGCTGCTGCCGATGAGTGATCGTGACAAGGATGTCGGGATCCTCGCTCTGCGTCACCAGGTCATGGTCCTGCAACGGCAGCTCGGCACCGATGTGCGGGGGAGATTCACCTGTACTGCTTCATAACTCATCGCGTGGTGCTTGATCTGCGGTTTTGACCTCCATGTGCCGTGCGGGCAAGATCGCGGTCTGTGGCGGTTCGTATGCTGTATCTGACCTTGATCCGGGTGTTCGGTTGGCTGGTGTTGCTGGGTCGTGGTCAGGCTTCCAAGGATGTCGAGATCATGGTGCTCCGCCATGAGGTGGCCGTGTTGAAGCGTCAGGTCGTCCGGCCGAAGCCGGACTGGGTCGATCGGGCGCTTCTCGCGGCTTTGGCCCGCTTCCTGCCGTCGGTGCTGCGGTCTCATCGGCTTGTCACGCCCGGCACTTTGTTGGCCTGGCATCGTCGTTTGATCAGACGCTCCTGGACCTACCCCCACCGCACCGGCCGTCCCGGAGCCAGCAAAGAGGTCAGGGCGCTGGTCCTTCGTCTGGCCCAGGAGAATCCGAGGTGGGGGTACCGGAGAGTCCACGGCGAACTGCTGCGGCTCGGTGTGCAGGTCAGCGCGGCGACGGTGCGGCGGATTCTGCGTTCACGCCGACAACCGCCGGCGCCACGAAGCTTCGACACCTCGTGGCGGACGTTCCTGCGCCTGCAGGCGAAAGGGCTGTTGGCGTGTGACTTCTTCCACGTCGACACGATCTTCTTGAAGCGCTTGTACGTGTTGTTCGTGATGGAGGTGGAGACCCGACGCGTACACATCCTGGGCGTCACCGCCCATCCCACCGGAGCCTGGACCGCGCAGCAGGCCCGCAACATGCTCATGGATCTCGGGCACCGGGCTACCTTGTTCCGGTTCCTCATCCGAGACCGGGATGGCAAATTCGCCGCCGCCTTCGATCAGATCTTCACCGACGAGGGGATCACGGTGATGAAGACGCCACCGCGGACACCTCGGGCCAACTGCTACGCCGAACGCTGGGTGCGCACCGTCCGAGCCGAATGCACCGACCGGATGCTGATCTACGACGAACGTCATCTGAGATCGATCCTGGAGGAGTACGCCGAGCACTACAACAACCATCGCCCGCACCAGTCCCGCCAACAACGCCCACCCACTCAAGACGAGCACGTTGTTGTACCGCTGGAAGGCCGGATTCAGCGCCGCAGGGTGCTGAGGGGAGCGATCAACGAGTACCACAGAGCAGCCTAGCCAGCCCAAAGAACACCAGCTCAGGCCATGTGTACGAGTTTTGAAGCGGTACAGGGTCTGGGGTCGAGTCGGGTGCGGCGTCCGTGCGACCCTTCTGTCACGCCTATTCCCTTGGGCGTCTGGCGGGTCTGGCTTTGCCTGCCGAGCAGGGCGGCACCGTGACCGCCCGCGCTACGGGGCATTCCGCCCCGCGCGCATGCCCGGCCGCTATGCCGAAGAGCATGTGACGAGCATGGTCTCGGCCATTCTCGCCTCCCAGAGGCGAGTCGAAAACGGAGAAACCCCAGGTCAGATAGGGTGTGGAGTGGTAGGGCGCCCGGGGCTCGAACCCGGAACCTACGGATTAAAAGTCCGCAGCTCTGCCAATTGAGCTAACGCCCCTCGCAAGATGCAGGGTACAGAGACTACCCCGCCCCCCGCGACGCGATTCCCGCCCGATCACGATAACGCACAGCCAGCTACCGATAGGCGGCGAGCCCGGTCAGCGCCTCTCCCAGGACGAGTGTGTGGATCTCCTGCGTCCCTTCGTACGTCAGCACGCTCTCCAGGTTGTTCATATGCCTGATGACCGGATACTCCAGAGTGATCCCGTTCCCTCCGAGGATCGACCGGGCCTGTCGGGCGATGTCCAGCGCCGCCCGCACGTTGGCGAGTTTGCCGAAGCTGATCTGCCGCGGCTCCAGCGTGCCGGCGTCCTTCAGGGCTCCCAGGTGGAACGCGGTGAGGGACGACTGCGCCATCCCCACGTACATCCACGCGAGCTTCTCCTGCGTGAGCTGGAAGGCGCCGATGGGCTTGTCGAACTGCACGCGCGTCTGCGAATACGCCACCGCCGACTCCAGGCACGCGCGGGCGGCGCCGACGACGCCCCACAGGATGCCGAAGCGTGCCTCGGACAGGCACGACAGGGGGCCGCGCAGCCCTGTGACTTCGGGCAGTACGGCGGAGCCCGGCAGGCGGATGTCGTCGAAGTAGAGCGAGGAGGTGACGGAGGCGCGCAGCGAGAGCTTCTTGTGGATCTCGGGTGCGGAGAAGCCGGGCGTGTCGGTGGGGACGACGAAGCCCTTGACGCCTTCGTCCGTCTGGGCCCAGACGACGGCGACGTCGGCGATGGAGCCGTTGGTGATCCACATCTTGGAGCCGTTGAGTATCCAGTCGGAGCCGTCGCGCTTGGCGAAGGTGCGCATGGAGGACGGGTCGGAGCCGTGGTCGGGTTCGGTGAGGCCGAAGCAGCCGATGGCGTCGCCCGCGGCCATGCGCGGCAGCCATTCCTGCTTCTGCTCCTCCGACCCGTACTTCCAGATGGGGAACATCGCCAGGGATCCCTGAACGGACACGAAGGAGCGCAGGCCGGAGTCGCCCGCCTCCAGTTCCCTGCACGCCACGCCGTACGAGGTGGCGTCGGTTCCGGCGCAGCCGTACCCGGTCAGGTGCATGCCGAGCAGGCCGAGCTCGCCGAGGACGGGGGCGAGCTCGCGGGCGGGGAAGGTGCCCTCCTCGAACCAGTCCGCGACGTGGGGGAGCACCCTGTCGGAGACGAAGGTGCGGACCGTGTCGCGGATCAGCCGCTGGTCGCCGTCGAGCCGGTCGTCGATGCGGAGGAGATCGTCCATGAAAACCATCCTGTCAGGGGTCACCAGGGTTCTACCAGGGGGAATCCCGATGTGCGAAGGACTGTCCACAGGGCAGGCTGGAGGCATGAACGAGACCAAGCAGCTTCGCAGGACCCAGGACGGCAGGATCATCGCGGGTGTGTGCTCGGGTGTCGGACAGTACCTGGGCGTCGATCCCAACATCATCAGGATCGGGCTGGGCGTGCTGACCCTGTTCGGTGGTGCGGGCATCGCGGCGTACGCGATCGGCTGGCTTCTGCTGCCCGAGGAGGGCCGCCCGTCGATCGTGCAGGATCTGCTGAACAAGCAGCAGAACAAGCCGCAGGAGCCCTGGCACGAGACCACCACCTCGGCCACCTACCCGCCGCAGACCACCTACCCCACCCAGACCCCCTACCCGCCGCAGCCGGCTCCCCAGCCCGCCCCGCAGACGCCTCCGCAGGCACCGCGGGCGCACCCGGCCGCCGAGCCGCAGGTCCAGGCTCCGGTGACCACCCCGCCGCCGAGCTACACCCAGCCCGAGCAGCCGACGGTGCACACGCAGCCGCAGCCCGCGACGGAGACGCCCGATCACGACGCGCCCGCCGGCGAGCCGCGTCAGCAGTGATCAGGCCGTGGCCTCGGCACGAACCCGGGCGGACAGATCAGCACGAGACTCGGTCCAGACCATCGCCAGCACGGCCGCGACCGTCAGCCCGCTGACGCCGGCCAGTGCGACGACCGGTTCGGGACCGAGTCTCTCGGCTGCCAGGCCGCCGATGAGGATGCCGACGCCCTGGGCGGCCATGAGCCCCGATTGCACCAGCCCGAAGGCCTGGCCTCGCCGCTCGGCGGGCACGCACTGCACGAAGGCGGCGTTGGCGGCCAGCTGGTAGGCGCCGCCGACGCCCGACAGGACCCAGAGGATCAGCACCACCTCCAGCGGTGGATGCATCGCGCAGCCGATCAGCGGCGCGCAGCTGAGCATCGCCATCCACCCCATCGACCGCAGCCGCCCTGACGGGGAGACGAACCTGCTGAACAGGAACGCCCCCAGCACGGTCCCCGTTGGCATCGCGGCCATGAGCAGGCCGGTCACGACAGGGACGGGGAGCGTCTCGTCGGCCAGGGAGATCGCGTACGGCACGGCGATGCCTTCGGGGAGCACGTAGAAGCCGCACAGCCAGGCGAACATCACGAGGGTGCGCAGCTGGCGATCGCCGAAGACGAGTGAGGCTCCTGCCCTGGTCATGCGCCACATGGACGGCTTGGATGAGCCCTGCGAGGCCGCCGGGCGCCGCCGTACACCGGACATGATGATCAGCGCTGAGAACAGGAACGTGGCCGCGTCGAGCGCCAGCGCCTTGTACGGCCCGAGCGAGGCGATCAGCGCGCCGCCCGCCGCGAAGCCCAGCATCTGCATCGCCTGGTTCGTCATGTTCTGGAGCGCGGAGCCGACGACGTAGCGGTCGCCCTCCAGGATCTCCGGCAGCAGCGCCGCGCGCGCGGCCGAGAACGGCGCGCTGAGCAGGACCACGAAGAAGACCAGGACGCACATGGTCCACAGCGGCATCCCCGGCACGGCCATGACGGCGACGAGCAGCCCGCGCAGCAGATCGCAGGCGATCATGATCCGCCGCCGCGCGAATCGGTCGGCCAGGCCCGCGAGGAACGGCCCGCCGACGATCTGCGGCAGATAGGTGAGTGCGTAGACGGCGGCCGTGGCCAGCGGCGACCTGGTCCGTTCGTAGATCAGTACGGCCAGAGCCACCTGGGCCAGTTGGTCACCCAGGAGCGAAAGGCCCTGGCCGTACCAGAGCGTGCGAAACTCGCGGATGGCGATGACCTCGCCGTAGGTGGCCTGTCGTTCGGGAGCACGCCTGTGCTTCCCCATAGTCCCCGCCGTGTGACTGCTCAGAGTGTTCGGTATGTCACCCAAGGTGCCTGATCGAGTGGCACGTCGCAACCGAAAGCATCCAAGGCCTTGCAAACTGTAATCGCGGATGACGACATGTCGGGTTACCAGCCGAGATCGTGGAGCCGATCGTCATCAATCCCGAAATGGTGGGCAATCTCGTGCACGACCGTGATCTGCACTTCCTCCACCACGTCATCTTCCGTATCGCAGATTTGGCATATCGGATTGCGGTAGATCTCGATGCGGTCGGGCAAGACCCCTGAGTACCAGTCGCCACGTTCGGTGAGGGGGACACCGGTGTACAGACCGAGCAGATCCGGCTCGGGCGGATCGTCGACGACCACGACGACCACGTTGTTCATCATGCGGGTCAATTCCGGAGGAATCGTGTCCAGCGCCTCGGACACGAGCTCTTCGAACTTTTCCCGGGAGACCTCGATCACGCTTGATTTTAGGCCATGAAGGCCCTGCGCATCGCCGGTGTACTCTTGGTGGCGGCCGTGGGCGCCTGGCTGGGCATCTTCCTCAGCGGCACCGTGCGTGCCCAGATCGGCCCCGTCGAGACCGGGATGACCCTGCGTCCCGCCTGGCAGGGCGAGACCGTCGTCGACGCCAGCCCCCTCGGCACCCTCAGCTTCCGCACCCACAGCGCCCCCCTGCGGCTGCGCGTCACGCTCGAGAACATCGACCAGGAACGGGCCAGGATGTACCTGGAGGATCCGCGCCTGGCCGACCGACTGCCCGACCTGATCGTCTCGGACCTGCGCGACGGCGTGCAGGCGCTGGTCATCCGCTCGCTGCTGTGCGCCGGCTCCGGCGCGCTCATCGCCGTCCTGATGGTCTTCAGACGGCCCATGTACTCCTTCGTCGGCCTGACCGCCTCCGCCGTCGCCCTGGCCGGCACCGGCGCCGCCGCCGCGCTCACCTTCCGGCCCCAGTCGCTGGTCGAGCCCCGCTACACCGGCCTCATCGCCGCCGCACCCTCCCTCATCGGCAGCGCCGAGACGATCGTCACCAGATTCGAGTCGTACCGCGGGCAGCTCACCAAGCTCGTCGCGAACGTCTCCAAGCTCTACGACACCATGTCGGGCCTGCCGGTCTACGACGCCGACCCCACGTCCATCCGCGTGCTGCACATCTCCGACATCCACCTCAACCCCCTCGCCTGGGACGTCGTGCGCTCGCTGAAGGACCAGTTCAACGTCGACCTCATCGTCGACACGGGCGACATCACCGACCACGGCTCCAAGCCCGAGAACTACATCACCGACGACATCGGCAAGCTCGGCGTGCCGTACGTCTTCGTCCGCGGCAACCACGACTCCAAGCTCACCGAACGCGCCGTCGCGCGCCACAAGAACGCGGTCGTCCTCGACGACCGCATGGAAACCGTCGCCGGCCTGCGCATCTACGGCCTCGGCGACCCCCGCTTCACGCCCGACAAGACCACCTACGAGAACAACGACCCCGGCTACCTGCTGCGCTACGGCCAAGAACACGCCGTACGGCTGGAGCAGACCCCCGACCTCGTCGCCGTGCACGACCCCGGCGTCGGCCAGGGATTCTCCGGACTCACCCACATGGTGCTCGCCGGCCACGGCCACAACCGCTGGACCAAGGTCTGGCCCTCGGGCACCCGCGTCCTCACCCAGGGATCGACCGGCGGAGCGGGCCTGCGCGCCCTCGAACACGAGGAACCGACGGCCGTCCAAGCCTCGGTGCTCTATTTCGACAAGGAGACCCACCGCCTCCAGGCCTGGGACGATGTCACCCTCGGAGGCCTCGGAGAGCAATCGATCAACATCCGGCGTCACGTGGAGCCCGACCCTGCACGTATGATTCTTCCAGAGCCAACGAACGCCCCGTCGCCAACGGGAACGATCACTGGCGCTACGACGCCTACGTCTACGTCGCTTTGGCATCAGGGGCAATCGTCCCCTATGCTTCAGAGGTCTCCGACGGAAGGCGTCGGGAACAGGATGCGAATCCTGAGCCCCCATCGTCTAGCGGCCTAGGACACCGCCCTTTCAAGGCGGCGGCACGGGTTCGAATCCCGTTGGGGGCACTGGGTTTACTGGAAAAACGGCTGGTCGAAGACCACCGGGAAGCTGGTAAGCTAAGCGAGGCGGAAACGCCAAGCGAGAACAAAGCAAGGTCCTGTAGAGCAGTTTGGAGTGCTCGCCACCCTGTCAAGGTGGAGGTCGCGGGTTCAAGTCCCGTCAGGACCGCTTAGGTCAGGTAGCTCAGTCGGTACGAGCGTCCGCCTGAAAAGCGGAAGGTCGGCGGTTCGACCCCGCCCCTGACCACACGCTCTCATCAGCACAAGGAAGCCCCGAAGCGCATGCGCCTCGGGGCGTTTTTGTGTGTGCGTTCATCAAGCTTGGCCTACTGGGCCCTGATGGGCATAACGATGACCGAGATCGACTACGTGAGCATGCTCCACGAGCGAGACCGGTGGAAACACGCTCGGTAGCTTCGGCGTCGAGTAGGTCAGGGAATCAAACAGGATGCCCCCACAAGCTCCGCCTCCTACCCTCACCTGCATGAGCAACCGCGCCTTCGTCCCCGACGGCTTCGCCGTCCCCACCACCCTGGTCGCCCCGCAGTTCCGGCTCGAGCCTCTGGGCCCGCAGCACAACGTGGCCGATCATGCCGCCTGGAACGGCAGCATCGAGCACATCCGCTCCACCCCCGGCTTCCCCGACGGCCGCTGGCCTCCGCTCGGTGGGATGACCCTGGAGGCGAACCTCGCCGACCTGGAGCGGCATGCGAATGACTTCGCGGGGCGTCGCGGGTTCACCTACACCGTTCTCGACGCGGCGAGCGGTGACGTGATCGGGTGCGTCTACATCTATCCCTCGCAGAGCGAAGGGCGCGACGCCGACGTGTCCTCCTGGGTGACGGGTGGTCGTGCGGACCTGGATGTGCCCTTGTACGAGGCGGTCAAGGGGTGGCTGGCGGAGCAGTGGCCCTTCGAGGCGGTCGACTATCGCGGGCGCTGACGCGTGGCGGGCTCCGGCACCTTCTTGTGTCAGCGGCGTGTCAGCTCGCCATCAGACCGGCCGGACATCGTGAACGTCATGAGCCGGTGCGGGTCCCCCCGCCCAAGACACGAGGAGTCACCATGTCCAGGAACTTGCAGCAAGCCATCGAAGAAGTCGCCGCCTCCGGTTTCTCCGGTGTCCTGGTGCGCGTCAATGACGAGAACGGCGAGTGGACGGGCAGCGCGGGAGTGCGCAAGCTGGGCGAGCCCGGCAAGCCGTCGGTGGACGGGCACTTCCGTATTGGCAGCAACACCAAGACTTTCGTCGCGACCGTCGTCCTGCAGCTGGTGGCCGAGGGTGCGGTCGGGCTCGACGCTGCGGCCGACGACTACCTGCCGGGCTACGGCCTGGACCGGGCGATCACGGTGCGGATGCTCCTGCAGCACACGAGCGGGGTGTTCAACTTCACCGGCGAGTACTACGCCGACGGCACGATCGCGGCGGGCATCCCCTGGCAGGGCCAGGAGTACGTGGACAGCCTGACGACCGGCTACCAGGACGAGGAGCTGGTACGGCTCGCGCTGTCCAAGCCGGTCAGGTTCGCCCCGGGTGCGGACTGGAGCTACTCCAACACCAACTACGTGCTGCTCAAGCTGCTGATCCAGAACGTCACCGGCCGCTCGCTCACCGAGGAGATGCAGCAGCGCATCCTGGGCCCGCTGGGCCTGACGGGCACCGTGCTGCCGGGCAGCTCGCCGGAGATCCCGGAGCCGCACGCCCACGGCTACTACCGCTACGAGGTCGACGGCGAGTGGAAGCTGGTCGACGTGACCCGTATGAATCCCTCGTGGGTCTCGGCCGGCGGTGACATGATCTCGACGACCAAGGATCTGCACACCTTCATCTCCGCGCTGACCGGTGGGAAGCTGATCCCGGCCGAGCTGCTGGAGCAGATGCTCACGCCGTACCCCGAGATCAACTACGGCCTGGGCGTCTTCGTGCAGAAGACCGACTGCGGCGGCACGGTCATCACCCACAACGGCGGCTTCTTCGGCTGGGGCGCGCTGATGTACAGCTCGCCCGACGGCCGTACGACGATGACCGCCTCGCTGACCACCGGCGACGCCGACCTGGACTTCGCGGCCACCGCCGCGGCGTTCCAGAACGCCCAGCAGCGGCTGGTCCACGAGGCGTTCTGCGAGGTCTGAGAGCCCAGTAGAGGTGACGTGAACCAGGTGCACCGCCCAGACCTCGCGACGCTGGTCGCCGATGCCGGATACGGCCCTGACGAGCCGATCGTGGTGGGGGTGCGGCGGCGGGGCGGCGACGTCCACCTGGCCCACGGCCTGGCGTCGACGTCGCTGCTGTACGTCGCGTCGTTGTCGAAGCAGATGACGGCGGCCTGCGCGGCCCTTCTGGTCCTGGACGGCGCGCTCGACGTGGAGTCGCCGCTGTCGCGATGGTTGCCAGGACTGCCGCCGTGGGCCGCGTACGTCCGTGTGCGGCACCTGGTCCATCACACGGCCGGGTTGCCCGCCGACCGCAGGGTCGATGCCCGGACGGCGGGCCGGACCACGGCGGGCATTCTCGATGCCCTGGCCACGTTCGCCGAACCGGACCACCGGGCGGGCGCGCATCACGCCTACTCGAACGCCGGATACGTGTGCCTGGCGGCGGTGGTCGAGACGGTGGCGGGCGAACCGCTGCCCGGCTTCGCCAGGCATCGCCTGTTCGCGCCGCTCCAGATGGACGGCACGCGCTTCTGGGCTGGCCCCGAACCGGCGCCGCCTGGGGCCGTACCTCTTGTCACCCCGCGCCCGGCCCCGCTGTCGCTGGGCGACGGCGGGGTGTGGAGCACCCTGACGGACCTGCTGCGATGGGGTCAGGCCATGAACGACGACGAGCTGGGCGTTTCGGCGCTCACGCAGACGCCGGGCCGACTCGACGACGGGACGCCGCTCGACTACGCGTGGGGCGTCGGGGTGCGGTCGCAGGCCGGGCATCGGGTCTTCAGACACGGCGGTGGCTGGATCGGTCTGCGGGCGCTGCACGCCAGGGTCCCCGCGCTGGGCCTCAGCGTGGCGCTCGTGGCGACCCGCGACCACACGGAACGGCGGGTCGCGCTCATGAACGGCTTGCTAGAAACGGAGTGCTGAGACCGGCCCCCATCGGCCTTAGCGGGCCCAGCACTCCGTTTCACCAGGGGAACGACACGACTGTAAGAGCCGGAGATCCGCGATTCCGAGGGCCAATTCGGGTGTTAACGCACCAGGCCATTGCGGATGATCCGCAACCCGCCGTCGATGGACTCGGCGCGGATGGAGCCGTAGCCGAACAGCAGGCCGTTGCGGAAGTCGGTGCCTGGCACGGCGAACATGCGCACGGTGAAGATCCCGACGCCGTGCTTCTTGGCCTCCACGATGGCGGGGAAGAGCTCGTCGGCCGCGCCGGTCCTGAGCCAGGCGGTCTGGTGCAGCCCGGCTGCCGAGGGGATCGGCTCCAGCCAGGGCGTGAAGTCCTGGCGGACGGCGGCGGCGATCCGGCGGTGCCGCTCGCCGTAGACCTTGTGCATGCGGCGGATGTGCTGGGCCAGCAGCCCCTCGTCGATGAATCCCGCCAGCGCCGCCTGGACAGGCACGGGGGTGAACCAGTCGGCCAGGTGCTTGGCGGCGCGCATGGCCTGGCGCAGCTCCGAGGGGACGACGCAGAAGCCGAGGCGCAGCGTGATGAGCATGACCTTGGAGAAGGTGCCGAGGTAGATGACGCGGCCGGAGCGGTCGAGCGAGTGCAGGGTCTCCAGCGGCGGGCCTGCGAAGCGGAACTCGCTGTCGTAGTCGTCCTCGATGATGGCGGCGTCGTGGGCGGCGGCCCACTCCAGCAGCGCGAGGCGGCGGGGCAGCGACATGCGCACCCCGAGCGGGAGCTGGTGCGACGGGGTGACGATGACGAGGCGGCAGTCGTCGGGAAGCGCCTCGACGACCAGGCCTTCGGCGTCGACGGGCACGGGCGCGACGTCCATGCCGGAGGTGGCGAGCAGGTTGCGGTGCAGCGGGTAACCGGGGTTCTCGACGGCCACGCGGTCGCCGGGGCGTAACAGCACGCGCACGATCAGGTCGAGCGCCTGCTGGCTTCCGCTGGTGACGACGATGTCGGCCGGGTCGGCGCGGACGGCGCGGGAGACGCCGACGTGCCTGGCGATGGCCTCGCGCAGGCCCTGGTGGCCGGCCGGTTCTCCGACGATGCCGGCACGCACGGCCGAGGTGCGCAGCTCGCGGGTGATCAGGCGGCGCCAGGTCTGGTACGGGAACAGGCGCGCGTCGGGGAGGCCGACGCGGAAGTCGTACTCCGGCTCCTCGGACAGGTGGGTGGGGATGATGACGGTGTCCCAGATCGCGCGGGGGCGCAGCGGGCTGCCCGCGGGCCGGGTCTCGGGCACGCAGCCCGCCGGGTGCGGGCCGGTCGCCCTGACGAAGGTGCCCGCTCCGACGCGGCCGCCCACGAGGCCCTCCGCGGACAGCAGGTCGTAGGCCGAGGCGATCGTGGTCCTGGAGACGCCGAGCTGCCTGGCCGCATCCCTCGTCGAGGGGAGGGGATCGCCCGGCCGTAGCCGCCCGTCGAGGATCGCCGTCCTGATCTGCTGATAGATCTGCTCGGACAAACCGTCCGGGCCGTCGCGGTCGATGTGCAGCTCCATCACAGCGCGCATCCTGCCACGAAGTCGTGACAACGCTCCCACAAGAGCGCATACTGCGCTCACCGGTGCTTCGGGGCGCACCGCAACGGGGTTTCATCATCACTGGGGGACAACACGTGAAGAGTTCATCCGGCTTATCCGCATTGATTGCGGCCATCACTTTCAGCATCGTTCTGATTACACCGAGTGCATCCCATGCCGCCGAGCCGGGCCTGGTGGCCGCCTACGGGATGAACGAAGGCGCGGGCTCCGCCGTACAGGACCTCTCGGGGAAGGGCAACCACGGCACGATCACCGGCGCGACGTGGGCCGAGGGCAGGTACGGCAGGGGCCTGCGGTTCGACGGCGGCACCAGCGTCGTGAAGGTGCCGTCGTCGGCCGGCCTCAAGCTGTCGAAGGCGTTCACCATCGAGGCCTGGATCACCGCCGAGTTCACCGACACCCAGGGCCCGATCGTGGTCAAGGACGCCTCCGGCCGTCCCGCCTACGGGCTGACCGGGCCCGACATGGAGCCGGGCGACTCCGCCTACCGGGCCGCGGGTTACGTGACCACCAACACCACCCGCAAGGTGGCCTCGCGCCACGGGTTCTCCCCGTTCAGCTGGCAGCACCTGGCCACGACCTACGACGGTCAGCGGCTCAGGGTCTACATCAACGGCGCGCTGCAGGGCGAGCGCGCGGTCTCCGGCCGCATCCACCAGGGCAACGGCGCGCTGCGGATCGGAGGCTACCTCGGGCGGCACTTCAACGGCCTGATCGACGAGGTGCGCATCTTCTCCACCGCCAGGACTACCGCCCAGGTCAAGCTGGACATGAACCACCCGATAGTCGCGGTCGACCGGCCGCCGTCGCAGCCCACGGAGCTGACGGTCACCGCGCAGTCAGCGAACGTCCAGCTCGGCTGGACGGCCTCGACGGACGACATCGGGGTGCGCGCCTACGAGATCCACCGCTCGACCACGCCGGAGTTCACCCCGTCGGCCGCCACCTGGGTGGGCGAGAGGGACGCCCTCGCGGGTACGGCCTTCTGGGACGTGGGCATGCCGGCGGGCACCCACTACTACCGGGTCGTCGCGCTGGACACGGGCTCGCAGGCGAGCCCGCCCTCGGCCGCGGTCGCGGTGGAGGTGACCGTACCCGGCGACCCGCCCTCCGCGCCCGGCTCGCTCGTCGCGGGCGGCCGCCTCGACTCGGCCGAGTTGCGCTGGGCGATGCCCACCGCTCCGTGGGGCCTGGCCTACTTCCGGGTGCACCGCTCGACCACGCGGGGGTTCACGCCCACTCCGCGCACGCTCATCGCCACGAACGGCCCCGCCCTGTACACCGACTCGCCGCTGGAGGCCGGCACCTACTACTACAGGGTCATCGCGATCGACTACGCGGGACAGGCCGGACCCGCGTCCAACGAGGCCTCGGCGCGAGTGCCCGACCAGCCGCCGGGCGTGCCGTCGGTGACCGCGACGGGCGGACCCGGCAAGGCGACGCTCTCCTGGACCACGCCCGCCGACGACGACCGCGTCACCGGCTACGAGGTCTACCGCTCCCGCTCCTCGAACGCCGGGATCGGCACCGGGTCGATCCTGCTCGGCACGTTCACCGGGACCAGCCTGGTCGACACCGGGCTGTCCGCGGGCCGTCACCACTACCAGGTCCGCGCCGTCGACTCGGCCGGCCAGCCCGGCGAACTCTCCCCGTCGGCCGCCGCCGACGTCACCGGCTGCCCGCCCGCCGACTGCCTGGCCGCCGCCTACGGCATGAACGAGGGCACGGGCCAGGCCGTCGGCGACTCCTCGGGCAAGGACAACGACGGTACGGCCACGGCCACCACGTGGGCCGACGGCAAGTACGGCAAGGCGCTGTCGTTCACCACGAACGCCAGTGTCGCGCTGGTGCCTCACGCCGCGTCGCTGGTGATGGACGACGCCCTCACCGTCGAAGCGTGGGTGTATCCGACCGAGATCTCCCAGACGCACCCCCTCGTGCAGAAGGGCGAGAACGGCACCGAGGAGTACGTCCTGCACGCCGCGCGAAGCAACACCGGCTCCCCGCCGGAAGGCCCCTCGGGCAAGGTCGAGCCCTTCTACCCGGGCGGGCACCTCGTCGCCGGCCCGACCCCGCTCCCGACGGGCACCTGGAGCCACGTCGCCCTCACCTTCGGCGGCGGCACGATGAAGCTGTTCGTCAACGGCGTCCAGGTCGCCGCAGCCGGGGACGGCCACCTGGCCGCCATCCGGCCGGGCACCAACCCGCTACGGTTCGGCCAGGACCCCTACTACGGCATCTACTTCAAGGGCCTGATCGACGAGGTCAGGATCTACTCCACCGACCTGAGCGCGGAGCAGATCCAGGCCGACATGGCCAGGCCCGTCTGACCGCCTCAGCGGCCTGCCTGCCCGGGCAGGCAGGCCGCTGAGGTGCGGAAATCGCGACCACGGTAGAGCAGGCCGGATTCCGGGGTAATGACCGCCCGAACCGAGGGGGAGGCCCATGGGATTACTGGAACGGCTCAACAGCAGGTACGGCAGGCGTGGCCGCAAGCTGCGGGCCACGGCACGCCAGACCTTCGACTGGCAGGAGCTGCGGCCCGGCCAGCAGGAGGCCATGGAACACCTGCTCGACGGCCGGGACGTGCTGCTGGTCATGCCGACCGGCAGCGGCAAGTCGGCCGTCTACCAGGTGCCCGCCCAGCTGCGCGACGGGCCGACGGTCGTGGTCTCACCGCTCATCGCGCTCCAGCGTGACCAGGTGATGAGCCTGCTCAAGGCCGACGCGGGCGGAGCGGTGGCGGTCAACTCCACCTCGTCGGTGGACAAGGGCCTGGAGAAGGTCACCGCGGGCGAGGCCGAGTTCGTCTTCCTGTCGCCCGAGCAGCTCGCCAAGCCGGACGTCGTCGACCGGCTGGCCAAGGCGCGGCCCTCGCTGATCGCCGTCGACGAGGCGCACTGCGTCTCCTCCTGGGGGCACGACTTCCGCCCCGACTACCTGCGCCTGGGCAAGGTCATCGAACGGCTCGGCCACCCGCCGGTCGTTGCGCTGACCGCCACGGCCGCGCCGAACGTGCGCGAGGAGATCGTGCGCTTCCTGGGCATGCGTGACCCGGTGCAGATCGTGCGCGGCTTCGACCGGCCGAACATCGAGCTGAAGGTGCGCAGGTTCGTCAGGGAGGAGGACAAGCGCAAGGCCCTGATCGAGCACGCCGCCGCGGCCGAAGGACTGACGCTGATCTACGTCGCCACCCGGCGGGAGGCCGCCGAATACGCCGAGGCGCTGGCCCAGGCCGGGCGCCGGGCCGAGTCGTACCACGCGGGGATGCGGGCCAAGGAGCGCACCCGCGTGCACGAGCTGTTCACGGCGGGCGAGCTGGACGTGGTGGTGGCCACGTCGGCGTTCGGCATGGGGATCGACCGGCCCGACGTACGGCACGTGCTGCACGCGGCTCCGCCGGAGTCGCCCGACGCGTACTACCAGGAGATCGGGCGGGCGGGGCGCGACGGGAACCCGGCGCACGCGGTGCTGTTCTACCGGTCGGAGGACCTCGGGCTGCGGCGCTTCTTCGCCTCCGGCCGGGTCGACGCCGAGGCGCTGCTGCGAGTGGCGACGCTCGTCGCCGAGCACGGCGGCACGGTGCCGGTCTCCGAGCTGCGGTCGCTGCTGGGGATCGGGTCGTCGCAGCTGACCAGCCTGATCAACCTGCTGGAGCAGGCCGAGGCGCTGACCGTGAGCGCCTCGGGTGAGGTGCGCGCGGTGCGCGGCGGGCCCACGCCCAAGCGGGCCGCGGCCCGGGCGGTGGAGCTCGACGAGGTACGGCACCGCGTCGACGATTCGCGCATCGACATGATGCGGGGATACGCGGAGACGACCGGGTGCCGTCGCCGCTTCCTGCTGGAGTACTTCGGCCAGCCGTACGGCAGGCACTGCGGCAACTGCGACACCTGCGTGGCGACTCCCCGGCCCGCTGAGGCGCCGGCGGTTGACGAGGGGCCGTTCCCGCTGCACTCGAAGGTCGTGCACAAGGCGTGGGGAGAAGGGACGGTGATGAGCCGCGAGACGGACCGGATCACGGTGGCGTTCGACTCGGTCGGCTACAAGACGCTCGCGCTCGCGGCGATCGGGGACGTGCTGACGGCACAGTGAGATGGTCGTATCATTCAGATGTTCCCATCATCTGAATGATCGAGGTATCCCGATGCCCCGCCTTACCCGGGCGCAACGCCAGGAACTCACCCGCGACGCCGTCCTGCGCGCCGCCGGCCACGAGTTCGCGGCGCACGGCTACCAGGACGCCAAGATCGACCGCATCGCCGCCCGGGCCGACCTCACCCGGGGGGCGGTGTACTCGAACTTCCCCAGCAAGCGGGCCCTGTACCTGGCGGTGCTGCTCGACCTGCTGGAGCACGACACGTCGCCGGGCAGGCAGAACTCCCTCGCCGGGGCGCTGGGGGCGTTCGTCAGGGTGTGGCTCGAACGGCTGCCGCTGGCGGGCGACCCTCCAGCCGCGGCGCGCCTGCGGTTGCGGTCGCTCGCGGGGGTGTTCGAGGACGACCTCGGCCGGGCGACCCTGGCCCAGGTGGCGCGGCTGGAGGGGGTGCTGCTGGGGCTGGCACTGGAGCAGTTCCCCGACGAGGAGGAGGCGGGGGGTCAGGGCACGCCCGGAGGGGGGACGGCGCCTCGCGGAGGAGAAGCGGGGGGCCGGGACCCGCGCGGTGAAGCGGCGGAGGGGCGAGCTCTTCGCGGCTGGGAGCCAGGGCAGTTCCGGCGTCCTGGGGAATCGCCGGGGCGGTTTGCTCGCGAGGAGGCGGCCCGGGGGCGGCGGGTGCGGTTGGCGGAGCTGGTGCTGACGCTTCTTGCCGGTGCATGCCAGTTGGCCGAGCGGGCGCCGGGGTTCGGCGACCCCTTCGACGTGATCCAGGCCAGCCGCCACCTCGCCGGGCTCGACCTGGACGACGAGTGGGCTCCGCCATACCTCGACTTCACCGGGGCGGCGCGCCAGGTCTGGGAGCCGTGGCGACCTCCGGACGGGGTGCGGGACGAGCTGACGGGGCGGCCGGTGGACCTCGGGACGGACGGGGTGATCGTCGTTTTGGGGACGCAGCGGCTGGAGGCGGCCGAGGAGGCCGTGCGGGCGGCTCGGCCGGACGATCAGGTGACCGTGGTGGTGGCAACCGCCGACCCGGCGGAGCTGGGCAGGCTGGTGCGGCTCAGGGTCGGTGACCTGGCGGGGTGCTTGCGGGTGCTGGAGGTGGGGGTGCCGCTGCGCCTGGTGCTGGACGAGGACCTGGCCGTCACGTCGGCGGTCCTGGGGCGCGCTGGTGGGGACGGCCGGGGTGAGGACGGCCGGGGTGAGGACGGCCGGGGTGAGGACGGCCGGGACGGTCGCGGCCGGGTTGATCACGGCCGAGGTGATCACGGCCGGGGTGATCACGGCCGGGACGACGACGGCCGGGGCGACGACGGCCGGGACGACCACGGCCGGGACGACCACGGGTCGGGCGACAACGGCCGGGTCGTGGGCGTAGGGCGTCCTCCCGACGGAGGCCCCGAGCCCGATGAGCTGGAAATTGCCATACGCATCCACAACGGTGAGATCATCGCCCGAGCCGAAGGAAGAGGCGCCGCCCACGCGGTTGCCGAGGTACGCCCATGAACTCCCTGCTCCACACCCTCCGCTGCATCGGCTTCGCCAAGCTCGACCGCATCGCGAAGATCGCCGCCCTGCCCGAGCCCGAGGCCGAGTCCGAGCTGATCGACCTGGCCGTGGACGGTCTGGTGACGCGGCTGCCGGGCGAGTTCGGCGGCTGGGGTCTGACCGACCGCGGGAAGAAGGCCGCTGCCGAGCAGGCCGCCGCCGAGCTGGACGCCACGGGGGCACGGGCTCGGGTGCTGCTCGTCTTCGACGAGTTCCTGGTGCTCAATCCCGAGCTCCTCGACCTGTGCACGGCCTGGCAGTTGCGTTCTGACGGTGCCAAGGTCCTGGCGTTGTTTGCCGACTTCGACCGTCGTGCGACCGCCGTCATCGCCGATCTGACCGCCGTGCTCCCGCGGTTCGGCCGGTATCGGGAGCGGCTCTCCGTGGCGCTGAAGCTGGCGCTCGACGGGCGCACCGAGTATCTGACCGACGAGATGGAGTCGTATCACGCCATCTGGTTCCAGCTCCACGAGGATCTGCTGGTCACGTTGGGCATCCCGCGATGATCCTGCCGCTTTCGCCCCACCTCGACGAGCCCGCGGACGTGATCGGCGGCAAGGCTCACGGGCTGGTCACGATGATGCGCCTGGGCTTGGCCGTACCTGCCGGGTGGGTGATCCCTGTGGATGTGTGCCGCGCTTACCTGAGGGACGGGCGGCTGCCCGATGGGCTGGTGGCGGAGCTGGCTGCTGCCGTACGGGGGGCGGTGTCGGTGCGGTCGGGGGCGATGGTGTCGATGCCCGGCATGATGAGCACCCTGCTCGACGTCTCCGGTGAGGAGCTGGGGAAGGCGGTGGAGGCGGTCTTCGCGTCGTGGGACACGCCGCGGGCCAGGACTTATCGGGTGCTTCATGACATCCCGCATGATCTGGGGACGGCGGTCACGATCCAGGCCATGGTGTACGGCGAGCGGGGCGGGTCGGGGGTGGCCTTCAGCCGGGATCCGAACACGGGTGAGCCAGGGCTGTACGGCGAGGTGCTGCTGGGGCGGCGCGGGGACGCGGTCGTGTCGGGGAGTGCGGTGACCGAGCCGTTGAGCGTGCTGCCGCAGGGGATTCGCGACGGGCTGGGCGAGGCTCTGGCCAGGCTGGAAGGCCATTATCGGGACGTCTGCCACGTGGAGTTCACGTTCGAGGGCGGGCGGTTGTGGTTCCTGCAGGTACGGCCGGGCGGGCTGGCGGGGCGGGCGGCGGTCAGGGTGGCGGTGGATCTGGCGGAGGAAGGGGTCATCGACCGCCGGGCGGCGCTGCTCAGGGTCGAGCCGTCGATGCTGGCCTCGGCCCGGACACCCCGGCTGGCTGCGACAAGGGAGGTCGTGGCCGGTGGGGTGAGGCACGGGCCGGGGGTGGCGGCGGAAGGGCCGGAGGTCGCCGGAGGGCTGGAGGTCGTGGCGCGTGGGGTGGGGGCGTGTCCTGGGGTGGTGAGCGGCCGGGTGGCCACCACCTCCGACAGCGCCGTGCGGATCGCGGCCGGTGGGCCGGTGATCCTGGTGCGGCCCGAGACGTCGCCGCTGGACATGCAAGGGCTGGCGGCCGCGGCGGGTGTGGTCACCGCTCGCGGCGGGCCGACGTGCCACGCGGCGGTGGTCGCCCGGTCGATGGGCAAGCCGGCCGTGGTGGGGGTCGGGAGCCACGACCTCGCCGAAGGGCAGGTGGTGACGATCGACGGCACGGGGGGAGTGGTGGTGCTGGGAAGCGTGGCGGCCGTGGTCACGGAGGCCGATCCGCAGCTGGAGACGCTCCTGGGGTGGGCCGCCGAGCTGGTGGCCGAGGCAGGGGACCAGCCGGAGGACGAGGCGGGGGACCAGGCGGGGGACCAGGCGGGGGATGAGGCAGGAGATGAGGTGGCGCTGCTGATCGCGGCGCATGCCGTACTGCGGAGCGAAAAGGCCCCGAGCGCGAATAGCCCCCGCGCGAAATAGCCCCCGAGCGCGAAAATGCCCCGGAGTGAGTTCACTCCGGGGCGGGATTCGCCAGCTTCACGCCGCCATCGCCACCCGTGAGGGCCGCGTCCCATGGACGGCCCGGGTGAGGAGGGCCTCGCCCAGGCTGGCCCGGACGAGGGCCGCCAGGCGCACGACGGGCACCAGGGTGATCGCGAACAGCAGCCCCACGACGGTGTTGAAGATCACGTAACCGGCCAGCCCGCCGCCGAAGCCGAGCAGCGCGGGCAGGCTGCCCTCGGGACCGATGGTGTTGAACAGGATCCACCCGTACAGCGGGAAGGTCAGTCCGAGGACGGTCCCGGCCCACCAGGTGACGGTCAGCACGAAGGAGACGATGGCAAGGGGGAAGGAAAGGACGGCGTGCAGCAGGTCGAGCCCGGCCTGGCCGTTCAGCAGGGGGTTCATGACGCGGCGGAACCAGCCGGCCCACGACGGCGCTTCGGTGTAGGCGGGTGACTCCACGGGGTGGTCGACGACCGAGGCGATCGAGGAGCGCTCGAGGTCGGCGAAGCGGCGGCCCATGGCCGCGGTGCCGGACAGGATGGGCAGCCCGACGAAGGCGACGGCGCTGCCGATGCCCGCGGCCACGCCGGCGATGGTCAGGCTGAAGGAGGCGATGGAGGTGGGGAAGCCGATGATGGTGTAGCGGCTGTCGGCGCGGAGGCGCTGGAGGGTTCTCATGTCTAAGAAACTACGGAGGTCGCGCCCGGCTCTCGATCCCGCGAGCTGGCCAAGTGTTGGTAGGGCTAGCCTTACCCCGTGATCGAGATCGGCAGGCTGGTTCCCGAAGATCGCGCGCGGTGGCAGGAGCTGTTCGCGGGCTACAACGCCTTCTACGAGCGCGAGCTGCCGCAGGAGCAGTACGACTCGTCGTGGCGGGCGTTCATGGACGACACCCGTGTCCACGCCCTGGGGGCGAGGCTCGACGGGAGGCTGGTGGGCATCACCCACTTCCTCGTCCACGCGAGCACCACTTCGGCGGACGTCTGCTACCTGCAGGACCTGTTCACCGACCCGGTGGCGCGCGGCCGGGGGGTGGCGCGCACGCTGATCGAGGCCGTGACCGTGTGGGCGAAGGACAGGGAGCTCAGCCGCGTCTACTGGCTGACTCAGGAGGGCAACGCCACCGCTCGCAGGCTGTACGACCAGGTGGCGGTCAACAGGGGTTTCATCCACTACCTGATTCCGCTGGCGTGAGCCGTACGGTCACGGCGAGCCCGCCGGAGGGGCGGGCCACGGCCGCGACGGTGCCGCCGTGGGCCTCGACGATGGCGCGGACGATCGAGAGGCCGAGCCCTGAGCCGCGGGCCGAGCGCACCCGGTCGCCGTGGCCGCGTCTGAAGGGTTCGAACAGGTCGTCGACCTCGTAGGGAGGTACGGCGGGGCCGGTGTTCTCGACGCGGAGCGAGCCGTCGAGGTCGACGGCGACCCAGATGTGCCCGTGCTTGACGTTGTACTTGGCGGCGTTCTCCAGCAGGTTGAAGACGCATCTCTCCAGCAGCAGCGGATCGCCGTCGACCATGACGGCGGGCAGTTCCGCGGTCACTTCGGCGGAGCGCAGCGGCACGTCGGCGAGGGCTGTCCTGACGATCTGCGACAGGTCGACGGGCTTGCGCACCGCGAGCTCTTCCGACGACTCGGCCAGCAGGAGCAGTCCTTCGATCAGCCGCTCGTAGCGGGCGTTGGTGCCGAGCAGGGAGCGGGCGAGCACCCGGAGGTCTTCGGAGACGGCCGGCTCCTCGAGGGCGACCTCCAGGACGGTCCGGTTGATCGCGAGCGGGGTGCGCAGTTCGTGGGAGGCGTTGGCTATGAAGCGCCGCTGGTTGTCGAAGACCCGGTGCAGCCGGTCCAGCATCGCGTCGAAGGTGTCGGCGAGCTTCTTGACCTCGTCGGCGGGGCCTCGAAGGCCGATCCGCTCGTGCAGGGTGCTCTCCGAGAGCCGTTGGGCGGTCTCGGTGACGCGCTCCAGCGGGCGCAGGGCGCGGTCGGCGACGAAGTAGCCGATGATCAGCGCCACCAGCCCGACCATCACCAGGATGATGATCGAGGTGCGCAGCATGTCGTTCTGGACGTTGATCGCGCTCTGTTCCAGGCCCTTCATGGCGTCGTCGACGTAGAACCTGTCCACCTGCGGCCCGGTGGGCGGGGCGGTGGCGGTGGCGGTGAACTTGCCCACGATGCGCACGTTGAGCGAGCGGCTGTTGGACAGGTACGTGAACCATACGAGCACCGATCCGGCCAGGAAGAACAGCCCGCCGTAGATCAGTGTCAGCCGCATGCGCAGCCCGAGCCGCTTCACAGCCGGTAACCCTTCCCGGGCTCGTTCTCGATCACGGCGGGTGCGCCCAGCTTGCGGCGCAGCGACGTCATGGTCACCCGTAGCACCCCGCTCTCGACGGCGAACTCGTCCCACACGCGGCGCCGCAGGTCGGCGGAGCTGACCAGCGATCCGGACGCCTCCATCAGCACCCGCAGCAGGTCGAACTCCTTGCGGTTGAGCACGATCTCGCGCGGGCCGCGCAGGACGGTGCGCCTGGCCGGGTCGAGCACGATGCCGCGCCGTTCGACCAGCACCGGGACGTCGCGCACGGTTCTGCGCCCGAGGGTGCGGACACGCGCGACCAGTTCGGCGAAGACGAACGGCTTGGCCAGGTAGTCGTCGGCGCCGAGCCCCAGTCCCTGCACGCGGTCGCGCACCTGGCCGGCGGCGGTGAGCATGAGCACCCGCGTGCTGCCGTTGAGCGAGGCGCAGACCTCGTCGCCGTGCACCTCGGGCAGGTCGCGGTCGAGCACGACCACGTCGTAGTCGACGTAGGAGGCGCGCTCCAGCGCCTCCTGCCCGTCGTAGGCGACGTCGACGGCCATCGCGTGCAGCCGCAGTCCGCGGGCGATGGCGTCGGCCATCTGTTCCTCGTCCTCCACCACCAGCACTCGCATGCCTATGAGGGTGCCGTGGGAAGTGTTAGACGCCGGTAAGTCAGGCGCCTTATCCGCGTTTAGCGCGGCCCGCCCGACAGTTGCCGCCATGAGAAGGCTCATCCTGCCGGCCCTGATGCTGGCCATGTCCGTCGCCGCCTGCGGAGGCGCACCCGCCGACACCGGAGTCGCCAGCGCCGGCGGAGGTACGGCCCAGCCGTCGTCCTCCCCGTCGGCCACCGTCGACAGCGACGCGGCGGCGCTCAAGTTCGCCCAGTGCATGCGTGAGAACGGCGTGCAGATGGAGGATCCCAAGAACGGCCGGATCATGATGAAGGGCGGCCCCGGCGACCGCGAGAAGATGGAGAAGGCGCAGAAGGCCTGCCAGCACCACATGGAGGGCGCGGTCGGCGACAGGGGTCAGGGCATCCCCGCCGAGGAGCGCGACCGCATGCTCAAGTTCGCCCAGTGCATGCGCGAGCACGGCATCCCGATGAAGGACCCGTCGGCCGACGGCCGCATCGAGATCAACGTCCCGAGGGGCACCGACCCGAAGAAGGTCGACGAGGCGCAGGCCGCCTGCAAGGAGTTCGGTCCGGAGGGTCAGGGATCATGAAGGCCGGCCTCCTGGTCCTGGCCGCGCTCGTGATCGGCGGCGGGGCGGCGTTCGTCCTGCTCAACCAGCCCGCGCCGGCTGCCGAGCCCCAGGCGGAGGTGCCTGCCACGGCGACGGTCGAGCGGCGTGACCTGGTCGACACGCAGACCGTCGACGGCGAGTTGATCTACGCCGACGAGCAGCAGGTCGCCATCGAGGCGTCGGGCACCGTCACCTGGGCGCCCGACCAGGGCAAGGTCGTCAAGAGGGGCCAGAGCCTGCTGAAGGTGGACCGCAAGCCGGTCACCCTGATGTACGGCGAGCTGCCCCTCTACCGCGACCTGTACTGGGGTGTCGGCGACGGCCCCGACGTCAGGCAGCTCGAACGCAACCTGAAGGCCCTGGGTTACGACGTGACCGTGGACGACGAGTTCACGTACTCGACCTACGCCGCGATCAAGGAGTGGCAGGACGACCGAGGCCTGGAGGAGACCGGCCGCGTCACCGCCGCCGAGGTGGTCTTCCTGCCGTCGGCCGTACGTGTCAAGGAGGTGAGCGCGGCCAAGGGCGACAAGGTACGGCCGGGCCAGAAGGCGCTGGCGGTCAGCGGCACCAAGCTCCAGGTCCACATGGACCTGAACGCCTCCGACCAGGCCCTGGCCAGGAAGGGCGCCAAGGTCTCGGTGGAGCTGCCGGGCGGCGAGACGGTGGCGGGCCGCATCACCGAGGTCGGCACGGTCGCCGAGGTCACCGGCGAGCGCGAGAACCAGACCACCACGATCGACGTCGAGATCACGCTCACCAAGAAGCCGAAGACGCGTCTCGACCACGCGCCCGTCGAGGTCGAGCTGCAGAGCGAGAAGCACGAGGACGTGCTCGCCGTGCCGGTCGAGGCGCTGCTCGCGCTGCGCGAGGGCGGGTTCGGCGTGGAGGTGGTCGAGGGTGCGGCCACGCGGATCGTGCCAGTGAAGACGGGCGCTTTCGGCAGCGGCTTCGTCGAGGTGAAGGGCGATCTGAAGGAGGGCATGAAGGTCGGGGTGCCGAGTACATGATCATCGAGCTGAAAGAGGTGACCAAGGTCTACAACGGCCAGGTCCAGGCGCTGCGCGGCGTGGACCTGGAGGTCGAGCCGGGCGAGCTGCTGGCCATCGTCGGGCCGTCGGGCTCGGGCAAGTCGACCATGCTCCACATGATCGGCACGCTCGACCGGCCGACGTCAGGGACGGTGCGCATCGCCGGCCACGACGTGGCCAGGCTGACCGACCGCCAGCTGTCGGCGCTGCGCGCCCGCCACCTGGGCTTCGTCTTCCAGCAGTTCCACCTGTCGCCCGGCGTCACCGCGCTCGACAACGTCGCCGACGGCATGCTCTACAGCGGGGCGCCGCTGCGGGAACGCCGCAGGAGGGCCAGGAAGGCGCTGGAGCGGGTCGGGCTCGGCCACCGGCTGGACCACAAGCCCAACCAGATGTCGGGCGGCGAGCAGCAGCGGGTCGCGGTGGCCAGGGCGGTGGTGGGCGACCCGCCGCTGCTGCTGGCCGACGAGCCGACCGGCAACCTCGACACCGCCTCGGGCGCCGAGGTGCTGAAGGTGCTCAAGGACCTCAACGACGCGGGCACCACGATCGCGATCATCACGCACGACAACGACATCGCCGAGTGGTGCCCGCGCCAGGTCCGCATGCGCGACGGGCGGCTCACGTGAAGCCCGCACGCCTGTCGGCCAGGGACGTCCTGCGGGTCGGGGCGGTCGGCCTGCGCACCAGGCCCACGCGGGTCTTCCTGTCGGCACTCGGCATCGCGATCGGCATCGCCACGATGATCGCGGTGATCGGCATCTCGTCGTCGTCACGCGAGCAGTTGCTGCGCCAGCTCGACCGGCTCGGCACCAACCTGCTGACCGTCGGTCCCGGCCAGACCATGTTCGGCGAGGAGGCCAAGCTGCCGGTCAAGGCCCTGGAGATGGTCGAGCGCATCGGCCCGGTGCAGACCGCCGCCGCCACCGGCGTGGTCGACACCAGCGTGCGGCGCACCGACCGCATCCCCGAGGCGGTCACCGGCGGCATCACCGTCCAGGCCGCCTCCGCCGAGCTGCTCAAGACCCTGGAGGGCGAGGTACGGCGCGGCACCTGGCTCAACGCGGCCACCGAGCGCCAGCCGGCGGTCGTGCTGGGCTCCGAGGCGGCCAAACGGCTGGGCATCACCCGCACGGGGGTCAGGGTGTGGATGGGCGACCGCTGGTTCAGCGTCATCGGCATCCTCGGCCCGATGACGCTCGCCCCCGAGATCGAACGGTCCGCGCTCGTCGGCTTCCCCGCCGCGGAGAAGTACCTCGACTTCGACGGGCACGCCACGACCATCTACGAGCGCTCCACCGACGCCTCGGTGGAGGCGGTGCGGGCGATCCTGCCGCAGACGGTCAACCCGGAGAACCCCGAGGAGGTCGAGGTCAGCCGGCCCTCCGACGGCCTGGCCGCCAAGGCCGCCGCGGCGGGCGCCTTCACCAACCTGCTGCTCGGCCTGGGGGCGGTGGCCCTGCTCGTGGGCGGGGTGGGGGTGGCCAACACCATGGTCATCTCGGTCCTGGAGCGGCGCAAGGAGATCGGCCTGCGGCGCTCGCTCGGGGCGACCAGGGGGCAGATCCGCGTGCAGTTCCTGGCCGAGTCGTTGCTGCTGTCGGCGCTGGGCGGGGTCGTGGGCGCGGTGCTCGGCACCCTGGCGACAGGCGGCTACGCCTTCAGCAGGGACTGGCCGCCGATCGTGCCTCCGTGGGCGATCGGCGGGGCGATCGGGGCGACGCTGCTCATCGGGACGATCGCGGGGATCTACCCGGCCATGCGGGCCGCCAGGATGTCGCCGACGATGGCTCTGGCGACCACGTGAGGCCGGCGTGGCCGGGCGTCAGTTCCCGCGCGGCCGGCGGTAGCCGTACGTCTCGTTGGTGACGCGGAAGCCGAGTGACCGGTAGAGCGCGGCGGCGGGGAGGTTCTCGGCGTTGTGGTTGACCGTCGCCGAGGTCATCCCCGCCGCGCGCAGTTCGCGCAGGCCGTGCAGCATCGCGGCCCTGGCCAGGCCGCGCCGCCGGTGGGCGGGGTGGGTGCCGACCGGTTCGAAGTGGCCGGTCTTCGTCACCGGGTCGGTCCAGAAGAACGTGACCGCGCCGATCGTCCCGTCGCCCGCGACGCCGACGGCGGCGCGTTCCCAGAACCAGTCGCGCCGCTCGCCGAAGGCGCCTTCCAGGGCGTCGGCGATGCCGGGTGCGTCGTCCTGCGTCGCCTCGCGGGCGGTGGCGGGCACCTCGACGTCGCTCAGCTCGATCGTGTTGACGTGGTCCCAGACGCGGAAGCGCTCGAAGCCGAGCCGCTCCAGCAGGGCGATCCGCTCGTGGTCGTCGTCGACGACGTCGGTCAGGATGTACGGCTCCGCCGTACCGGCGGCCGTCGTCTCGAAGGCGTGCTCGATCATCTCCTCGGTCGCCCGCGCGGCGAACACGTCGAAGGCGTTGCCGAAGCGGCCGGTGATGGAGATTCCCGACATTTCGCCCCACACCCACGCGGTGCCGTCGTTGTTGTGGACGCGGTGGGGAAGCTCGCCCGGATGCTCGTGCAGCCCCCAGGTCGAGGCGAGTTCGCGAAGGCCGGGTGAACGCCGAGCAGCCAGTTTGCGTACTTCTCGGTGATACATAAAACTGGTGCCGCCTCTCGGAAAAGCAATAGGACACTGTTACCCAAAGGGTAATTGTGGCCCCCGGGCGGATGATAGGAAGACAGTGTTCGGGGCATGACGGCGCCAGCCGACAGATGGGGTGGTTGTTGAAATGAGCATCACCGAAGCGCTCCCCCAGTCGGCAGTGCCCGACCTCACCGAGGTCGCCCTGGCCGAGGTGCTGCAAGACGACATCGACGAGATCCTTCGCCGCATCGCTCCGCAGACCGTCGAGAGGCTCGATATCACCGCGTTCAACTCCTCCATCTAGCCGCGGAGTATTACCGTTGGGGGATGGCACGGCCATTCCGGCAGTTCATCCTCAAAGTTCACACCAGGTGTGATTTGGCGTGTGACCACTGCTATGTCTACGAGGCCGCCGACACCTCGTGGTCGAGCAAACCGAAGGTCATCACGCCCGAGGCTCTCGACCAGACCGTGCTGCGCATCGCCGAACACGTCAAACGCCACGGCCTCGACCGGGTCCACGTCATCCTGCACGGCGGCGAGCCGCTGCTGGCCGGGCCCAGACGGCTCGACGAGATCGCGCGGGCCCTCCGCCAGGGCCTCGAGTGCGAGCTCGAGCTGAAGATCCACACCAACGGCGTCCTGCTGAGCAAGGCCTATCTCGACGTCTTCGAGCGTCACCACGTCCTGGTCGGGGTCTCCGTCGACGGCGACCGCGAGGCCAACGACCGGCACCGGCGCTACGCCGACGGCCGCTCCAGCTACGACCGGGTGGTGCGCGCGCTCGGCCTGCTGCGCGGCACGGGCCTGTACTCCGGTCTGCTGTGCACGATCGACGTCCGCAACGACCCGATCGCCGTCTACGAGGCGCTCAGGGGATTCGAGCCGCCCGCGGTCGACTTCCTGCTGCCCCACGCCACGTGGGACACCCCGCCGATGCGCCCGGTGCCCGACGCCTACGCCGCCTGGCTGAAGGCGATCTTCGACGCCTGGCGCGCCGACGGCGGGCGGTTGCCGATCCGCACCTTCAGCTCGATCGTGCGCACCACGCGCGGCGGCATCAGCCTGACCGAATCCCTCGGCCTCGACGCCAAGGACCTCGTCGTGATCGAGACCGACGGCGGTTACGAGCAGGCCGACTCGCTCAAGGTCGCCTACCACGGCGCCCCCGCCACCCAGCTCGACGTCTTCCGCCACGACCTCGACGAGGTGGCCGCGCACGCCGGGATCGCCGGCAGGCAGCTCGGCCTGGCCTCGCTCTCCGACACGTGCCGCGCCTGCCCGGTGGTCGGCACCTGCGGCGGCGGCCTGTACGCCCACCGCTTCAAGAGCGGCAGCGGCTTCGCCAACCCCAGCGTCTACTGCCCCGACCTGCTCGACCTCATCACCTACGTGCGGAGTGCCACCGTGCCCACCCATGCGCTGCCCGGCCCCACCTTCGAGGCGCTCTCCCGTGGGTACGGCGACGCCGCCGACGTGGAGGTGCTCGCGGGGATCCAGCGCTCCATCGGCCGGGCCCTGCTGAAGGCCGCGGGCGGCCACCACCCCGAGGCCTGGGAACTGCTCACCCACCTCGACGCCACGCACCCGGAGGCGGTCAGGCGCGTCATCGACCACCCCTACGTGCGCGTGTGGGCGACCTCGTGCCTGGCCGACTCCTCGCACGCCGGGTATCTGGGCAACATCGCCGCCGCGGCGGCGGCGCACGCGGGACTCCAGGCGGGGATCGCGGTCGCGGCCCGCGACGGCTGGGCCTACCTGCCGACCCTGGGCGCGGTCCCGGCCCGCGACGGCGTACGGCTGGCCGTACCGGAACCCGGTGAGGTCGAGGAGCCGCTGCGCCGGTTGAGCGACACCGTGGTGCTGGAGGACCTCGACCCGTATCGCGGCTGCCACGGCCACGACCCCGAGCCACGCCTGGACGAGGAGACGAGCGCGCGGTGGCGGGAGGCGTTCGCCGCCGCGGCCGCCCTGATCGAGACCGACTTCCCGCGGTATCGCGGCGCCCTGACATCGGGCCTGCGCGTCGTGATGCCGCTGGCGGCCCCCGAGAACGGCGGCGAGATCAGCTCGGCCGCCCGCCACGCCTTCGGAGCGGTCGCCGCAGCGCTGCCCGCGGACCCCGCGCTCCTGGCGCTGCTGCTCATCCACGAGTTCCAGCACGTCAAGCTGGGCGCTCTGCTCGACGCGGCAGACCTGTTCGACGCGGGCGAGCGGCGGCTGTTCTACGCCCCCTGGCGCCCTGATCCCCGTCCGTTCGAGGGCCTGTTGCAGGGCACCTACGCGCACCTGGCGGTCACCGAGTTCTGGCGCGGCCACCGGCACCGGGCGCCCGAGCCCGGCGAGGTCGAGTTCGCGCGGTGGCGGGCGCAGACCAGCAGGGCGCTGGGCACGCTGGCCGAGTCCGGCGCTTTGACCCCGGCCGGGGAGCTGTTCGTGGCGGGCATGGCCGAGGCGCTCGAACCCGCGCTCGCCGAGCCGGTCGCCCCGGGCGCGGAAGAGAGGGCCACGAAGATGGCACATGCCCATTACGAGAATTGGGTCAGCCGTATTTGAAGCCCTTTCCTTACGCTGAGCCGATTTCTATAGTGAAGATCTCGCGAAGGGGGGCGGATTGGCACCATATCAACCAGACCCGCCTCCTGGACCCATCTGTTTCCTGAGCTACGCCCGCATTCCCAAGCACAATCCCAGTGACCGGGTGGATCCCAACTACTGGGTGCGGACGTTCTACGAGAGCCTCACCATCGATCTGGCCAACCTCAGCGCGAACCCGGCCGGATTCATGGACGTCACGCTGGAACTGGGCAGCTCGTGGGTCGCCGCCATCACGGCCCATCTGAATACGTGCTCGGTTTTTGTGCCGCTGTATTCTCCGCGCCTGTTCCAGAGCAAGAACTGCGGCCGGGAGTGGGCCACCTTCGCGCACCGGTTCGACGGCGTTCCGGCGATCGACAGGCCGATCGTCCCGGTCCTCTGGGCGCCCTGCCGCGACCTGCCGCCGTGCGCCAGGGAGATTCAGTATCGCGGTCCCGATCTGGGCGAGAAATACCACCGCGAGGGCCTCTACGGCCTGATGCGCACCCACCGGGCCGAGGCCAACAGGGTCATCATGAAGCTGGCCACGGTGATCGTCGCCAAGGCCCACGAGTCGCGCCACCTGCCCCACGGCACCGCCGAGGACTTCACCCTCAGCGAGAACGCCTTCGGTGGCCAGGACGGCGAGCGCCCCCTGGCCCTGGCCGTGCTGTCCGCGCCCGACTGGCACGCGCGCGACGTCGCCGTCCGCATCGCCAGCGCCAAACAGTGCACCCCGGACCTTCGTGACCTGCACTCCTTTCGCGCCGAGCTGACCAGGTCGCATCCCGTCCGGCCCGTCGTGGTGATCGTCGACGCCAAGGCCGCCGGGCCCGACCTCAGATACCTGGTCGTCAAACCGTGGGTCGCCGTCGTCGTGGTGTGGGAGAAGGACCCCTCGCCCGACGACCTGCGCCGCATCGGCGAGACCCTCGGGCCCAAGGCCAAGGAACGCGGCATGGTCACCCAGGTCGCCGCCGCGGCCGACCTGGAGGAGGCGCTGATCGAGCAGGTCGACAACGCCAGCAGGCAGTACTTCAAGCACGGCGCGGCCAACCCGCCGCCCGACAGCGGCACGGAACGACCCAGGTTCTGATCAGGAGGGAGAGGACATGACCACGGGGCAGATCATCACTTTCTACTCCTACAAGGGCGGCACCGGCCGGACCATGGCGGTCGCCAACGTCGCCTGGATCCTGGCATCGGCGGGCAAACGGGTGCTGGTGGTCGACTGGGACCTGGAGTCGCCCGGACTGCACAGGTTCTTCCACCCGTTCCTCGAACAGGGCATGATCGGCGCCACTCCGGGCGTGATCGACATGATCACGAACTACCAGTGGGAGGTCATGAAGAACACGGAGCGGCCACCCGACTGGCACCGCGGCCACGCCCAGGTCAAGCCGCACACCATCACGGTCGACTTCGACTTCGGCGACGGCTCGCTCGAACTGCTGACCGCCGGGCGGCAGAACCGCGACTACTCCTCGCTGGTCTCCGGCTTCGACTGGGACACCTTCTACGAGCGGCAGGGCGGCGGCGTCTTCCTCGACGCGCTCCGCGACGACATGCGCGCCGGCTACGACTACGTCCTGATCGACTCGCGCACCGGGCTGAGCGACATCGCCGAGATCTGCACCGTGCAGCTGCCCGACTCCCTCGTGGCCTGCTTCACCCTCTCCGACCAGGGCATCGAGGGCACCGCCGGCGTCGTCAGGCACATCGCCGACCGCTACCGCGACCGCGGCATCCGCATCCTGCCCGTGCCGATGCGCGTCGAGATGAACGAGAACGAGAAGTGCGACGCCGGCCGCAGCCTGGCCCGCAGCCGCTTCGAGTCCTTCCCTCGCGGCCTGGGCCCGCAGCGCCTCGACTCCTACTGGGGCAACGTCGAGATCCCCTACGTGCCCTACTACGCCTTCGAGGAGATCCTGGCCGCCTTCGGCGACGTCCCCAACCGTCCCGTCTCGATGCTGGCCTCCTTCGAGCGGCTCGCCGAGGAACTGACCGACGGCGAGGTCTCCCGCCTGGCGCCGATGGACGAGCAGGTACGGCTGCGCTACCGCGACCAGTACACCCGCCGCCTGGCCGGGCACCACTCCGACATCCAGCTCTGGTACGTCACCGAGGACCAGATGTGGGCCGACTGGATCGCCATGCTGCTCGACCGGCACGGCTACCGCGTCATGCTCCAGGCGGTCGACGCCGAGAACAGCGAGCACCAGCAGCGCAACCATCCGCAGCAGTCGATCGTGGTGCTGTCGAGCGCCTTCGTCCGGGCGCTGAGGCGGCTGGAGGTCTGGAGGGAGCTCACTGAGGCCGAGGCCGCGGGCCGTACCGAGCTCGTCGCCCTGCGGGTCAGCGAGCCGCACTTCCCGCCGCCGTTCGGCCAGCGGGTGCTCACCAACCTGACCCGCTCCCAGGAAGAGGACGCGGCGGGCACCCTCATGCGCGCGCTGGGCCGCGACGTCGGCCGCGACTCCATCGACCTGCAGGACCTCGGGGCCCGATTCCCCGGCAGCGAGCCCGACGTGTGGAACGTCCCGGCCCGCAACGCGGCCTTCACCGGCCGCGCGGCCGTCCTCGACTCGCTGCGCAGGGAGCTGACCGGCGGCGCGCAGGCGGTGGTCCTGCCCCAGGCCCTGTACGGCCTCGGCGGCGTCGGCAAGACGCAGGTCGCGCTCGAATACGCCCACCGCTTCCGCGCCGACTACGACGTGGTGTGGTGGATCTCGGCCGAGAACCAGGAACGCATCCACACCGCCTTCGAGGAACTGGCCAGGGCGATGGACATCCCCATCGCCGAGAACGTGGCCGAGGTCGTCGCCCAGGTGCGCGAGACGCTGAGGGTCGGCGACCAGTCACGGCGCTGGCTGCTGATCTTCGACAACGCCGGCGAGCCCGACGAGATCAGGAACTACTTCCCAGGCGGAGCCTTCGGGCACGTGCTGATCACCTCGCGCAACTCCGCCTGGTCGGCGGTGGCGTCGCCGCTGGAGATCGACGTGTTCACCCAGGAGGAGAGCCTGGAGCACCTGAGCCGCCGGGTGCCGACCCTGGCCGCGGAGTACGCCATCCGGGTCGCCAACGGCCTGGGCAACCTGCCGCTCGCCGTCGAGCAGGCGGCGGCCTGGCTGGCCGAGTCGGGCATGCCGCCCAAGGAGTTCGTGGCGCAGCTGGAGAGCGAGGCCGAGCAGGTGCTGCGGCTGGGCCAGCCCACCGACTACCCGAGCCCGGTCGCGGTCACCTGGAACCTGTCGCTGCGCCGCCTGCGCGAGACCTCGCCCGCCTCGGTCCGGCTGCTGGAGTTGTGCGCCTTCTTCGCCCCCGAGCCGATCTCCATGCAGCTGCTCTACAGCGACGAGATGATGCAGGAGCTGCTGCCGTACGACGACTCGCTGCGCGAGAAGCTGGTGCTCGGCCGGGTGATCCGCGAGATCGGCCGCTACGCCCTGGCCAAGGTCGACCTCGGGCACAACACCATCCAGGTGCACCGGCTGGTCCAGGCCGTCATCCGCAGCGGCATGGACGAGACGGAGCAGGTGCGCGCGACCCACGCCGTCCACCGCGTCCTGGTCGGAGCCAGACCTCGGCAGGGCGACGTCGACGACCCCGACAACTGGCACCGCTACGGCCTGATCTGGCAGCACCTGGAGCCTTCGCGGGCCACCGAGTGCACGGAGGAGGAGACCCGCCAGCTGCTCACCGACCGCGTGCGCTACCTGTGGAAGCGCGGCGACTTCGACGCCGCGCTGGAGCTCGGGGACGCCCTGGCCAGCCGCTGGGAGGCGGAGTTCGGCGTCGACGACAGGCAGCGCCTGCACCTGCTGTTCAACGTGGCCAACGTCAAGCGCTCCCAGGGCAAGTACGGCGAGGCGCGCGAGCTCGACGAGTGGGTGCACGCCAGGCAGCTGGAGTCGGTCGGCGCGATTCACCCGCACACCCTGATGACCGCCGGCGGTTTCGCGGCGGACCTGCGCGGCATGGGCGAGTACGAACGCGGCCTGCAGCTCGACAGGGGCACCTACGACCAGTGGAAGCTCGCCTACGGCGAGGAGCATCCGCGCACGCTGGCCGCCGCCAACAACCTGGCGCTCGGCTACCGCCTGGTCGGCGACCCGGCCAACGCCCTGGTGCTCGACCAGGACAACCTGGAGCGCCGCCAGCGGGTGCTGGGCCTGCTCCACCCGTACACGCTCTTCTCGGCCGCGCAGGTCGCCCGGGACCTGCGCGAGCTGGGGCGGTTCCGCGAGTCGACCGATCTGCTGCGCGCCACGCTGCAGAGGTACAGGGAGGCGCTCGGCGACGCGTTCGTCGACACGTTGCGCGCCGCCAAGAGCCTGGCTGTCTCGCTGCGGCGGCTGGGGGAGCAGCAGGAGGCCTGGAACATGGCTTTGGAGACCGAGGACAGGTACCGGCGTCACTACGAGGGCACGCCCGACGCGCTGGCGGCCCGGCTGGAGCTGGCCGCGTCGATGTCGGCGCTGGGCGACAAGGAACGCGCGGTCGAGGTGGCCGGCGGCCTGGTCGACCTCTACCTGGCCGACCTGGGCGAGTCGCACCCGACCACGCTGATCGGCAAGAACAACCTGGCCACCTACGTGCGCGGCGTCGACGGCGCCGTCGCCGCCCGCGACCTGGCCGAACGGGCTTGGCGCGGCCTGGCCGACCAGCTCGGCGCCTCGCACCCGTTCACCCTGGCCTCGGCCCTCAACCTCGCCAACTGCCTGGCCGAGAGCGGCGACCTCGACAGGGCGGTGGCGATGGAGCGGGAGACCACGGAGCAACTGACCGAGAAGCTGGGCGACATCCACCCCGACACGCTCGCCGGCCGCCACAACTTGTGCGTGAGCCTGCGCGCGCTGGGCCGCAAGGACGAGGCGGCCCAGCTGCGCTCGCAGACGCTGACCGAGCTGGTGCGCACGCTGGGCGAGGTGCACCCGTCGGCCGAGGCGCTGCGCGGGTGGCGCCGGGTCAACCGCGACCTGGAGCCGCAACCTTTCTGACCAGCCAGGCCAGGGCGTCGGGCAGGACGCGGATCGTGTCGAAGTGCGCCGCGCCCTGCTTGATCACCAGGTGGGCGTTGGGGAGCTGGCCGCCCAGCCAGCGGGCGTGGTCGACGGGCGAGAACACGTCGGCCTCGCCGTGCCAGACGAGCGTGGGGGCGGTGACCGCCTCGGGGTCGAAGCCCCACGGCCTGGTGAAGGCCAGGGTGTCGTCCACCCAGCCGTCGGCGCCGCACCGCCGTACGGCCTCGGCGAAGTTGGTCGCCAGCCGCAGCCTGACCCCGAAGTCGGCGATCATGTGCTGGTCGGGCACCGGGAGCTCGTGCATGATCGTCGGCACCAGGTGGGTCGGGTCGCGCCTGATCTGCTCGGCGATGGCCGTCAGCAGCCGGGTCACGATCGGCAGGCCGAAGGCGGCCGAGGAGTATTCGATGATGTTGGACCTGGCCATGCCCTGGAACCAGTTGAGCCCCTGGGCGTCGGGCGGGGCGATGGGCGCCAGCACCGCGGCCCTGCTCACCCGGTCCTCCAGCAGCGCCGCGCAGGCCAGCGCGTGCGGGGCGCCGCCGGAGCGGCCCACCACCGCGAAGCGCTCCAGGCCCAGCCCGTCGGCGACGGCCGCCACGTCCTCGGCCACGTCGGCCACCCGGCGCCCGCTCCTGCGCTCAGACAGGCCGTAGCCGGGCCGGTCCATCGTGATCAGGCGCACGCCCAGGCGGTGGATGACCGGGCCGCGGGGATGCGGGCCCATCCGGCTGCCCGGCGTGCCGTGCAGGAGGAAGACCGGGGAGCCGTGAGGGTCGCCGCTCAGATGCACGCCCAGCACTCTGCCGTCGGACGCGGGCAGTGTCATGGAACGGTGCAACGCGATCCTCCGGGTCCCCTGATCTCTTCAGTTGACCCCGGCCCTCCTGGCCTGTCAACCACCGGAGCGGTGCTCCTGCGGGCTCACCCCCCGCACCCGCTTGAACGCGGCGCTGAGGGCGAACGGGCTGCCGTAGCCGACCTTGCGCGCGACGCTGCCGACGGTCATGCCGGGTTCGCGCAGCAGGTCGGCCGCCAGGGTCAGCCGCCAGTCGGTGAGGTAGCTCATCGGCGGCTCGCCCACCAGGTCGGTGAAGGCCCTGGCGAGCGTGGCGCGCGAGACGCCGACGCGCTCGGCCAGCAGCGCCACCGTCCACGGGTGAGCCGGGTCGTTGTGCAGCAGCCGCAGCGCCATGCCCACGACGGGGTCGTTGAAGGCCAGGTACCAGTGGTTGGCCTGGTTGGCGAACCACTTGCGCAGCACGCCGATCAGCAGCAGGTCGAGCAGGCGGTCGAGGACCACCTCCTGGCCCGGCTCGTCCTTGGCGATCTCGTGGTCGAGCAGGGTGACGAGCGGGCTGTCGGCGCCCGGCTGCACCACCAGCGGGGGAAGAGCGCGCAGCAGCCGGCGGCTGACCTCGGTGTCGAGGTGGTAGCTGCCGATCAGCATGGCCACCGGGCCGTCGGAGGAGGTGCCCCAGGTGCGCAGGCCCAGGCTGAGCTCCTGCACCAGGGGGCGGCCGTCGAGGCTGCGGCAGCGGTTGCCGGGGTCGATGATGATCTGCAGGGGAGTGGCGGGATCGTCGGCGAAGGTGAAGGCGCCAGGACCGCGGGTGATCGCGATGCTGCCCTGCTCCAGCCGTGCCGGTTCGCCGTCGTCCGGGGTGATCCAGGCGTCGCCGCTGAGCATGACGATGACGCTGAGCGGCGAGCCGTCCTGGGCCCTGATCGACCACGGCGGCGCCATCATCGCGCGCAGCAGGAAGGCGTTCTGGGCCCGTGGGCCGCTCAACAGTCCGGCGAGGGCATCCATACGTGAGACGATAGAACATGGAAGTGAGCCTCTCAACTATGGAGAGTCTCACGGCCGACCGATGTACTTAAGCCATGACATTCCTGGTGATTGGCGCGAACGGCAAGACCGGCAGCCGAGTGATCAAGCGGCTCGACGACAAGGGACTCGACGTCAGAGGAGTCTCCCGCTCCAGCGAGATCCCCTTCGACTGGAACGATCAGGCGACGTGGGACGCCGCGCTCGACGGCGTGCACGCGGCCTACGTGACCTACTACCCCGACCTGGCCTTCCCCGGCGCGGCCGACGCGATCAGGGCGCTCACCCACAAGGCCAAGGCGGCCGGCGTGCGGCGCCTGGTGCTGCTCTCGGGCCGCGGCGAGGACGAGGCGGCCGTCAGCGAGCGGACCGTGCTCGAATCCGGCCTGGAGGCCACCGTCGTCAGCTGCAGCTTCTTCAACCAGAACTTCTCCGAGGGCGCCTTCGCCGACATGGTCGCCGGGGGAGTGCTGGCCCTGCCCGCGGGCGAGCGCTCCGAGCCCTTCGTGGACGCCGAGGACATCGCCGACGTCGTGGTCGCGGCGCTCACCGAGGACGGGCACGCCGGCCGGATCTACGAGCTGACCGGCCCGCGGCTGCTGACCTTCCACGACGTGGCCGCGGAGATCTCCAAGGCCTCCGGCAAGCCGGTGGCCTACCACCCGATGCAGGCGGGCGAGTACGTCGAGATGCTGATGCAGTACGGTCTGCCCCGCGAGGAGGCCGAGCCGCTGACCGACCTGTTCGTCCACGTGCTCGACGGCAGGAACGAGCGCCTGACCGACGGGGTGAAGCGGGCCCTGGGCCGCGAGCCCCGCGACTTCTCGGAGTACGCCGCCACCGCCGCGTGGTGACCTTTCGCCGGGTCCGGGCCTGGCCCGGACCCGCCCTCACACGATAAAAGGGAGATCATCATGGAAACTCTTGCGATCGTCCTCGCCGTGCTCGCCGTCGTCACCACGGGCGCGCTGGCCGGGTTGTTCTACGCCTACTCGATGTCCGTCATGTGGGGGCTCGCCGCCATCCCGGAGGAGGCCGCCGCGGCGGCCATGCGGAGCATCAACAAGAAGATCATCAACCCGTGGCTGATGCTGGCCTTCATCGGCTCGATGATCCTGGACGCCGCCGTCGCCGTACTGACCGGCAACGTGTGGTTCTGGGCCGCCCTGGCGGTCAACTTCGTGGGGTCCTTCCTGGTCACCTCGATCGTCAACGTGCCGATGAACAACGCCGTCGACGCGGGCAAGCTGACCTTCGCGGAGTACCAGCCCCGCTGGACCCGCTGGAACACCCTGCGCGCCGTCGCCTCGCTGGCCAGCCTCGCGCTGCTGGCCGTCGGCCTGCTGGGCTGGAGCTAAACTCCCGCTGTGGACGAGCGGCTGATCCAGGCGGCGCTGGAGTGCTTCGCCACGTACGGCTTCCGCAAGACCTCGCTCAGCGACGTGGCGGTCAGGGCAGGGGTGTCACGGGCGACGATCTACCGCACCTTCGGCTCCAAGGAACGTATGGGCGAGCTGGTGCTCCTGCACGAGAGCGCCAGATTCGTCGGGCAGCTGGAGCACATCTTCGCCTCCGACCTGCCGCCCGAGGAGCAGATCGCCGCCTGCGTGGAGTACAGCCTCGAATACCTGGCCAACCACGACGTCTTCCAGCGTATGCTCGCCGAGGAGCCGGAGGAGCTGTTCGCCATGCTGGTCGAGCGGCCGGGCCACCCGTCGTTCATCACCTCGCTGTCCGACGGACTCGCCCCGCTCCTGGCGGCCGGCCGGCACGCTCATCTGCTCAGGGTCTCTCCGCGCCAGGCCGTGGAGTTCTGCACCAGGGTCGTGCTCAGCTTCATCGCTCACCCCACGACCTCTCTCGGCGACAGCCGGGAGATCTCCAGGTTCATCTGGGCGGCGGTGTCGGCGACCACCGGGTGATCCCGGTAGTGGTCCAGGACCCACCGCCACGTCGGGTCCTCGGCCGACAGGCGGTCGTAGGCCTGCCGCACCTGGTCGCCCTCGTCGAGGCGCGCGGCCAGGGTGGTGTACCAGCGCCGGGTCAGATCCATCAGCACGTCGAGCGGCACCGTGGGGTCACCGGTGCGGCGGGCGTGGGCCAGCCAGGCCTGGAGTTGCTCTCGTCGGGTCTCCATCGACCCCTCCCAAAGGCAGAGAGACGGTTAGACCGAATCGTCTCACCGTCTCTCGTGACTGCCTATGTGAGGTGTCTCACATGTTGATCATGTGGCCGGCGAGACCGTGGATGGCCTCCTTGACCGCCTCGCCGAGGGTCGGGTGCGCGTGGATGTTGCGGCCCACCTCGTTGACGGTCAGGTCCCACTGCTGGGCCAGGGTCAGCTCGGGCAGGAGCTCGGTGACCTCGGGGCCGATCAGGTGGGCGCCCAGGATCTCGCCGTACTTGGCGTCAGCGATGATCTTCACGAAGCCGTTGGGGTCGCCCAGGCCATGGGCCTTGGCGTTGGCGGTGAACGGGAACTTCTGCACCTTGATCTCGCTGCCCAGCTCGCGCGCCTGCGCCTCGGTGTAACCGAAGCTGGCGATCTGCGGCTGGCAGTAGGTGGCGCGCGGGACCATGACGAAGTCGATCTCCATGGTCTCGTGGTCGGCGATCGTCTCGGCCGCCACCACGGCCATCGCCTCGGCGGCGTGGGCCAGCATGAGCTTGGCGGTGACGTCGCCGATCGCGAAGATGTGGGGCACGTTGGTGCGGCCGCGGCCGTCGACCGCGATCGCGCCGCGCTCGGTCAGCTGCACGCCGGTCTTGTCGAGGCCGTAGCCCTCGACGCGCGGCACGAAGCCGATCGCCTGCAGCACCTTGCCGGCCTCGAGCACCTCGTTCTGGCCGTTCTTGGAGACGGTGACCTTGACGCTGGAGCCGGTGTCCTCGATGCCCTCGACCTTGGTGCCGACGCGCACGTCGATGCCCAGCCGCTTGTAGCGCTTGAGCAGCTCGGCGGAGACCTCTTCGTCCTCCAGCGGCACCATGCGGTCGAGGAACTCGACGATGGTGACCTTCACGCCGTAGTTGTGGAGCACATAGGCGAACTCGACGCCGATCGCGCCGGAGCCGGCGATGATGATGCTCTCGGGCAGGTCACTGGAGAGGATCTGCTCCTCGTAGGTCACCACGCGCTCGCTCAGCTGCGTGCCGGGGATCAGCCTGGTGGTGGCGCCCGCGGCGATGATGCAGTGGTCGAAGGTGATCGTCTCGCCGTTGACCTGGATGGTGTTGGCGTCGAGGAAGGCGCCCTTGCCGTTGTACTCCGTGATGCCGTTCTTCTTCATCAGGAAGTGCACGCCCTTGACGCGCCCGTCGGCCACCTTGCGGGAGCGGTCGAAGGCGGCGCCGTAGTCGAAGCTCACCTCACCGCTGATGCCGAAGGTCTTGGCCTCCTTGGTGAAGATGTGCGCCAGCTCGGCGTTGCGCAGCAGGGCCTTGGAAGGGATGCAGCCCACGTTGAGGCAGACGCCACCCCAGTACTTCTCCTCGACCACGGCGGCCTTGAGACCGAGCTGGGAAGCGCGGACCGCGGCGGTGTAACCCCCCGGCCCGGCGCCGAGGACGACTACGTCATAGTGGTTGCTCATACCCCGGACATTAGTCGCCCTAGACCTCCACCTTGTACGTCAGGGCCAGTTCATCCGCCGGGACGCCTCGGATGCCCCAATTGACCTTGGGAGTTTCCACGATGGTGATCTCCACCTCGGCGAACTCGGCCGAAAGGCGGCGGTGCAGGGCGCGCTTGGCGTCGTCGCTGCGGCCCTCGAAGCAGAGGATCTCCACGATCAGATATTCGGGGGAGCGGGGGGCGACGAAGTCGTCGGCGTCCATCAGGAAGAAGCGGTGGAACCGCTTGTCGTCGGGCAGCCCCCACTCGGAGACCAGGGCCCCGTGCACCTTGTCAGAGATTTCCTGACGTCGCCCGGACCACACATCCTTGCGGGCGTAAATCTTCACCTGAGCCATGGTGGGTCACTATAGAGGGGTGATCCGCATCCTGCTGGCCGACGACGAGGCCATGATCAGAGCCGGGGTGCGCGCCATCCTCGGCGCCGACCCGGAGCTCGACGTCGTCGCCGAGGCCGGCGACGGACGCGAGGCCGTGGAGCTTGCCCGCAGCCACTTCCCCGACGTCGTCCTGCTCGACGTGCGCATGCCCAGGCTCGACGGGCTGGCCGCCGCCCAGGAGATCGCCAAGCACACCAAGGTGATCATGCTCACCACGTTCGGCGAGGACGACTACATCGCCAAGGCCCTCGACGTCGGGGCCAGCGGCTTCCTGCTGAAGTCGGGCGACCCGCGCGAGCTGCTCGCCGCCATCCACGCCGTGGCCGGCGGCGCCGCCTACCTGTCGCCCAAGGTCGCCCACCGGGTCATCTCGCTGATGGGCGGCCTGTCGAAGGGCGCCCAGGCCCGCGAGCGGCTGAGCGGGCTGACCGAGCGCGAGCTGGAGGTGCTCACGCTCGTCGGCAAGGGCCTGTCGAACGCCGAGATCGCGCGTCGGCTCCACATCGTCGAGGGCACCGTGAAGGCGTACGTCAGCGCCATCTTCATCCGCCTCGACGTGCGCAACAGGGTGCAGGCCGCGATCATCGCCTACGAGGCCGGGTTGGTAGCCTAGGCACCTGTGTACCGACTGCTGTTCTCGCTGGTCCTGCGCCATCTCGATCCCGAGCGGATCCACCACCTGACGATCAGGGCGCTGGCGCTGCTGTCGGTGCTCCCCGTCGTCAAGAAGCTGCTGCACCGCACCCTGGCCCCGAGCGACCCGGCGCTGCGGGTCTCGGCCTTCGGCGTGCACTTCCCGTCGCCCTTCGGGCTGGCGGCCGGGTTCGACAAGGACGCCGCCTGCGCGGAGGCGCTGTCGGCGCTCGGCTTCGGCCACGTCGAGGTGGGCACGGTCACCGCCCACGCCCAGCCGGGCAACCCGCGGCCGCGCCTGTTCCGGGTGACCGAGGACAGGGCCGTCATCAACAGGATGGGCTTCAACAACGCGGGCGCCCCCGCGGCCGCGCGCAGGCTCCGCCGTACGCGCGGGGTTCCGGCGATCGTCGGGGTCAACATCGGCAAGACCAAGGTCGTGCCCGAGTCGGAGGCGGCCGACGACTACGTCACCAGCGCCAAGGAGCTGGCGCCGCTGGCCGACTACCTGGTCGTCAACGTGAGCTCGCCCAACACGCCCGGGCTGCGCAACCTCCAGGCGGTCGAGCTGCTGCGCCCGCTGCTGGCCGCCGTCAAGCAGGTGGCCGACTCGACGCCCCGCCGTACACCCCTGCTCGTCAAGATCGCGCCGGATCTGGCCGACGACGACGTCGACGCCGTCGCCGACCTGGCGCTGGAGCTCGGCCTCGACGGCATCATCGCGACCAACACCACGATCAGGCACTCGGGCGAGACCGGCGGGTTGTCGGGCAGGCCGCTGAAGGCCCGCTCGGTCGAGGTGCTGCGGCGGCTGCGGGCCCGCGTGGGCGACCGCCTGACCCTGGTCTCCGTCGGCGGCGTCGAGAACGTCGACGACGTGTGGGAGCGGCTGCTCGCGGGGGCCACGCTCGTCCAGGGGTACACGGCGATGATCTACGGCGGCCCGCTGTGGGCGCACTCGCTCCACCGCGACCTGTCGCGCCGCCTGAAGCGCCACGGCGTCAAGTCCGTCACCGAAGTGATCGGCAGGACCGCCCCCTAGTCGCCCAGCCCCGCCCTCCGCGCCCTGACCATCGCCTGGGCGCGGTCGGCCACCTGGAGCTTGGCGAAGATCGACGTCAGGTGGTTCTTCACCGTCTTCTGGCTCAGGAACAGAGCCCGCGCGATCTCCGCGTTGGACCGCCCCGAGGCGAGCAGGTCGAGGATCTCCCGCTCACGCTGGGTCAGCTCGGGGAAGGGCCCGCTGTCGGGCCCGCTGGTCAGGAAGCGGCGGATCCTGCGCGCCACGCCAGGCCCGTACACCGCCTCGCCCCGGGCCACGGCCGCCACAGCGGCCAGGAAGTCGGGTCCCGCGGTCCCCTTGAGCACGTAGCCGCGAGCACCGGCACGGAGCGCCGCGAACACCGACGCGTCGTCGTCGCTCATGGTGAGGACGAGCACGCCGAGGTCGGGGCGGCGGTCGATGAGCTTCCTGGTCGCCTCGGTGCCGGACATGCCCGGCATGACCAGGTCCATCACGACGACGTCGGGATCGAGCGAGAGCGCCAGCTCGACCGCCTCCGCGCCGTCGCCCGCCTCGCCGACCACCACGGCGCCGCCGACCTGTTCGAGCAGCGCCCTGAGCCCGTGGCGGAGCAGCGGGTGGTCGTCGACCAGCAGCACGCGGACGGGATCGTTCACAGGGGTAGCACCGCCTCCACGAGGGTCCCTCGCCCGGGCTCGGACGACCGTCGCAGCTCGCCGCCGACCTCGGCGGCCCGCTCTCGCATGCTGCCGGATCCTACGCCCTCGCGCAGCGGGTCGGGCAGGCCGCGCCCGTCGTCGCGGATGCGCAGCACCAGCCGCTCCGTCACGGCCCTGGCGGTGATCTCCACGTTGGCCGCCTCCGAGTGCCTCAGCGCGTTGGACAGGGCCTCCTGGGTGATCCGGTAGGCGGCCACCTCGACCGCCGCGGGCAGCTCCGGGAGCGGTTCCGCGATGGTGACCGCGATGTTCGGGCCCTGGTTCACGTCCAGCGCCAGATCCTCCAGCGCCCCCGACAGCCCCAGCTCGTCGAGGGCGGGAGGGCGAAGGTTGTGGACGATCTTCCTGACGTCACCGACGATCGACTGGGTCAGCTCCCTGACGCAGCTCACCTGCGCGCGCAGCTCCGCCGGGGCGGTGGCCTCGATCACGTACAGCCGTAACCCGATCGCGGTCAGGTCGGCGCCCAGGCCGTCGTGCAGGTCGCGGCGCAGCCGCCGGCGCTCCTCCTCGCGTGCCTTGACCAGGCGCTCGCGCGAGTCGCGCACCTCCGTGGCCAGCCGCACCGCCGCCAGCGCCACCGCCAGGTGCGGCGCCAGGTCGTCGAGCACCGCCAGATCCGCCTTGCTCAGCGGCTCGCCGGGGGAGCGGGGCGCGGCCCGGAGCTCCCCCTCCGCGCGCCCGCCGCTCAGCAGTACGATGCGCACGCCGCCTTCGGGGATGCCGCCGAAGACCGACACGGGGACCCCGGCGGGCGTGACCACGGCGACGGACGGCAGGCGCAACGTGCGCGCCACGGTCTCGGCCGCGCCGTCGAGCAGCTCGGTGGGGGCGGCCGTCGCCTCCAGCCGCTGCCCCAGATGGGACAGGGCCGCGGCGGGCTCACCCCTGTTACCGAACAGCAGCCGTCCCACGGCCCGCTGGACCGCCTCGCGCGCCGGCGCGAACGCCACCGCCACCACGCCGGTGGCCAGCAACGACTCCAGAACCCCGCCGTGCTGGCGGAACAGCGCGTTCAGGGCGGTCACCGTGGCCAGGTAGGCGCCCAGCAGCACCGCCGCCACCACGACGTACACGACGGTGCGCCTGATCAGCACCTCGATGTCGAACAACCGGAAACGGAAGATCGACACCGCGGTGGCCAGCGGCAGGGCGGGCAGGGTCAGCGCCAGCAGCCAGACGCCCAGCGCCCACTCGCCCCCCGAGTGCGTGGCGTCGACCACCGCGGCCACCGCGATCGCGACCACGGCGGGCAGCAGGGGCATGAGCTGCCGCCGGTCCTCGGCCCGCCGCACCCGTACGGCGAGCGCGGTCGCCCCCACCACGGCCGCGGCGCTCACCACCAGCCCGAAGCAGGCGGCGATGATCTCGGTCGGCACGAAGCCCACCGGGCTCGGCGACTCGGTGCCCCACACCCACACGTTGTCCCTGAACATGAGCACGACCTGCAGCACGGCGAGGGCGGCGACGAGCGCGCCCACGACCGGACGCCACCGCCGCGAGGGCAGGCGCCCGTCGGGCAGGAAGGCCGGCAGCAGGAACAGCGGTCCGAAGCCGGTGAAGAACACCCAGTTGACCACCCAGGAGCTGAACTCCACGCCGGGCCAGCCGTGCGCCTGGCCGTACACGCTGTATCCGCCCGCCAGCGCCTGCAGGGCCATGCCCGTGCCGCCCAGGCAGAACAGCCAGCCGATGGGATTGCCCGGCCGCCGCGCCACGATGAACGCCCCGACCAGGGGATAGGTCAGGCCCACGACGGCGTCGAGCAGGAGGTAGGTGGCGTCCTGGACGGGGACGTTGACGGTGAGGACGATGCCCACGAGCACGGCCGCGACGGCCGCACCGCAGATCACCCAAGAAGAGCGCACCAGCACATCGTCCGGTCGCGCGCTCCGGGCGGCAATGGGACCAAGGTCCCGACCGGATGGGGACCCGCAGTTCAGGCGGAAGGGACCGGCGGGCGGATGAAATGCCGGACATGCGTCTCGTGGTGTTCGCCATCCTCCTTCCCGCGCTCGTCCTGGCGACGGCGGCGGTCGCCGTGGTCCAGGGCGCCGACCTCAACCATCTGGACGACGCCCCGCCCGGCGCGCAGCTGGCCCTGTACGGCCAGGCGTTCCTGCCCGCCGTGGCGGCGCTGGTCGCCTGGGGTGGACCCCGCGGATTCCCGTGGGGCCTGCGCCCCACCTCCTGGCGGCACCTCGGGGTGGCGTTCGCCGTGCCCGTGCTGGGCATCGGGCTGGCGTACGGCACGGCCTGGCTGACCGGCCTCACCCAGGTCCGCGCCGGCGCCGTGTTCGTCCCCGGCGTGCTGCTCTACCTGGTCCTGGCGGTGGGCGAGCAGTTGGGCTGGAGCTCGTTCCTGGTCACGCGGCTGAACGGGGCGACCCTGGTCGTCGGCCTGGCCTGGGCGGCCTTCCACTACCCGCTGATGCTGTTCGTGCCCGGAGCCGTGCGACCGGGGGTCCCCACCGCCTGGGCGCTGCTGTGGTTCACGGTCGAGGCCGTCGCCCTGGCCTTCCCGATGGTCGCGCTGCGCCTCAGGACCGGGAGCATCTGGCCGGTCCTCGTGCTGCACACCACCCTGAACTCCGCCCTCTACCTCGTCGCCGAACCCCTGACCACGGGTTCGGCCCGGTGGCTGGGCGAAGGCGGAGCCCTCACCTCGATCGCGATCGTGATCGTCGTCGTCGCCACCAGGCCCTGGTGGCGCCCATCCCAAGGAGAGAAAGCATGAACCTGCGCATCTTGTCGGGAACCCTGGTCGGCTCCGGCGGCATCCTGTTCGCCCTCGGCAACGTCCTGCACCCCCTGGAGCACAACGCCGCCGCCCACTCCGCCGCGACCTGGGAGGCGGCCCACCTCGTGTTCGCCCTGGGCGGGCTGCTGCTGGCCGCCGGGCTGCCCCTGCTGATCGGGGTGAGCCGGGCACTGCGGCCTTCCAAGCTCACCTCGATCGCCGGGATCGTGCTGGCGGTCGGCTTCGCCGCCCTGGCCCCCGGCGCCTGGTTCGAGGCCTACATCGCGCCCCTGCACGGCGTCGCCGAGCAGGTGGAGGCCGGGGGCGGCGGCGCGGTCAACGCCGCGGCCGGGATGGTGTGGCTGGCCTCGCTGGTGGCCTTCGGATCCGGCCTGGCCTGGCGAGGCGGGAGACGGCCGGTCCGGCCGGCCGGCGTCGTGCTGCTGGTCTCGGCGCTGGTGATGATCGTCGGCCCCGGCCTGCCCGTGGTGGAGGGCCTGGTGATCATCCCGGCGACGGTCCTGGCCGGCCTGGCCCTCCTGGCCGTGGGGACGGCATCGGCTCGGGCGTCGGCCGAACCCGTCCCCGCGCCCGCCTAGGACGGGCGCTCGTCGGTCCAGCCGGACTCGAGGATGGTCATGGCGTTCCACACCGTGCCGGGCGCCAGGCCCCGCTGGGCGCCGCCCGCGACGACGACCACGCTCTGCCTGCCCAGCGCGCGCCCCGACTTCTCGTCGATGATGAGCTGGATCTGCACCACGCCCTTCTTCGCGTCGCCGGGCGTGCTCTGCGACTCGCCCTCGATGGCGATCGCGGTCCCGGTACGGCCGGCGGCGTCGGTGACCTGGCCGAGCGAGGTGACCGAGGGCAGGCCCGCCAGCATGCGGAAGGCCCCCGCCCGCACCTCGGGACTCACCGGCATCGTGGTGATCAGCCCTTCGGCGACCTGGAACAGCCAGCCGTCCTCGGTCGAGGGCGCGTTCGACTCGGTGGCCTGGCCCGTGTAGAAGCGCAACAGGTCGGCCTTGAGCGCCTCGGGGTCGCTCGGCAGGGCCTGGAGATCGGCCATGGTGACGTTGCGGCCGAGCCAGAAGATCTCCTTGTCGTTCGACTTGCCGGTGTGAGGCTTCGACGCGCCCTCCCGCATGGTGATGCGCTTCTGGCCGCTGAAGGAGACCTCGCGTGGGGAGCCGGCCTGCTCCCACAGGGCGCGGTCGGCGTCGGTCGCGGGCGTGGGGCCCAGATCCCGCATCGTGAAGTGTTGCTCCTTGGCGCCCACCCAGGTCTCCGACTCGCCCCCGAGCGAGATCACGAAGCCCTCGTTCGTCTTGAACAGGGTGCGCCACTTGTTGCTGACGTACCAGAACTCGCCCGAGTCGGCCGGCTCACGTTCGGCGTTGGTGGCGGCGACCAGCAGGATGTCCCTGGCCGACAACTCGGTCGCGGCAGCGGTCGTCGCCGCCGCGGGCGGCCGCTGCTGGACGGTCTCGGGGACTCCCACCACCGCCACGGCGGTCACCGCGGCCGCGGCGGCCGCCAGGCCCACACTCCACACCAGCGGCTTCCTGCTCCTGCGCGGCGCCTGCCTGGGCTGGGCGAAGGCGTGTGCCAGTTCGGCGTGCCTGGTGCGCGGGTCGACAGGCCCGTCGGCAGCCAGGTGATCAGGGCGGGCGGCGCGCAGCTCTTCCATCGGGTTCACGACAGCTCCTCCACGAGGTCGTTCCTGGACAGCGTGGGCGAGTCGAGTTCGGCCTGCAGGCGCTTCCTGGCACGGTGCAGTCTCACCCTGAAGGCGGGGACCGAGCAGCCGAGCACCTTGGCGCAATCCCTCGGACTCAGGCCCTGCCAGGCGACGAGGATGAGGATCTCCCTCTCGTCCTGGGTGAGCCTGGCCATGGCCTTGAGGACGCCAAGACGCTCGGCCACGTGGTCGGCCACGTCACCGGTGATCCACTCCTGCAGCTCGCGCTGGAGGCCGTCACGCCTGGCCTCCGCCCTGATGGAGTCGCGCAACACGTTGCGCGCCACCCCCAGCAGCCACGGCAGCGCGTGCTGCGGCACCTGGTCGAACTTGCGCCAGGCGATGGCGAACGTCTCGCTCACCACCTCGTCGGCCACCTGCCGGCCGGCGCGACTGACCACGTAGGCCCAGACGCGCTGGCGGCATTCGTCGTACATGGTGGTGAACCGCTCACGGTCGCTCGTCACCGCCCCAACCCCTCACATGTCCCGGACTGTGTTGACAGGAGGAAGTGGTCCGGGACGCGCGGAAATTACACGCTGGGTCGCGTGGATTCCGGATCGAGCGTCATCTCCTCCAGGTGGCGCATGCCTTCGCGCACGTCGAGCTTGCCCGCCCGGTGCGGACGGCGGCTCTGCCACGGCCTGGGACCGTCGAGCGGGCGATACTCCACGCCCAGCGCGTCGAGCACGCCCAGGTGCTTCTCCAGGCGCTCGCGGAACTCCGGGCCCGCCGAGCCGTACCAGCCGACCTCGGCCACCGCGCACGCGCGCGGCCAGGCCCGGTAGTCGAGCACGCGCGCGTCGGGGGTGCGCTCGCTCCACAGCTGCGCCTGCAGGCCGACCGCGCCCTCGAACGGCGAGAAGGCGGCCACGTCGGCGACGGTGATGGAGTCGCCGATCGACATCGGCTCCTCGGGCGCGGCCGACTCGGCGTAGTCGAAGTAGAGCGGGAAGACCGGGCAGGCGATCACGTCGTGGCCCGCCGCGACCGCGCGCTCGCCGACGGGCACACCGCGCCAGGGCATGACCAGCGTGTCCTCGCGCAGCCCGCCGCCGACGAACGCCTCGTCCCACACGACGGTACGGCTGCCGCGCTCGGCCAGCTCGTCGGCCAGCCGGCGCAGGAACCAGGCCTGCATCTCCACGGCCGACGACAGCCCGAGCGACTCCCAGTAGGAGACGATCTCGGGGGAGGCCGACCAGTGGTCGAGCACGACCTCGTCGCCGCCGATGTGGAAGTACGGCGTCTCGCCGAGCGCTTCGAGCAGCTCGTCGAAGATCGTGGTGAGGAACTCGACGGTCTTGGGCATCGGCGACAGGATGGCGGGGGAGATGCCCCACTTCTGCAGCACCTCGTACGACTCCCCGGTGGCGCCGAACTCGGGGTAGGCCGACAGGATCGCCGTGGCGTGGCCAGGCACGTCGATCTCGGGCATGATCACGACGGAGCGCGAGCGGGCGTAGGCCGCGATCTCCGCCAGGTCCTCGAGGGTGTAGTAGCCGCCGTGCGGGATGTCGTCGTAGGTCTCGGGCACCTCGCGCCACCAGCTGGTGATCGTCCGGCTCCGGTGCGAGCCGACCTCGTGCAGGCGCGGGTAGGCCTTCGACTCCACGCGCCAGCCCTGGTCGTCGACGAGGTGCAGGTGCAGCCGGTTCAGCTTGTGCGTCGCCATCAGGTCGATGAAACGCAGCACCTCGCGCTTGGGCTGGAAGTGGCGCGCCACGTCGAGGTGCAGGCCGCGCCAGCCGTACCGGGGACTGTCCTCGATCCGCACACCCGGCACGGTCCACTCCTGCGCGGCGGAGAACCGGTAGGAGCTCGGCGGCAGCAACTGGTGCAGGGTCTGGGCGGCGTAGAAGGCGCCCGCACGGTCACCCGCGATGATCTCAACGCCGCGCGAGCCGACCGTCAGCCGGTAGGCCTCGGCTCCCAGGCTCGGGTCGTGCCTGACGTCGATGTCGCCGGAGTCGCCGGGTCGCAGGTCGAGGAAACCCAGCGCGGTGCGGACGGCGTCGGTGAAGTCACCGGAGACGATCGCGCCAACGGACAGCTCGTAGGAGCCCGAGAGCTCACTGAGGACATGCGGGCGAGGAATCATGCTCCAGATGATGTCACTTCAGGTAGTTCTGTAGTCCATTGGCCAGTGCTAGGGCGATTTTCTGCCGGAAGGCCGGATCGCGGAACTTGGCGGCCTCGGCGGTGTTGCGCATGTTCCCGCACTCGATGAAGATCTTCGGCACGGTCGAGAGGTTGAGCCCGCCCAGATCGCTGCGGTAGTCCATGGCCTTGCTGCCGATGTAGGTCGAGTAGGCGAGGCCCGTGCCCTTGTGGAAGGCGTCACGCACCGAGGCGCCGAGCTTCTTGGACTCGCCCACGACCGGGTCGACGGGGCCGCCGATCTTCTCCGGCATGATCACGTGGAAGCCGTGGTTGCCGGCGCTCGAACCGTCGGCGTGCACGGAGACGGCGGCGTCGGCCTTGGCCTTGTTGCCGATCGCCGCGCGCTCGGTGATGCACGGCCCCCAGCTCGTGTTGTCGCTCCTGGTCATCTTGACCGAGGCGCCGCGCTGCTTGAGGATCTTGGCGAGCCGGTTCGAGACGTCCCAGGTGAAGTCGGCCTCGGGGTAACCGGTGGAGTCGGCCGTACCGGTCGTGTCACAGGCCTTCTTCTTGGTGAGGACGTCGACCTGACGGTTGATCTTCGAGGTGTGCTTGTAGTTGCCGCCGTTGTGGCCGGGGTCGATGACCACCGTCCTGCCCTGGAGCGGCCGCTTGGAGGGGTTCGCCTTGGTGACGGGCGCGGCCTGGACCGGGGCGGGCAGGGCCTCCCTGCTGGTGCCGCCGGTGGCGACACCGCAGGCCGAGACGGCGGTCAGCCCGCACAGGGCCAGCAGGAGTGCACGCATGCGCTCCAACGTACGTCACTTACCAGACGTGTTCGCCCACTTCTTGTCTTTGCAGCAGGGCGGCGAGCTCACGAGCCTCCTCCGCGTCGAGTCCGAGCACCACGCGAGGACGGCCCCACGGGTGGTCGAGGGAGTGGGCGACGTAGCTGGCCACCGACTCGGCTCCGACGTCGCCGCCCCTGCCCTTGCCCGAACGCCAGTGCGCCCAGGCCCGCTCGAGTTCCGCGGCGGCGCGCTGGGCGCAGGACACCAGTTCCGGATCACGCATGACTATCTCCCCCTGAGATTGACGAGAGGAGTCAATCGCCGATGGGGAGAGGCGCTACGGGGGTTGACCCAAGCTTAGGCAGGACCGGTTGACCTCCTGACGATGAGATCAGGCGGAACTTGCCTGAGCCGGGCAACCTTGCCCGGGTCGGAGATGCGGTCGCTGAGCATCGCGGCGGCCCACCGGCCCATCGTGCGGCGCGGCTGGTCGACGCTGGTCAGCGAGATCTGGCTGACGGAGGCGAGATGGGAGTTGTCGTAACCGACGACCGACAGGTCCTCGGGCACACGCAGGCCCAGCTCGCCGGCGGCTGCGAGCACCCCGAGCGCGACCATGTCGCTGGCCGCGAAGATCGCCGTCGGCCTGGGGTCGCGGGTCAGCAACGCGAGCGCGGCCCTGCGGCCGCCCTCCTCGGTGCAGTCGCTGTGCTCGACCATGATGTACGGCGCGAGCGAATGGCGGCGCATGGCCATGAGGTAACCCTCGCAGCGGGACGCGCGGTTGCCCTCGATGTGGGCGATCCGCTTGTGACCCAGCTCCACCAGGTGGTCGATGGCCAGCCGTGCCCCGTGCTGGTCGTCGTCGACGACGATGTCGACGCCCGCGAGCTCGACGTCGCGCTCGCCGACCACGACGGTCGGGGTGTAGGAGGTGGCCTCGATGAGAGTCTCGCTGGTGGGCGCGATGCCCAGCAGGATCAGCCCGTCGACCCGCAACTCGAGGAAGGCCTCGACGGCCTCGTCCTCGAAGGCGGGATCCCACTGGCTGTTCCCGATCAGCATGCGCAGCCCGTCGCCGTGCAGGCTCTCCTGTAATCCGTCGAGGAACTCGGCGTAGAAGGGATTGTGCAGATCGGCGACCAGCGCGCCGACCAGGTGGGTTCTGCCTTCGACCAGGCTGCGCGCCACCGCGTTGGGCCGGTAGCCCAGCTCGCGCGCGGCCTGGAGCACGGCCTGCCGGCGGTGCTCGCTCACGTGCGGGGAACCGCGCAGCACGAGCGAGACCAGCGACTTGGAGACGCCCGCACGTTCTGCGACGTTCCTGATCGTGGGCCTGGTGATAGTGGAGTTGACCGGCGGTCCTGACATGTGTCTCCCCCGCGATGCGTGGATGGGCACCTGTCTCACAAAACGATCGAGTTCGCCGTCGGGTACGGCTTGCGTTGCCCGCAATTGCGAAATCACTATTGGGCATCGCGTCGGATAGTGTTCAGGGGTGACACCCGGGAAGACCGCTCGCCCTGCTCGGCGCAGGCTCAGTGTCGACCGCCGCCGCGAGGAGCTCATGGCCGCGGCCCTGGAGCTCTTCAGCAAACACGACGCGGAAGAGGTCTCCATCGACGACGTGGCCTCGGCCGCGGGAGCCTCCCGGGCGCTCGTCTACCACTACTTCGGCGGCAAGCAGGAGCTCTACGTCGCGGCGCTGCGGAGCGCCGCCGAGCAACTGGAGGCGCGGCTGCGGCCCCTGGAGGGCGGCAAGCCGATCGACGAACTGGCCGGCGGCCTGCGCCGCTACTTCGACTTCGTCGAGGAGCACGCGGCGGGATTCGCGGCGCTGCTGCGCGGCGGCCCTGCCAACCGCGCGGGCGAGGTCGGCGAGATCGTCGACGGCGTACGGCAGCGGCTGTTCCGGCTCATCATGAAGCAGATGCGGGTCGAGGAACCCAGCCCGGTGCTGCGCACGACCCTGCGCTCGTGGATCGCCTCCGTGGAGACGGCCGGGCTCGACTGGCTCGAACATCGTGACATCGAACGCGCCACGCTCGAGAAGATGCTCGTCGACCAGATGGTCGCGCTGCTCGGCGTGGCCGCGCAGTACGACAACGGTGTGGGCGAGCTGTTGGGGCAGCTGGCCTGATCACAGAGGGAAGGATGGCGCCGGGCGGGCGGCGCCAACTCCCCACTGAAATCGTCCCCCCGTCACGCTGGCGGACCCGGCCGGGTAGCCGGCCCGCCTCGACCCCCCTAGGTCTGTGACGATGGGTTACTACTCAGAGCGCTGCTGCGGAATCCCCGCGAGCAGCGCACGGACCTCGGTCTCCCGGTAACGCCGGTGACCGCCGAGGGTGCGAATCGACGTCAACTTGCCCGCCTTGGCCCACCGCGTAACGGTCTTGGGGTCGACCCTGAACATGGTCGCGACCTCGGCGGGCGTAAGCAGTGGCTCGGCCTCGGGTGTACGAGCTGACATTTGTGCGGCCTCTCCTCCGTGTGGACCGGCTCTGTGCGATCCCCTTTTCGCGTGTCACGGATGTCCCGTATGGCCCAGTGCGTGCGGCTTTTCTGAGCCATATGCGGCATCACCCGAAGTGACCATACCGCCACGCAGAGCGATTGGCGAGTCCTTCTTTGACCCGACTGTCGCTCACGTGGCGATGTCACGCTCGGTGATTCTAGCGACACGTTTCGTGGTATCGCAGTGAAAACGGCAAACTACTCAGTTCGCAGAAGGCAGCAGCCGTACCGCTTGACCTACTCATGCAGGTCAGAGCGTCGCTATGGGGTTCAGTTGGCAGATTCCAGAAGTTGGGTCGACTTCCAGCGGAGTGTCACGCGTTGATGCATCGCGAACGCAAGTTCTTCCTGACCGCTGTCCAAACCGTTGAGAGCGGCCGCGATCTCGGCCACGGAATGGTCGGCTTTGAGCGCTTCGTCATCCATCAGGTGGACCAACCCACCGTAGTCGAGTTCCACCAGAGAGTGAGGGTGGAATTCCTCCAGCCAGCGGGCCACGTCCTCGACCTCCAGGCTGGTGCCCACCTCGCCCACGTGCTTGCGCAACACCTGCAGGGCGCGTGCCGTACGGCGCCTGGCCTGGGCCATCGAGGTGACGTAGATCAGGTTGCGGCCCGTGGTCGTGGTCACGTCGGTGCCCCTGGTGCCCAGGACCAGCCAGCGCTCCTTGCCGTCGAAGGGCACGAACCACGCCAGCGGGATGTGCCAGGCGGTGGTCCTGATGCTGGTGCGCAGGCCGGCGGAACCCGTGTTGCGCTTGAAACGGTCGAAGTCGTCGGCGGTCTGCTCGGCGATGGCCTTGGGCACGAAGTGGTTCATCAGCTTCACGGGGGTGCTCCCGCGCAGCCGTGAGAACGCCAGCCACGAGCGCAACTGCGTCTGCCAGGGGCAGACATACAGACGGTCCTCAACGCGCCTCAGATAGGCGTTGCGGCTCTCCTGGCCCGGTGCGGGATGCGGGGGGCGGGCCAGCAGTCGCAGGATCGACTCGCCGTGCTCCGCTTCGAGTGCATTGGCCCGCTTGGGACGGGTCTTGGACTCGGCGTAGTCCGCCCAGACCTTCTGCTCTTCCGGAGGGAAGGCGGTCACGGGCTCGTACACGCGGAGATACGCGGCATAGGGCAGCACGAGAGGCATCGTGTCACGACTTCTCCTAGGCTTGAAGGGATCTCTGCCGCGATGGGGCGGCGGACCTGGACCGGGAGTCACTACCGTGACCGAAGTCTTCGGGCATGAGCAGGTCGTGTTCTGCGCCGATCGGCAGAGCGGGCTGCGCGCCATCATTGCCATCCACAACACCGCCCTCGGGCCTGGCCTGGGTGGCACGAGGTTCTATCCGTACGAGAGCGAGCAGGCGGCCCTGGCCGACGTGCTCAACCTCTCCCGAGGCATGGCCTACAAGAACGCCCTGGCCGGGCTCGATCTCGGCGGCGGCAAGGCCGTCATCATCGGCGACCCCGCCACCGACAAGTCGGAGGCCCTGCTGCGGGCCTACGGCCGCTTCGTCGAGTCGCTCAACGGCCGCTACGTCACCGCCTGCGACGTCGGCACCTACAGCGAGGACATGGACATCGTCGCCCGCGAGTCGCGCTTCGTGACCGGGCGCACCGTCGCCAACGGCGGCGCGGGGGACTCCTCCATCCTGACCTCGTTCGGCGTCTTCCAGGGCATGCGGGCCTCGGCCCAGCACATCCACGGCCGGTCCACCCTCCACGGCCTGCGGGTCGGCGTCGAGGGCGTCGGCAAGGTGGGCCACCGCCTGGTCGACCTGCTCATCGAGGACGGCGCCTCCGTCATCGTCTGCGACGTCTCCGAGCGGGCCGTCGACCAGGTACGGCAGCGCCACCCCCAGGTCGAGGTCGTCGCCTCCCTCGCCGAACTGGTCGCCGAGGAGATCGACGTCTTCGCGCCCTGCGCCCTGGGCGGTTCCCTCGACGACAGCACGGTCGCCACGCTCCGCGCCCGCATCGTCTGCGGCGCCGCCAACAACCAACTCGCCCACCCCGGCGTGGAGAAGCAGCTCGAGGAGCGCGGCATCCTCTACGCTCCCGACTACGTGGTCAACTCGGGCGGGGTCATCCAGGTGGCCGACGAGATCCAGGGGTTCAACATGGACCGGGCACGCGCCAAGGCGGGCCAGATCTATGACACGACCCTGAAGATCTTCGCGATCGCCGCGGAGGAGGGCGTCCCGCCCGCGGTGGCAGCCGATAGGCTGGCAGAGCGCCGAATGTCGGAAGTTGGACGACTTAAGGGCATTTGGTTGGGCCGCTGACGGCCCGCGCTCATACGACGTACCGAGCTGGGCACAAAACAGGTACGGTAATAGGCGAACGAGAGGCTGACGCCGCCAAGTCAGGCGTCAGTGTTGCGGTGCGTTAGCGACGAGGGGTCGGGGACGACCCCACACGAGGGGGTCGAGCCAATGGGGCGCGGCCGGGCAAAGGCCAAGCAGGTCAAGGTTGCCCGCCAGCTGAAGTACAACAGCGGCGGCACGGATCTAGACCGACTTCGCGACGAACTCGGGGTCAATGACTCCAACGCCAACGATGACGCCGACGAGTACACCGACGAGCTGGCGGATCGGTACGCCGACTACGCCGAAGACTACGGCGACGACGACGAGGACGACCGTCCCTCGGGGCGCCGGTAAGCGCGTATAGAACACACCCGGTGTGAGCTGTCACACCGGGTGTGTCGTGCACGCATGGTCCCTCCCCGGCAGGCGGGCGCTTCGCGCCGGGCGTGGTCGGGGCTGTGACACCGGGGCTCCGCCGCCCCAGACCCCGCACGGGGCCTCCGCCCCCCGGCACCCCCCGCCCACCCGTGACGCGCTTCCGGGGTCACCCACTTTGATCCCACCCGGATCAGCGGTCCTCGCGCTCCGCGCTCGGGCGTTCCTCTCTTGGCCCGGGCTGCGCCCGGGCACCCCATGGTGAGGCTCGTTCGGGGTTTCCTGCTGGCAGAGTGCTGCCATCGGGTGGGTTGGGCCGGGCCTGATCGCAGGTTCAAGCGCGTCCACGTCGCTACGGGTGGGTGCGAGCGATGCGGAAATTCCTGCGTGAATGTTCCCGGATGAGGCGCGTTCCTGGCGGACAGCATGGGAAACCACCTCAAGGCCGCTCTTGCCCCAAGCATGGTTGCCCCCCAGGAGTGTCCCGACGTGCCCCGGGATAGGTCTCCCCGCATGGCCGTGCACCTGGATGGCACGGATCGGGCAAGACGGGAGCGACACGATGCCAACCACCCCGTGGCCACGCCTGCGAGTGGACGACTGGACCGCGACGCGCGACACCCTCCACATGTGGCTCCAGATCGTGGGCAAGGTCCGCATGGTCCACACCCCCATGGTGAACCACTGGTGGAACACCACCCTGTACGTGAGCCCCCGGGGACTGACCACGTCCGCGGTGCCGTACTCGGAGGGGGTCTTCGACCTCGAGTTCGACTTCGTCATCCACAAGCTGCGGCTGCGCACGAGCACGGGCGGGAGTGCTGACATCGCCCTGGAGCCCCGGTCGGTGGCGGACTTCTACGGCGAGCTCATGTCGACCCTGGCGGCGCTGGGTGTTCCGACGACGATCAGGGCGGTGCCGAACGAGGTCGAGCCCGCGATCCCGTTCGCGGAGGACCGGCAGCACCACTCCTACGATCCCGCGGCGGCCCATGCCTTCTGGCAGCAGCTCATCCACGCCGACCGGGTGCTCGGCGCGTATCGGTCCGACTTCGTCGGCAAGTCCAGCCCCGTGCATTTCTTCTGGGGCGCCATGGATCTGGCGTGCACGCGGTTCTCGGGGCGGGAGGCGCCGCCGCACCCGGGTGGGGTGCCCAACTGCGCCGACTGGGTGATGGTCGAGAGCTACTGCCAGGAGCTGGCCAGTTGCGGGTTCTGGCCAGGGGGCGGGCAGGAGGGGGCGTTCTACGCGTACGCCTATCCCGCGCCCGACGGGTATCAGGAGCAGCCGGTGCTGCCCGAGGGCGCGTTCTACAGTGCCGAGCTGGGGGAGTTCGTGCTGCCCTACGAGACGGTCGCGGTGGCGGAGGATCCTGACCGGATGGTCGCGGAGTTCCTCGAGTCGACGTACGAGGCGGCCGCGCGGCTGGCCGCCTGGGATCGGGGCACGCTGGAGGACGGTCCCGCGCGGAGGCCGTGAGGGCTGAGCCGGCAATCTGTCCGAGCTCTGTCGCCCCCCGGCCCGCTCCCGCGGTTGTGTCCGACCCTGAGGACAACGCAACCGAGGAGGACGCATGGAGGGCTCGTGCCGTGGCCGCCCGAGGTCGCCGACGCGATGGTGCCGCCTGCCGGTCCGGCCGGCGATCGCGTGCCCGCGACCCGTCTTCCCCTCGACGGCCCTTCTCGGTCATCAAGTCGATCCTCACCGGAAGAGTTGGTGCACATGCACGGCAGGGCCGAGCTGGATGTGACGTCAGAGGAGCGCAAGGCTGAGGTCAGGCGGCTCGACCCGCTGGGGCTGGACGACGATCTCCGATTACTGTCGAAGATGAACGAGGCGGGCGACATCTCCTCGCTGGTGCGGGTTTTCGCCAGGTCGTTGCCCTCCGCGGAGGTCGTCGCCGGGTTCTCTCCGGCCGAGTGTCTTGCCGCCATGCGCGATCTGGGCATGTACATCGGCAGTCTGAAGCGTCACGGGTTGTCGCCGTTCGTGATCGTGCCGCGCGCGGCCGGGTTGTGCGAGGCGCTGGGGCGGCGCACGGGGATGATCCCGCGTGACACGGTCTACCACTACACGTGCTGGAACCCGGTCGGTGAGCGGGAGCGGCTCTACACGGGGCATCCGATGGAGCGTTGCCTGGTCGACGCGGTGCGCACGTGCATCCCGGATCTGGCCAGGGCGGTCGATCTCGGTCACGCGTTGCGCGGGGACGATCCGTGTGGTCCCGCCTATGCGGGCAGGGTCCTGTCGCTGGCCTCGTACGTGTCGTCGGCCGATCGGGCGATGGGCGACGTCGCGGCGCAGGTGGCGCCCGAGTTCTTCGCCCTCGTGCTCAGGCCGTACTTCGAGGACGTGCACATCTCGGGCCGGAGGTACATGGGTCCGGCGGCGGCGCACGTGCCGCTGTTCCTGATCGACACGCTGCTGTGGTCGTCGGACCGGTGCGCCCCGCAGTACGGGCAGTTCTGCGACGAGGCGGCCGCGCACACGCTGCCGCACTGGCGGCAGTGGTTCTCGGAGTGGTCGCGGGTGCCGTCGGTGACCTCACAGGTCGCCAGGGCGCTGGGAGGTTCCTGCGCGCCGGCCGACATGGAGCACGTCTATGCGAGCGCCCAGGGGTTGCGGCAGGCGCTGCGCTCGCTCACGCGGTTCCGTGGCAAGCACCTGGTGATGGCGCGGCGGGCCTACCACGAGGAGGTCCGGCTCTACGAGCTCGGCAGCGGCGGGGGAAGCGTCGGGCTGCTGGAGGAGATCCTCACCCTCACCCGGCAGAACGCGACGATGGTCGGCGCGCTGGGCCCGCGATGAGACAGGAAGGGAGCGCTGCCGTGAGAGTCACGATCGTCGGGGCGGGGATCGCCGGGCTGGCGGCCGCGATCAGCCTGCACGAGGCGGGGTTCGGCGACGTCACCGTCTTCGAGGCCGACTCGCGTCCTGATGCGACGGGGTTCGGGCTCAACATCCTGCCCAACGCCGTCAGGGAGCTGGCCGAGCTCGGGTTGCTGGGGGAGGTGGAACGGCACGCGGTCCGCACGCGGGAGCTGGCGATGTACAACCGGCACGGGCAGCTGGTGTGGCGGGAGGACCGGGGACGGTCGGCGGGCTATGACTGGCCGCAGATCGCGATCGCCCGCTGCCGGCTCGTGGAGGTGCTGGCCGCCGAGGTGCGCCGCCGTTTCGGGGAGGGCGCGATCGTGCACGACGCGCGGCTCGTCGACCTGGATCAGGCGAGCGGCGGCGTGCGGGCGACCTTGATCGACCGGTACGGCAGGCGCCGGGCGGTGGAGTCCGACGTCCTCGTCGGCGCCGACGGCATCCACTCCACCGTGCGCACCGCCTTCTATCCATCGGAGGGCCCTCCGCCCTGCAACGGCGTGACCATGTACAGGGGCACGACCTGGGGAGAGCCGTTCCTCACCGGCGCCACCATGGCCGTGCTCGGCGACGACCGCCGCAGGCTCGTGCTCTACCCGATCGACAGGGACGGCGACCGGGTCCTGATCAACTGGGTGGCCGCCTTCCCGCGAGAGGACGACGCCGTCCTGGCCACGGAGGAGCCACGGGAAACCATCCTGCGCCACCTGGGCAGGTGGTCACCGCCTGAGGTCGACCTGGCCGGGCTGCTCGGCGCGACGCACCACATCCGCCACTACCCGATGATCGACCGCGAGCCGATCCCGCGGTGGAGCTTCGGCGCCGCGACCCTCGCCGGCGACGCCGCGCACGCGATGTATCCGGCGGGCTCCAACGGCGCCACCCAGGCGATCGTCGACGCCCGTGTCCTGGCCCACCACCTCGCCACCACCGCGGACACGCAGGAGGCGCTCCAGGCGTACGAAGCGGAACGCCGCCCCCAGATGACGGACCTGCAGAGGTCCAACCGCGCCATGGGGCCGGAACGGGTGATCACCCTGGCCCACCAGCGAGCCCCGCACGGCTTCGACGACGTCGCGGAGGTCTTCTCCCCGCAGGAGCTGGCGGAGATCTCCGACGCCTACGCCGTGACCGGAAGGTTCGACCGGGAGTGGGTCAACACCCGCCCCTCGCTGACCGTCAGCCGCCCCATCAGCCGGAGTACGCCGTGACCGTGAAGTCCGAGGCCGTCAAGGAGACCAGCTTCATCACGGCCGTCATCCGCGCCGCGGAACACGAGAGGCCCGACGCCTACGTGTCGGACCCTTACGCCGAGCTGCTGGCCACCCCGCGCTCGCGCGCGATGGCGGAGGCGGCGCTGGCCGAGGGCGGCACCGTCGGCTCGGTGATCGTGCGTGCCAGGTTCGGTGACGTGGCGCTCGGCCAGGGCGTCGCCGCGGGCGTCACCCAGGTGGTCTGCCTGGCGGCGGGCAGCGACACCCGGGCCTGGCGGCTCGGCCTGCCCTCGGTGGTGCGCTTCTTCGAGGTCGACCTGCCCGGCCAGCTGGAGGCCAAGGAGGAGCTGCTCGCGCCGGTCGCCGACCGGCTGAGCTGCGGCCGCGTCTCGCTGGGCGAGGACCTGCGCGAGGAGAGGTGGACGGCTCGGCTGGTGGAAGCGGGCTTCGACCCGGGGTCGCCGACGGTGTGGATCATCGAAGGGCTCCTGCCGTACCTGCGGCTCGACCACTTCACCCGCCTCATCGAGAACGTCAGGATGATGTCGGGCGCCGGCTCGGTCCTGCTGATCGACGCCCCGCACGCCGAGTTCTTCCGCGACCCGGCGAACGAGACCTTCCTGACGTTCATGAACTCTCGCGGCTCGGCCTTCCGGCTCGGCTTCGACGACTTCGGGGAATTCCTGGGCCGCCACGGCTGGAAGGCGGAGGCGTACACGCTGGCCGAGCTGGCCGCGGGAGCGTGCGCCTGGGTGCCCGCGCCGCCCGCGCGGCTCTGCCCGCCGCACGACCACCACTGGGTCGCCAGGGCCCGCCTGGCGTGACCGCTCATGCCACGAGCTGGTGCGCCTTGCGCTCACCGGCCACGGCGGCGCGCCGGCCACCGACGATCGCCCGTACGGCAAGCGCCACGGTCACCAGCACCACCACTTCGCAGGCGGCGAGCGTGGCCGCGTCGGGGTGGGCGAGCGACTGCCCGCGTCCGGCCTGCCAGGTCACGACGGCCACCAGCCCCCAGTAGCCGAGCGACACGGCCCCGACCAGCCTGGCGCGCACCTTCTCGTCGCGCAGCCACACGTGCCTGGCCGCGAGGAAGCCGAGCAGCGCGGTGACCAGCAGCAGCACCTGGATGCCGTGCAGGGCGAAGAAGTGAGGCACGCGGAAGTCGCCGCCGGTCATGCTCCAGCCGGTGAGCGGCATGCCGTTGCCGTCGGGGTCGCCGATGCCGTGGCCCTGGTACATCCGCACGGCGACGCCGTTGGCGTCGGTGACGGTGCGGGGGTTGATCTCCGAGACCATCCAGAAGAGCGGCACGATCATGCCGAAGGTGGCCATGAGCAGCCCGGAGCGCAGCGCCCTGTTGAGGGCGGCGTCGCCGGTGCGCTGGAAGAGGACGACGCCCGCGAGGACGAGCTGGGCGATGAGGATGATCATCACGCCGTAGGTCAGGATCGGCACCAGCGCCAGTGTGATCGGGTCGTCCTGGTCGGCGTTGAAGTGGCTGAACGTGCCCCGCGCCGCCTGGACGGTGATCGCGCCGACCTCGACGATCGCGGTCGCGGCGAACACCGTGCCGACCCACCGCCCGATCCGCCGGCCCTTGCGCAGCTTGGTCAGCATCCAGGCCAGCGTGACGGCGTAGAGCGCGAAGGCGAATCCGAACTTCGCGGGCTTGATCCACACGGACTCGCCGAGCAGCGTCCGCTCGTCGACGGCGATGCCGACGATCGAGGCCAGGACCAGGGTTGTCATCAGGGTCGCGCAGACCAGTAGCGGTCGGTTCATTCCGGCTCCCAACTCAGTTTCTCGATGCCGAAAAGCTAACTTGCTTTCAGTTTTTCGTCAAGCAAGAACATGTAAATCAAAGGGCCTTTGCAATGAGAGTGGCGATGAATGCAAAGGCTGGCTTGCAATGAATGGCGGCGAACGCAATACTGGCCACCCGGAGTGCGAGGAGGACGCATCGATGCCAGGCGGCAGGCTGACCCACCAGGACCGGCAGTTGATCGCCGAGGGGCTGGCGGAAGGGCTCACCTACACGGAGATCGCCGCGCGCCTGGGACGCCCGATCTCCACCGTCACCCGCGAGGTGGGCCGCAACGGCGGGGCCGGCGGCTACCGGGCCGACCTCGCGCAACGCGCCACCCAGGGCCGGGCCCGCCGCAGCAGGGCTGCCGCCGGACGCGAGCTCGGCGAGCCCGCCGGGCCCGCCGGGGCGGGACGTGACCTGGGCGCCGTCCGCGAGCTGGAGGAGCAGTTCACCGAGGTGATGGTCGGGTCAGGGCTGCCGCGCATGACCGCGCGCGTGCTCACCAGCCTCTACCTCACCGACAGCGGCAGCATGACCGCCGCCGAGCTGGCCGGGCGCCTCGAGGTCAGCCCGGCCTCCATCTCCAAGGCCATCGGCGAGCTGGAGCAGCAGCAGCTGGTGAGACGCGAGCGTGACCCCAGGCGGCGGCGCGACCGCTACATCATCGACGCCACCGCCTGGTTCCGCGCGTGGATGTCCAGCGCGCGGCAGAACGCCGTGCTGGCCGACTTCGCCGGGCGCGGGGCGGCGATTCTCGGAGCCACGACCCCCGCCGGCGCCCGCCTCCAGGACATGAGCGGCTTCCTCGACACGGTCGGCCGCGCCATGATCGAGGCGGCCGAGCAGTGGCGCAACGACTACCTCGCGAGCCGCCCGCCCACGGAGTGAACGTCAGAGGTACATGCCGGGCGAGTGGGCCGTGCGCTCGCCGTCGAGCCCCTGGCCGTCGCGCACCGCGATGAGCTCGGCGAGCGTCGCCGGAGCCGTCACCGCGTCGTCGGGCATGCCGTTGGCCGTGAGCCAGCGCGCCGTCTCCTCGCCGCCCAGCGGCCCGACCTCGATCTGGGCCAGGCACCTGCCGGGGCGGGCGACGGCCGGGTGGAGACGGGCCAGGTCCTCGTTGGTGGTGATCGCCACGATGACGTCGCGGCCGTGGCCCAGCAGGCCGTCGGTGAGGTTGAGCAGGCGAGACAGGGCCTGGCCGCTGGCCGCCTTGGCCTCGCCCCTGATCAGCTCGTCGCAGTCTTCGAGGAGCAGCAGCCGCCAGCGGCCCTTGTTCTCGGCCTCCTCGCCGAGCGTGACCTCCATCAGATAGCCGGTGCGCAGGAACAGCTCGTCGGGGTCGAGCACGTTGTCGACCTGGCACCAGGAGCGCCACTCCCGCGCCAGCGTGCGCAACGCGGTGGTCTTGCCGGTGCCCGGCGGGCCGTGCAGGAGGATCAGGCGGCCGCTGGAGGAGCCGGGCTGGTGGCTCATGAGCCGTTCGAAGGCCCCGGCGGCGGGAGCGGAGTAGTTGCCGCGGATCTCCTCCCATGACAGGGCGGTGATCGGGCGGACGGAGCGGTGGGCCCCGCTGTCGGTCGAGTGGTACCAGAATCCCATCGGCACCCGGTCGGGGCCGTGGTCGACCTCGGGGATCTCGCCGAGCACGTCCTGGACCACCTTGGCGGCGAGCTCCGGCGTGGCGGCGGTGACGGTGAGGCTGGCGTTGCCGTCGTTCTCGCGGATCGAGAGCGCCAGCCAGCCGTCGCCAGCGCTGAGCCGTACGAGCTTGTGGTCGTCGCGGGCGGTGCCGATCTCGACGCCGTCGGGCGGGTCGAGGTTGGCCTCGGGCGGCAGGTCGTCGAGCGAGCGCCGGACGGCGTGCGGCAGCCGCCCGGTGGTGACCGCGTCGGTCTGCAGGGCCGCGAGGGCTTCGTCCGGGTCGGTCGTGTAGCTCGTGCTGATGTTCAGCGGCTTGCCGAGCTCATGCGGAGTTCCCATACGTCACCCATCGTAGCCGCATCGTTTCCGCTGGTGACATCGGCCAGGAAGGGCAGCAGGGCGGCCGCCACCGCGGCGGGGAACTCCGCCTGCGGGTAGTGGCCCGCGCCCTCGATGAGCGCGAGCCCGGCGCCCATGGTCGCGGCCTGGAGCTCGGCCACGGCGGTGGGGTCGGAGAAGTCGGGGTCGGCGGTGCCCATCATCACCAGGGCGGGGCATGTCACGCGGTCGAGCCAGGCGGCGTCCATCGGGACGGCGCGCATGTAGAAGCGGGCCGAGTCGCGCCGCTCGCGCAGCGCGGCGACCGCGGCGGCGCGATAGGCGTCGAAGTCGGCCGGCGGCGCCGACGGGTAGGCGGTCTTGAGGTAGGCGCCCCACACGCCGGGAACGTACGGCCCGATGCGGCCGATCACGGCCAGCAGCGCCCGCTTGACCGGACCCTCGGGCAGGTTCGGCACGAAGCTCGCGATCGGCACCACGCCCGCGACCAGCTCGGGGTGCTCGGCGGCGGTGACCATGATGGTGCCGGCCGAGTAGGAGTTGCCGACCAGTACGGCGGGGCCGGCGTCGAGGTGCCGCACCAGGGCGGCGACGTCGGCTCCCTGCGCCTCGAAGGAGTAGTCGTCCCAGACGGCGCTCGATTCGCCGCAGCCGCGAATGTCCATCGTGACGACCCGGTAGCCCGCCTCGACGAGCAGGGGGGTGAGGAAGCGGTAGGAGCGGCGGCTGTCGAGCATGCCGGGGATCAGGACCACCAGGGGTCCGGTGCCGTTGTCGTCGAACGCGATGGTGCCGCCGGGAACCTGCAGGAACTGGGTCATGTCCGCCTCCGTGGACGTTGCGAAGAGCACTGCTCCAATAATGTAAGCAGTGCTCTCGCAAGTCAAGAGCGGTGCTCTCTTTTTAGTTTGTTGCTCTGATCCCCTTGACGATCCGGTCCAGGCGCGGGGTCAGCGGCTCGCTGGCCATGACGGTGACGACGACGCCCGGCCGCTCGACCCACCCGACGTAGCGCCCGTGCCCGAGGGCGCCGTCACCCTCCTTGGCCAGCACCTTCCTGCCGCCCATGGTGGCCTTCTCGGCGGTCGCGAACGTGCCCTCGACGACGGGCAGCTTGGACAGGTCCTTCAGGCTCTTGGCCGCGGGCCAGCACACGACGCGCACCCACAACGAGCGGTGCTTGCGGTCGACGTCGTCGCGATCGTCGCTCCAGACATAGCCGTACTCCCAGGCCTTCTTGTCGCTGTGGAGGGAGAAATCGCCGTAGACGAAACCCTTGGGCAGGTAGGACACACGCAGTCCAGGCAGGGCGCCGCGGCCCCGGGCGGGTTCGCCCGACCGGGGCTTGGCGTCCTTGATGGCGGTGTCACACAGGCTGACCTGCTTCGCCGCCTGAGCCGGGGTGGCGGCCACCAGCGGCAGGGCGAGACAGGCCAGGAGGGGGAGTGTGATCTTCTTCATGCCTCGTTAGAGGCGGTGGAGCCGGAATTGGTTTTAGCGGTAGACCGCATTTCCCGATCCGGCGACGACGTCGCCCAGCACCCACGCGGGCAGCCCGCGCTCCGACAGCAGGCGCAGCGCCGGGTCGACCGCCTCGGCCGGGACGATCGCGGCCATGCCCACGCCCAGGTTGAAGGTGCGGTCCATCGACTCCTGCGCGATCTCGCCGTGCCCGGCGAGCACGTCGAAGATCGCCGGGGGAGTCCACGAACCGCGGTCGAGCACCGCGTCGAGCGTGGACGGCAGCGAGCGCGCCAGGTTGCCGCACAGGCCGCCGCCGGTGATGTGCGAGAAGGCGTGCACCTCGACCGACTTGGCCAGCTCCAGGCAGTCGAGGGAGTAGATGCGGGTCGGCTCCAGCAGCTCCTCGCCGAGCGGGCGGGCCAGCTCGGGCACCTCCGCGTCGAGTGACAGCCCTGCCTGCTTGATGACGTGCCGTACGAGGGAGTAGCCGTTGGAGTGCACGCCCGACGAGGCCATCGCCAGCACGACGTCGCCCTCGCGGACCCGATCGGGACCGAGCATGCGCGAGGCCTCGACCACGCCGGTGCCCGCGCCCGCCAGGTCGTACTCGTCGGCGCCCATCGCGCCGGGATGCTCGGCCGTCTCGCCGCCGACCAGCGCGGCCCCGGCCAGGCGGCAGCCCTCGGCCACGCCGCCGACGATCTCGGCGATGCGCTCGGGCACCACCTTGCCGCAGGCGATGTAGTCGGTCATGAACAGCGGCTCGGCGCCGACCACGACGAGGTCGTCGAGGACCATGCCGACAAGGTCGATGCCGATCGTGTCGTGCTTGCCGTACTGCTGGGCCAGCATGACCTTGGTGCCCACGCCGTCGGTCGAGGTGGCCAGGATCGGCCGCTCGTAGCGCAGCAGGAAGGAGGCGTCGAAGAGCCCGGCGAAGCCGCTGGCGTCGTCCACCACTTCGGGCCTGCGGGAACGGGCGACCTTCGACTTCATCAGCTCGACGGCGCGCTCGCCCGCCGCGATGTCGACCCCGGCGGCTTCGTAGGTACTCACTTCTGGGAACTCTCCAGCACGTACTTGCCGACGTTGTCGGCGTCGATCGGAATCGGGTACTTCCCGTCGAAGCAAGCCCGGCAGAGCTTGTCGGCCGGGAGCGTGGTGGCCTCGGTCAGGCCCTCGAGGGAGATGTAGCCGAGCGAGTCGGCGCCCAGCGAGGCGCGGATCTCGTCGACGCTCAGCGATCCGGCGATCAGCTCCGCGCGGGTGGCGAAGTCGATGCCGTAGAAGCACGGCCACGCCACGGGCGGGGAGGAGATGCGCACGTGCACCTCGCGCGCTCCTGCCTCGCGCAGCATGCGCACCACGGCGCGCTGGGTGTTGCCGCGCACGATCGAGTCGTCGACGACGACCAGGCTCTTGCCCTCGACGACCTCGCGCAGCGGGTTGAGCTTCAGGCGGATGCCGAGCTGGCGCAGGGTCTCCGACGGCTGGATGAACGTGCGGCCCACGTAGGAGTTCTTCACCAGGCCCTGGCCGTACGGGATGCCTGACTCCTGGGCGTAACCCACCGCGGCGGGCGTGCCCGACTCGGGGGTCGGGATGACCAGGTCGGCCTCGACGGGATGCTCGCGGGCCAGGATGCGGCCGATCTGGACGCGGGTGACCTGCATGCCGCGACCGGCGATCGTGGTGTCGGGGCGGGCCAGGTAGACGTACTCGAACAGGCAGCCCTTGGGCTCGGCCAGCGCGAAACGGCGCGACCTGACGCCGCGCTCGTCGATGGTGAGCATCTCGCCCGGCTCGACCTCGCGCACGAAGACCGCGCCGACGATGTCGAGCGCCGCGGTCTCGCTCGCCACGACCCAGCCCGACTCCAGGCGGCCCAGGACCAGCGGGCGGATGCCCTGCGGGTCGCGGGCGGCGTAGAGGGTCTTCTCGTCCATGAAGACGAGCGAGTAGGCGCCCTTGACCTTCGGCAGCAGCTCCGCGGCGGAGTCCTCGATGGACCGGCTGCGGTCCTGCGCCAGCAGGGTGGTCAGCACCTCGGTGTCGGTGGTGGCCCTGGTGACCCCCGGGGCCAGCCTCTCGGCCAGCTCCGGGGTGTTGATCAGGTTGCCGTTGTGGGCCAGCGCCAGGCCGCCCACCTCGGTCGAGCTCAGGGTCGGCTGGGCGTTCTCCCAGACGCTCGACCCGGTGGTGGAGTAGCGGCAGTGTCCGACGGCCAGATGGCCGCGCAGGGTGCCCAGCACCGACTCGTCGAAGACCTGGGCCACCAGGCCCATGTCCTTGTAGACGAGGATGCGGCTGCCCTCGCTGACTGCGATGCCCGCGGACTCCTGTCCGCGGTGCTGCAACGCATACAGCCCGAAGTAGGTGAGTTTGGAGACTTCTTCGCCTGGGGCCCACACGCCGAACACGCCACAGGCGTCCTTGGGTGCGCGGTCGTGGGGGTCCAGGTCATGGCCAAGCCGGCCGTCGCCCTTCAGCACGTGCTTCAGTTTAGGTTGGCCCCTGAACTGCTCGCACACCTGGGTCAGACATGGATGCTTCTGCCGGCATTCGACCCGTCTCTGAGGATTTCTCCGGTGAGGTTCGGATTCGCCGCTGACCCCAGGAACACGGCCAGTGCGGCCACGTCCTGCGACGTCGACAACCGCCTGGTGGGAGTCCTGACGGCGACCGCCTCACGCTCCTCCTGCGGGATCGGGGTGCTGTCGGTGTTGGTCAGCCCCGCCGCGAGCACGTTGGCCAGGACGCCGTCGCCGCCGGCCTGCCAGGCGATCATGCGGGACAGGCCGTGCAAGGCCGCCTTCGCCGTGCCGTACGGCCCGCTGCCCGGCGTGCCCTCCTCGGCGATCCCCGAGGAGACCAGCACGATCCGGCCGAACTTCGCCCTTCTCATTCCGGGAAGTACGGCCTGCGCCAGCACCACGTTGCCCAGCACGTTGGCGTGCAGTGAGGCCTGCCACTCCTCGATGGGCATCTCCTCGAAGGACTTGGTGAAACTGTCCATGCTGCCCCAGTGGACGGCATTGGCGATCAACGAGTCGAACGGCCCGTGCTCGGCGATCGCCGCACGGATGCCGTCATGGTCCGCCAGGTCCAGCCGTACGGCTTTCGCGGTGCCGCCCGCCTTCTCGATCTCCTTCACGACCTGCTCGGCCCGCTCGGGACCCGAGTGGTAGGTCAGGGTGACGTCAGCGCCCGTGGTGGCGAAGGCCTTGGCGATGGCGGCGCCGATGCCGGACGAGCCGCCGGTGACGAGTACACGCATGTTCATGGCTCCTTGGTTGTTAGCCGACTAATTAGCCAGCTAACTGCAAGCCTCGCCGTGATGCAAAGGGGTTTCGCCCTCGGCGGAAGGACAGCTCCACAGGCTGTGGACGAGCCGCACCATCGTCCGCCGGTCCTCGGGCGCCAGCTGGGAAAGCAACTCCTGGTCCAGGCGCTGCCAGATCGCCTCCACCGGGCCCTGCAAGTCCTTGCCCGCCTGCGTCAGGTTGACCACACTCGCCCGCGGCCTCCTCGGATCCGGCGAACGCCGCACGAAACCCGCCTTCTCCAGGCGCTGCAACGTCTTCGTCACCGTCGGCGGCTCCACGCCGAGACGGGTGATCAGCTCGCTCTGGGAGAGGCCGTCCTGGCGCCAGAGCTGGTTGAGCAGCATCTCCTGGCCGACATGCAACCCGAGCTCGGCCAGCTCGGCCGTGACCCGGTAGCGGTGCATCTTCGTGAGCTTGATCAGCGCGTAGGTCAGGGTCTCGTCGAGCATGCCTTCATCATGACCCAAGCATCGACCTGCGCTTACCGTGTCGACGCGGGTGAGGGCGGGAGTTCGGGGGAGGCTGGGGTATCCGGTATGCCGACACGTCGGGGGACGTAGACGTGACCACTCCTGGTGATGCGAACCAGCCACCTCGCCCGCCGCGCGAGGAGCCGCCGTCTTCCGACGACTCCTGGTGGGAGCGGGAACCACCCGCCTCCGACCCCGAGACGGCACCGGGGGACGAGACCAACCCGTTCAACCCCGAGGACACCACGAGGGGAGAGGCGGGGTCGGACGACGCCGACGGGCCGGGCACTTCCGAGCCGGCCGCCTCTCCGGACGCGTGGCGCCCCCAGGAGCCTGCCGCTACGAGGGAACCGGGCGCCTGGCGTGCCGAGGAACCCGCCGCGCCGAGCGAGCCTGGCGCCTGGCGTGCCGAGGAGCCGACGGCCTCGAGCGAATCGGGCACGTGGCGTGCCGAGGAGCCGGCGGAGGAGAGCCCGGGCGAGCGCACCGCCGAGTTCGAGACGCCCTCCTGGTCGTCGCCGTCCAGCGAGCAGGCCGCCTCTGCGCCCTCCTGGGAGACGCCGAGCCGGCCCTCCGGGGAGACGCTCGAGCAGCCCGCAGCCTCCGAGCTCGCGTGGCCCTCACAGGAGCCCGCCTGGTCGCAGGACCCCGCCGCTCCCACACCGCCGCACCAGGCCGCCGAGCCGAGCCACCAGGAGCCGACCTACCAGGCCCCCGAAGCCGGCTACCCGACGCCCGAGCCAGGCCACCAGGCCTCCGAGCCCACCTACCAGGCTCCCGAGCAGCAGCCCTACCAGGTGCCCGGGGCCACCCCGACCTATCCCGGCTGGGGCGAGGAGCCCGACCAGCAGACCCCCGCCGCCCAGTCGCCCTCCAGGTACGACCCGCCCACCGCCCCGCAGGACCCGGCGCCCGCACCACAGGCCGCCTCGCCGTACGAGGGTGGACCGAGGGAGTACGGCCAGGCGACCCCGGGCGCAGCGCCGTACGGCGGGGTCAGCGGCCAGCAGGGCGACAGCCCGTACACCACCACCGCCGGAGCCGGCGCAGGAGCCGCCGCAGCCGCAGCGGCCGGGGCGGCAGCCGCGGGCGCCACGTCCCAGGGCGGCCAGACCCCGGGCAGCTCCCAGACACCGGCCGGTTCCACGACGCCCGGCAGCTCCCACACCCCGGGCGGGTCCCAGACGCCGGCCGACCCGTATGCCCACCCCCAGGCCTCCGCCGCCCACCAGGCGCAGCAGCCCGGCGCCACCGGTCCGGGCGGCTTCCAGCCCCAGGGCGGCACCCCGCACTCCCAGCCAGGTGGTGGCGGCGGCTACAGCCCGCCGCCCCCGCCTCCCGGCCAGTACCCCGGCTCCCCGTACCAGGGCGGCAAGCCCCAGGACTGGCAGCCGCAGAAACCGGGCGCCGGCCTGGCCGTGGCCTCGCTGATCCTCGGCGTGGCGAGCATCTTCCTGCTGGTCGTCTGCGGCCTGGGCACCCTGACCGCCATCGTCGGCCTGGTCCTGGGCATCGTCGCCGTGGCCAAGGGCGTGAAGCCCGCGATGGCGTGGGCGGGCATCGGCCTGAGCCTGCTCGCCCTGATCCTGGCCGTGGCGGGCTTCGTGTGGTTCATGAACACCTTCGGCCCCTGCTTCGAGCTGATGCCCGATCAGGTGCAGCGGTGCATGGAGCTGCAGTGGAACGGAGGCCGCTACTAGAGCGGCAGGTAAGCGGAAAGATCGGCACGGGCGCCACTCGCGGAGATGGCGCCCGTCGCCATTGCCGCGTCCCAGCTGAGCCGTCCGACGGCCAGCGACACCCAGGTGCGCGCGTCCATCTCGACGACGTTGGGCGGGGTGCCCCGCGTGTGCCGCGGCCCTTCGATGGCCTGGACGGCCGCGTAGGGGGGCACCCGCACCTCGACCGTGCGCCCGGGCGCGTTGGCCGCCAGCCTGTCGAGCAGGTGCCGTACGGCATGCCGGGCCGCGTCACGCTCGGGCGCGACCCCGCGGTCGTAGGCGGTCAGCACGGCGCCGACGAGCGCGTCGGCCACAGCGGACGCGGGCCCGTCGAAGGGCGGAAGGTCGAGGGCGACGAGTTGCCCGTCGAGCGCGCTGCGGGTCTTCTCTGGGTCGAGACGGCGTGGTGGCACTGCTCCATTGTCCTACCAGCAAGGGTTCATTGGACGGGGCCCTGCTGTTCACCGGAGGTTTCTTCTGGCGTCGTAGCGTCCGGGCGCAACTACCGCGCAATCCTGGAGGACCCGTGACCAAGTTCTTGCCCCTGATCTCACACAAGGGCGGCAGGAGCGCGCTGACGTGCCAGTTCCGCTGTGGCAACGCCTGTGCGCATCCGGTGGCGAACGCCAGTGACAACCCCTACTTCGGAGACATCGCCACCCAGGCCCTGTCGCGCCGTGGCGTGTTGCGCGCGGGTGCGCTGGGCGCCGTGGTCGTCGGCACCGGTGTCGCGGGAGCCGTCCCGGCCGTGGCCGATCCCGAGCCGGCGCAGTCGCAGGGCTGGGGCAGGGGCGGGCGCCTGACGTTCACGCCGGTCCCTCCGAACAAGAACGACGTGCTGAGCGTCCCGTCGGGTTACCTGAGCGCCGCGGTGGTCCGCTGGGGCGACCCGGTGCTGCCGGACGCCCCGGCGTTCGACTTCGACAACCAGACCGCCGAGGCGCAGGCCAAGCAGTTCGGCTACAACTGCGACTTCGTGACGGTCTTCCCGATGGGTCACGGCCGTGCCCTGATGTGGGTCAACCACGAGTACAGCGACGAGAACCTGATGTTCCGCGGTTACACGGGCGGGGCGGCGGCGACCGAGGAGCAGATCAGGATCGGCCTGGCCGCGCACGGCGGCTCGGTGGTGGAGATCGAGCGGGCCGGTCAGTCGGGGCAGTGGAAGCTGGTAACCAAGGGCCGTCGCCGCTACAACCGCCGGATCACGGCGCAGACGCCGATGCGGTTCTCCGGCCCGGCGGCCGGGAGCGACCTGCTGAAGACGGCGGCCGACCCCGAGGGCCGCACCCCGGTCGGCATGCTCAACAACTGCGCCGGCGGCACCACGCCGTGGGGCACGGTGCTGACCGCCGAGGAGAACTTCAACCAGTACTTCGTCCTGGGCAGCGCCACGGACCCGAACGCCAAGCGTTACAGCCTGCCCACGGGCACCGCGGGCCGCCGCTTCGACCGGGTCGAGGAGCGTTTCGACCTGTCGAAGCACCCGAACGAGGCCAACCGGTTCGGCTGGATCGTGGAGATCGACCCGTTCGACCCCGACAGCACGCCGATCAAGCGCACCGCGCTGGGCCGTTTCGCCCACGAGGCCGCCACGACGACCCTCGCCAGGGACGGCCGCCTGGTCGCCTACATGGGTGACGACACGCGCTTCGAGTACATCTACAAGTTCGTCTCCAAGAACCGCTACATCCCCGGCCACGACCGCCACAACCGCACCCTGCTCGACGAGGGCACGCTGTACGTGGCCGTGTTCACCGGCGACGGCACCGAGGACGGCCTGCACGACGGCACCGGCGAGTGGAAGCCGCTGGTCAGCGGCGATTTCAGCCACGTCGAAGGGATGACCGCCGAGGAGGTCCTGGTGTTCACGCGCGTGGCGGCCGACAAGAAGGGCGCCACCAGGATGGACCGGCCCGAGGACATCGAGCGCAACCCGGTCACCGGCGGGGTCTTCGTCGCGCTGACCAACAACAGCAACCGCACCGCCGCGGAGGTCGACGAGGCCAACCCGCGCGCGTCGAACAAGCACGGTCACGTGCTGGAGATCAACGAGAGGCGCAACGACGCCGGGGCGACGACGTTCACCTGGTCGCTGCCGCTCATCTGCGGTGACCCGAGCGACCCGACGACCTACTTCGCCGGGTTCGACAAGTCGAAGGTCTCGCCGATCTCGTGCCCGGACAACGTGGCCTTCGACGGTGACGGCAACCTGTGGATCTCGACGGACGGCAACCAGCTCGGCAGCAACGACGGCCTGTTCGTGATGCCGGTCCAGGGCCGCGAGCGTGGTTACCTGCGGCAGTTCCTGACCGTGCCGCTGGGCGCGGAGACCTGCGGTCCGCTGATCAGCCAGGACCAGCGCAGTGTCTTCGTCGCGGTGCAGCATCCCGGCGAGCTGGCCGGCGCCAACCCGGACGCCCCGGCGAGCCACTGGCCCGACGGCGGCTCCTCGCAGCCCCGCCCGTCGGTGGCCGTGGTGTGGCACTCCCAGGGCAAGAAGATCGGCGCTTGACCTCAACTGAGCTTGAGGTCCTACGGTCGCTCTCATGAGCATGGAAGTGACCGCGTGGAACCAGCTTTACCGGATGAACGAGCGGCAGGAGCGCAGGGCCCTGTCCAGGGCGACGCTCCGCCGCATCGCCGCCTTCGCCCGGCCGCACCGCTCGCGCCTGGTCGCCTTCCTGGTGTTGAGCGTGGTCATGGCGGCACTGGCTGTGGTGTCGCCTGTGCTGGCCGGGCGGGTGGTGAACACGATCACGGCGGGCGGCCCCGCCTCGACGGTGGTGGCGCTCGCCCTGCTGATCGCGGGCCTGGCCGTCGCCGAGGCGGGTCTGGGCCTGCTCACCAGGTGGATGTCGGCCTCGATCGGCGAGGGCCTGATCCTCGGCCTGCGCACGACGGTCTTCGACCACGTGCAGCGCATGCCGATCGCCTTCTTCACCCGCACCAGGACGGGCGCCCTGGTCAGCAGGCTGAACAACGACGTGATCGGCGCCCAGCGGGCCTTCACCGACGTGCTCTCCAGCGTGCTGGGCAATCTGGTGACGCTGGCGCTGACCCTGGGCGTGATGATCTCCCTGTCGTGGCAGATCACCGTCCTCGCCCTGCTCCTGCTGCCGATCTTCGTGTTGCCCGCCCGGCGCATGGGCGTGCGGATCGCGCGGCTGCGCAGGGAGGCCGCCGACCACAACGCGGCCATGGGCAACCAGATGGTCGAGCGGTTCTCCGCGCCGGGCGCGACGCTGGTCAAGCTGTACGGCAGGCCGTCGGCGGAGTCGGCCGAGTTCGCCTCCAGGGCCGACAGGGTCCGCGACATCGGTGTGCGCACGGCGCTCAACCAGACGGTCTTCGTCACCGCGCTGACCCTGGTCTCGGCGCTGGCCCTGGCGCTGGTCTACGGCCTGGGCGGCTTCTACGCCCTCGGCGGCCGGCTCGACGCGGGCGCCGTGGTCTCGCTGGCCCTGCTGCTGACCCGCCTGTACGCGCCGCTGACCGCGCTGGCCAGTGCCCGCGTCGACGTCATGAGCGCCCTGGTCAGCTTCGAGCGGGTCTTCGAGGTGCTCGACCTCAAGCCGCTGATCACCGACCCCGACGAGCCCCGCGAGGCTCCGGTGGGCGCGGTGAGCGTGGAGTTCGATCACGTCAGCTTCGGCTACCCCGCGGCGGACAAGGTCTCGCTGGCCTCGCTGGAGGAGGTCGCCGTGCTCGACAGCCGCGGCGGCGTGGAGGTGCTGCACGATCTGTCGTTCACGGTCGAGCCGGGCCAGCTGGTCGCGCTGGTCGGCTCGTCGGGAGCGGGCAAGTCGACGGTCGCCCAGCTCATCCCGCGGCTGTACGACGTGGATTCCGGCGTCGTACGGCTCGGCGGCGTGGACGTGCGTGACCTGTCGTCCGACGCGCTGCGGCAGCTCCTCGGCATGGTCACCCAGGACGGCCATCTCTTCCACGACACCATCCGCGCCAACCTGCTCTTCTCCCGCCCCGAGGCCACCGAGGCCGAGTTGTGGGACGCCCTGGGCCGCGCCCAGCTCGCCCCGCTCATCGAGTCGCTGCCCGACGGTCTCGACACGATGGTGGGCGAGCGCGGCTACCGGTTGTCGGGCGGCGAGCGCCAGCGCCTGACCATCGCCAGGCTGCTGCTGGCGGGTCCGAGCGTGGTGATCCTGGACGAGGCGACCGCCGCCCTCGACTCCACCAACGAGGCGGCGGTGCAGGCCGCGCTGACCGAGGCGCTGGAGGGCAGGACCGCCGTGGTGATCGCTCACCGCCTGTCGACGATCCGCGCCGCCGACCAGATCCTGGTGGTGGAGGAGGGCAGGATCGTCGAGCGCGGCAGGCACGCCGAGCTGCTGGCCGCGGACGGGCGCTACGCGGAGTTGTACCGCACTCAGTTCGCGGAGGAGGAGACGAGCGTCGCGGCCTGAGGCGGCTCCTCCACGACGCGCTGCTTCCTGAGCGACCACAGCGCGACGGGGACGCCGACGGCCACGATGAGCGCCGCGATGACGAGGGTGAACTGGTAGGCCTCCAGGAAGTCGGGCAGCGCGGGGGAGGCCTGCCTTCCCGTGAGGATGGCGCCCAGCACGGTGATGCCGAGCAGGCCGAACACCTCGCGGGAGACGTTCAGGACGCCGGAGGCCACGCCCGCGGTGCCGTCGGGCAGCGCTCCGAGGATCATCGTGGTGAGCGGCACCAGAAGCCCCGCGCCCAGGCCGTACAGCAGGAACCAGGGCAGGACGTCGAGGTAGCCTGCGTCGGCGCCGAGCACGGACAGGCCGAAGACGCCGCCCGCCATGAGGGCGATGCCCAGCGCGACCGTGGGGCCGTTGCCCAGGATCCCGGTCACCCGGGTGGCGAGCATGGAGACGACCGCCATGAGGATGGCCATGGGGATGAACGAGGCGCCCGCCTCGGTGGGCGACATGCCCAGGACGTTCTGCAGCCACAGGGCGCTGAAGAAGTAGATGCCGAAGACGCCGAACGACCACAGGCCCATGGTGGCGCTGCCGCCGCTGAAGACGCGGGAGCGGAAGAGCGACAGGTCGATCATGGGTTCGGCGGAGCGGCTCTCGATGACGACGAAGGCGAGCGCGGCCAGGATGGTCAGGCCGAAGGCGGACAGGATGGCGGGTGAGGTCCAGCCCATCGCCGCGCCCTCGATGAGCGCGAAGGTGAGCGCCACCAGGGCGACGGTGGAGGCGGCCACGCCGGGCAGGTCCAGGCTGCGCCGTACGGTCCTGGCGTCGGCGGGGACGGCCCACAGGCCGAGTGCGAAGGCGGCCACGCCGATGGGCACGTTGAGGGTGAAGACCCACTGCCAGCCGAGGTTCTCGCTGATGAAGCCGCCGGTGACCGGGCCGAAGGCCATCGACAGGCCGCCGACGGCGGTCCAGATGCCGACCGCGCCGCCGCGTTCGCGCGGGTCCTGGAAGATCGTGGAGATCAGGGTCAGGGTGGGTGGCGTCATGAGTGCCGCGCCGAGGCCCTGGACGGCTCGCATGGTGATGAGCACGCCGCCGTCGGTCGAGAAGCTGGCGCCGAGCGAGGCGATCGTGAAGATCGCGGTGCCGATGAGGAAGACGCGCCGCTGGCCGTACAGGTCGGCCAGTCTGCCGCCGGCGAGCATGAGGCCGGCGAAGACCAGGACGTAACCGCTGACGATCCATTCCAGTCCGGAGATCGTCAGGTTGAGTTCCCTGGCGATTGTCGGGAGCGCGACGTTGACCACGTTGTTGTTCAGGTATGTGGCGAAGGTGCCGAGTGTCACCGCGCCGAGTGCCCACCACTTCATCGCAAAGCTCTCCTATACGCTGTACTTGTACGTCGTACAGTTGAACTTGTACGGCGTATAGTTGTCAACCGTGATGGGAAAACTGACGGCGGAGGCGATCGTCGAGCGCGCCCTGGAGATCGGCGACGCCGAAGGGCTCGACTCGGTGACCATCAGGCGGCTGGCCACCGACCTGGGCGTCACCCCGATGGCGCTGTACTGGCACTTCAAGAACAAGGAACAGCTGATCACCGGCATGGCCGACCACCTGATCGTCGGCTTCACCCCGAAGGCCGACGGCAGGCCGTGGAACGAGCAGCTGAGCGACCTGCTGCGCGGGCTGATCCGCGTGCTCAGGCGCTATCCCTGCGCCACGGACGTGCTCGGGCAGGTCGACCACTCCTCGCTGCCCAGCTTCCTGCGGGTCTGGGACCAGGCCGTCGGCCTGGCCAGGCAGGGCGGTTTCGACCCCGACGAGAGCTGCCTGATCAGCAAGTACCTGCTGCAGAGCGCCATCGCCATCGCCGGAGGCATCCACCACAAGGACACCGATGAGCGCCTGCGCGAGAAGCGCATCGCGATGCAGTCGTTGTCGCCGGAGGAGTACCCCTACCTGGTCGAGATGGCCAGGCCGCTGGCCGAGGGCGTGCCCGCCGAGCTCTACGACGGCTTCGGCGTGGATCTGATCATCGCCGGAATCGTCGCCATGGCAGGATCTCGGGCATGACGTTCCAGGTGGTCTGCGAGATCGAGCCCCCCACGACGCCGGACCTGAAGAAGGTCCGTCACCAGATCGGCACGCTGAGCTCGATCGCCTCGTCGTTCCTCATCCCCGACAACCACATCGGCCGCGCGACCGTCTCCAGCGTCGCGGTGGCCCACGAGGTCGAGATGATGGGCGGGCGCAGCATCGCCTGCCTCAACTCCCGCGACCGCAACCTGCTCGGCTTCCAGCGCGACCTGCTCACCGCCGCGGCCTACGGCGTCGACCAGTTCCTGTTCGTCTACGGCGACAAGCCGACCAGCGGCAACCGCACCAGCGACCTGACCGTGCGCTCCATGATCGAGGAGGCCAGGGCCTTCGACCCGGCCTTCAGGGTGGGCGCGGCGGCGGGGCTCAAGCCGCTGCCCGCCTTCAAGCGCGCCGCCGACTTCGTGTTCGTCCAGGCCTCCTTCTCCCTCGACGCGCTGCTGCGCTGGCGTGCCGAGAACCCCGTCGACGTCCCGGTCTACGCCGGTGTGCTGGTGCTGGCCAGCCACAACCACGCCCGTCGCCTGGCCGCTGCGATCCCCGACATCGACATCCCGGACTCGCTCGTCGAGGCCCTGGCCACCGACCGCATGGCGGGCGTGGATGCGGCCTGCGAGCTGGTGACGTCGATCCAGGAGTCGGGAGCCTTCGCGGGCGTGCACCTCATCCCGGTGAGCCGCTACCGCGATGTGGAGTCCAGACTTTCCCGATCATTGCGCGCCTGACCTGCTCGAAAAGCCGATCGAAACGCGCGGTCGTTACGATCGCCGCATGCTTGAGATCCGCTTCCTCGGCCCGTTCGAGGTCCTGCTGGACGGCGAGCCCGTCCAGGTCTCGGGACGGCGCCGGATCGAGCTGCTGGCCAGACTGGCCGTCGGCGCGGGCCAGGTGGTCTCCACCGAGCGCCTGCTGGCCGACGTATGGACCGACGGTGCGGCCGCCACGGCGGCCAAGCAGCTCCACATCGTCGTCTCCAAGCTCCGCGAGGCGCTGGGGGAGCTGATCGTGACCCAGCGCCCTGGCTACGTCCTCGACCTCACGGCCGAGCGCGTCGACGCGCACTGCTTCTCGTCTCTCGTACGGCGGGCGCGGTCGGCCAGGAACGAGGGCGACATCGCCCAAGCGGCGGCGCTGCTGCGGCAGGCGCTGAAAATGTGGCGCGGAGCCGCGCTGGAGGGACTGGCCGCCCCGTGGGCGAGGATCGAGGCCGCCCAGCTGGAGGAGGCCAGGGCCGTCGCGGTCGAGGAGTACGTCGACGACCTGATGGCCCTTGAGGAGCACGCGGAGGCGGCGGCCGAGCTCACCGCGCACATCGCGGCCCACCCGCTGCGCGAGCGCCCGCGGGCCCAGCTCATGCTCGCCCTCACGCTGATGGGCCGCACCGCCGAGGCCTTGGAGGTCTACACCGAGGTACGGCAGGCGCTGGTCTCCCAGCTCGGTGTGGAGCCGGGCGCCGAGCTGAAGCGCCTGCAGCGGGCGGTGCTCAACGAGGAGGTGCGCCCGCAGAGCCCGCCCCCGTCCCAGCCCGCCCCGCGTCTCCCCGCGCAGTTGCCCGCCGACACCAGCGCGTTCACCGCCAGGCGCGAGGAGCTGGAGTGGCTGCGCGGCCTGCTGGTGCCGCAGGCGGGTCCCAATGTGGCGGCGATCAACGGCCAGGGCGGCATCGGCAAGTCGGCGCTGGCCATCCGGGCGGCCCATTCGGTGGCGGGACGCTTCACCGACGGCCTGCTCTACCTCAACCTGCACGGCTCCACGCCGGGGCTGGAGCCCGTGCAGCCCGCGGAGGCGCTGGGGCGCCTGCTGCGCTCCATGGGCAAGGACGACGCCGCCTCGCCCGACGAGGCCGCGGCGTTGTTCCGCTCGGTCACGGCCGACCGCCGGCTGCTGCTCGTGCTCGACAACGCCAGGGACGTCCACCAGGTCCGCCCGTTGCTCCCCGCGGGCAGCGGCTGCGCCGTCCTGGTGACCAGCAGAAAGCCGCTGACGACGCTCGACGGCGCGCGGCATCTGCACCTCACCGGGCTGACCGACGAGGAGGCGACCGGGCTGCTGGCCAGGGTCGCCGGTCCGGAACGGACGGTGTCGGAGCCCGAGGAGCTCGCCAGGGTCGCCAGGCTCTGCGGCGGGTTGCCCCTGGCGGTGCGGATCAGCGCCGCCCGCCTGGCCGCCCGTCCCGACTGGCGGGTCGCGGACCTGGCCGAGCGGCTCGCCGACGCCCGGCGGAGGCTGGACGCCCTCGACTACGCCGACCTGGCCGTGCGGGCCAGCATCGCGGTCAGCCATCACCATCTGAACGCCGAGCCGTCGGGCGCGGACGCGGCGACGTTGCTGCCGCTGCTCGGCCTGGTCGACCTGCCCGAGCTCCCGCTCTCCGCCGTCGCCGCGCTCGCCGGCTGGTCGGAGGGGCGCACGGAGGCCGCGCTCGACCGGCTGGCGGACGCCCGGCTCGCGTCGTCGAGCAGGCGGAGCTACCAGATCCACGACCTCACCCGCCTGTACGCCCGCGAGCAGGCGGCCGAGCTGCCCCAGGAGGTCACCGGCGTGGCCTTCCGCCGGGTCGTGCACCACTACATGGCCACGTTGACGCGCGCCTCGATCCTCATCGACTCGACCACGGCCGCGGTCCTGGCCGACTATCCCGCGGAGCGGGACGGGCTGCCGCTGCCCGACGCCCGCGAGGCGGCTCTGTGGACGCAGGCGGAGCGGGAGAACGTGCGGGCCCTGGCCAGGCAGGTGAACCTCGCGGGCGATCCGCACTCCGTGGCGGCGCTCGCGCTCACCATCAACCGGCCCTTCACCGCGCTGGCCTGGCGCGACGACCTCATCGAGATCATCGAGCAGGCCTTGGAGGTCGTGGGCTTCGACGACGACCCGCTCGGGCGGGCCCGGCTGCACAACGTGCTCGGCGTCACCTACCGCGAGCGCAAGAGGCCGGAGGAGGCACTGGAGCAGCACCTGGCCGCTCGCGACTGCCTCAAGCGGGCGGGACTGCCGGAGAGCGCCGTTCCCGTGCGGGCGGGGCTCGTGGGGTGCTATCGCCTGCTCGACCGGCTGGACGAGGCTCTGACCACCCTGGAAGAGGCGCTGGAGGAAGCCAGAGCGGAGGGCCTGGCCGAGCCGGAGGCCCGGTACCTGGCCATCCGCGGCATGATCTACCTAGAACTCGGGCGCCACGCCGACGCGATCATCGCGCTGGAGGAGAGCGTGGAGCGCTGGGCCGATGTCGACTCGCCCTACGGCGCCGCCATCGCCGTCATGAACCTCGCCGACGCCCACTGGCATCTGGAGCAGTACGACAGGTCCAGCGAGATCTACCGCCAGGGCTACGACCTCGCCCAGCGCGGGGGGTTGCGCCAGGGCGAGATCGCCGCGTTGTGGGGTCTGGGCCGCTCGTTGCTCAAGCTGGGCGACCGGGAGCCCGGCATGGAGTACGTCCGCCAGTCGGTGCTGCTCATGCGCGAGCTCGACCTGATCGGCGCCGAGGAGGCCGAGAGGCGGCTGGCGACCCTGGATGAGTACCAGGACGTGCCCGACGCCTTCATGACCCACTGAGGCGAGTCACTCCCAGCGGGTCGCGTTGGAGTCGTCGAGCCGTCCCGGCTGCTCGACGATCACGCAGAACAGCAGTCCGGCCGGGTCGCGCATGACCCACCAGTGGTCGCCCACGTTCTGCACGCGCGTGGCGCCGAGCTTCTCCAGCCGGGTCACCTCGGCCTCCAGATCGTCGGTGTGGAAGTCGAGGTGCACCTTGGCCGGGCCCTCGCCCAGGCGCTGGACGAGAACGCCGAGGCCGTGCACCCTGACGCCGTGGTACTCGGGGTACTTCTCGAAGTTCTGGAACTCCTTGCCGACCGCGCTCTGCCAGAACGCCAGTTCGTCGTCGTGGGTCTCGGAGGGCGCGTCGATCACGATCTTGTCGAGCTTGCTGTAGTGGGCCATACGGAAGATCCTGGCGTGCGCCGGGGCTGCCTGGCCAGTGCCGCGGACAGCGCGCCGAGCAGCGACACGCAGAAGAGCACCGCGTAGGTGAGCCGGAAGCCGTCCATGAGCTGCCCGACCGCGACCGGTGAGAGCTGGGCGAGCGTGGCGGCGTAGACCTGGTCCCGTACGGCGGGCGGCACCGAGGAGGTCAGCAGCGTCAGCGAGAGCCCGACGCTCAGCACCAGCCCGACATTCATGATCATGAGCCGCAGCCCGTTGACGACGCCGAGGCTGTCGGCGGGCAGGGCGCTCATCATCTGCGTCGTGTTCCCCGTCAGGAACGTTCCGCTGCCGCATCCGGCCACGAACAGCCCGACCGCGAGCACCCAGTACGGCGTCGCGGGATCGATGTTGGCCATCAGCAGCCCGAGCCCGGCGGAGCTGAACACCGCGCCCCCGACCGTGACGGCGTACGGCGACACCCGCAGCAGGCCGGCGATGGGCGAGGCCACGGCCATCCCGACGGCCAGCGGCAGCACGCTGACCCCCGCGGTCAGCGCGTCGACCCCGCGGGCGACCTGGAAGTACAGCGCGGCCAGCAGCAGCAACGCCGAACGCGAGACGGCGTTGCAGAAGGAGGCGAAGTTGCCCAGCACCAGCAGCCGCCCGGCGAACAGGCGGGTGTCGAAGACCGGGTGGGAGGCGCGGCGCTCGACCAGCCAGATCAGGGGCACCAGCACCACGAACACGATGGCTCCGCCGTACGTGATCAGGACGGAGCCCGTTTCCGACAGGGCCAGCAGCAGGGCGGAGAGCGCCGCGAAGATCAGGGCGTTGCCGAGGCCGTCGATCGGCAGCTTCGGCCCGCGCGGGACCTTGCGCAGGATCAGCGCGCCGAGGGTCACCGACGCGATGCCGGGGACGACGTTGATCCAGAAGATCCACTGCCAGCCCGCCGTGTCGGCGATGAAGCCGCCCAGGGTGGGTCCGGTGAGCTGGGCGACGGACAGGGTGCCGATGTAGACGCCCATGCCGCGGCTGAGCTTCTCGGGCGGGAAGGCATGGGTGATGATGACCGCGCCGTTGGCCAGGATCATCGCCGCGGCGGCCGCCTGGAGCATGCGCATCGCGATGAGGAACCAGACGTTGGGGGAGAACCCGGCCAGCAGGGAGGCGATCGTGAACAGGGCGAAGCCCGCCAGGTAGGTCTCGCGCCGTCCCCACAGGTCGGCCACGCGGCCGAAGAAGACCATGCTGGCGGTCATGACCAGCAGGTACGACAGCAGGATCCAGCTCGACTCCAGCGGTCCGGCCTCGAAGTGGCGGACCACTGCCGGCAGGGCGACGTTGAGCGTGCTGCCGGCTACCCCGATGAGGACGAGGCCAATGCTGGCAACCGCGCAGACTCGCCAGGCATACCGGATATCGGGGGTCATATTTCTAGAATAACGTTCTATCTGGCTCGCTTCCTCAGCCCCTCCAGGTCATGGATGACCACGCGCCTCCTGCCGGTCTCGATCAGGCCCCGGTCGCGCAGCGCCCGCAGCGACTTGCTCACCGCTTCGCGCGAGGCCCCGGTCCATCCGGCCAGCTCGTCCTGCGACAGCGGCAGCGCCACGCGCACCCCGCCGTTGGTCTTCTCGCCGTAGCGCTCGGCCAGCTCGATCAGCCGGGTCGCCACTCGTCCCGTCGTGTCGAACGCGCCGTACTCGATGCGCTTGCGGTCGGAGTCGCGCAACCGCCCCACGACGAACTGCATGAGCAGGACGGCCACCCGGCCGTGGGTCTGCAGGAAGGCGATGAAGTCGCGCACCACGAACCCCTCGACGGGCTCCAGCGTGGTGACCGTGGCAGAACGCGGCGAGCCGTCGATCGCCCCCATCTCGCCCAGCAGGCTGCCGGGCCCGCGGATGGCGAGCACCACCTCGGTGCCGCTGGTGGTGTGCGAGGAGACCTTGACCCGGCCCTTGGTGAGCACGAGCACCCAGTCGGTGGTGTCGCCCTCCGTCATGATCGTCACCCCGCGCTCCCAGCGGCGGGGCCTCCCCGCGGCCCGCAGCTCGGCGATCTCCTCGGGGGTCAGCGTGGACATGAACTCGCCGGGCTCGGGAGTCATAGCGCGGCCAGTACGTATGCGGGAACCATTTCCGTCTTCCCCTTCAGGTTGAGTTCGCCCAGCGGCGTGACCTGCGCGCCATCGCCGACGAGATCGAGCGTGGTCTGCCCGATCACCACCGTTCCCGGCTCGGCCATCGTCTGCAGGCGGGCGGCGACGTTCACGCAGTCGCCCATGGCGTTGAATCCGCGCAGCTCAGGGCTGCCGATGTTGCCGACCAGGGCCATTCCGGTGTTCACGCCGACGCGGAAGGTCGGCCACTCGACGTCCTGGACCCAGGCGACCTCCTCGGAGATGCGCGCCGCCGCCTCCTGCATCTGCAACGCGGCCTGGCAGGCCGCCCGCGCGTGGTTGTCGAGGGTGGCGGGCGCGTTGAACAGCGCCAGCATCGCATCGCCCACGAACTGCACGATCGTGCCCTGGTTGGCCAGGATGCACGGCACCGCGGCGGTGTGGTAGCGGTTGAGCATCTCCACGATCTCGCCAGGCGAGACCCGCTCCGAGAACGTCGTGAAACCCTTCAGGTCGGCGAAGAGCGCGGTCAGTTGCTTGAGCTCGCCGCCCAGCGCCGCCTGCGTGGGATCGGCCAGCAGCGCGGCCGCCACGTCTGGCGACATGTACTGACGGAACAGCGTCTCCAGCTCGCCGTAGAGCCGGGCGTTCTCCAGCGTGATGGACAGCTGGATGGCCAGGGTCGAGGCCAGCGCCTCGTCCTGGCTGGTGCGGCCCACGGGCAGCTCGATCGCCCCGGCCAGCATGCCCTTGACCGTCAGCGGGTAGGCGACCCTGCCGTCCGCCCTGCTCGGCTCGTTGCCCGGGAAGGTGTACTGCCGCGAGCCGACCGCCACCCTGCCGTCGTTGACCAGGCCGATGCGCACGTCGCCGTAGGCCTGGCGCACCCGGTCGAGAGCCGTGGTGAGCATCTCGTGCTCGCCGATGCCGACCCTGGCCCGCGTGCCGATGTCGACCAGCGCGGCCAGCCGCTCCGACAGGTCACGCTCTCTGGCCAGGGCCTGACCCGCCCGGTCGATCACCTCGGCCTGCTTCTCGGTCAGCCCGAACTTGGCCGCCGTACGCTCGGCCGCCATGCGCTCGCCCCGCCGTACGTGCTCGACCAGCTCCTCCAGGGCGTCCTCGTAGGCCGACTGGATGGCGGCGACGGTCCGGGGGAGCGCGACCGAGTCGAACAGGCCCGCGCTGGAACCCTCGCGGCGGAACTGCAGGTAGGCGCTGTAGGCGACCAGCACGAACGCCAGCGTCAGCAGGACGTGCCACTCCCACCACGACAGCCGCCAGTTGAGCTGCGGCATCCCGGCGACCATGGCCTCGGCCAGCAGCGCGTAGGCCGTGAGCAGGCTGACCAGCACCGCGGACGGGCGCTTGCGGTAGAGGCGGTACATCATGACGCCCGCCGCGCCGTACAGCAGCAGGCCGGGAATGGACAGCCACACCAGCCAGCTGACCGGCGAGGCGTTGGGCGGCTGGCTCAGCGGGGTGATGTCGGGGATCAGCGAGGCCAGCCCCCACAGCAGCAGGACGCCGACGAGGATGCCGCGAATCAGGTTCTGCAGGTTCAGCACGGTCCGGGCGGCCTGCTCGCCCAGCGGCATCGCGGAGCTGAAGGCGAAGGCGCTGGCCACGGTGAGGCCGACCATCTGGCCGATGTCGAATCCCAGCGAGCCGGTGTCGAGGATCACCTGGGGAGTGGCCATGCCGTGCAGGAAGAAGAAGCCGGCGCTGCTGGTGAAGACCATCGAGACCAGGAAGAGCCTGGCGTCGTCGCGGCGGCGCGACGCTTCGCTGATGAGCAGTCCGAGCGCGGTGTTGAGACCGGCGACCGTGACGATCACCATGAAGTGGCTTGAATGGTGCTCCAACCTGACGTTGTGGTCGGGGTTGGCGAGCAGCACCCATAAGCCGAGCAGGGGGAGGGCGATATGGAGAGCCCAGACCACCGCCCGGACCGGTTGGGTCGCGGGCGGCAGGTAGGGACCGGGAGTAGCCACGGCCTCGATTATCCCCGAGGCCGGCCCTCCGCCAATGTGAAGATTTACCCGAACAGAGCGGGCAACGTGCTCTCGTGCGTCTGGCGCAACTCGGTCACCGGGATCTCCAGCACACCCTCGACGACCAGTGCGTCACCGCCGGTGGTGCCCAGGCCGTAGCAGGGCACCTCGTGGTCGCCGCAGAGCGCGGCCAGTTCCTCGAAGGCCTCCGGCCTGATCGCCACGAGCACCCGGGAGGCCGACTCGCTGAACAGGTCGACGAACGGGTCGCCGCCCAGCGTGACCGTGGCGCCGACGCCCCGCGCGAGGCAGGCCTCGGCCAGCGCGACGGCCAGGCCGCCGTCGGACAGGTCGTGCGAGCCCTCGATCAGCCCACGGCGGCCGGCCTCGACCAGCACCTCCGCCAGCTGCTTCTCGGCCTCGAGATCGGCCTCGGGCGGCAGCCCGCCGAGGTGGCCGTGGGCGACGTGCGCCCACTCGGAGCCGCCGAACTCCTCCTTCGTCTCGCCGAGCAGCAGGACCTTGAGTCCTTCTGCGACGAAACCGGAGCGGATGCGCTTGGAGACGTCGTCGATGACGCCGAGCACGCCGACCACGGGCGTGGGGTGGATGGCCTGGCTGCCGGTCTGGTTGTAGAAGGAGACGTTGCCGCCGGTCACCGGGACGCCCAGGGCGCGGCAGGCGTCGGCCAGGCCGCGGGTGGCCTCGGCGAACTGCCACATGACCTCGGGGTCCTCGGGGGAGCCGAAGTTGAGGCAGTTGGTGACCGCCAGCGGCTTGGCGCCGCTGGTGGCGACGTTGCGGAAGGCCTCGGCCAGGGCGAGCTGGGCGCCGGTGTACGGGTCGAGCCTGGTGTAGCGGCCGTTGCCGTCGGTGGCCAGCGCGATGCCGCGCGTGGTCTCGACGGCGCCCTCCATGTGCTCGGAGATGCGCAGCATGCCCGCGTCGGCCGGCTGGGCCAGCACGGTGTTGGAGCGCACGTACCTGTCGTACTGGGAGGTCACCCACTCCTTGGAGGCCACGTTGGGCGATCCGAGGAGCTGCAGCAGCGCCTGCTTCAGGTCGGCGGGGCGCTCCAGCGAGTCGGGCGTGTCGGCGTTGAGCGCCTGCTGGCCCGCGGGCTCGTGGAAGGGCCGCTGGTAGACGGGGCCGTCGTCGGCGGCGGTGCCCGGCGGGATGTCGACGATGACCTCGCCGCGCCACGTCATCACGAGGCGGCCGGTATCGGTCACCTCGCCGATCACGGTGGCGGGCACGTCCCACTTCTGGCAGATCGCCATGAAGGCCGGGATGTCGGACGGCCGGACCACGGCCATCATGCGCTCCTGCGACTCGCTCATCAGGATCTCCTCCGGGCGGAGGTTCGGATCGCGGAGCGGGACGAGGTCGAGGGTGACGTCCATGCCGCCGGTGCCCTTGGCGGCCAGCTCGGTCGTGGCGCAGGAGACGCCAGCGGCGCCCAGGTCCTGGATGCCCACGACCACGTCGGCCGCGTACAGCTCCAGGCAGCACTCGATGAGCAGCTTCTCCATGAACGGGTCGCCGACCTGGACGGCGGGCCGCTTGGCCTCGGAGCCGTCCTCGAAGGTCGCGCTCGCCAGGACGCTGGCGCCGCCGATGCCGTCGGGGCCGGTGGAGGCGCCGAAGAGCACCACCTTGTTGCCCGGGCCGGGCGCGGTGGCCAGCTTGATCTGGTCCTTGCGGAGCAGGCCCACGCAGAGCGCGTTGACCAGCGGGTTGCCGATGTAGCAAGGGTCGAAGACGACCTCGCCGCCGATGTTGGGCAGGCCCAGGCAGTTGCCGTAGTGGGAGATGCCCTCGACCACGCCGGGCAGCACGCGACGGGTGTCCTTGGCGTCGGCGGCTCCGAAGCGCAGCGCGTCCATGACGGCGATCGGGCGGGCGCCCATCGACATGATGTCGCGCACGATGCCGCCCACGCCGGTGGCCGCGCCCTGGTGGGGCTCGACGTAGCTCGGGTGGTTGTGCGACTCGATCTTGAAGGTGGCGGCCCAGCCGTCGCCGATGTCGACGACGCCGGCGTTCTCGCCCATGCCGACCAGCAGCGCCTCGGACGCCGGCGCCTTGGTCGCGAACTGCTTGAGATGCACCTTGGACGACTTGTAGGAGCAGTGCTCCGACCACATGACGGAGTAGATCGCCAGCTCCGAGGAGGTCGGGCGGCGGCCCAGGATCTCCTTGACCTTGTCGTACTCCTCGAGCTTCATGCCGAGCTCGGCGTACGGCATGGCCTCGTCGGGGGTCTCGCCCGCGCGCTTGACGTTGTCGGTGCTCATGCGTTCACCAGCTTCTTGAGGATGGAGGTGAAGAAGGCGCGCCCGTCGGTCGAGGGGGCTCCGACGAGCTCCTCGACGGCGTGCTCGGGGTGCGGCATGAGCCCGACGATCGTGCCGGTCTCGTTGGTGATGCCGGCGATGTCGTTGAGCGATCCGTTGGGGTTGCCGCCGAGGTAGCGGAAGACGACCCGGCCGGCGGACTCCAGCTCGGCCAGCGTCTCGTCGGAGGCGACGTAGCGGCCCTCGCCGTGCTTGACCGGCAGGACGATGTCCTGACCCTGCTCGAAGTCGCCGGTCCAGGCGGTGCGGTTGTTCTCCACGCGGATGCCCTGGTCGCGGCAGACGTAGTGCAGCGACGCGTTGCGGGTCAGCGCGCCGGGCAGCAGGTGGGCCTCGCACAGGATCTGGAAGCCGTTGCAGGTGCCGAGCACGGGCAACCCGGCCTTGGCGGCGGGGATCAGCTCGTCCATCAGCGGCGCGAACCGCGAGATCGCTCCACAGCGCAGGTAGTCGCCGTACGAGAATCCGCCGGGCAGGAAGACGGCGTCGACTCCCTTGAGATCATGGTCGGCGTGCCAGAGCGGCACGGCTTGCGCACCGGCCAGCCGTACGGCTCGAGCGGCGTCCTGGTCGTCGAGTGTTCCCGGGAAAGTGACCACGCCAACGCGGGCACCAGACATGACTTTCGTCCCCTCCAAGGCATGCGCCAGCGCACCGTCTCTTCCGGCGGACGGCGTCTGCGGCAGGCCCTAGGGTATCCGCTCCTCAGACAGCGGCGAGCTGCCGGGTCGGAGCCTGGCGCTCATCGTCCCAGGCCAGCTCCTTGCACAGGCGCACCGTGGTGCCGCGCCCCGGCGTGATGCCGAAGGAGATCTCGTCGACGACCGAGCGCATGATGAGCAGGCCCCGGCCGTTCTCGACCTCGGGCGGCGGGAAGTTGGCGGGGATGGTGGGAAGACCGGTGCCGTGGTCGGCGACGCGCACCTCGCAGCGGCCGAATCCGATGGCGGCGCTGACTTCGTAGCGGTTGGCGGGTCCTCCGTGGCGGACCGCGTTGGAGCAGGCCTCGGAGACCGCGAGAAGCATCTCGGCGATGCACGTTTCGCTCACGTTGAGCGAACGAAGGGCGTCGCCAAGCACTCGCCTGACCATCGGGATGCCTATCGCATCCCGAGGCAGTGCCAGCGAGAACTCAATGTCCACCGGTCTCCTCCGGGTGCCTGAATGTCACCTGAAGTAGGTTTCCCCGTGAAATCAGGGCTAACCGCAAAATCACGCGGTTGTTATTTAGTGTTGGCACGCCCGTGGGATTGTGGCATGGCAAAACCCGTCATTACCCCGTCACGGGGAATTCGGGTGTCAAATGTGCCGTACTACCCCTCGACGTGCACGGCGTAGTCCTCGATGACCGTGTTCGCCAGGAGCGTCTCGGCCATCTTTCGGACATCCGCAAGTGCCGCCTCGTCGGCCGGGCCGTCGAGCTCGATCTCGAAGCGCTTGCCCTGCCGTACCGCGCCGACCCCTTCGAAGCCGAGCCGCGGCAGCGCGCGGGCGATCGCCTGGCCCTGCGGGTCAAGGATTTCCGGCTTGAGCATGACGTCGACTATGACGCGGGCCACGAGGCTCCTCCATCGAATGGGGTCGGGATTCGCCCCTCAGCATAGTGAGGCCCGCGGCAAGGCAGGCCAAGGGGATGGCGGGGATGACGTAACGCAGGTCGAAAGCGGCCAGGAACGGAGGCGAGACGAGCAGCGCCAGGGCGGTCACCCCGGGGAAGAGCGCGTCCAGGTCACGCCTCCAGGCGGCGAAGCCCAGGGTGACCAGCAGGCCGAGGGTGAACAGCGGGAAGGGCAGGTAGCCGAACCGCTGGTAGGCGCGCAGCCAGCCGGCGAACGGCTCGTTGATCCCCGTCGACGCCGACGCGCCCTCGTAGGAGTCGGCCGTCTCCTTGGCGAAGTCCTTCAGCGGCCGTTCCACGGAGGGCAGCTTGTAGGGGCTGCTCTCGTCGGAGGCCGTGCGCTCCCAGCGGAAGAACTGCTTGAAGTCGACCGACACCGCCTGCAGGTAGTCGAAGGGCTGGGCCATGATCGCCTCGCGGGCGAACTGTCCCGCCAGCTCGTTGCGATGGGCGATGCCGGGGATCTTGAGCAGCGGCGAGAAGTCCTCCCACAACCAGTGCGGAGGATAGGGCCGCTGCTCGACCGGCATGTTCGGGCAGAGCACCGCGAGCTCGGCGGGCGGCCTGATGACCTCGCAGTCGGCGAAGCTCATCGTCCTGGACCACAGGAAGTTGCCGTCGGCCTGCGTGAGCGCGTAGGTGCCCTTCTCGGCCTTGGCCCACACGGCGTAGGCGCCGAGCGGCACCGCCCCCGCGACGAGCAGGGCGGTGAGCGAGCGCCAGCCGTACCTCTTGAGCAGGACGTACGCCGCGGCCAGCACGAGCAGGGGCAGGCCGACCGTGCGGAAGATCCCGGCCAGGCCGAGCAGCAGACCGGCCACCCCGGACGTCACTGGAGTGGACCGCCAGATCAGCAGGAGCACCGCCGCCGTGATCAGTACGATGAAGACCGCGTCCGCCATGATCATGTGCTCGAGGAGGATCATGAACTCGTCGAACAGAATCGGGGTGACCAGCAGCGTCGCGCCCCAGCCGGGCAGGCCGCGCTTACGCAGGAACGCGTAGATCGCCACGGCCAGCCCGACGACGGCCAGGTGCTGCAGCACGGTCACCAGCGTGAGGCTGTGCGCGGGTCGCAGCAGGGCCAGCAGCAGCGAGTAGCCCGACGGGCGCGTGGTGCCGGGTGCCAGCTCCTCGCGGAGGAAGGCGAAAGAGTCGGCCCAGAAATACAGGGCGGGCGAGTAGCCGACGACGGCCAGGAGCCTCAGGATCACGGCGGGCACCAGAGCGATGAGGAGTGCTCTGTGCGTTCGCATGGTCTTCCATTTCATGAGATGTCGGGCGTTAAGGCTAGCTAATTCCTGACGCTGGTTCGTGCCGCTTTCAAGGGGGAACGGGGAACATGTGGGGCTTGCGCGCAGGCCTGCATGCTCTGCCACCATGTCCCCATAAGCGTACGAACACCAACCAGTGGGACTACGTTCACGAAGCCAGGACTATGGTGGCGAACCCATCGAAATCTTGGCCCGACCGCACAGGAGTGGCACGTGACAGCAGACGCGCCTCCGGAGCTCGTCCAGTTGCTCACCCCAGAGGGAGAGCGGGTCGAGCACCCCGACTACGACATCGACCTGACGCCTGAAGAGGTCCGATCGCTCTATCGCGACCTGGTCCTCGTCCGGCGGATCGACTTGGAGGCCGTAGCGCTGCAGCGCCACGGCGAGCTCGGCATCTGGGCCTCGTTGCTCGGCCAGGAAGCGGCGCAGATCGGCTCGGGCCGCGCGCTCACCGACGACGACATGGCCTTCCCCACCTACCGCGAACACGGCGTCGCCTGGTGCCGCGACGTCGACCCGGTCAAGCTGCTGGGCCTGTTCCGCGGCGTCAACCACGGCGGCTGGGACCCCGCGGAGCACAACTTCCACCTGTACACGATCGTCATCGGCAGCCAGACCCTGCACGCCGTCGGCTACGCGATGGGCATCCAGCGCGACGGCGGCGACGGCGCCACGATCGTCTACTTCGGCGACGGCGCCTCCTCCCAGGGCGACGTGAACGAGTCGTTCGTCTGGGCCAGCGTCTTCAACGCCCCGATCGTCTTCTTCTGCCAGAACAACCAGTGGGCCATCTCCGAGCCCATCGAGAAGCAGTCGCGCATCCCGCTCTATCGCCGCGCCCACGGCTTCGGCTTCCCCGGCATCCGCGTCGACGGCAACGACGTCTTCGCCTGCCTCGCGGTGACCCGCCAGGCGCTGAAGAACGCGCGCGAAGGCCAGGGCCCGACCCTCATCGAGGCGTTCACCTACCGCATGGGCGCCCACACCACCACCGACGACCCCACGCGCTACCGCGTGGCCAGCGAGCTGGAGGCGTGGAAGCTCAAGGACCCGATCGAGCGGGTCAAGGCCTACCTGTTCAAGAACGAGCTGGCCGACCAGGAGTTCTTCGACGCCGTCGACGCCGAGGCCGAGAAGCTCGGAGCCGACCTGCGCCGCCGCTGCGTCGAGATGCCCGACCCGACGCCGATGGCGATGTTCGAGCACGTCTACTCCTCCGGCCACGCCCAGCTCGACGAGGAGCGCGCCACCTACGCCGGCTACCTGGAGGGGTTCGAGTCATGACGGTTCTGACCCTGTCCAAGGCTCTCAACGAGGGCATGCGCAAGGCCATGGAAGACGACTCCAAGGTCCTCATCATGGGCGAGGACGTCGGCAAGCTCGGCGGCGTCTTCCGCGTCACCGACGGCCTGCAGAAGGACTTCGGCGAAGACCGTGTCATCGACACGCCGCTCGCCGAGTCCGGCATCATCGGCACCGCCATCGGCCTGGCCCTGCGCGGCTTCCGCCCGGTGTGCGAGATCCAGTTCGACGGCTTCGTCTTCCCGGCCGCCGACCAGATCATCACCCAGCTCGCCAAGATGCCCATGCGCGCGCTCGGAGCCATCAGGCTGCCGATCGTCGTGCGCATCCCCTGCGGCGGCGGCATCGGCGCGGTCGAGCACCACAGCGAGTCGCCCGAGTCGTACTTCATCCACACCGCGGGCCTGCGCGTCGTGGCCTGCTCCAACCCGGCCGACGCCTACTCCATGATCCAGCAGGCCATCCGGAGCGACGACCCGGTCATCTTCTTCGAGCCCAAGCGCCGCTACTGGGAGAAGGCCGAGGTCGACACCGGCTCCACCGACTGGTGGGCGCCCTTCGACGAGGCCCAGGTCGTACGGCAGGGCAGCGACGTGACCCTGCTCGCCTACGGGCCCATGGTCAAGACCTGCCTCGAGGCGGCCACCGCCGCGGCCGAGGAAGGACGCTCGATGGAGGTCATCGACCTGCGCTCGCTCAACCCGCTCGACACCGGGCGCGTCTTCGAGTCGGTGCGCAAGACCGGCAGGGCCGTGGTGGTCCACGAGGCCCCGGTCACCGGCGGCTTCGGCGCCGAGCTCGCGGCGCGCATCACCGAGCAGTGCTTCTACCACCTGGAGTCGCCGGTGCTCAGGGTCGGCGGCTTCTCCACCCCGTACCCTCCGTCGAAGCTGGAGGAGCATTACCTGCCCGACCTGGACCGGGTGCTCGACGCCGTCGACCGCGCCTTCGGGTACTGAGGGGGTCGATCATGCGACGTGAGTTCAAGCTTCCCGACGTCGGTGAGGGTCTCACCGAGGCCGAGATCGTGCGCTGGCTGGTCAAGCCGGGCGATGCGGTCAAGGTTCACCAGGAGTTCGTGGAGATCGAGACGGCCAAGTCGATCGTGGCCCTGCCCATGCCGTGGGACGGCGTGGTCGCCGAGCTGATGGCCGACGAGGGGCAGACGGTCGACGTGGGGGTGGCGATCATCGCCATCGACACGGGCGAGGGCGGGGCGGACGCCGCGCCGTCCGAACGGATCGAGGCGCTGGCCGACGACATGGTGCCCAAGCCTCCGGCGGAGGGCGCCGTGGAGCCGGGCGCCCACGGCAGCCCGGCGCCCAAGGAGGAGCGCCAGGCCGTGCTGGTGGGCTACGGCGTCAAGACGGGCGCGGCCAAGCGCCGCCCCCGCAAGGCCACAGCGACCGACACGGCGGCCGAGACGGTGGCCCCTGCGGTGCCCGACGCGGCAACCGACGTCGCCCCAACCGCGCCGGCATCCGTTGAACCGTCGGCGGCCAAGCTGGCGGTCCTGGCCAAGCCCCCGGTCCGCAAGCTGGCCAAGGACCTGGGCGTCGACCTGACCACGGTCACGGGCACCGGCCCGCACGGCTCCATCACCCGCGACGACCTCAGGGCCGCCTCGGAGGCCCCGCCAGAGGCCGCCCCCGCCGTGCGGACGGCCGATCAGCCCAGGGAGGAGCGCATCCCCGTCAAGGGCGTGCGCAAGATGACCGCCCAGGCGATGGTCGCCAGCGCCTTCACCGCCCCCCACGTCACCGAGTTCCTCCAGGTCGACGTGACGGCGACGATGGAGGCCGTCAAGCGGCTCAGGGCGATGCCCGACTTCCAGGACGTCAAGGTCTCGCCGCTGCTCCTGGTCGCCAAGGCGGTCCTGACGGCGGCCAGGCGCTACCCGATGATCAACTCGGCGTGGACCGGCGAGGAGATCGTGGTGAAGCACTACGTGAACCTCGGCATCGCCGCCGCGACGCCGAGGGGCCTGATCGTCCCCAACATCAAGGACGCCGACACCAGGTCGTTGCCCGATCTGGCCAAGGCGCTCAACCAGCTGGCCGAGACGGCCAGGTCGGGCAGGACCCAGCCCGCCGAGATGGCGGGCGGCACGTTCACGATCACCAATGTCGGCGTCTTCGGCGTCGACACCGGCACTCCGATCATCAATCCCGGCGAGTCGGCGATCCTGGCGTTCGGCCAGGTCAGAGACATGCCGTGGGTGGTCGACGGTGAGCTGGCGGTCAGGAAGGTCACGACCCTGGCCCTGTCGTTCGACCACCGGTTGGTCGACGGCGAGCTGGGCTCGCTGTTCCTGCGTGACGTGGGCGCCATGCTGGAGGATCCCCTCCGCATGCTCGCCTGGAGCTGACGTCAGCGGGCGGGACGGTAGGCGACGATGACCGTCCCGCTGCTGGTCGGCTTGGCCTCGACGAGCTCCAGCTTCTTGAGCTCGCCGTTGTCGAAGAGCTTGGCGCCCTTGCCCGCGACCACCGGGTGGATGAGGAGGCGCAGCTCGTCGAGCAGGTCGAGCTCCAGCAGCGAGCGCACGAGCGTGGGGCTGCCGCCGACGCCGATGCCGCCGCCGGGCTGGTTCTTCAGCTCGGTGACGGCCTTGCTCAGGTCGCCGGTCAGAAGGGTGCTGTTCTGCCACTCGTCCGTCGACTCGAGCGTGGTCGACACGACGTACTTCGGAGTCTCGTTGATCCAGCTGGCGAACGGCTCCTCGTCGGAGGTGGGCCAGTAGCCGGCCCACTCCTGGTAGGAGACGCGGCCGAGCAGGATGGCGTCTTGCGCCGAGGTGACGGTGGTGATCTCCTCGCCCATCTCGTCGTCGAAGGCGAACTGCCACTGGTCGGGGGCCTCGACCACGCCGTCGAGGGAGATGAACAGGCTGGCGACGAGCTTACGCATGTGGATCTCCTTGGGAAACCTGTGTGTCCGGCGGACACACAGTATCCATCGGACACATGCGTGTAAAGTGGAAACATGAGCAAGTTGTGGGAGGCTCCACCGAGCCGGGAGCGGCCGGTGCTGAGCGTCCCGGTCATCGCCAGGGCCGCCATCGAGCTGGCCGACCAGGAGGGCATCGACGCGCTGTCCATGCAGCGGGTGGCCGCCGTCCTCGGGTTCACCAAGATGGCCCTCTACCGCCACGTGAGCGACAAGGCCGAGCTCCTGGCCGTCATGGTCGACGTCGCGGTGGGCGAGCCGCCCCAGTTGGGGGCGGGCGACTGGCGGGCCAGGCTGGAGAGCTTCCTGGCCGCCCTGAGCGCGGTGTGGGAGCGCCACCCGTGGCTGCCGTGGGTGACGCTCGGCGACCGCATGATGGGCCCGCGAGAGATGGCCTGGGTGGAGTGCGCGCTCACCGCGCTCGACGACACGGGGCTGTCCGGCGTCGAGAAGATGGACGCCGTGACCCTGCTGTTCGGGCACATACGCAACACCCAGTCGTCGGGAACCGCCGGCACCCAGCCCTGGGCCGAGGACCACCAGGTCCGCGAGCCGTACAAGGAGTTGCTCGAGCGCCACGGCGACCGGTTCCCCGCCCTGTCGGCCACGCTGGCCGGCATCGGCGACGCGCCGGGCGACTTCGGGCGCCGCTTCGGGCTCGACTGCATCCTCGACGGTCTGGCCGTACGGATCGGCCGGGCCGCGTCAGGCGCGTGACGAGGCTTCCAGCACGCCCTTGTCGTCGCTCGTCGGCCCCCAGGAGCCGAGGACGACCGGCACGCCGAGCGCCTCGGCGACGGCCGAGGGCCAGTCCGTGACCGCCTCGCCGTACACCGGGCGTTCGTGGCGCAGCCGCTCGGTGAGCCGTTCCTGGGCCTCCAGCTCGCCGCTGACCGGCAGGGAGGCGAGCCCGGTGTACTCCCGGCACATGCGGGAGACGGGCGCGTCGAGGTGGGTGAGGACCAGGCCGTCGGCCCCGCCCGCGACGTCGAGGGCGTAGCGGTGGGCGACCGCGTCGAAGTGGCCCAGGCGGAAGGCGCCCTGCCAGGCGTTGCCCGCGTTGTGGCGCTCCGGCGCCTCCAGCGACGGGTCCTCGGTGACCAGCGGTCCGGCGCCGTGGCGGGGCGTGTAGGTGCGCAGCACGCCGAGCCGTACGGCAGGCGCGCCGCCCAGGAGCTCCATGGCGTTGGCGAAGGTCGTGGTGCTCCACGTGGTGTACGGGTGGAAGCCGTGCCACTCGTCGAGCAGCACGCCCTGGGCGCCCTCGAAGACCAGGGTGCCCGTGGGCAGCGCGTCGCTGAGCCGTACCCTCTCGGCGAAGGCCAGGAAGGCGTCGGCGACGGCCGCCACCGGCGGGCCGCCGACCCCGAGCGCCTGGCGCAGGTGGGTGAGCTTGACCCGCAGGCGGCCTGGCAGCACGCAGTCGCCCGCGCGCAGGGCCAGCTCGGGCCGCTCGATCGCCCAGCGCATGGTCTCGCCGACGCCCATGCCGCAGGAGCCGTGCCGGTCCGCGCCGCGCGCCAGCTCGCGCTGCCGGCCGGCCTCGACGTGGTACGGCGTGGCGACGAGCGCACCGGGATCGATGGTGATCATGGAGAACGGGTCGGCCAGGCCGAGCTCCATGAGGTGCCCGGCCTCGGCCGACAACGCCAGGGGGTCGACCACCACGTGCCGCGACAGGTGGGTGCGCACGCCGCGCAGGGTGCCGGAGCCGAACTGGGCGAAGGTGTGGTGGGTGCCGTCGGGCAGCACCACGTTGTGCGCGGCCTGGGCGCCACCGTTGAAGCGCACCACCGCGTCGACCGGCCGTGTCGCGCACAGCCAGTCGACGACGGTGCCCTTGCCCGCGTCGCCGTACCCGAGGTCGACGACGACGTAGTTGGTGTCTCCTGCGTCCAGGAGGTTCACGGGTCGAGGCCTTCGAGCGGCGACGAGACCACCAGCGAGCCGCGGTCCAGCTTGGCCAGCGCCTTGCCCACCGAGGCGCCGGCGGTCGAGCCGGTCGCGGCCAGGTCGGCCAGGCCGTCGTCGAGCCCGATGGCGTCCTCGCCGAGCCCCACGGTCAGCGCGATGGTCTCGGAGACCGCGTCGAGGTCGTCGAGCTCCAGGACGTTCTGCCCGAGCAGCGCGCGCCAGGCGTCGAGCACCTCCCGGTCACCCGCGTAGCCCGCGCCCGCGGGGAGGATGTAGTACACGTCGTACATGCGCTTGAGCTCGGCCACGATCTCCTTGACCGGGATGTCCTGCCCGAGCCCGTCGCCGACGACGCCCTCCACCTCCCGGCGCTTCACCGTCCGGTAGGGGAGCTCGTCGCCGATGATGAACAGGTAGCCGCGGCGCCCGCGCTTCTCGAAGCAGTCGATCTTCGTGTGCCGCGCCATGAAGTACATGGCCAGCTCGTACGACTCGGTCTTCTGCCCTCCTCCGCCGCCTTCGATGAGGATCTGGCCGAGCTGGTCGTCCATGCGGTTGTCGGACTCGAACTGGCCCACCTGCAGCGGAGCCCGGTCGCAGGTGGCGTCGCCGATGGCCCCGAACATGATCTGCGGGTCGGTGGCGTACCCCTTCCTGAGCAGCAGCCCGAGCAGGTCGGGCAGCTTGGTCTGCAGGACCCTGGGCACGCCGCCCATCGAGCCGGTCACGTCGAAGAGCACCGCGATGGCCAGCGAGTCGGGGTGCTCGTCCGAGTCGCGGCTCTCCCGCGTCACACCGCGCGGGTCGAGGTCGGGGTGGGTGCTGCGGGCGCCGCTGTCGCTGTAGGCGAAGGCGCTGGCGCCGGTCGCCGCCCGGTAGCGGGCCGCGGAGGTGTAGACGTCGGTGGACCAGATGCCGCTTCCCATGTCAGATCTCCAGAGGTCGATACTTGCGTGGTCCGTACAGCTCTTCGAGCAGGTCGTCGAGCTCCCTGAGCAGGGCCCAGGCGTCGGAGGGCGGCCGGCGGCGGCAGCCCTCGACGAAGGCGCGCATGCTGCGCGGCGGGTCGTCGAGCAGGCCGGCCACCGAGGCGCTCAGCTGCCCGATGTCGCGGGCCGGGTCGTCGCCCGCCCGGCACCAGTCGACGAGGATCAGGCCGTGGTCGAGGGGATGGATGAGGACGTGCCGGGGGAACACGGCGCCGTGCGACAGGCCCGCCCGGTGGGCGACGCCGACCGCGACCAGGAGGCGGCGCCAGATCCACGCCACGTCGCGGGGGTCGAGCCTGGTGCGGACGACGCTCAGCGGGACGAAACCGTCGGGCGCCCGGCTGATCACGTTGGCCTGGCGTTCCCGGGAGCCCGCCCGGTGGCGGAAGCTCGCCACCAGGCGTGGGATGTACGGCAGGAGCCGAGGGTCACCTTCCGCGGCGATCGTCCGTAACGCCTCGGCCTCCCGCCGGAGCAGATGGTTGTCACCCGGGTCGCGTGGCAGCTTGAGCACCAGGTCGTCATCCGCCGGGTAGAGCATCGCCGTGCCGCCCCTGTGCATCGGCGACCCGACGCGGTAGCGGCCGACCCGAATGCCCTTGGTGTGGTCGGCCCACAGCGTGGCCAGCCGCGCGAACGCGGCAGCCGTGCCGGGGGACAGGTCGGGGTGCAGGAGCCTGGCCAGGCGGCGGTAGGTGCCCGCCGGGTCGCTCGCGAACAACTCGGCGGCCGACCTGGCTCCCATGACCGCTGCCGCAGCCTCCCGCGCATTCGCCGGCCGTACGGAGGGGCGCGCGCTCACCGGATCTCCTCCTCGCGCGAGGGCCGCAGCAGCGCCGGGTGCAGGAGCTTGGCGTCGCCTGCGGTGTAGAGCTTGGCCCGGGGCCCGCCCTTCGGCCCGCCGGTCTGCGTCGTCTCCCCGGTGCCCTCCACGAACCCCGGCACCGAGAGCACCTTGCGGTGGAAGTTGCCCGCGTGCAGCGCCGTGCCCCACACGCTCTCGTAGATCAGGCGCAGCTCCGACACCGTGAAGGTGCCCGGCAGGAAGGCCGTGGCCAGCGGCGTGTACTCCAGCTTGGACCTGGCCCGCTCGATGCCGTCGTTCAGGATGCGCTCGTGGTCGAAGGCCAGCGGCGGCAGGTCGTCGACCGGGTGCCAGACGGCCTGGGCCGCGTCGCTGCCCGCCATCGGATCCGGCAGGTCGGGGCCGAACGCCAGGTAGGCGATGGAGACCACCCGCATGCGCGGGTCACGTTCCGGCGTGCCGTACGAGCCCAGCTGTTCGAGGTGCGCGGGCCTGATGCCGAGCCCGGTCTCCTCGCCCAGCTCGCGGACGGCCGCCGCGTCGAGGTTCTCGTCGGGCCGCACGAAGCCGCCCGGCAGGGCCCAGTGACCGAGGAAGGGCTGCACACCGCGTTCGACGATCAGCACGTTGAGCCGCCGGTCGCGGATGGTCAGCGCCACCACGTCAACGGTCACCGCCACGGGCGGGTAGTCCCTCGGGTTGTACCCCATCACCAGTCCTTCTCTCAGTGAGACAATCTCATAATGAGAACAACTGGCTTCGCTGTCAAGCTAGGGCCATGACTTTTCGCCACATCGTGCTGCTGAAGTGGATCGACTCGGCCACCGAGGAGCAGAAGGCCGCCGTGCTCGAGGAACTGAGCAAGCTGCCCGCCGAGATCCCCCAGATGCGCAGCTACACCCTCGGGCCCGACGCAGGGGTCTCCGAGGGCAACTACGACTTCGGGATCATCGGGGAGTTCGACTCAGCCGAGGACTTCTTCGTCTATCGCGACCATCCGCTGCACCAGCAGGTGATCAGCGAGCGCATCAAGCCGATCCTGGCCGCCCGCGCGGCCGTCCAGCACCAGATCTAGAGGTCGGGCGGGTTGATCTCCCGGCGCGCCAGCCGCTCCTCCGAGGTCTGGCCGCGCCGGGAACCCATGAAGATGCTCAGCAACACGCCCACGCCGCCCACGATCATGAAGATCAGGCCCACCCGGTCCATGTGCACCGACGTGCCGAACACATCGGGTTCGATCGCGAAATACAGGATGGCGCCGAGCGTGAGGAAGAAGATGCTGACCCCGACACCCATGGCGACCTCCGGAGGGTAAAGAGCGCGTACGCCAACCGTCATACCCCATCTTGCCCCCTCAAGCAGAGGGCGGCGCCACCACGAAGGTGACGCCGCCCTTGCGGCCTGCCGCGGGAGCAGGTGTCCTTAGAAGGCCTCCTCCGGCAGCTCCATCAGGCTCAGGTCGGTCGCCGCGAGAACGCGGCGCTCGACGGCCAGACGGGGCAGCACGGTGTGCGCGAAGAACGACGCGGCGGCGACCTTGCCCTGGTAGAACGCGTCCTCACGCTCGGCCAGCTTGCCCAGCGCGATCTCGGACTGGCGCAGCAGCAGCCAGCCGATCACCAGGTCGCCCAGACCCATGAGGAAGCGGGTGGAGTTGAGACCCACCTTGTAGACCTCGCGCGGCGCCTCCAGCGAGCCGATCGCCCAGCCGGCCATGGTGTCGCCCATGGCCTTGAGCTCGGCGGCGGCCTCGGCCAGGAGCTTGCGCTCCTCCTTCAGGCGGCCGTTGCCCGCCTCGGAGGCGGCGAAGGCGTTGATCTCGTCGAGGAGCGAGCCCAGCGCCTGGCCCTGGTTGCGCAGGATCTTGCGGAAGAACAGGTCGAGACCCTGGATCGCGGTGGTGCCCTCGTAGAGGGAGTCGATCTTGGCGTCGCGGATGTACTGCTCGATCGGGTAATCCTGCAGGTAGCCGGAGCCGCCCAGGGTCTGCAGCGAGCGGGTGAGCATCTCGTAGGAGCGCTCGGAGCCGACGCCCTTGACCAGCGGGAGCAGCAGGTCGTTCATCGCCTCTGCCGCGTGGTCCTCGGGGTTGATCTGCACGGCGTCCTGGAAGGTCGCGGTGTAGAGCACCAGGGCGCGCATGCCCTCGGCGTAGGCCTTCTGGAGCATCAGCTCGCGGCGCACGTCGGGGTGGTGGGTGATGGCGACGCGCGGGGCGCTCTTGTCCATCATCTGGGTCAGGTCGGCGCCCTGGACGCGGGACTTGGCGTAATCGAGCGCGTTCAGGTAACCGGTCGAGAGCGTGGCGATGGCCTTGGTGCCGACCATCATGCGGGCGTGCTCGATGACCATGAACATCTGCTTGATGCCCTCGTGCACGTCACCGATCAGCCAGCCGACGGCCGGGTGCTTGTCGCCGAAGGTGAGCTCGCAGGTCGTGGAGACCTTCAGACCCATCTTCTTCTCGACGTTGGTGACGTAGGCGCCGTTGCGCTCGCCGAGCTCACCGGTCTCCAGGTCCACGTGGAACTTGGGCACCAGGAACATCGACAGGCCCTTGGTGCCGGGGCCGTGGCCCTCGGGGCGCGCCAGGACCAGGTGGAAGATGTTCTCGGCCATGTCGTGCTCGGCGCTGGTGATGAAGCGCTTGACGCCCTCGATGTGCCAGGAACCGTCGGGCTGCTGCACCGCCTTGGCGCGGCCGGCGCCCACGTCCGAACCCGCGTCGGGCTCGGTGAGCACCATGGTGGCGCCCCAGTTGCGCTCGATCGCCAGCTCGGCGAAGCGCTTCTGCGACGCGTTGCCGAGCGTCCACAGCGTGAGCGCGAAGTTCGGGCCCGCCGCGTACATGTGCAGGGCGGGGTTGGAGCCCAGCACCATCTCGGCGACGGCCCACGCCAGCGAGCGCGGGATGCCGGGGCCGCCAAGCTCGACCGGCAGGTCGAGCAGGCCCCAGCCGCCGTCCATGAGGGCCTTGAAGGACTTCTTGACGCCGTCGGGGACGGTCACCGTGCTGGTGGCGGGATCGAAGACGGGCGGGGTGCGGTCGCCCTCCTCGAACGAGTCGGCCAGGACTCCCGTGGCCAGACGATTCATCTCGTCCAGCAGACTGCGGGCAGTGTCCTCGTCCACGTCCTCGTAGCGACCCTTGCCGAGGATCTCGCCGCGGCCGAACACCTCGAAGAGGTTGAACTCAAGGTCGCGCACGTTGCTCTTGTAGTGGCCCATGGCTGGTGCTCCTTGGAACCGGAGGGGATTTTAGTACTGGCGAGTAACCTTACTCGCAATGCTACCCGCGAGTAACCGTGCATATGCGTGGCATGCTCAAGTTCATGGATGCCGATGCACTAGACGCCCGCTGGCGCGCTCACCTGGAGTCGTGGGCGATCCCGGCGCGCATCCTCGACGGCGCCGCCGCCGACCCCTGGGCCCACCACCCCCACCGGTTTGGCATCCGCAGCGACCTGGCCGTCGCCGTCTCCGACCGCGGGCCCACCATGAGCCGCGTCGCCGAACTCCTGCCCGGCTCCCTCCTCGACGTGGGCGCCGGCACCGGCGCATCCTCGCTGCCCCTGCGCGCCCAGCTCACCTCGCTCGTCGCCGTCGACACCTCGGCCGCCATGCTCGCCGAGCTCACCGTCCGCGCCGACAAACTCGGCGTCCCCGTCGACACCGTCGAAGGACGCTGGCCCGACGTCGCCCCCGCCGTCCCCTCCGCCGACGTCGCCGTCGCCGCCCACGTCGTCTACAACGTGCCCGACCTCGCCGACTTCCTGCGCGCCCTCAACACCCACGCCAGGCACCGCGTGGTCCTCGAACTCACACACCGGCACCCCATGAGCTGGCTCGGACCGCTCTGGGAGCACTTCCACTCGCTCAAGAGACCCGTGCGGCCCATCGCGGAAGACTGCGTCGCCCTCGCCGCCGCGCTCGGCTTCGCCGTCCAGGTCGACGAACGCGAGGCGCCGCTCGAGAGGTTCACCACCATCGACGAACTCGCCACCAGCGCGTGCCGCCGCCTGTGCCTCGACCCCTCCCGCGCCCCGGAGGTCGCCGACACCGCCACGGAACTGGGCATGTGGCCCGTCCCGCGCGACCGCTGGGTCACCATCTGGTGGAATGTCTGACCTCACACCGCCGTTATGGCGTTGTGAGGGGTGGATCCCCGCTCCTCCCGGACGAGACGCGCCGTACCCGGACCGCCAAGACGACGCGCCTTCGGGAGGTTGTCATGGCATGGATCCTTCTCGTCGCCGCCGGGCTCTTCGAGGTCGCGATGGCCTACTCGTTGAAGATGAGCTCCGGGTTCTCCCAACTGTGGTGGACGGTGTCGTTCCTCGTCTTCGCGATCGCGAGCTTCGGGCTGCTGGCCTACGCGCTCAAGTCGCTCGAGGTGGGGACGGCTTACGCGGTGTGGACGGGCATCGGGGCCGTCGGCACGGCGACGCTGGGGATGATCGCGCTGGGGGACGACTTCTCGGCGGTGAAGGTGGGCTCGATCGCCCTCATCCTCATCGGTGTGGTGGGACTCAACCTCGCCGGCGCCGGCCACTAGCCCCCGCCTTCCCACCCGGCCGCCCGCCCACCCACCCGCCCCTGGTCCCGCCCGGGCCGGGGGCCTCTGGCAGTTTCCGTCCGCGGCGGGGTAGGGCCTGACTTCTCGATTGTCTTCGACGCGCGAGATCGGGCTCTACTACCCCTACATTCACATTCGCGAGGAGGCGTGGCTCAAGGCCGCCGCTGGCCCGGGCTGGCGAGAATCGTTCCGCGCCACTACACAACACTCGACACCCGTACCGCGAGGGAACTGGATGACGCGCTAGGCCTCTTCACAAATGTGGACCCGGCGCCCGCCGCCGCGGCAGTCGCAGAAGCATTCGTGAGCGTCATCGGCGAGCACGCCGATCAGTTACGCGAGCGGTACCGGGTTGATGCCGACACGGTTAACGAGACCGTCGAGAGCATCATCTCCTCGAGGGGCTCGTTGGTGAGCCTGTACAGAATGTCGCGCACGGAGGCCGTCGCATCGGACAGTCTGCTCGACCCGCCGGAGAGGTTTTCCGCCGAAGAGGATCGCCTACGGTCGACGAGGGCGCCACTTACCGGAATCCTGTTTGGCGAACTCGACGAAGTCGTGCTCACAGCGCTGTGGGACGCGCAGTTGGCCTTGCCGTCGTCACGGATAGGCCTGGACGCCCATAACCCAAGGTACGAATGGATGGCCGTCCATCCCGACCTCGCGTGGATATACAAGTGCGTCCTCAGTCGGGAGGTCGCGCGCCAGAATCGGCTGCATCCTACGACTGACCAGATTGCGGCGCAGACCGCCGACCAGGAATGGGGGAGCCAGCAGATCGCCACCGCCCTGCTCGGGGTTGAATCGTCAGGATCGGCGCGCGCGCACGCGCAGGGTGGAGAGTTGGGACTGCCTGAACGGATCGCCCTTCTGGCCGTCCACATCGCTCTGCCGAACCACTTGGGGGAGATCCCTGTGGCGAAAATCATCAAGCTTCGTCGGCGGCACGGAGCGGAGTTCGACGCCTTCGGCGGCCCCTGGACGACCTTCGGAAGGCGATGAGGGCGTTTGGCATGGACGCCGTGCTGGGGAGTCTCAACCTCAAGGTGGAGTTGCCCGCTGCGGTGGCCGCTACCGGTGGCGCTCTCCTTGCCGGGCAGCCCCTTCTCGCTCTCGGAGGAGGGGCGGCATTCTGCCTGCTCGGCTACGGAAGGAACGCCAGGCAGGCACGCGCCGACAAGCTCGCCCAATCACCGGTCAGCTACCTGCTCCACGTCGGCGGGCTCGCGCCGAACGACCTTGTCCGCCGCCTCATGGGGCGTCGGCTCTGAGCAAATAACCAGTTTGACGTCTTAGCCGGTGTCGCGGTTGGCTGCTATCCATGATTGAACTCCACTCCATCACCGTCGACTGCGAGAACCCGTACGCCCTGGCCACCTGGTGGAGCGAGGCGACCGGCTTCCCCGTCGAGGACGTCGCCAAGCCCGACGACGAGGAGGTCGCTCTCCAGACCGAGACGAGCCCCTATGTCCTGTTCATCCGGGTCCCCGAAGGCAAGTCCACCAAGAACCGCCTCCACCTCGACGTCACCTCCCGCGACGGCAGGACGCGTGATGAGGAGGCCGCGCGGCTGATCGAGCTGGGCGCGACCGTGTACGAGGATCACCGCAACCCTGACGGCACGGGCTGGATCACGCTGCTCGACCCGGCGGGGAACGAGTTCTGCGTGTGCAGGAGCGACGCCGAGAAGGGCTTGCCGGAATAATGTTCGGTGGACGAAGCTGGGTGGCATGAGTGAGCCCAGCGCGTCCGCGAGCATCGAGATCTCCGCGCCGCCAGAGAGGATCTACGAGCTCATCACCGATCTGGCCCGGGTGGGCGAGTGGAACGCCGAGTGCGTCAGCGGGAAGTGGCTCGGCGAGGTGAAGTGGGCCGAGCCCGGAGCACGTTTCGTGGGGAGCAACCGTAACGGCGCGCGCCGGTGGCGTACACACAACACGGTCACGGCGGCCGAGTCCGGCCGGGTCTTCGCGTATCACACGAGGGCGGCGGGCGTGCTCGACATCGCGATCTGGCGGTGGGAGCTGACGCCGAACGGCGAGGGGTGCCGGGTCGAGCACATGACGTGGGACACCAGGGGCGCGTTCATGCGCGTCGTCGGCGGGCTGGTGACCAACGTGCCGGATCGTGCGACGCACAACGGGGCCAACATCCGCAAGACGCTGGCGGCGCTGAAGCAGCACGCGGAGCGCGCGTGAAGGCGGTCGTCTGCGAGGAGCTGGGCTCGGTCGTGCTCAGGGAGGTGCCCGATCCGGTGGCGGGACCTGGCCAGGTGGTGGTCAGGGTCGAGGCGGCCGGGGTCAACTACGTCGACGGCCTGATCGTGAGGGGCTCCTACCAGCTCAGGCCGCCGCTGCCGTTCACGCCGGGCAGCGAGGTGGCGGGCACGCTCGACGACGGCACCAGGGTGCTCGCGTTCTGCATGTTCGGCGGGTTCGCCGAGCAGGTGGTCATCCAGCGTGACCAGGCCGTTCGTGTGCCCGACCGGATCGACTCCGCCAGGGCCGCCGGGTTCGTCCAGAGCTACTGCACCGCCGCCTACGCGCTCAGGCGCAGGGCCCGGATGGAGCCGGGGGAGCGCGTGCTGGTGCTCGGCGCCGGGGGCGGGGTGGGCCTGGCCGCGATCCAGCTGGCCAAGGCGTACGGCGGGCAGGTCCTGGCAGCGGCCTCGACGCCGGAGAAGCGGAAGCTGGCCGCCCAGGCGGGCGCGGACGAGACGATCGGCTACGAGGAGCTGAAGCGGGCGGCGCGCGACTTCGGGGTGGACATCACGGTCGACCCGATCGGCGGCGAGTTGTCGGAGCAGGCTCTGAGGGGGATGCGCGAGGGCGGGCGGCTGCTGGTCATCGGTTTCGCGGGAGGCGCGATCCCCAGCCTGCCCGCCAACCAGGTGCTGCTGCGCAACCGCTCGGTGGTGGGCGTCGACTGGGGCGCGTGGGCGGTCACCCACGCTGGAGAGAACCGGGCCCTGCTGGAGGAGCTGCTGCTCCTCGACGGCCTGGACCCGGTGGCTCCGGAGATCAGGCCGCTCGCCGGCGCGGGGCAGGCGATGGACGACCTGATCGGCAGGCGCATCACTGGGAAGCTCGTGCTCGTCCCTTCATCGTGAGGGTGACGATGCCGGCGATCAGGTAGACCAGGGCGCCCCGCCACAGCGAGTCCCAGGCCGCGCCGACGATGCCGTGACCGTCGATGAGGAGCTGCACCGGGTACTCCAGGATCGCGGTGATCCCGGCGGGCAGCAGGGCGAACTTCCACGGGTGGCGAAGCGCCCACTGCCGTGCCTGGCGGGTGGTGCGGTCGCCTACCTCGGGGTTGGCCACGGCGCCGATGGAGGCGACGAGGGCGAAGAGGCTGATGCCGAGTCCGAGCGCCCAGGTGAGGCTGGGGGAGCCGGGCAGCACCCAGCCCATGAACAGACTGATGCCCGCGATGCCGCCGCCCGCGATGGCGGCGGCCTTCCAAGGGGCGCCACGGAGTGCGGCGCCGGACAGCGAGAGTTCTTCACTCCGAGAGATTTCGTTCATGTCCCCAGAGTGCACGCGAACCACCTGAGGACACATCGGGGACGGACCCTGACTCGCCCCTGACATCATTGGCACCATGATTGAGCAGCTCATGGCCCATGAAGGCGACCGTTTGAAGGCGATCAGGCTTCGCGCGCTGCAGGAGGCGCCCGAGGCGTTCTTCCGAACGTATGAGGAGGAGCGCGACTACTCGGACGAGCGTTGGACCGAAAGCCTGAAAATTCCGGAACTGGAGTGGTTCGTCGCCTCTCTCGACGGCACCGACGTGGGCCTGGTGGGCGGACGCATCGAGAACGGCAGCGTCATGGTCTTCTCCATGTGGGTCGCCCCCGAGGCCAGAGGCAAGGGCATCGCCTCCGTGCTGATCGACATGGTCGTCGACTGGGCTCGCGCCCAGAAGGCCGAGCAGGTCGAGTTGTGGGCGGTCGACTCCAACCACGGCGCCCTTGAGCTCTACCGCCGCAAGGGTTTCCTGCCGAGCGGGGAGACCGCCCTGATGCGCGACGTGCTGCCCGAGTCCCACTACATCCGCTCGCTGCTCTTCCGCACCGCCAAGCTCGACGACCTGTCGGCCATCGTCGCCATGATCGCCGACGACTCCATCTCCGCCGCCAGGACCGGCCAGTACAGCGAGGTCCACGAGCGCGCCTTCCACGCGATCGAGTCCGATCCCAACAACGAGCTCGTCGTGGCCGAGATCGACGGCGAGATCGTCGGCACGGCCCAGCTCACCTACATCCCCGGCGTGTCACGCAACGGCGCGACCAGGCTGCAGGTGGAGGCGGTGCGCATCGCCAAGCACCTGCGCGGCCGCGGCCTGGGCCGCAAGATGATGGAGTGGTGCCACGCCAAGGGCAGGGCACGCGGCTGCGTGCTGGTCCAGCTCACCTCGGACAAGGCGCGGTCCGACGCGCACCGCTTCTACGAGGGCCTTGGCTACGCCAGATCCCACGAGGGCTTCAAGCTCACGCTGGACTGATCTCCACCCGGTTGTCGTGGTAGAGCGCGCCGCGCCCGAGGTCGGCGTCCTTCTCCTGCACGACGGCGTTGGGGTTGGAGCCCCCGCTGAGCTTGGGCCAGCGGCCCTTGGGGGAGGCCACCACGCCGGGCGCCACCCGATCGCTGATCTCGACGACGGCCTCGAAGCCGCCGCGGTCGTTGTGGATCCGCACCCGCTGCCCCGCGGCCAGCCCGCGGGAGGCGGCGTCGGCCGCGTTGACCAGCACCGCCGGGTCCTTGGCCCGGCGCAGCAGTTCGGGGTTGTTGCCGAAGGTGGTGTTCAGGAAGGTGTGGGCCGCCGGGGTGATCAGGGTCAGGGGGTACGGCGAGGCGTCGGACAACCAGCTCGGCGGCACGTAGGCCTTGCCGGCCGAGGGGAAGCGCATACGCCCGGTGGAGGTCGGGAATCCCTCGGCGAAGGGGACGAACGGCTCCGGGTAGTTCATCCGCACCCAGCCCTCCTTGCGCAGCCGGTCGACGGTGATGCCCTGCAGCGAGGGGTGGTCGCCCTTCAGCAGGTCCTCGGCCAGCTCCAGGTCGGAGGCGTGCAACGAGGGCTCGTCGAGGCCCATGTGAGCCGCGAGGCGGCGGAAGGTCTCCGTGGTCGACAGGCACTCGCCGGGCGGGGCGACGGCGGGCTCGTTCCACAGCAGGTACATGTGGCCGTATCCGGCGTGCAGGTCCATGTGCTCGATCTGCATGGTGGCGGGCAGCACGATGTCGGCGTAGTCGACGGTGTCGGTGGGGAACTGCTCCATCACCACCGTGAACAGGTCGTCGCGCAGCAGCCCCTGGCGGATGCGCTCGGAGTCGGAGGTGGAGCCGACCGGGTTGGCGCCGTAGACCCACAGGCACTTGACCTTCTCCAGGTCGGAGGCCAGGCGGGTCATCGTCAGCGTGCGGACCGGCTTGTCGAGCAGGTCGTCGCGGGTGTCGATGGTGAGCTTCACGTGGCCGCTGGTGGAGTAGGCCACGCCGCCGCCCTGACGGCGCCAGTCGCCGGTCACCGCGGGGATGGCGGCGATGGTCCGCATCGCCGTACCTCCTCCGGCGTGACGCTGGATGCCCATGGTCGCCCGGATGGCGGTCGGGCGGGTGTGGGCCAGGCGTGTCCCCAGGTTGTGGATGACGTCGGCGGGGATGCCGGTGATCTCCGCGGCCACCTCGACGGGATACTTCGCGATTTCGGCTGAGAAGTCGTCCCAGCCGCTCGTGAAGCTCTCCACGTACTCCTTGTCCACGGCGCCTTCGGCGACCACCACGTTGAGCAGGCCGAGCGCCAGGGCCGCGTCGGTGCCGGGGCGGATCGCCAGGTGCTCGTCGGCCTGGTCGGCGGTCCGGGTGCGGATCGGGTCGATCGCCACGACGTGCGCGCCCTGGGCCCGCGCGTCCTGGATGAACTTCCACAGGTGGTGACCCGAGGTCAGCGTGTTCGTGCCCCACAGCAGGATCAGCTTGGCGTGCGCGAAGTCCTCGGGGTCCATGCCGCCGGGGGTGCCGTTGGCCAGCGTCAGCCCGGAGTTGCCCGCCGAGGAGCAGATGTTGAGCCAGTGCTTCGAGGCGCCCAGCACGTTCCAGAACCTACGGCCCGCCACGCCCTCGCAGCCTTGCAGGTAGCCGAGCGACCCGGTGCCGTTGTAGGGCCAGATGGCCTCGCCGCCGAACTCGTCGATGATGCCGCGCAGCCGTACGGAGATCTCTTCGAGGGCTTCGTCCCAGCTGATGCGCTCGAACTGCCCGGAACCCTTGGGCCCGGTACGGCGGAGCGGGTGGAGGATGCGGTCGCCCGCGGCGGCGTGTTCCAGGTAGCGGTTGACCTTCACGCACAACGCGCCGCGGGTGTAGGGGTGCTCGGGGTTGCCCCGCATCTTGACGGCCTTGCCGTCGTCGACACTGACGATCCAGGAGCAGGTGTCCGGACAGTCGAGGGGGCAGGCCCCGAGCACATTCAGCATGAACTCAGCCTAAATCAGCTGGCCGAGCGAGCCGCCTCCACATCCGCGCTGTGCGAGTGGCCCGTCGAGGCCGATCGTGCCGCGACCGGGACCTCGTGAGGCTTGCCTGGCTGGTGGATCGCGTCCAGCTTCTCGATGCTGAAGGCGTAGGTGCCGGTCAGCTGGGCGATCGCGTCGGTGTTGACGTCGAGCGCGGTGTCGCTGATGTTCTTGATGTCGTCGCAGGCCTGGTGGTAGCAGGGGTCGTAGCGGCCGTTGAGCACGCCGCCGTACTTGGCGACCTCGGCGGCCGTCTTGCGGCCCTCCGCCCCGGTGAACAGTCCGCCCGCGGCGATGCCGACCTCGATGAACGGCCCGTAGTCGGAGCGTCCGCTGAAGTCGGTGCCCTGGAAGGGAAGGCCGCGCGAGGTGTAGTAGGCCTCGTACTCCTTCTCGATCAGGTCGGAGCCGAACGGTCCAGGACCGGCGCCGACGGCGTCGGAGTCGTCGCCGTCGTAGATCCCGAACATGTAGTTCGGCGAGGCGATCATGTCGTAGTTGAGGTAGAGCCCGATGTTGTTGCGCTCGGCCTCCGGCAGGTTCGTCACGTAGTGCTCGGCGCCGAGGAGACCGAACTCCTCCCCGCCCCAGAAGGCGAAGCGCACGGCGTTCTTCGGCTTGTACTTGGCCAGCTTGAGCGCGGTCTCCAGGAGGCCGGCGACGCCGGAGCCGTTGTCGTTGATGCCGGGGCCCTCGGCGACGGAGTCGAGGTGACCGCCGACCATGACCACGTTGTCCTTGCGCCCGCCACGGGTCTCGGCGATGACGTTGGACGACTGGAAGGTGCGCACCTCGGTGCCGCCCTCGAAGGTGAACTTGACCGTCGCGCCGCCGGCCACCTTGGACAGCGCCTCGCCGGCGTAGTACTCCAGGCCGACGACCGGGATGCTCACCTGGCCGCCGAGGTCGGGGATGATGATCCCGTCACGGCCCGGCTGGCCCTCGTTCATGATCGCGGCGCCGGCGGCGCCCGCCGCGATGGCGTTGGCGACCTTGACCGAGAAGTTGCAGGTGCCGCGCTGCATCAGCGCCCAGTTGCCGGGGGTGAAGCCGGCGAAGTCCGCGGCTTCGCAGCCGGAGCTGGAGGTGTTGGCGACCGGACCGGGCGGGACCACCAGGTCGACGTTCTGCAGCTTGCCGGTGAACGTGCCCTCGGCGGAGCCGGCGGCCGGATACCAGTCGAGCAGCAGGGCGAGGGTCTTGGCCGTCGGCGCGGTCTGCTCGAAGACCGGCGTCGTGACGAATTCCTCGCTCTCGAAGGTGAACGGCTGGACCGTGACGTTGTATCCGGCCAGCTTCAGCAGCGTGGAGACGTACTTGACGGACTGCTCGTAGCCCTTGGTGCCGTCGACGCGGGTGTTGCCGTTGGCCTTGGCTATGAGGTTGAGCGCGTGCAGGTGCAGCTTCGCGTGGCTGCCCTTGACCTCCCTCACCAGTTTGGCGACGTCGTTGTTGCCGCCCCGGTCGGCCTGGGCGGGCCCGGCCATGGGAATGAGCACGGCTAACGCGGCCAGCGCCGCGCCTGCCTTCCAGCGGTGTTTCATTCGGACCTCTCCGGCGGGTGTCGTCGGGATGTGTCGTATGCGCGAAAGTATTGAGATTTCAGCTATTTGAGGAGATCTGTCCGGGTCTCTCTTGAGTCACGAAAGACGAACGAGCCGGCGGATCGCGCTCTCCAGAGCCTCGGCGCAGACGCGCAGCGCCTTGCGGTTGACGTTCTCCAACGTGTCGCACGAGCGGTGGTAGCAGCGGTCCTGGGGCTGCCCGGCCTTCCCGCCGAACTTCTTGGCCTCCGCCTCGCTCTTGTGCTCCTCGGCGCCGGTGAACAGGCCGCCCGCGGGGATGCCCGCCGCGATGAACGGCCCGTAGTCGGAGCGGCCGGTGAAGTCGGAGTCCTGGTACGGCAGGCGCTTGCGCTTGAAGTACTCCTGGAAGGCCCGCTCGATCTCGGCCGACCCCTTGGGACCCGCGCCCGCTCCGGTGCGCGCGGAGTCGTCGCCGTCGTAGATGCCGAAGGTGTAGTTGTCCGAGCCGACCATGTCGAGGTTCACGTAGCCGGTGACCCGCTTGAGCTCCTCGTCCGTCAGGCTCAGCACGTAGTGCGTCGAGCCGAGCAGCCCCTCCTCCTCCGCGCCCCAGAAGGCGAAACGCAGCGCCCGCTTCGGCTTGCTCTGAGCCATCCGCAACGCCAGCTCCAGGACCGTGGCGGAGCCGGTGCCGTTGTCGTTGATGCCGGGGCCGTCCTTCACCGAGTCGAGGTGGGCGCCGACCATGAGCACGTCGTCGGCGGCGCCCGCCGCGGTCTGGGCGATCACGTTGTGGGTGACACGCTCCTCGCTGACCGTCGAGGTCGCCACGCGCACGCTCGGCGACTTGGCCAGCTTCTCCCCGGCCGCGCGGCTCACGCCCACCACCGGGATGCGCTGCGGCGACTCCAGGCTCCCGAGGAAGACCCCCTTGGCGCGGTTGGCGACGACCACCGCGGCCGCTCCCGCGCGGGTGGCGTTGACCACCTTGACCTTGAACGTGCAGTCCCCGCGATCGACCAGAGCGATCTTGCCGGGCTCGAATCCCTCGAAGTCCGAGGGCATGCAGCCGTCGCCCACCCGCCGCGGCTCGGCCGTCACGTCGCCGGAGGCCGAGAACATGAAGGTCACGACCTTCGGAAAAGCCTTCTTACCTACCAGCACCGGAGGGGCCAGTTCGCGGTAGAACGGAAAGGTGAAAGGCTGCTGTTCCACCTTGTACCCCGCCTGCTGGAGGCGAGTGGCAACATAAGCCGCTGAAGCGTCGTAGCCGGGCTCGCCGGCCGCGCGGTTGCCGCCGTGCGCGTTGGCGATCGCCTGGAAGGCCTGGAGGTGATCCATCACATTGTCGACGGAGATTCCGGGCGTGGCCAGAGCGAGCGCCAGCATCGCGTGAGTGATCATGTGTAGAGCTTGGGCATAAGCGGGGCCGAGGCCTGGTAGGGCACGGGCGACCTGGTTGACTCCTTACCCGGTTCCATGACGTGAGTGACGGTTGAGGACACTGGAGTCGAAAGAATCCGAAGAAAGGGCAGAATCGCGTCAGTGGCCAATATCAGGGAAGCTGAGGACACGGAGGATCTCGTAGAGGAGGATCCAGCCGTGGCTGAGGCGCGCGACGAGCCCGCCGTGTTCGTCGTGGAGCCGCTGTTCCCGCAGCGTCTGCGGCGACCGTCCGACGCTCTGCGCTTCCTGGCGACCGTGCTGGCCCTCGTCGCGGTCATCCTGCTCTCGCTGGTGGCGAAGCAGACCCTCAACGGGCTGGAGCAGGACATCCAGACCGGCACCGAGTACGTCCCCAGCCTGCTGTCGCGGCTGGCCACCTTCCTCGGAGGCGCCGCGGTGCTGGCCGTGCCCGCCGCCTTCGCGGTCGAGCGGGTCTTCCACCGCGACGGCCTGCGCGTGGCCGAGGGCCTGATCGCCGCCATCATCGGCATGGTCGGCTCCTACCTGGTCGGCGTCTGGGTGGAGTCGCCCGGCGGACCCGAGGACCTGGGCAACCTGCTCACCGGCGGCGGCCGCCTCGACGCGCTCAACGCCCTGCTGACCTCGGTCATCGCCTACGCGACAGCCGTACGGATCAACCGGCGGCCCACCTGGCGCGCGATCCTGTGGACGGTCGTCGCGCTCTTCCTGCTGTCGCTGTTCAGCGGCCGGCAGATCACGATCCCCAGCGCCCTGGTGACCGTGCTGTTCGGCATGGCCATCGGCTACGCCACCCTGTACGGCATCGGCAGCCCGAACACCCGCCCCCCGGGCAACGCGGTGCTGGCGACGCTGCGCAGGCTGTCGTTCCAGCCCGTCTCCGCGCGCCGCATCGAGGACGACCACCAGGGCAGCCGCCGCTACTCCGTCGGGCTGCGCGACGGATCCTCGCTCGACGTCACCGTGCTCGACCGCGACCAGCAGGTCGCCGGCCTGCCGTACCGCCTGTGGCGCCGGATCTGGATGGCGACCGAGACCCGCCGGCGCGCCATCCGCTCGCTGCGCGCCGAGCTGGAGCGCGAGGCGCTCATGGCCTACGCCGCCTCCGCTGCCGGCGTCTCGACGCCGCGCCTGCTGGCCACCAGCGAGATCGGCACCGAGGCGGCGCTGCTGGCCTACGAACACCTCGAGACGCGGCGGCTCGACGACCTCGACGACGCCGAGGTCACCGACGAACTCCTGGTCAAGATCTGGAAGCAGCTCAAGCTCCTGCAACGCCAGCGGCTGGCCCACCGCCGGCTGACCGGCGACAGCATCCAGGTCGACGGCGACGGCAACGTCGTGTTCGGCGACGCGCGCAGCGGCGAGATCGCCGCGGGCGACCTGCTGCTGCGCATCGACGTCGCCCAGCTGCTGACCTCGACGGCCCTGCGCGTCGGCGCCGAGCGCTCGGTGAACGTGGCCGCCTCGGTGATGGGCAACGCCACGCTGGCCGGAGCGCTGCCGCTGCTGCAGAAGATCGCGCTCATCCGCGAGACCAGGGCGGCGCTGAAGAAGAACAAGCAGCTCCTGACCGAGCTGCGCGACCGCATCGTGGAGCGCAAGCCCCAGGCCGAGGCCGAGGAGGTGCGGCTGGAGCGGTTCCGGCCGCGCACCCTCATCACCATCATCGCCAGCGCCTTCGCGGCCTACGTGGTGCTGTCGCAGATCACCCAGGTCGACCTCGGACTCGTCGTCACCACGGCGAACTGGTGGTGGGGAGCCCTGGCGCTGGGAGCCTCCGTCATCTCCTTCGTCGCCGCCACGTTCGTGATCAGAGGGTTCGTCCCCGCCGGGCTGCCGTTCGGGCGCACCATGCTGGTGCAATTCGCCTCGTCGTTCGTGAAGCTGGTGGCGCCCGCCGCCGTGGGCGGCATCGCGATCAACACCCGCTACCTGCAGAAGCGCGGCGTGCCCTCGACCCTCGCGCTGGCCAGCGTCGGTGCCTCGCAGCTCATCGGCCTGGTCTTCCACATCAGCCTGCTGCTGCTGTTCGCCTACATCACCGGCTCGAACACCGCCAGCTCGTTCACCCCGTCGCGCACCCTCGTCGTGGTGCTGCTGATCGTCGCCGTGCTGATCGTGGTGGTCCTCGGGGTGCCCCCGCTGCGGCGGCTGGTCACCGGACGGCTGCGCTCGCTGTTCTCCAACGTCCTGCCGCGCCTGCTGGACGTGCTGCAGTCACCGGCCAAGATGCTGGAGGGCTTCGGCGGCACGCTGCTGCTCACCATCGCCTTCGTCGTCTGCCTCGACGCCTGCGTCCGGGCCTTCGGCGGCGAGATCAGCTTCACCGCGGTGGCCGTCGTCTTCCTGACGGCCAACGCGATCGGCTCGGCCGCGCCCACACCGGGTGGTCTGGGCGCGGTCGAGGTGGCGCTGATCGCCGGCCTCCGGGTCGCCGGGGTGCTCGACCCCGTCGCGACCTCGGCGGTGCTGCTCTACCGGCTGCTCACCTTCTGGCTGCCGGTGCTGCCCGGCTGGGCCTCCTTCACCTACCTGCAGAGGAAGCAGGCCCTGTGAGCTCGTCGATGGCGGCCAGCTCGTCGTCGGTGAACGGCGGGCCGTCCACCATCGCCACGTTGGCCTCCAGCTGAGCCGTGCTGCTCGCGCCGATCAGCACGCTGGTCACCCGCGGGTCGCGCAGCGCCCAGCTGAGCGCCATCTGCGCCAGCGACTGGCCGCGCTGCTCGGCGATCTTGTTCAGGCCTCCGGCGAGCTCGCGGTTGACCTGCTCCTCGCTGAGGAACCTGCTGGTCGCCGCCCGCGAGTCGTCGGGCACGCCCTTCAGGTACCGGTCGGTCAGCAGGCCCTGCTGCAGCGGCGAGTAGACGATGCAGCCCATGCCCTCCTGCTCAAGGGTGTCGAGCAGGCCGCCCTCGATGTGGCGGTTGACCATGGAGTACGACGGCTGGTGGATGAGCAGCGGCGTGCCCAGCTCCCGCATGATGCGCGCCGCCTGCGCCGTCTGCTCGGGGCTGTAGTTGGACACGCCCGCGTACAGCGCCTTGCCGCTGCGCACCGCGTGGTCCAGAGCCCCCATCGTCTCCTCGAGCGGGGTGTCGGGGTCGGGGCGGTGGCTGTAGAAGATGTCGACGTAGTCGAGCCGCATCCGCTTCAGCGACTGCTCCAGGCTGGCCAGGACGTACTTCCTGCTGCCCCACTCGCCATAGGGACCCGGCCACATGTCGTAGCCGGCCTTGGTGCTGACGATCAGCTCGTCGCGGTACTTCAGGAAGTCCTGCTGGAAGATGGTGCCGAAGTTCGCCTCCGCCGAGCCGTACGGCACGCCGTAGTTGTTGGCGAGGTCGAAATGGGTGACACCCAGGTCGAAGGCCTTGCGCAGGATCGCCCGGCTCGTGGTGATGGGGCGGTCGTCCCCGAAGTTGTGCCACAGGCCCAGGCTGACCGCGGGCAGCCTCAGCCCGCTGCGCCCGCTGCGGTTGTACGGCTGGCGTTCGTACCTGGCCCCGGCCGCCTCGTAGGCGGTCAGGCCTCCGGGTGGTGGCTTCATGCGCCGGTTCCCCTCTCGATGATCCACGACAGCGCGAAGGCCTCCTCGCGCCACGCGTCGTAGCGCCCGCTGCGACCGCCGTGACCCGCTCCCATCTCGGTCTTGAGCAGGAACGGCCCGCCCTGGGCGAGCGTGCGCAGCCGAGCTACCCACTTGGCGGGCTCGTGGTAGAGCACGCGGGTGTCGTTGAGGCTGGTGATGGCCAGGATCGGCGGGTACGTCTTGGCCTCGACGTTCTCGTAGGGGGAGTAGGACTTCATGTAGGCGTACACGTCGGCGTTGTGCAGCGGGTCGCCCCACTCGTCCCACTCGATCACCGTCAGCGGCAGCGACGGGTCGAGGATGGTGTTGAGCGCGTCGACGAACGGCACCTCCGCGACCACCCCGGCGAACTGCTCCGGCGCCAGGTTCGTCACCGCGCCCATGAGCAGGCCGCCCGCGCTCCCGCCTCGGGCGATCACTCGGGTGTCGCGCTGCGCCTTGAGGTGCTTCGCGGCGGCGACGAAGTCGGTGAAGGTGTTCTTCTTGTGCAGGAGCTTGCCCTGCTCGTACCAGCGTCGGCCCATCTCGCCTCCGCCGCGCACGTGGGCGACGGCGAAGGTGAAGCCGCGGTCCAGGAGGCTGAGGCGGGGCACCGAGAAGCTCGGGTCGATCGAGGTCTCGTAGCTGCCGTAGCCGTACAGCAGGGTCGGGCCGCCCTCGGGCGCGTCCTTGCGGCTCACGATCGAGATCGGCACCTTCGTGCCGTCGTCGGCGGTCGCCCAGTCACGGCGCTGCACGTAGTCGGACGCGTCGTAGCCGCCCAGCACCGGGCGCTGCTTGAGGAGGATGAGCTCCCTGGTCGCCAGGTCGTAGTCGTAGACGCTCGGCGGGGTGACCATGCTGGTGTAGCCGAGGCGCAGGCGGTTGGTGGTGAACTCCGGGTTCCCGGCGGGCGCGACGTCGTACAGCGGTTCGGGCCATTCGATCTCGTACGGCTCGGCGTCGTTGGGCAGGATGCGCAGGCCCGTCAGACCGTTCTTGCGGAAGTGCACGACGGCGTGGTCGCTGAAGGCGTCGATCTCCAGCAGACGCGTGTTCTCGTCGTGGGGGATGTGGGGCGTCCACGTGCCTGGGTCGTCGAGCGGGGCGGTGGCGAGCTCGAAGTTCTCGGCGTTCTGGTTGTGCAGCACGTAGAAGCGGTCGCCCGCGTGCTCGACGCCGTACTCCACGCCGGTCTCACGCGGGCGCACGACCTGGAACTCGCCCGACGGGTTCGAGGCGTCGAGGAGGTGGACCTCGCTGGTGATCTTGCTGCCGATGCCCATCACCAGGTACTTCTCGCTGCGGGTCAGGCCGATGCCGAGCCAGAACCGTTCGTCGCTCTCCTCGTAGACCAGCACGTCCTCGCTGCTGCCGAGGGTGTGGCGGTAGAGCTGGTAGGGGCGCCACGCGTCGTCGACGCGGGTGTAGAAGAACGCAGAACCGTCGGCCGACCAGGCGCCGCCGTAGAAGACGTCCTCGATCTCGTCGGGGAGCTCCTCGCCGGTCTCCAGGTTCTTGAACTTCAGGGTGAAGCGCTCGGCGCCCTTGTAATCGGTGGAGTAGGCCAGCATCGTCCCGTCGGGGGTGATGGAGCTGGTGCCGACGGAGAAGAAGTCGCTGTCGCCGGCGAGCGCGTTGCCGTCGAGGACGATCTGCTCATCGGGGAAGGACTTGCCTGCCTCGACCTGGGGAGGCGTGTCGCCGTCCGCCCTGAGCCGGCACGACACGGCGTACTGCTTGCCCTCCTCCGTGCGGGTGAAGTACCACCAGCCGTTCTTGCGGCTCGGGACGGACAGGTCCGTCTCCAGCGTGCGGCTCTTGATCTCCTGGAAGATCTGCTCCTGCAGGTCGGCCAGGTGGCCGGTCTCTCCCTTGAGGTAGGCGTTCTCCGCCTCCAGATAGGCGACCGTGTCGGGGTCCTCCTTGTTGCCCAGCCATGCGAATTCGTCGATGACGGTGTCGCCGTGGTGGGTGCGCTCGGTGGGTATCTGCTTGGCCTCAGGCGGCGTGTTGCTGCTCACATGGCGAGTCTAGGAGGCGGTGATTCGCTACAGTCTTGCTCGGCAGTGTGTCTCAAGCAGTCTTGGGCGCTGCTAATCTTTCTAAGCCGACGTCGTGCGGCGCAACTCTCTCCCTCTTGATGGTGTGGGTGCTGCGCGTGTGGCGGTGGCTCCCTCAGGCT
>NZ_JBITGL010000025.1:0-118063 GCF_044456985.1 Nonomuraea sp. NPDC050663
CTGGGAGGTCCGCGCCGACATCCACGAGGCCTTCCTCAAGCTTGCGTGCGCCCTCATCTGCTGGCGACGCCTGACCTCATTGCGTTAGGAGCTCTTAGCCACCGTTTCGGCCAGGGCGGCGCTGCGCTCGGAGAGGTAGGCATTGACGTGCGCGGCGTGCTCCTGATGGCGCTGACGGCGGAAGGCCAGCATTAGCGTCACCGCAGCCCCAACGCCGGCGCCTGCTGCCAGCGAGGTCTGGATCGCACCCTGCCGGGCCGCAGCTTCTGCCGCACCCCATCCCGCAGCCAGTAGAAGCCAAGCCAGTCCGCCGACTACGCCCCCGACCAGAAGTGTGATCGGCACGATCCACCAGGCGGCTGGGCGGGGAGTGCGTAATTGAGGAGGCCCCGTATCTGCCGGAACGGCGGGATGGTCAGCGCGGTCGACTCGGCGGCGTGGCAGTAACCCCATGCCTTCTATTCCAGTCGTTAGCGATCCTGTCTAGGCACGGGGATACCTGATCGTTACCGGCTTGGCCGATGAGGGAGGCTTCGTGCGTGAGCTGCCAGTGACCAGCGAGGCAATCATCGCGGCGCTGCGGCGCAGGATCGACCAGCTCATCTACGAGAACGCCATGCTGCAGGCCGCCGTCGACCAGATGCACGCGGGGGAGGAGAGAAGCAATGACGAAGCCCAAGGCCGCGGCACGCTGCCCGGTCTCGCGGTCGACTTCACCGACTCCCACGACTCTTCCGGCCAGCCGTGGCAGGCCGAGCTGACCATCGGCGTCGAGCCCGGCACCGACCTGCTCGCCATGCTGATCAACCTAGCCGACCAGGGCGTGTGCGACTGGGCGATGCAGGGCCGCACCCTGCGCGTCTGGAACGAGGGCACCGCGCTGTCCCGCCAGCTCGCGGCCGGGGCCGCGCCGGTCGAGCTGCGGCTGGGCCGCGACATCGACCAGGCCCCCGACGACGCCACCTTGGAAGACGCCGCCTCCTCCATTCTGGGGATGGGGGAGGAGTCGCTGAACGTCGAGGTGACCAACCCGTCCGCGGTGATGCCGTGGGGCCGGTGGGAGGCCGCCCAGTCCCAGGGCGGCGTCGCCGACGAAGGCACCGCCCGCTTCCTGGCGCAGATCGCGCTGGAGCGCGCGGCGGGGGAGCGGGTGCAGCTGACCCGCCAGCTCACCCCGTACCGGGCGCGGTTCCTGCCGCTGGCCGACTATCGGGCCGGCGACTTCGTGCGCGCCCCCGGCGACCAGGCGCAGCTGCAGAGCCTGCGGGTGCGTCAGGTCACCTTGTCGGTGGACTCCTCCGGCGTCGTCGGCGGCAACCTCACCTTGAATGACCGCTTCCTGGAGGCCGACATCCGGCGCGCCCGGCAGGCGGCCGGGATCGTCAGCGGCGGCGTGTCGACCGGCGGCAACGGCGGCGAGCCCGCGCCCGACTCCAAGGACCGCGTTCCGGCCGCGCCGACCGGGCTGATCGTCAACCCGCAGGCCTTCCAGGACGACGAGGGCTTCACGCACGGCGTCATCAACGTGTCCTGGACCGGGGTCACCACCGACATCAACGGCACCGCCCTGACGGTGGACGGCTACCAGCTGCTCGGGCAGACGCCGCCCGGCACCGGCGCGATGCGCATCCTGGCCACGACGACCGGCACAAGCGTGGCGTTCTCGCCGCTGGTGCCGCGCACCCAGTGGGTGTTCGCGGTGCGCGCCACCAACCAGGGCACGCTCGGCGTCCCCGCTTCGTCGGCGACGATCACGATCCCGGACGACGAGACGCCGCCCCCGGATCCGTCGACGCCGGCCGTCGACTCGCGGCTCGGCATCTTCCGCATCACCTGGGACGGCTTGTCTGCCAGCGGCACCGGCATGCCGAAGGACTTCACCAGGGTCCTGATCATGATGAAGGACCCCCTCGACTCCGAAGACGTCGGGACGCCGGTCGAGTGGCTGGAGCGCGCGGGCACCGCCGTGGTGGCGGGCGACGGCCGCGTCCAGACGATCGAGGGCAACACCGGCGACGCCTGCCGCCGCAGGGTCCGGGCGCACGACGTCATCGCCGGGTTCTGGAACCCGCCCTACACCAAGGTCAAGCCCCAGCCGAAGCCCGAAGCCCCCGAGCCGGAGGCCAACCCCACGGAGGTGATGGTGAGACAGCTGCCCCTGCTCGTGCGCGGCTCGAAAGGCTGGCACGTCAAGAGCCTCTTCTACCTCCTGCACGCCCGCGGCTACGGCCTGACCGGCAACATCGACGACACCGTCTTCGGCGCCCCGCTCGAGGAAGCCGTGAAGGCCTTCCAGAAGGCGGCCGGGCTGAAGTCGGACGGCGAGTGCGGGCCGAAGACGTGGGCGGCGCTGCTCAAGGTCGCCTGATGGAGGCGCTCGACGCACTTCTGCTGCCGCACGCCCCCTGCCGCTGCAGCGAGCAGTTCAGGGCCGAGGGGGACTACTTCCTGCCACCCGAAGACCACAACTGCTCAGCCCGCGTGCCGGGCCTGATCGACGAAACCAACTGACCCCCCGCGCCACCCCCGGCCGGGGGTTCGTCATCTCCCGAGGAGGAGAGGCATGCATCCTGCACCGAAGACCCCGTTCACCGTCCGCTACCCGCTGCTGGTCCGCGGCGCGCTCGCCCTGGTCGTGATGGGCCTGGTCCGGCTCGGCATCGCGCTCGGCTGGATCCCGGCCGAGTGGGAGCTGTCCGACAAGGGCGTCGAGCAGCTCTTCGACGGCGCCCTGTTCGCCTGGGCCTGGTTCACTTCGCAGCGGAAGGTGACCCCCGTCGCCGACCCGCGCGACAACGCCGGCGCCCAGCTGGTGCCCGTGGGCCGCTACGACCTGTAGTAGCGACGGCGGCGAGTTCTTCGCCGGGTGGTTGACCGAGTACTCCCTTTCTGTGGACAACCTCGTCATGGTCGCGATCAGCATGACCGACCTGCTGTTCGCGCTCGACTCCATCCCGGCCATCTCTGGCCTGGCTAGGGGAGGCCCTACCTGGCCTTCACCGCCAACGCCTTCGCCCTGATGGGCATGCGCGAGCTCTACCTTCTGCTCGGTGATCGGAAGTTCTACGGGAGTGAGACGCCCTGACTCTCCTGAATATGAACTTCGGCCTGCTCACCCACCGCGTGCGACAAGTCGGGCCACGACATTGAGCGCACGGTCCGTACCGTCCGCGCGGCCATATCCGCAGCTGCGCCCCCTGCCTGGCCTTGTGCCAGGCAGGGGGCATTCTTCGTTGTCCAGGCGTGCTTCCTCGATGTGGAGCGGAGCGCGGTGTACTCGCTGCGTTCCCGAGGGAAGATCGACAAGGCAAGGAGGTGGCCGATCTATGCCAATGCTCAAGCGGGGGCTGCACCCCCACTTGACCTGCTGCTTTACCTGGGCGTCGGTGACATGCGGGGGAAGAGTGCTGCGGCACGGGATGACTATGGTGCAGAACTTCCGTCCTCAGCTACGAAAGTGCTGGGGAAAGTCAAGTCGCCTTGAGCCGCCGCGTCGGCTTCCTGGACTACGCTCTCTCCTAGTAGGAGCCTCACGGCCGCGCCAAGCCCCCCACATCTGTTGTGCGTGCGTTGCGTCGGCGAGGTGAGTAAGGTTATGGCTACGAAAAAAGGTTCGACAAGCCTGGGTTGCCGCCCAGGTTCGCCGAACCTCGATTCGTAGCTCTTAGCACGACGTGGGACCCTCACGGGCTCCCTTGACGACTAAGTACATGCTAGCTCTCACTGGCAGGCTACCACCGTCAAGGGTTTGCGGTCGCCAGCTGGATACAAAATTCCAGCTCGGGGCTGCGTTGCCGTGAGGTCCGACGATCATTCATCGGACCTACCGGGAGGTAGAAGATGCCCAACAACGACCCGTCCCGCCCGCCATTTTGCGGGATCACCACCGAGGCCATCAACGCGATCATGCGTGGCCTGGCCGTCCTGGTCGCGATCCCTCTTGCGGCCTGGCTGATCTCGGGCGGGTTTGACCCGTCCCCGATCATCGCCATCCTCAAGGCGATCAAGGTCTGACCTCGGTCAGCCGGGGCTCGCGTCGCCCTTGACCCTCATGACGCGGACTCACCGGGTTTGACCCGGCTCACATAGATGATGAGGCCCCGGCCGTCTCCTTCGGGAGGCGGTCGGGGCTCTGTGCTCCCGAGGCGTCAATACGGCGCTTCCGTCTCCGCCGTCGATCCGATGACGGCCTGGCCACCGCCACAGTCTGAACACTGGACGGGTACAACTTAGCCTCGCATCAAAATCACATGTCCAGTCGTGGCATCGGAAGCGTCGGGGATAACCCCTGGGGTGAGTGCGACCAGCGTGCTCAGAATGCCGCGCAGTCGTTCGGAAAGAACTGAAGCGTCATTCGGCGAATCCGCCACCTCTGTGAGGACGGCCAGGATGCAGGCGGCGGCCAATGCCATGTCTCCTTGGCGGACTGGTCGATGTCGGTCCCAAAGAGGACTCGCCAAGGTTAGCGCGCTTTCGATCATCGAGGTCGCCTTCACACTCTGGCCTTGACTCATCGCGATCAGGAAGGCCTCTTCCAGATCCGCCTGCGGGTCGTCAGCGGGGTGTCCCTTTCGGATCCCTACCGCCAGCGTGTTGAAGAGTGCCGAGAAAGGTGTCACCTCGTCATTGCGTCGGCGAGGGAATCCATAGGTGCGACCCGACAATCGAGGGATAGACCCAGCATGACGTGCAGCGGCCTGAGCGAGGACGTCACTCGCCAGGCATAGTGATGCGACCACCGCAGTATCCGTGGATCCAAGGTCGCCATCAGCCAGCGCGCGAGCAAAGGCGAGGTCACGGGCAAGCGCGATGGTGGGGCGAAGGACGAGATCTAGGTCACGGTCGAGGATGAACTCGAGAGCGTGGGCAAGGTTGAGGTTATCTCGGGCGCGATCGAGGGTGGGTTCATGGTCGCCGAAACGGATGACGAAGCGGGCACGGTCAAGAGCAATGGCCTGCGCGAGGTCGCAGTCGTTGTCGGTTACTCGGGCGAGGGCTAAGCCAAGGTCGAGACCTTCGGCGCGATCGAGGGCGCGATCGAGGGCGCGGGCGAGGGCGAGGTCGGGGTCGCGGGCGGGATCGAGGGCGGGATCGAGGTCGCGGACAAGGGTGCGAGCAAGGTCTAGGGCGTGAGCAAGGTCGCGGTCGAGGTCCATGCGTGCGCGGTCGCGGACAAGGGTGCGGTCGTCGTCTAGGGCGCGCGCGCGGGCCAGGACAAGGGCGAAGTCGAGGACGCGGGCCAGAACAAGGGCGAGATCGCGGGCCCGGTCGAGGTCGAGGTCGAGGGCCAGATCGCGAGCCATGACAAGGGCGAAATCGCTGGCGGAGGTACCTCGGGCGAAGGCGAGGCCGAGGGTTCGAGCGAGGTCCAGCGCGAGAAGGAGGTCCAGAGCGTGGAGAAGCCGATGGTCATGGACGGTGAGATCACGGCGACGGGTATAGACGAGGAGTTGACGGCGACAGAGATGCGAACGTGGAGTAAGCCGAAGAGGTAAGTGGAGATGGTTAAGCATCACGTCGGGGTAGGCACTCAGGTGTTCCGGAGTAGGGCGATGTGGGTGGGGAACCCCGGCGGGCACGGTTAGCCTGACGTCCAGGCCTTCCGAGGTCCACATGGCGGCGGTTTGGGCGTATAACCCGGCGGCAAAAGCGCGGCTGGCCTCGGTTGTGGTGGGCAGGCGGTAGGTGGTGCCGTCATTGAACAAGCTATTAAGCCAAGTGAGAAATGCCTGGATATCGGCGGGCCACAGCCCTGCGGCAGGGGCGGGTGTAGGCCCGTGCAGGGGGCGCGGAGTGGGGGTCTGGGCGGTATAGCGATTCCACAGGCCGGTACTCACAGGGTTCACGCAGATCTGGGCGTCTTCATCAGGGAGGGTGTGGGTGTCGTGCAGGACGCGTGCTGCGGCAACTCCGTCGAGTAGGCGAGCAGTGTCGGGGTCGGCAGGACTGCTGTTCAGGCAAAGGTCAAGTTGTTCGCGGAGCGCGGGGTCAATTTCCCGCGCTTCGTTGGCGCAGGCATAGGCGAGGTGGAGCGAGGTGGCGGTCGGCGCATCCAAGCATGCCTCGACGATGGGGCTGGCGTCTGCGCGGGCTGCCCAGAGCAGGGTGGTCTCGCGCCACCAGGTGTCGCTGACGTTGTCGGCCAGTGTCTGCTGGCGGGAATGATGGCTAGGGACCAGTGCGGCGGCGAGGTATTCCTGCAGTGTGAGGTGGGCGAAGCCGTAGAACCGATGTTGACGTTCGACGAGAAGGCCGCTGGTGTGGACCTGTTCCAAAAAGGCGCGCGGGGTGAGGCCGGGGGCGGTCCGGCTCACAACGGTTTGGATCGCTTGACATGCCTTACCGACTGAGATGTCCCGAAGGCGATGGCGCATCATGTACCAGGCGAGCTCCTGAACGATGCGCTCCTTCTTCTCACCGGACAGCTCATCGGGCCGGATGAGACCCTTCGCGTCCCGGCGCCGGTGCAAAAGTACCTGGCACATCTCCTCGTACAGGCCGACACGACTACCGGGCAACTGGCCGCGATACCGGTGCACGTTGGCAATCATCGTCAGAAGCAGCGGGTTCGCTGCCAGTTCGAGCAGCGCAATGCGCGCGCTGATGAGGTCGACGAGGTTGTCTGCGGACTCGGCGGCCCGCCTGTCGATCTCTCCCTTAACGCCTTGGTAGGCGCGGCGGTTGATAGCTCGGTACCACGCGTGTAGAAAGGTTCGGATCTGGCGTTTGTCAAAGCGCTGTACTTGGAGGACGTCGGCATGGGTCAGCCGATTGCCGTCATAGCCCAAGGGGCGTGATGTCAGGACAAAGGAGTTGCCAGGATAGCGGCGGATCTGCTCCTGCACCCACGCGACCACATGCCTGCGGTCTTGTGCGTCTGCTGTCTCGTCCAGGCCGTCCAGCAGCACTACACATCGGCCGCGTTCGAGTCGGTGCTGCAGCCAACCGGCCTTCACTACACCGCGGAGCCATGGTGCTTCGGCCGCGACTCTCGCCAGGCTCGGCGGCTCGTCCGCGAGGATGACCTCGCTGTGATCACGTAAGTACAGTAGGACAGGGATCCGGTGAGCCCTCCAGAACTCGCGCCGCCATGGCCACAGCCGCTGCTCAGCCATCTCTAGCGCCGTGAAGCGAGCCAACGTGGTCTTGCCCGATCCCGCAGCGCCGAGCACTACCAGCACACGCCCCGCGCGGAGGAATGACGTCAGTGGCGCCCGACGGCCGACGATTTCGTCGGCCGGTGCGGGGTACGGGCTGGTGCCGGCGTCCCTGACGGTAGCAGTGACGACCCGAGGTTGGAGGGCCACGTCGACGTACACCTGCCGGGTCTGCAGGACCAGGTCAGCGTGCGTGACCAGCCCGATGGTCTCCATCTGCTTCATCTCCAGGCGCACCCGCCGCAGGTATCGACGACGGGTTACTCGCTTGGGAGCGCGATCCTCGTTCGGCATCGGGTCGTGAATGGGGCCATGGCGAGCGTTGTAGTGGCCAAGCCGTGTGGATATCTGGGCCGCCTCTCCAGGCGACGGCTCACCAGCCGCCGAACGAGACTGCAGCCACAGCCCTGCCGCCCCAAAGATCAGGGTGAGGACCATGCTGACGATGCTGGCCTTCTTATCCAGCACGTCCAGCACAACCGACTGCGACTGCGACGGCTCCACAGCCAGGAACAGCACCAGGGTTAGTACCAGCAGTAGCGCCGCCAGAGCCAGTAGTATCCACCCCCACAATCGTCGACGGGCGGCCTTCGCGACAACCGAACGTGTCGGAGCCGAATCGTCGCCAGCGAAGGGAGGTGTCATACCTCCACGATGACAATCGAACGGCTCATAGGCCCGCCCTGCGATGAACCTGTTGCAAAGCATCTGCTTCTCTCGCCTGTAGGGCCCGCGCTACAGTGAAGATATGGAGCACGACACGCGGGAGGACTGGCGCATCGCCGCCGAGCGGATGGCCGGGGCGGGCACCGAGACGTCCGCAGAGACGGGCGGCATGTCCGCGCACGCGGGCGGCTTCACCTCCGCGGAGCAGATGGCCGAGCGGTACGGCGTCGACCCTGCTGTCGTGCACCGGAAGGCTGCCGCGCTGCGGTTGCTGCTCTCCTCGAAGACGGCGTGAGCCGCCGCCGGGTCCTCCCGGCCGAAGAAGTCCACGCAGAGCTTGAGCGTCTCCCTGTGATGCTTCGCGAGAACGCTGTGGCCATCTTCGAGCTGCTGGCCATCGACCCCACCCCGCTAGGCGCCCACCCTTTCGGTGGCATCCCGAACGCCTACGAGCTGTCCATCGCCGGGCTGCTTGTGCTCTACACCGTCGAGGCCGAGACGGTCAGCATCTGGCGTATCCGCGTCGACACCTGATGGCCACGGCTCACGGCCTGTCACGTTGGGCTGAGCGACTACCAGTGCTCGGCTGGGGGGTTCCTAAAGCGGCGAGGTGATCGTGCAGCGCGGCGTGCCGGAATTGATAGATCGGCCCGACGGCACGCAGCAGGCCCAGACGGTGGACGTCGTCGAGGAAATCCATGAGCCGCCAGGGAAGCCGCCGAGCTACGGCCAGCCACGCTATCGCGATGATGCATGCCAGCCACGCATGGTGTTCACCGGACATGAGCCCGACCGTGAGCCCGAACACGAGCCCGACCGTGAGCCCGAACACGAGCCCGACCGTGAGCCCGAACACGAGCCCGACCGTGAGCCCGAACACGAGCCCGTACCCGACCCCGAACACGAGCCCGCCCGCGAGCCCGAACACGAATAGGCGGAGAAGCGTGAGCCTCCGGTCAGACCTCCAGCTGGAGCGGGGGGTACTGGTTGAGGTGAGGGTCGGCCGCTCTGCCCACTCGATCAACCCGGCCAAGACCCAGGCCGAGACCCCGGCCAAGACGCCAGCCGAAACCCCAGCCGAAACCCCAGCCGAAACCCCAGCCAAGACCCCAGCCGAGACCCCGAACACGAGCGCGACCGAGACCCCGGCCGCGAGCCCGAACACGAGATTGTTCTTGATGGTGCGGAGAAGGAGGACTGGTTCACGGAGACTGGCGTAGCCGGGGGCTTCTTCAGCCCAGGACCTCACGAGCCCGACCGCGAGCCCGAACACGAGCCCGCCCGCGAACCCGAACACGAGCCCGGCCGCGAGCCCGAACACGAGCCCGCCCGCGAACCCGAACACGAGATTGTTCTTGACCTCGACCGCGAGCCCGACTGCGAGCCCGACTGCGAGCCCGACTGTGAGCCCGATCTTGGGACGGATGTGAGGGGTGGCGCGGGCGATGTGCCACCACATGATGTCTCGGGTGGCGTCCGGGGGAAAAGTGCAGGCCAAGTGGCTCAGGTAGCGGTGGGTGGTGCCGGGATCGAGCTGGTGGCGGGGGCGGAAGTGGTGGGCTGGGTCAGTGCTGGGCGGGCGGGTGGCGATCAGAGCGCCGATGAGGTGGTCGAGCAGGTGGGCGCGCAGCGCCGTGGCGTCTTCGGCGATCGGGCCAGCCAGCGGGGCGGGGTCTGTTCTCGGGGTCAGGTAGACGGCGCGGATCAGCCACAGTCCCAGGGGGGTGGCGGCGAGCGCGGTCAGGCCGGGAGCGGCGCGGGACCGAAGCGCGGACAGGACCGCGCTCCAGGCGGGTGGCGGCTCAGCGGGCAGGCAGGCGGCCAGGTAGTCGGCGGCCACCTCGGGGGAAAGGCTCTTGGGGATGATGACGGCGGCGGCGGTCAGCGGCCGGCCAGCGTCGCCCACGGCGGTGCTGAACTCCTTCGTGCGGCTGGTGAGGATCAGCTGGTCGCGGGCGGTCAAAGAGATGTTGAGCGCGGTGATGACGGCGGCGCGGGCGGTGTCGGGCATTTCATCCAGCCCGTCCAGGATGGGCAGGATGTAGCCGCCTTCGGCCAGCGCAGTGGCGGCACCGGCACCCAGCTGCAGGGCTCTCAGGGCGGGGTAGTCGGCTGCCAGCCGGGCGGCAAGCCAGCTGTGCAGATGGGGATGGACGCGGGTGTCCCAGCCGGAGAGCGGCAGGAGCACGGGCACGGGCACAATCTCGTTCTCCGTAGCGGCCTGGTCGCTTTGGCGGGTAGATAGCAGCTGCAGCAGCAGTTGCACCGCCAGGCTGGTCTTGCCCATGCCCGCGCCGCCGGTGATGACCAGGCGGCACCGGGTCAGGGCGCGAAAGTCGCGGGCCAGGGCGGCGATATCGTCGGCTTGGGCGGTGAAGGTCAGCTTGTCTGCGGCGGTGATCAGACGGGGGTGGCTCATCACACCCTCGTCGCTGGTGAGCTGCCAGCGCATGGGGATCGGTTCGGGGTCGTCCAACGATCGGTTGCGGGCTTCGGCGAGCCACTGCCGCTCCACCAGTTCGGCCAGCACAGCAGCGGCGGCCTCGACGTCGGCGACAGAGGGGATGGTGCTCGCGGCCGTGCGACGCCTCCACGCCCAGACCCACACCAGGACGATCGCCGTGGCGGCGGCTATGACCACGGCGGCGACGTCGGCGAGGTTGACCTCGGCGGTGGGTGTCCACGCTCGCCATACCGTGAAAGCCAGCGCGCCAGCGACGAGGATGGCCACCATGGCGAGCGGGATGCGCCAGCCGATCCTGCGTCTGTTCACACCCATAGCGTGACCGTCTTCATGGCATTCGGCTGCGGTTGCACACGAATCGTGACCACTTTGGCCGGCACTGTGATGCCAGGCTCACAAGCGCACGAAGGCGACCACCCTGCCTAGGGGGCACGACCGATCTGGGGGAAGAGAACGCCCTGGCGTCTCTCCTGGCTTGGCGCTACTCGATCTCGTGGATCACTAGGTGCGTCGGGATCACGAACATCGTCACCTTCACAACGCGGCCCTCGGCGGTGACGCCGCGGTGCAGGATCTCGTCGACCAGCTGCTCCTCGCTGATCTCCAGGAAGTGCGCCTCGGCGCTCGAGGGCGGCCGGGTGCGGATGCGCTCGGGGAAGCGGACCTGCTCGAAGCCGAGCTCTTCAAGGCGGCTCGAGATGCCGCCGACTCCGGTGTCCTGCTGCTCGATCGCCGTGTCGCCGGCGATGTCGAGCGGGATCCAGGTGGTGGCGATCTGGTATGGCACGGCTGGCTGGTTGTGGGCGTAGATGATCGACATGCGCCGGTCGCGCACGACCGTTGAGGCTTCGTCGGCAGGGACGTCCAGCAGCTCGGCGACGAGCGCAGGAGGCCGGTCGCGCCGGATGTCGGTGTCCGCCGGACGGTAGGTGTAGCCGCGTTCGGCGAGCTCGGCGTCGAACGCGCCGTGTGCGCCGCCGCGCTCGCGGGCCTGCTTGAGGTGGCGGGCGCCCGAGCGGCGCACGATCGGGTCGATCGGCCGGACGAAGGTGCCGCGTTTGCGGGCGCGGATGACGAGGCCTTCGTTGGCCAGGACGCGCAGGGCGGCGTTGATGGTGACGCGGGTGTAGCCGAATTCGTCGGCCCACTGCTCTTCAGTGGGCAGTCGGCTACCGCGCGGGTATGTGCCGTCCTCGATCCGGCTGCGGATGAGGGCGGCCACCTCCTGGTAGGCGCTGCGGGCGGTCGGCTTCACGGGTCACGATCCTAATGGTCTTACGTACCGCAAAAGGCGCAGGCCGCGCGGAAGGGTTGACACCAGGGTCCTGATCGGCAATGCTTCGTCTTACGTAAGACAAATTGAAGCATGTCATAGATAACCAAGCAAAAATGCGGCCCCCGACATTTTCCAGTGATTCCAGCACTGGCGTCGAAGGCCGCATATCCCAAACCCGTTCCCCTCGCGAAAAGAGAAAGGCTGGTCCCCACATCATGGCACCTGCTGCCACGGTGCGGAAATCCCGCGCCGTCCACGCTGCTGGCGCTGCCCAGGACGACGGCATAGCCGACAGCCAGCGCCTGGCCACCCTGAACCGGGGCGTGTCCAAGGGCCTCGGCCACTGCCAGCAGCCCGGCGCCAACCCCGACGACTGGTTCCCCGTCACCACGAACGAGGCTGACCTCCAGATCGCCGCCGCTTTCCTGTGCGGCGGCTGCCCCCTGCTGGAGAACGGCATGTGCTGGGAGCGGTCCCTGCTGCAGCCGGCCGACTTCTACGGGATCATCGCCGCCACCACGCCCGCTGACCGGCGCCGGTTGCTGCGCGAGAGCGGGGTGGCGGCGTGAACGCGCGGAACACCCCGTTCGACCTGCTGATCGACCTGATGATCGCCAACGCGGGCTCGGTCGTCGTCGTCGGCCTGGTCGTGGTGGCCGCCGTGGTGGTGGTCGTGCGCAAGCGGCGCACGACGTACAAGGTCATCACCCTCGACGACGGCTCGGCCGCGCTGGTCTTCCGTGACCAGCCGTACCTCTACTGCCCGCTGTCGGACCTTCAGCGGCAGATGCACGAAGGGCGGCTGCGGTGATCTCCATGATCCAGACGATCGCCGACCTGGTCGCCGACGTCAGCGCCTGGGCGCAGGACCACCTCATCGCCGCCGTGGTGATCGCGGTGGGCGGCCTCGTCGCCCTGGTCCTGGCGGTACGGCTGCTGCGGACGCTGAGCCGGACTGCGGCGAAGGCCTTCGTGCGGTACGTCGTGCCGCGCCCGATCGAGGACGTGCTCACCATCGTGGCCGCCTCCATCGCCACCGGCGTCTCCGCGCAGGGCATGTGGCGCTTCTCCGGCGACGTGCTCGGCCTCGACCGGCCCGCTGCGGCTGCTGCTGTTCGCCTTCATCGAGGTCGCCATCGTCACCAGCGCCGTCCGGGCGCGCAGGAACATGCGCGACAACTACTCCGCGGGCCTGGACGGGATGGCCGTGTGGGCGCTGACCGCGCTGACCGCCGTCCTGTCGTCGCTCGACGCCCACAGCGTGGCCGAAGCCATCTTCCGCCTGGCCGCGCCGCTGGTCGCCGCGTGGCTGTGGGAGCGCGGAATGGCCATCGAGCGGCACCGCATCCGCGGGACCGGCCGCATCAACTGGCGGCTCACCCCCGAACGCCTCCTGGTCCGGCTGGGCTTGGCCGAGCCGAAGGACCGGACCGTGGTCGAGGTAGCCACCTACCGGCTCCTGACCCGCGTCGCCCTGGCCGCCAAGAACGTGCGCAGGCTCCGGAAGAGCGAGGCGTCCGAGCGCAAGATCCGCGCGGCGATGGCCAAGCTCGACAAGATGATGGATCGGGCGGTGGAGTACGCCCAGCTGGCCAGCGACCCCGAGCGGCAGGAGCAGCTGCTGCAGCAGATCGCCGCCTTGTACAACACCGAAGCCCTGGTCGACGCCGACCCGCGCACCCCGTGGGTGGCCAAGCTCGACCCGCAGGCGGAGGAGCGGCGCAAGCTCGCCGAGCACCACATGGGCGTGCTGGCGGGCGTGAACGCGGGTGAGATCCACCAGCGCGTCGTCGACCACTCCGCCGCTGCGCTGATGTCCTCGGACGGGTCCGGCCGGGGCGGTGGCAGAGGCCTCGGCGGCTCTTCCCTGCCGCCCAGGCCCGAGCTTCCGCCCGCTGACAACAGTCCTGTCAACGGCAGTGGCAACGGCAGTGGCAACGGGCCGCGTGACAACGGGCACGGTGGCAAAGCTGGTGACACGAGCGGTGGCAAGACCGGTGGCAACGCCGATGACAAGGCCGGTGGCAACGCTCGGCCTGTCAATGGCAAGGCCTCAGCTGACAACCGTCCGGCACCTCCGCCAGCCCCTTCGCCATCCGACCGCGACAACGGGCGCATGCCACGCGGCACGACCGACGAACGTGTCAACTGGCTGATCACGCGGCGTGGCAACGCTCCGGATGAGTCCGTGGCAGAGCTGCTGACGCTCCTGCAGCAGAGGTACGCCATCAGCCCGCGCACGGCCTACCGGGTCCTGGAAAGGGCTGGGATCCCGCGTGACGGCGCTGACAAGAACTCCGCCACCGGCGCCGATGACAACACCGATGGCAGCGCCGATGACAACGGCCCGGCGACGACCGGCGATGACAACGGCCCCCGTGACAACGACCCTCGTGACAACGACCCTCGTGACAACGAAGGACTCTGACATGGCAACGCTCACGCACGCTCCGCGCCCGATCGAGCAGCGGATCACGATCACCGAGCTGGCAACCGGCGCACCCGTCGACTGCCTGCTCTCCTGGGCGGCGCACGACCCGTGGTTCGTCACCGTCGAGATCGAGGACGTCGGCCCGCTGCTGTACGGCCGCGACGAGCTGGAGCGCATGACGGTCCAGGTCGTGCTCGCCGTCGACTGGCGGAGCCCCGCCCCCGGCCCGGATCTGGTCGGCTACCCCGACGAAGAGCCCGGCTACCTGGTGTGGAAGCTCACCCGCGACGGCCACGACAGCGGCCTCGGCCTGTTCCTCGAGCGGGCCTACACCGTGGTCGACGGGGGTCACGAACACTTCGACGGCTGGGACGTCGAGCACCAGCTGTTGACCCTGACCACGCCCGGCGAATCTCACACCCCGTAACCGACACGGACGCCGGACGGCCACCGCCGACACCGGCAACACCCCGCAAACCGGGGCCCAACGCGCGGGCGCGTGTGCGCCCATGGGCGCGCGTGGCCCACCATACCCGACGCTCCGTAATCACGGAAAGGACGCAGGTCAAGTCACACGCACCCAGTAAGAGCTTTGCTCTTGATGACGCGCATGTCTTCTCGCCTGATGTCGGCGCCTTCTTTCTGCCACCAGTCTTTGTCAACGACCGAAACCTGGCCGCCCGGCGGGTTCAGCTCCCACCGATTCCCGTCAAGGGGATTAAGGCGACGACTCTCTGTGACCACTGGCCTGGCGCTCCAAACGAGAAGGGCATGATGAGCTCGAAGTGGTAGGCGACTTCGGCGCAGGCGGGGACGTTGGTGTCGTAGATGACCTCTGCGCGTTGCCCGATTGGGCCGGGCATCAGCATTTCCACGGCCACCGGGATCGTATTGGCGTTGCTGATGGTTAGCTCGGTGTTGTCGAAGAACTGATCCTCGATGTCGTCCGGGAGGGTCACTCGTTGCGCGAACTGTCGGTGCGTTTCGAGGCGCTGTTCCTCGCTGATGCGCAACGCGTTGAGTGAAATCAGCAGGGCAGGCACCGCGACAAGCCCGGCGAGGACGGTGCCGATGGCGGTCCATACGGCGAGCGCTCGTCCGGGCCGGTCGCGTGAGGGAGCCTTCCCCTGTTCGCGGCGAGCCCTCGCTCGTTCGGCCATCCGAATGGTGGTCCGGGCGGTGGGTCGCGGGTGCCTAGGATTCATCCGAACACGCGGTGGTCGGCGCCGCGGTTTACGGCGGGCGCCGAGCAGTTGTTGAAGTAACCGAGGGAGGCGGCGTGCTCGGGGCATGTCTCCATCGTGCACTGGGCGGCTTGCTGGCGGCTTGCACGAGAACCAGGAGGTTGGGGGTGGCTGGTCAGGGGTGGATGAGGTTCAACTACGAGGAGAAGGCCTCGACGGGGCCACCGGCCGAAGAGCTGGTGTGGGTCGTGGAGCGGTACGCGCGCAGGGTGACGGTCGGCTTCTTCGACGGGTTCACGATGCGGACGTGGTTCGGGAGCGATGACTGCGATGTGTTGTGGTGACGGCCGATGGTTGTGCCGGAGCCGCCGCGTCGCGGTCGTCGTTGACACGCTCGCTTTCCAGATTTTTGTTCTGTAAGCGCCTGATGACTTGCAGGAGAGACGGCTTGTCACGGCCCTGGGCATGGAGCTATCCCCGCGGAACACGAGCCTCGCTCGGTCGCGCCCGTGTCTGCCCACGAGGGGGTATGCACCGCGGCCGCGGGGTGGGCGAGCGGACCCGGTCGATGACTGCCCGGTGAGGAACCGGGCAGACTGTCGGCGAGGCGCTTTGGGTAGTGCAATCGGCGGTTGATCAGGATGCTGGCCAGGGTGAGTGCCGCGGCGATCAGCGAAAGCCAGCCACCCATCAGCCAACTGACACCAAGCTCATGACCAAGTACATCTAGCGCAGAGTCTAGGACTTCTTGCTGCCCGAGCGCTTACTACGGGTCTGCCTGGACGGCTGGTTGCGGACGACCTTGGGCTCCTCGGGAGCGGCGGCGGCCGGAGGGGCTTCCTCGACGACGGGCTCGCTCTTCCTGAACTTGGACAGCAGGCCGGGCTTCGGCTGGTGCGGGATGAGGCGGCCCTTGTCGTCGAACTGGGGCATCGGGTGCCGGGTGTAGTACCAGTGCTGCTGGCCGAGGGTCCACAGGTTGGTGGTGACCCAGTAGAGGATGAGGCCGAGCGGGAAGTTCAGGCTGAAGATGGCGAACAGCGGGCTGATGTACATCAGGATCTTCTGCTGCTGCGCCATGGGGTTGTCAGGCATCTGGGCCATGGAGCGGGTGACGCTCTGCCTGACGGTGAGGAAGGTGGTCAGCGAGCTGACGGCGACGAAGAAGCCGATGATGATCTTGCTGGTCACGCTGTTGGTGGACCAGAAGGTCTCGGAGATGCCGGCGCTGAAGACATGCGCCTCACGCGCGCTGGCGACGACCTCCGGCGGCATGCCGAAGACGTTCGTACGGTTCACATCCGCAATGGCGTTGAGCACCGTGAACATCGAGATGAAGATCGGGAACTGCGCCAGGATCGGGAGACAGCCGCCCAGGGGGTTGGCTCCGGCGCCCTGGTACAGCGCCATGACCTCCTGGTTCATCCGCTGCTTGTCGTTCTTGTACCGCTTGCGGAGTTCCTGAGCCTGGGGAGCGAGCTCCTGGATCTTCTTCGACGAGCGCATCTGCTTGAGGAAGAGCGGGAAGATCAGCAGCCGCATGAACACGGTCAGCGTGACGATCGTCAACACCCAGTTCAGGCCACTGTCGGGGTTGATGAACGTGCTGTAAGCCTGGTGAATCCAGGTGATGACTTGAGCGATGGCTACGTAGAGCCAATTCAGCCAGCTGAACTCCACCGAGCTAGCTCCCTTGCGTTTCGTGGGACCGTGGGGGCACCGGGTCGAGGCCTCCAGGATGGAAAGGGTGGCAGCGCCCGATGCGCCGGACGGTCAGCCAGGTGCCCTTCAGGGCACCGTGTACGGATATCGCTTCCAGTCCGTATGCGCTGCACGAGGGGGTAGAAGCGGCAGCATGGACCGAGGCGTGGGCATGATCATCGCACCCAGTTCCCGCAAGGAGGCCGATCAGGGCTACTGATCATACTTGCTTGCATGGACGACGGGGCAGGGCAGCCCCTGCCTCAGGACCTCCTCTGGAACTGAAATACCTGAGATTCTTGCAGCCCTGCCGCCCCGTTTTGTCTGCGGAAGGACGAAGGTCACCACGATGCGGTTACCGTGGAGGTCATGAGCGCTCAGCCGGTGTACGACCCCCGACAGGACCCATCGGCGATCCTGGAACGGCTGCCCGCGAAGTGGCACGCCCGATTCCTAGCCGACTACCGATCCGCTCTCGCCACGGCATCGAGCGACCCGGCTGAGTATCACCAGGTGCCAGAACTGCTGCACCTGTGGTGGATGCGCTCGCAGGCCTACAGCCACCCCGGCTTTGATCAGGCCGCAGCGGACGCTGCCGAGAGCACCGAGCGGGTGCCGGCAGAGCAGTCGTTCCCCGCCTTCGCTCAGCTGGTCGCCGACTCCCGGCGGAGGGCATGAGCTACGGTTTCGAGCTCGGCCCGCAGGCCCTGGAGATGATGAAGGACCTCCCGGACGAAGCGTTGACTGCGCTGGCGGTTCGAACCGGTGAGCTCATTCGGGACCCGTGGGATGCCTGGCCGCTCTACCCCGGCCGGACCGACTATCGCGAGACGACGTATGGGGATGGTCGCGGCCTCATGCACTTCTATGTCGACGAACAGGCGGAGTTCCTCAGCATCTTCATGGTGCTCTGGACTGGCTGACGCCCTGGTGGACTCGTCGTGGCGGCAGTTGAGCTGGGCGCGGAACTCCGTTATCGATGGCTTGCGTAGATGATGATGTTGTCGTTGTAGCTGCGTTTGGCGTGATCGAAGTCGCCCCCACATGTGATCAGCCGAAGGGCCGGGGCGGAGACGGGCCCGTACACGCGGCTGGTGGGAAAGGCGTTTTTCGCCACCTGCTCGCGGGATGTGACGATGAACGTCTCCTGGCTGCCGTCGGCGGTGGTGATGATGATGGGATCGTTGGCCTGGAGCTCGCCCAGCCGGGCGAAGACAGCCGGTCCGGAGACGGTGTCCAGGTGTCCGAGGATGACGGCGGGACCGTTCTCGCCTGGGCGCGGCCCGTGCCGGTACCAGCCGGTGAGGTTGGGCTCGGACAACGAAGGCGCCTGGACGACGCCGTCGCTGTCGAGGCCGACCGAGGTGATGGGCGCGGACACGCCGATCGCGGGGATAACGATCTGGACGGGCTGTGCGGGCCGGCTGGCTGCGGGCGCCTGAGAAGGCACAGCGGGGAGGGGCTGGGCGGGGGCGGGGATGGCCCATGGCCGGATCGCTACGGAGGGAGGCCGGGCGGAGGGCGGCTCGGTAAGGATGCGGGCGGTCATGGCCAGGGGCACGCCGAGGGCTGCCACTAGGGCGGCCAGGAGGAGGATCCAGCTCAGCGGCCCGAGCTGGAGGGCGGGTCGCAGATGCGGGGCGGGCGCGGAAAGCGGAGGCGGAGGCGGATTGACGTCGGGGACGTGCGGGCCAGGGCCTGGAGTCTTGGCCCAGTCCCATCGAGGCTGGTGCGGAGCCGGTTGTGAGGGGTGCAACGGAGACGCTTGGCTGCTCGGTTGGTGTTACAGGCCGTGGACGCGCTTGCGACGCATTTCCAGGCCGATGCCGGCCGCAAGCAGCGTCAGGCCGCTGGCGATGGCGTAGGGCAGCAGATCCGTCTCGGCCAGTCCGCCGCCGCCGGTGGGGGCCGCCCCCTTGGGGGTGATCACCGCTGCAGCGTCATCATCGCTTGGGGTGGCGGTGACGGTCCGGGTCGCCGTGGGGGTGGGCGAGTTCGACGGGCTCGTGGTAGGTGAGGTGCTCGCGCTGGCCGAGGGCGTGGCGCTGGTGGCGCTGATGGTGATGGCAGCCAGCTGGGCTGCGGCCGGGTCGGGGGTGCAGAGGGTTTCCTGAGTGGAGCCGTTGTTGTTGATGACCAGGGTGACCTCCCCGGGCAGCACGGTGAGGGTGCCGGCGGTGGCGGGGGTGTAGGTGCCCTTCATCGCGGCCAGCTTGATCGGCTGGCCGGCGGCGATGGCGGCGTTGGTGGCGGAAGCCGTGCTCACCGTGTCCTGACTGGTGCCGGTCAGCTTGAGGACGCCGCGCTGGGAGACAGTACCGGCGGCCAGAGCATCGGGGGTGGTGAGTCCGGTGTCGAGGTCCCACTCGATCGCCAGCGCCTTGTTGACCTGCCCGGCGGCTGGCAGCGTGACGGTGACCTGCATGGGCTTGGGAGTGCCGGTGCCGAGCGGGGGCTTGCAGGTGTAGCTGACGCTCACGGGGGTGCCGGGATCGGCCAGGGCGGCGCTTGCCAGCGGGCTGGCCAGCAGCCAGCAGCTCGCACCGGCGGCGATCAGCGTGGGCATCAGACGGGGGCGGATGGCGGAGTTCACGGGGGCCTTTCGAGGACAGGGGCTCAGGCGTGGATTTTCGGGCAGGGCAGAGGTCACAGGCCGCGATGCTGGCCGATGTGTCGTTCTCGCGGAGGGGCACGGTTCAGGCCCCGCGGATGGCCCAGCCAGGCCGCGGTCGGGCCAGCTGGGCGAGGCAGGCGGGTGCGGCTGTCGACGTAGATGAGACCGGCGATGACCGCCAGGATGAGCAGCAGGGCGGGCACGCCGAGGGCCAGGCTGTCGCTGATCTCGTCCACCGGTTCGCTGGCGGCGGCTTCCTGAACGTCCACATGGGCCGTGGGCACGGCCGGCGCCGAGAGGGCGGGAGGCGGGGGTGCCGCCGTGGGCAGGGTCAGCGGCTCGGCTGACGAGCTGGGCGTCGGCGTGCTGAGCGCCGGAGGCACGACCGGCGTGGCGGTAGGTACAAGGGCCGGGGGAGCTGCGGAAGCCGCGGTGGAGGCCGGCGCCTGCTGAACAGATGGATTCTGCCCGGCCATCGGCGCTGGCGGAGGCGGGAAGGGCTTCTTCGTCGGCTGGGCAGGCGGCAGCGTGGTGGTCACGGTGACGGTGGGAGTCGGCCTGGCCGAAGCGGTTTCGCTGACCTCGTCGGAGGGGCCGGGGTCGGGCTCGATCCAGCCTCCCGAGCCAGGCTCGACCGTCTCGGCACCGGCCGGCATCGGCTGCGCGGTGATGAGGACCGCGAGTGTGCCGGCCAAAGCGAAGGTGACGGCGAACCCGATCAGCAACCGCCCCAGCAGCCAGCTCGCCGCTCCACGTGCCCGGCCCGACGCCGGCCGGTCGGCCCCCACGGGCCGGCAGACAGGGCTGGCAGGCCGGCCCGCATCTGGACTGTCCCAGGCGATCTCCGGTGATCGACCGCGGGCACTGCGGTGGGCCGCCGCTCCAGGGGATGACGTTGAGGACCGGTGCGCAGGTCCTGCTGCTGACGCCACCACCCAACCCCCATGCGGACATAACGGACAAACCGTGAGTAAGGTACAGGAAGATTCATCTCTGACGCGTCACGCCTTCTGGGCCACCAGCCTTGCGCATCACCGACGAAGCCCTGACCTGCGGCGACAACGCCACGGGCGGGCGAGGCCACTCGCCTACAGGCATACCCTTATGTCCGATTTATCCAACTTTTCATGTGCAGGTAAACCATGAGTAGATCTTTGCGGCGATGGTGGAGGCGGCCTGCCCTGGGCCTGCTCGCGCTCGCCCTGGTGCCGCTCGCGGCGGGCACGGCAGGTGTCGGCAACGCCGCCGCGGCCGTGACGCCGAGCGCCGGACCGTTCGGCGCGCTCACCCGTGAGGCCGCTTCGGCGTTGGCCGCCGAGCAGGGTGACGCGGTGCCGGTTTCCGGCTTGACCACGGAGACCAACTCCACGGTCGCCAACCCGGACGGCACCTTCACCGACACCATCACCAGCGGCCCGGCCCGCATCCAGCGAGACGGGCAGTGGGTGGACATCGACCCGACGCTGACGCCGCAGGACGGGCTGCTCAAGCCGAAGGCGGCCAAAGCCGACGTCGAAGTCTCCGCCGGCGGCAGCGGCCCCGCGGTCACGATGCGCGATGAGGAAGGCCGCACCTTCAGCCTCAGCTGGCCCACCGCGCTACCCGTCCCCAGCGTGGAGGGCAACGTCGCCACCTTCGCCGACGCCGCCGGACCGGCGGCCGACCTGGTGGTCACCGTCCTGCCGACCGGATTCCGGCACGACGTCGTGGTGCGCGAGCGGCCGGCCGGAGAGCTGCACCTGCGCATGCCCGTCCAGACCGACGGTCTGAAACTGGCCGAGACCGCCACCGGCGGACTGGAGCTCACCAGCACCAGCGGCCAGGACGCCGGCGAGGTCGTCGCCGCCGCCCCGGCGCCGCAGATGTGGGACTCCTCCACGCCCCACCAGGCCGAGGCCACCGAGCCCGTCGGGGACGAGCAGGTGCCGGTCGAGGCCGACGTGCGGACCGTGGATGGCCGCACCGAGCTGACTCTGACCCCCGACCAGGCCTTCCTGTCCGATCCGGACACGACCTACCCGGTCACCATCGACCCCACCACCAGCCTGACGATCAGCACAGACACCTGGGTCGGCAACGGCACCGGCGCCCACGCCGGGTCGACGCAGCTGAAGGTCAAAGCGAACCCGGACGCCTCCAGCCCGCGCGCGCGCGCCTACATCAAGTTCAACACCAGCAACATCGCCCGGACCAGCGTCTCCGCCGCCACACTGAAGCTGTACAGCGAAACCGCCAGCAGCAGCGGCTACATGGCCGTCACGGCCCGGCGCACCACCGAGGCCTGGGACTCCTCCACCACCACGTGGAGCAACCTGCCCTCCCAGACCGACACCGGCGCGGCCGTCGGCACGGGCAACGCCACCGGCTGGAACTCCTTCGACGTTGTCGACATCGTCAAGGCATGGGCGGGCGGCACGGCCAACTACGGGTTCTCGCTCAAGGACCAGTTCGAGACCCAGTACACCAACAACCGCGAGTACACCTCCGCCAACGCCACCTCCAACAGGCCGACCCTGTCGGTGACCTACAGCATCACCAACCTGTCCGGTCTGGTGAACAACGGCTCTTACAAGATCGTCAACAAGAGCAGTGGCAAGGCGCTCAAGGTCAACGGCGGCTCGATGGACAACGGTGCGCCCATCGACCAGCTCACCGACACCTCCATGCCGTACCCGTACATGGTGTGGAAGCTGGTCTCGCAAGGTGACGGCACCTACAAGCTGTTCAACCGCAAAAGCGGTAAGGCCATGCATGTCTCCGGAGCCAGCACCGCTGACGGTGCCGTGATCTCCCAGTGGGCCGACGGCGCCTACGAGCACATGCGCTTTTACCCGCAAAACGTCGGCAGCGGCTACGGTTTCTTGCGGGCCAAACACAGTGGCAAGGTCGTCGAGCTCCCCAACTCTTCCACCAGCGACCACGCAGACGTGCTTCAGGCCACCGCCGACGGCGGCGCCAACCAACTGTGGAAGCTCGTTCCGGCCACCACCCCGAGTGTCGCCAATTTCGACATCTCCCCCAAGTGGGATCTACCGGGCGTGTTCACCACGGGATCGCCGAACCCCACCCTGCGGGCGACTGTCTCCGACGGGAGCGGCGGCACCCTGTCGACCTACTTCCAGGTCGAGCATGACCCAGCGGACACAGCGCATGGCACCGGACTGATCTGGCAGGGCTACGGCACCAAGGCCGCCTCCGGCGCGAAGGCCTCGGCCAGCTTGCCCACCGATCTGCTCAAGGACGGCTGGAAGATCCGCTGGAGGGTCCGCTCCTACTCGGCCTCCGCGACCTCGGACTACTCGGACTGGCAGTCTGCGACGGTCCTCATTCCCGACAAGCCTACGGCGCTGTCCACCGAACCGGACGTGGCCGACGGTGGGGAGATGGCCTCCACAGCCCCCAAACTGATCGCCGATATCCGTGACGCCCAGGAGACCGGCTCGATGGCGGCTCAGTTCGAGTGGTGGAACGGCAGCGAGCGGATCAAGGTCGAAGAGACCAAACTCGCGACCCAGGGCCTGCACACAGTCACGATCCCGGAGAACTCACTGCCGGAAGGATCAACAATCACCTGGCGGGTTCGCGGCAAGGACACCGGCGGCACCTACGGGCCGTTCAGCGCCTGGCGCAGCTTCACCGTCCCGGGAGCCGCTCCCGCCGTACGGCCGCAGATCACCTCGTCCGATTTCCCCGCAGGCGAGCCGGGCGTAAAGATCGGCGTGCCGGGCATGTTCACCATCTCCGCCGCAGACCAGCCCTTCGTCGCCTACCTCTGGGACGTCGACAACCCCGAACCCCAGACCGAGGCCCGAGCATCGGCACCCGGCGAGCCGGTGACGATCTCCTACGTAGCGGCCGACAACAACCTCCGCACGCTCTACGTCGTAGGCATGGACGCCGCAGGCCAGCGCTCGCCGGTAGCCGCTTACAGCTTCCAGGCGTCCGAAGCGCTGGAGAAGCACACCCTGGGCCTGGGCTTTGAGGAGCTCGACGGCACCACCACGCTGGACAACTCCAATAACGGCAACGACGCCACGTTGCACGGCGGCACGGAGTGGAGCTGGGAGGGCAAGAACGGCAGTGGCGGCCTACTGCTGAACGGCACCGATGCGTACGCCCAGACGGCGCGCCCCGCAGTGCGAACTGACGCCAGCTACAGCGTCAGCGCCTGGGTCCGGCTGTCCAGCACCGCGGCGGAGGCGGCCGCAGTCAGCCAGGACGGCGCCAGCCACAGCGGCTTCGTCCTCGGCTACGACGCCTCAGTCGGTGGCTGGCTGTTCGCGCCCGCTGGCCTGGCTGGACCCCGGCTCACCGCGACTGCGCCGGTCGACCCGGCGGCCCTGGTGCACCTGGCCGGTGTCTACGACGCTGCCACACAGACGGCACGCCTGTATGTCAACGGGACCCTTGCCAAAGAAGCCCCAGTGATCACGGCCTCGACCGCGAACGGGCCGCTGGCGGTCGGGCGCGCCCAAACCGGTGGCCTCAACACGGCCTTCTGGCCCGGCGTGATCGATGAGCTCATCACCTACCAGCGGGTTCAGACGAGCGAGGAGATCGCCGCCGACGCCCAGTAGTCCCACACGGGGAGATCCTCTACCGATCTCTTCGCAGAGCGCGTGACCACCGGCGCTCGTCCGCGCCGGTGGTCACGCTGACCGGGAGCCAGCGTCCTCCTGCATCGCTGCGTCAGCGTTCAAACCCGACCGCTGACCGCAACTGACCGGTTTACGACGCCGGAACGAGGCTCCGTTCGCACGACAGCGGAGGCGGGTGTCTACCGGCCTCCTGTGGCTGGATGAGGTCGTGAGTTGCCTGCGCGTGGCCTCCACGCTGACGGCGTCTGCCCAGCTACGCATGATCGTACATAGCCGACAAATGTAGTAAAGATCATTTTTTAGGTAACAATTGGACTTTCTTTACTCTCCGTCGTTACCGTTTCGGCTCGTCCGTTTCATGCATAAACCCCACAGAGGTATAGATGGGCATCAGTCGTTGGAGGGCAAGTCGGCTTTCGGTCGGCACCCTGGCGGCAGGATTGGCGGTGACTCTCGCTGCCTCCATGGCCCCCTCGGTTCCCGCAGCCATGGCGACGGCGGAGAACACCCGTCCGGCGCTGCAAAGGCAACGCTCGGTGGAAGGAAAGCCGGGGCATATCAAGGATCCGGCCAGCCGGGAAGTGGCCAAGAAGGCCATCACAGTCCCGGACCCGGTCATCTGGCCGAAAGCGGGCAGCGCCGACCTGACGGTCGTCCCCGCGCAGGCCCCCACCGCCAGCCCATCAACCGATGCCGACGCGGGAACGGCGCGCACCCTGAGCACGTCGGTCGACGGCATTCCCGTGCGCGTCAGCGCGCCGCCATCGAGGAGTGAAAACGCCCCGGGCAAGGCCCGTACCGCCACCTCCGGCGCCACCTCGGAGGCGGCTGCCGGGCAGGTGCCGAGCACGGTCCGGGTCGAGGTGCTGGACCAGGACGCAGCCACCAAAGCCGGCATCTCCGGTGTGCTGCTGCGCCTGAGCCGCACCGATAACGCCGACCAGGCCGGAACCGTGCAAGTCGACCTGGACTACTCCGCTTTCGCCGGTGCTTTCGGCGGCGACTGGGCGCAGCGCCTGCGCCTGGTTCAGGTGCCCGAATGCGCCCTAGACGGCGCCTCGCCGAGTGAGGCGAAGGCCGCCTGCGCGCCCACGGCGGTCGACAGCAGCGGCAACGACACTGCGGCGCAGACGCTGACCGCCCAGGTCACTCTGCCCGCTGCAGAGCAGACCACCGTCTCTCCGCAGGCCAAGACCGCCACAGGGGCGCCAACCAGCAGTGTGCTCCTGGCCGCGGCTGCCGCGCCGAAGGGCGCGACCGGCGACTGGAGCGCCACCCCGCTGTCACCGTCGGCGTCCTGGCAGGTCGGCGAGCAGTCCGGCGAATTCTCCTGGACCTACCCCCTGGCTGCGCCGCCCAGCCTGGGCGGCCCTGAACCGGCCGCTTCGCTCAGCTACTCGTCCGGCAACATCGACGGCCGCACCGCCGCCACCAACAACCAGCCCTCCTGGGCCGGTGAAGGCTTTGAAGTGGCGGCCGCCGGCTACGTCGAACGCAAATACGTGCCCTGCATCCAGGACACCAAGGACGGCAACAACACCAGCCACCTCAGCGGTGACCTGTGCTGGCGCAGCGACAACGCCACCCTGGTCTTCGGCGGCGGCGCGGGCGAACTGGTCCGGGACAAAACCACCGGCCTGTGGCGGTTCAAGAACGACGACGGCTCGAAGATCGAACGCCTCACCGGCGCCGCCAACGGCGACAACGATGGCGAATACTGGCGCCTGACCGACACCGACGGCACCCAGTACTACTTCGGCCTCACCAAGCGGTATGCCGGCGACACCGCGGCGACGAACTCCACCTGGAACGTTCCGGTGTTCGGCAACCACAGCGGCGAGCCCTGCTATGCGGCTACCTTCGCCGCATCAGCCTGCGAGCAGGCCTGGCGGTGGAACCTGGACTACGTCGTGGACCCCAACGGGAACACGATGACCTACGTCTACACGCCCGAGATCAACCGGTACGGCAAGGACAACAACAGCGCCAGCGTCGCCTACACCCGCGGCGGCTATCTGTCGCGCATCGAGTACGGCACCCGCAAGGGCAGCGAGCACACCACCTCTGCTCCAATGCGGATGGTGTTCACCGAGGCGGAACGGTGCATCCCGAACGGGACCGTCACCTGTGACCCCGCCCAGCGCACCGTGGCCAACGCGGCGTCCTGGCCGGACGTGCCCATCGACCAGGAATGTGCCAGCACCACCAGCTGCGCCACCAACATCACACCGACGTTCTTCACCACCAAGCGGCTGGCCAAGGTCACTGCCCAGGTCCGCTCCGGTGACGCCCACAGCGACGTCGACGAATGGACGCTGACCCACACCTTCCCCGCCACCGAGGACGGCACCAAGCCCGCCCTGTGGCTGGACTCCGTGCAGCACACCGGCAAGAACGGCGCCGCCAGCACGGCCCTGCCCAAGCTGACCTTTGAAGGCGTGCCCCGCACCAACCGGGTCGACGTCGTCTCAGGCCGCCCGTCGATGACCAAATGGCGCATCAACAGCATCACCTCCGAAACCGGCGGTCTGCTGTCGGTCAACTACGCCGCCGCCGACTGCGCCGCAGGCGCCGCCAAGCCGGCCGAGGACAGCAACACCAAGCGCTGCTTCCCGGTCTTCTGGGACTCCAACAACGATGGAGTGCTGGAAAAGGACTGGTTCCACAAATACGTGGTCGACTCCATCGTGGAGGAGGACCGCACCGCCGGCGGACTGCAAGAACCCACCACCTACACCTACGTGGGCGACCCGGCCTGGCACTACGACGACGACCCGATGACCCCCGCCGAGCAGCGCACCTGGTCACAGTGGCGCGGCTATGAGAAGGTCCGCGTCAGCGAAGGCAAGGACGGCGGCACCCAGACCGTCTCCGAGTACACCTTCTTTCGCGGTATGGACGACGACCGCACCGCCGCTGGAGGCAAGCGCGATGTCAAGACGAGCGACTCCGAAGGCGTCGCGATCGATGACCACTGGCGCTACAACGGGTTCCTGCGCGAAGAGATCTCCTACCTCGACGGAACCGCGACCGACGGCGCGATCTACACGCCATGGATGGGCGCGGCTACGGCGACCGACGCCGCCGGCCGCACCGCGCACCTGCTTGGCACAGCCAAGACCAGGGAGCGGGTCGCGCTGGACGGCGGGCGCGGCTGGCGCCGTACAGAGTCTTCCAACACCTTCGACGGCTACGGCATGGTCACCGAAACCAACCGTCTAGGCGACGTCGGGGTGAGCGGTGACGAGCAGTGCACCCGCTACACCTACGGCCGCAACACCACGGTCGGCATTCTCGAGCTGATCAGCCGAGAGGAGACCGTCGCCAAGGCTTGCGATCAGAGCGTTGAGCGGCCCAAGGACGTCATATCCGACGATGTGACGGCGTTCGACGGCGGTCAGGCCGGGGAGGCTCCCACCGCCGGAAATGTCACCGCCGAGCTGAGCCTGTCCGGCTGGACGGACGGCCAGGCGACCTACACCACCGACGCCCGAATGAGCTACGACGCCTACGGCCGTGTGCTGGAGGTGACCGACGCGGCCAACAACAAGATCACCACCAGCTACACGCCGGCCACAGGCGGGCCGCTGACCGCGATCACCACCACCAATGCCGCCGGCCACGCCACCACCACCCAGTTGGATGGACGGCGCGAACTGGCGGTCAGCGTCACCGATGCCAACGGCAAGCAATCGCAGGCTGACTATGACGCGCTCGGCCGCCTGCTCAAGGTGTGGCAGCCGGGCCGGACGCGGTCCCAGACGCCGAACCTCGAGTACGACTATCTGATCCGCAACGACGCGCCGTCGGTGGTCACTACGAAGACGCTCGGCCCTGACGGGAGCCAGATCGTCGGCACCCAGCTGATGGACACTCTGTTCCGTCCCCGTCAGGCTCAGGCTCAGGCTCCGGGTGGCGGCCGCGTGATCACCGACACTCTCTACGACGACCGCGGCTTGGTTCAGCGGCAGACCGCCCCGTACTTCAACAACGACTCCGGCCCCACCACCACGCTGCTATCGGTGCCGTCCTACCAGGTGCCCGGCCAGACCGTGGCCACCTACGACGGGCTGGGCCGACCCACCGTCGAGGCGTTCCAGGCCAAGGCCGTGGAGAAGTGGCGTACCACCACCAGCTATGGCGGTGACCGCGTCGACGTCGACCCGCCCGCCGGCTCGACGGCCACCTCCACGATCGTGGACGTCGACGGCCAAACCACCGAGGTGCGCCAGTACAAGGGTGACAGCCCGAGCGGCGCCTACGACGCCACCACCTACGCCTACAATCCCGGCGGTGAGCTCGTCCAGGTGACCGACTCGGCCGGCAACACCTGGAAGTACCACTACGACGTGCGTGGCAACAGGGTCAAAGTCGAAGACCCCGATGCAGGTACCTCCACCAGCACCTACGACGTGCTGGACAGGCCGGTCTCGACCACCGACGGCCGCGGCAAGACGACCGTGACCGTCTACGACGCGCTCGGCCGACCGACCGCCCGGCACCAGGACGCGGCCGACGGGCCGAAGCTTTCCGAGTGGGTCTACGACACCCTCGCCAAGGGCCTGCCCACCTCTGCCACGCGGTATGCCGGAGGCCACGCCTACACCAGCTCGGTCACCGGCTACGACGACGCCTACCGGGCCACCGGCATCAGCGAGACTATCCCCGCCAGCGAAGGAGCACTGGCCGGCACCTATACCTACACCAACACCTACAACGCCGACGGTAGCCCAGCCACTCACGTGATGCCGGGCAAGGGCAACCTGCCCCCGGCCGAGACGCTCACCTACGGCTACAACGAGGTCGGCCTACCCACCACGCTGAGCGGCATCAAGCCGTATGTGGCCGGTACGACCTACGCCAAGAACGGCCAGGTCCTGCAATACACCCTGGCCCAAGGCAGCACCTACAAGAAGACCTGGCAGTCATTCGGCTACGAGGAAGGCACCAACCGGCTTCAGAGCGCCACTCTCACCCGCGAAGCCACCACCGGCACCGACGCCCAGTACGGCTACAGCTACGACGCGGCCGGCAACATCCTGTCCATCACCGACACCCCCACCGCGGCAGGCACCGCGCCGGAGACCCAATGCTTCGGCTACGACTACCTGCGCCGCCTGACCGAAGCCTGGACCCAGACCGGCACCTGCGCCGCCGACCCCGCCCAGGCAAGCAGTGCCGGGCCGGCACCTTACTGGCACTCCTACAGCTACGACACCACCGGCAACCGCACCAAGGAGATCCAGCACGGCATCGGCGGCGCGGCCGACACCACCCGCACCTACACCTACCCAGCCGCCGGGCAGCCCCAGCCCCACACGCTACGCCAGGTCGACACCACCGGCCCAGCCGGAAACCAAAGCGACACCTACACCTACGACCAGGGCGGCAACACCACCGGACGCACCCTCGGCCCCAAGGCGCAAACCCTGACCTGGGACGTCGAAGGACACCTCGAGGCCGTCACCGAGAACGGCGCCACCACCTCCTTCGTCTACGACGCTGACGGCAACCGCCTGATCCGCCGCGAACCGAACACCACAACCCTCTACCTGCCATCCGGCACCGAACTAAGCCTGGACAAGACCACCAACGCGATCAAGGGCACCCGCTACTACGACCACAACGGCGACACCATCGCGGTGCGCCAAGGCGGCACCGTCTCCTACCTGATGGACGACCACCACGGCACCGCCCAAATCTCCGTCCACGCCACCACCTACACCACCACCACCCGCAGAACCACCCCGTTCGGCGCACCTCGGGGCACCGACCCGTCCACCTGGCCCGGCCAGCAAGGCTTCGTCGGCGGCACCAAGGACCCCACCACCGGCCTCACCCACATCGGCGCCCGCGAATACGAGCCCACCACAGGCCGGTTCATCAGCGTCGACCCCATCGTCACACCCTTCGACCCACAGCAACTCCACGGATACGCCTACGCCAACAGCAACCCGGTTACCTGGAGCGACCCTACGGGCCTGCTCGTCGCATGTGCCGACGACTGCTCTGGCAAGAACGATGCCTTCGACACCACGACCAAGAAGCACAAGCAGACCAAGGGCGTCCAACACAACAGTGACGGCTCCGTCGTCAAGAAAGTCGTTAAAAACAAGAAGACCGGGCAGTCCACCTACCACGTTCAGCACTCGGGCACGAAGAAGGTCAAAAAGTACAAGACCGGCAAATTCAAGCACACTAAAAAGAGTAAGGGTGCAAAAACTTGGGGGAAATGGAAGAAGCATAACCACCTCCGAAAAATGCTCGAGGAATATGACGACTGGCGCTATAACGAGGAGTATCGTTTTCGAGACCTCGAGAAGCGGGATCATGTGGTCGAAACCAATGATGTCGCAATCTTGACCAGCCTGATACCGGTGGGTGGAAGCGTAGGGTCCGCAGCAGCTGCCGGCGCGAAAGCCTTGGCTCGACACATCGGCAACTACACTCTGCGCAAGGGCGCCAACCCATCGATCGTATACAAGGGCGCGAAATACGGCTGGAGGTTCGGTAAGGACAAGAAGGTCCACCCGTTCCGCTGGATCGGCCCCCGAAAGCATCTCCAATTCAACTGGTGGAAGGTTGACCAAAAGGGCAGTGGTGGAGTCTGGCGAATCCCGCTGAAGAAATAGCTTCAAGGTAGGCAATGAATCGCAAAGCGGCACGAGAGGTCGCCCTGGCAAGGCTCGCAGAATGGGAATCCGTATCTCCGGAAACTCTCCTCGAGATTCTTCCAGATGGCGAATCCATCCTCGAAACAATTATAGAGTCGAACGGAAGGAAATGGCTGGTGCGGACTACCGCCTTCTGGGAAGATGAAGGGGCGCGGCAGTTGCGAGTAACCGTTTCGGTCGATGATGGCGGGCTACTTTCGGGCATCTTTCCGGTAAGTGCAAGTTCACGCATGCAAATGTAAGTCGGGATCTCTCCTCTCAAACCCGTCAACCAGGCCTTGGGGTAATCAGGTCGGGTGGTCCGAGGGGCTCCTCCCTCGGACCAATGCATGTGTGTGCTTGATCAAAATCAAGCACCGGAACGGCTGCGGTCAACGCTAGCGCAAGGAGTACGACACGGACATTTGCCGACCCACAGATACTCAAAGTCGCACACTCTCAGCAAGACCTGCTCCTGATGGAGAACCTGCAGGGGAGGCTGCGCTGTACAAGCTATGGGCGGGCTATATGAAACGCGTCGACTCGGAGATGTCTAGCCGGTAGCGGCCAGGTATTACCGCTGTCGTCCGACGCTCGTCGACCTCAGCGGGTCAGCAGCGGAAACGCACAGACTTGTCAGGCAGGCTCACGAAAGGCAGTCATCGATGGCTTACCTTGGCGCAGAGTACATCGTTCATAAGGTCCCGGCGATGGCGGGCCCGCAGAATTACATTGCGCGGGTAAACCTCGAGCCCTTCGGCTTTCCGGGAAGTTTTGAGCAAATGTGGCTGACGCCTCTTGGCGGCGACGCTTACGAAGTCGCATGCATCCCCTTCAGGGCATATGGCCTTGCGCTAGGTGACATTGTGTCGATCTCTCCCGACGGCTCAGAGATTCATGCGATAGTGCGGCCATCTGGTCGACGGGTTCTACGCCTTTTCTTCCGCGAATCCCTAGAGTCGAAGGATCTAAGGCGCGTTACGAAGAAACTCGAGAAAGACATCGAGGACGCTACGCTCCTGGCGGAATGGAGCGGCAATCGCCACGTGGCAATAGATGTACCCAGCCATGCGGTGCTGGAGAGCCTGTTTTCTGTCGTGGCAGGACATGTACAGCGCGGACATGCTTTCTGGGAGTGGGCTGACGATGAATCCTTCACGCCTTCACACGGCAAACCTGAAACTGGCTAGGGTGCTTTGTGGATCGTGGTTAAGCCAGAGGATCAGGCGGACGATCGTGACCACGTTCCGGTCACGGGCGTCGAAGCCGCACCTCGGTGACCTCGTCGAGCATGGGCGGCCAGTTGACCGCTGCATTCGGGGATGGCGTAGCCGGTGCCGGTGAAGTAGCCCTGTCGGCGATCACGTGGCCTGGTCGGGTCGAGGGTGTCCCGCTGCGCGCCGGGGGAGATCAGCGGCGGAAGCGCTGGCAGAGGGTCTGCCAGCGCCGTAGCATTCGGGCACGCCGCGCCAGTCGGCTCCGGTGCGGATCTTCCCACGACGCCGTTGTTGACCTGGCGATGATCTCTCCAGCGGCCGCCTCGGCCGGGATCGGTCGGCAGTAACGGCGATCCTGGCCCACGCGGTATCGGTGGGTTCATGACAGCGCACCGTGCAACCATCAAGCCACGCCCAGGACGGCTTGCATATCCCACTCGACGGCGATTCCGCGGTCAGAACCGGACGTACGACTCCAGAGAGCGTTCGGCCGACGACCAGCACTGTCTGTTCGGTACGCCGAACTTCTCAGGACGGGCCGCGCTCAGCAGGAACGTACGGACGTCGGGGGGCCAACGATCGGTTTGCGAGTCATCGCGGTCGTGTCTGCAGTCATGGCCCGCCGTAGAAGGACGGCCGTGAAGACGATGGCAGCGGGCACGCGGGTGCTGTACGAGGTGTCGATCGGCGAGTCCGACAAGTACGGGGCAACCTGCTCACGGACCTTGTAGTTTTCTTCGCCCCATACACGCCGCGGGATCGCTGCCTAACAGCGCCTATACCATACAGAATTCAGCTTCTGTATGGTTACTAATGCACGTCTGCTATCGGCTCTCACCGGTGCAGGATCCTAATGGCGCAGCCCTCCGGGTTGTGGGCGACCCGCGTGGCGTCCGCCACCGGCCGGCGGACTCCCGTAAGCGAGATCGACCACCATCACGGCATAGCATGGCCAGCCCAAATCGAGGGTGCTGATGACGCCGGCGGCGATCCGCCAGGGGCAGATCCGACCAGGACCGGGTCTGGTGTTCGCGCGGATGGCCGATGTGGCTCCCCCGCAAGTGACGCTCTGGCGCACAGAAGCCTGACCCGGTGCGACTAAACTAGTGGCTATGAGCGAGCACGCGCTGGACAACGAGCCGTTCCCTGACGCTGACCAGCACGATGTGATCCACCTCGGAGGTCAGGCCGCCGTCGTGGTCCCCCTGGAAGAGTTCCAGCGAATGCGCCGAGCCGCGCTCCACGCCAGATTCCTGCTCGCCAGGGAACGAGGACAGACCGAGCGGATGAACGTCGAAGACTTCATCGAGCGAACCGGCCTGCCCGACGCGATCAAAGACGAACTTCGCGCCATTCCCACCACCCGCTGATGTCCTTCCACATCGAATGGGAACGCCTGGCAGCACAGGCCTACGACATGCTGGACGACCAGGCGCAAGCCAACATCGCCCGAGCGATCGTCCGGCTGGCCCGCCAGGGAATCCCCGACGACGCCGAGCCTGGGCAGGACGGTTTGTGGACACTACAGGTCGGGAGACACATTATCGTCTTCACCGAACACGACCTTGATGTCTACCTCGTTGCGATCGAGCCAGCCTGACATCGACGCACGAGGAGGGCCAGGAACACGGTCGCTCAGGCATAGCGCTACTCGTCTTGTGTCAGCGCCCACCGGCAGGCTCGCCTATTCAACTGTCGTCAGTTCGGCGACGAGGTAGCGGTCGGGGTAACGGTTTGTGGTCGCCTGGGGTGGCGCAGCGTGGTGGGCGGGAAGTTGCGCGGCCTTTCCTGGTTCGGTCCAGGAGGAAGGTCAGTGTGGCGATCATGGCGAACGTTTCCATGTCGGCGACCTTAAAGTGGATCAAGTCGAGCGGTCTTGTAGGAATCGGCCACGAGCGGCCCCAGCGCTCTCATGGATGGCCCGCCGGTTGAAGATCGGGACCGATTCCCGCTAGACGTGAGCCGGGTGGCTCAGTTCCACTCGAACTCTGGCGCGCGCCCATCGGAGCAGGGTTTCTTGGTCGCATGTTCTGGGCGCATCATCTCTCCTGTAATGGTTCGTGCCGATATTGCTTACTCCGTTCTGGTTCAGCTACTCCTGTGCCTCCTCGATCGATCGATTGGCGTCTAAGCAGACAGGGCTTGTGCTAAGACCGTGTCCTATGTGGTGAGCCGGATGAATCGCTTGTAACAGCACAGTGCGGCAGCGAGTCCGAGAAAGGCCAGGTAGATGCCGCCGTCGCGTTCGTAGCGGATGGTGCGGCGCCGGTAGCCGGTCAGCCAGGACATCGTGCGTCCGATCACCCAGCGATGCCGGCCTAATCGCTGGCTGGACTCGAAACCTTCGTCGCGCAGACGGCCACCACCCGACCCACCAAGCTCGGCCAGCCCTTCACCCGCTGGTCCATCCGCAAACTGCTCGACTATCTGCACCGCCTGCCCGGCCGCACTATCACGATCGGCCGGGAAGCCTTACGCACCCTTCTGCACCGCCGCGGCATCACCTTCCAGCGCACCAAGACCTGGAAAGAGTCCCTGGACCCCGACTTCGAGACCAAACTCGACCCGATCGAGTACGCGCTGACGCAGCGGCCCGAGCGCACCTTCGCCTTCGACGAGTTCGGCCCGCTCGGCATCCGCCCTACCGCTGGGACGGGCTGGGCCCCTCAAGGCGAACCGGACCGGCTGCCGGCCACCTACCACCGCACCCACGGCGTCACCTACTTCCACGGCTGCTACTCCGTTGGCGATGACCTATGTCCCGGTGTGGACGCCCGTTCCGGGCTGAAATTGGGAGTGGTTGACCGACGAGTGAATCTCACGCACGGTGCTCTTGTGCTGAGCAGTGATCCATTCCAAGCCGACAGCGTGTTACACGACCTCTATCACCGAGCCGTGTCGGCCACCTTGAAGGACCCCGAGATCCGCGACAGCTTCGACCGTGTCTCGTTGAGACCACTGCACGTCCGGGCCGAGTTGCTCCGCGGTGCAGCGAACGTCCTGAACGCCGTGGCGCCACAGCGTGACGACTACGTCGAGACACGCGACATCTTCCGTATCTCCTCGGACGAGTACATGGACGGTCTTCGGCTCAGCATCGAGGCGGGCAGGACTGCTTCCCGTCTCGTACTCGCCGCGCTCGTCATGATCAGTGGTGCCGTCCTGGTGGTGCTGCTGGGACTGCTTTCGCCTTGGGGCATCGGTCTGCCCGCAGGGTGCATCGCGGCTCTGTGCCTGCTGGGTGCATGGTTAAGCACGAAACCCGCGGCGATCCCCGCACTGGAGCGGATGCACGCCCGCATCAGGCCACTGATCCGCAACCCCGTGACCTTCGGGCGGGACGAGGATCTGCGAGACGCGCTCGAGGAAGAACTCGTCGCCCAGGCGCGAGCCGCGATCAACGCACTTCGCCAGGATCGGTTCGACCACAGCTTCATGGTGACCACCAGCCAAGGCATCAGCGAGGCGTTCGACAGCGCCTACCATGTGCCGACGGTGGTCGCACGCGCCCTGGACGCCCTCCGTTCGCAGCTGACCGGCGCCAGCATCGGTATCGCGGGCCCGCGCGGGTCGGGCAAGTCCACGCTCATTCGCCGCTTCTGCGAGGAGTCCCCCGGCTCCCCGGACCTGCGATGCCTCGTCTCCGCCCCGGTCGAGTACGCCCCCCGTGACTTCGTCCTGCATCTGTTCTCGACCTTCTGCGGCGCCACGGTGCGGCACATCACCATCACTGGCGGGATGGGGTTCGCGCTCGGGTTCGCCCGTCTGGTCGTCCTGTACTGGCTGCTGGCCGAGGCGGTCATCATGTGGCCGTGGTTGCCGCTGGCCGTGGGAGAAAACGTGCTGGGTGCCGTCGCGCCCGACCTCAGCCCGTTGGCGCAAACGCTGGAAGGCCCTGTCGAGACGCTGTTCGCCGCGATCTCCTTCCCGAATCTCCTGGCAGCCCTCGTCATCGGCGTCGGCGTGATCCACTCGACCGTGCGCGCCGTCCGTCATCGCCACGCATGGCGCAGAAGCCCTGAAGGGCGCCTGATCGAGCGAGGCCGTAGGCATCTGGCACAGATCCGCTACCTGCAGACCTACACCTCCGGCTGGTCCGGCACGCTGAAGCTGCCCGCCTGGGTGGAGGGCCAGGGCAGCCGTAGCCGTACGCGGGCGGAACAGCCGTTGAGCTACCCCGAGATCGTCGCCGCCTTCCGCGTCTACGCCGGTGACGTCGCCGCCTGCCTGGGACCGCGGGGGAAGATCTACATCGGCATCGACGAACTCGACAAGATCGCATCCACCGACAGCGCGGAACGGTTTCTCAACGAGATCAAGGGTATCTTCGGGGTGCCGCGCACCTACTTCCTAATCTCGGTCTCGGATGATGCCATGAACGCCTTCGAACGCCGGGGGCTGCCCTTCCGCGACGCCTTCGACAGCTCCTTCGACGAGATCATCCGTGTCGGCCCTCTCGCCTATGAGGAATCCTTGCGCTTGCTGAACCGGCGGGTCGTAGGCCTGACCGAGCCGTACATCGCCTTCTGCCACTGCCTGTCCGGCGGGTTGTCGCGCGACCTCATCCGGGCGGCGAGAAGCGTCATCAGGGCAGCGGGTGCTCTGCCGTACGGCAGCGCGGACGTCTTCCAGGAGGCCTGCTCGGCCGTCATCCGTGAGGAGCTCCGCGGCAAGGCGAGGGCGGTCATCGAGCTGCCCGAGGCTCGCCCCCCGCATCCGGAGGCGCTCGACTGTCTGTTCACACTCGCCTACCGAGGGCTGAACCATCCAGTCGCCGAGGTGCTCCAGGCCGTGCTGGAGCAACCGCTCGCCGAACCGTCCGCCGAGTTCGCCGCCTACACCTACTTCTGCCTGACCTTGGAGGAAGTCTTCAACGGCACCCTGAGCGCCACCCGCGCCAGCAATCCACGCCTGTTCGACGACCTCGCGGCGGCGAGGCAGGCCCTGGCGCTGGACACCGCCATGGCGTGGAGAGTGATCTCCAGTGTCAGGCTGACGTGGGGCTTGGCGGCCTGGGATGCGCCGGCCAGCCCCGTCGTTGAGGCATGACCGAATGGTGGGTGAAGAACGACCGCACATTCGAGCGCGCCGCTGCCCGCGTATCCTCTTGGCTCGGGTCCCGAGCACCACGAACGCCCCACGGCCGATCCCTCGCGCCGCCCACCCCAGGCAGTTAGGCGATCGAGGTCACCGACCGGCGGGGGCCGGGAAGCAGGTCGTGGGTTGCCTTCAGCAGCTCAGCATTGACGACGGAGGGACGGCCGCCCGTGCGACCGCGGGTTTTCGCAGCGGCCAGGCCCTCGCGGGTGCCAGCCACGATGAGTGCACGGATGAACTCCGCAAGGGCGGAGAAGACGCGGAAGACCAGCCGTCCGAGGGGGGCGAGCTTCTCGTGTAACGAGGTGAAGCCGATCTCGCGACGCCGTACTCGCCGACCATGGTGATGAGGTCGGCCAGGGAGCGGCCGTAGCGGGCCAGTTCGGCCACTCCGAGGATGTCGCCGACAGCTGAAGGCGTGGCTCAGCAAGGGACACCATTCCAACGAGCGCTGGATCGCACTACGCGCCCACATCAGCCGGCGGGATGCGGATCGTCGGCCGGTGGGTCATTACTCATCAGTATAGCCGAAACACTCGCACACCCATTCGATTCCAGCCTCGGATGATCGTGAGTCGAACTCCGTCGACCGCCCGACGAACGGTCAGACCTGCACTCTTCCCTGGCGCCGCCATCTCCTGCCGGAGCCACCGAGCCGTCACCGATCCCGACGCCATCGCCGCGGGACAGGGACCGCCGGCCTGGACGAGGGGTCCGCTGGCTCACTCCCGGCGGCCGACTCTGCGCCACCGGGCAGGCAGCCGCAATCCGGGTTCTCGCCCCGCCTGCCTCCAGATCCCTTGAGGGGCTCGTGCCGGGTTGTTCAAGATCTTTTGCTGGCGCAAAACATCTTGAACAACCCGGCACCACCGGAATTGCGGCTGCCTCATGCCCGGCAGCGCTCTGTCTGCCGCTACCGGGAGCAAGCCCTGCGGACGCCACGACGACCCGCATGGCACCCCCGGCACCCATACCGTCGCGACCCCCGAGGACAACGGGTGTCCAGCCGTGCAGGAGACGTCATGGCATTCGACCTTCAACTCAGCTTCACCGGCCGCATCCTCTACGCCCCCACCTTCTTCCCGCCCAAGGACACGATGCTCGCCAAGTGGTCGGCCGTGATCGAGGTCGTCGTCGCTCCGCGCGAAGGCCGCAACGGCGGGTTCCAGACCCAGATCCGCCGCTACGAGATCGTCCAGCACGGCACCGCCGCCATCCGCGCCCACGACACCTACAAGCAGGGCGACCTGGTCACCGGTCAGGCAATTGACCTGGACTCCCGCTACTTCACGGGCAAGGACCGCGACGGCAAGGAGGCCATCCGCGTCCGCACCGTCATCACGGCCAGCTCACTCGGCCTGTGCACTCGCGAGGTGGTCGCCGCCAAGGCCCCGACCGCCTGGCCGCCGCCGGGCACCACCCCCCGCCGTGCCCATGGCGACCAGGTCGTGATCCACCACGCGGGCGACACGTCACCCGCCACCACGCGACGCCACGCCGCCTCGTAACCCCGTGCACAGGCCCGCCCTCCGGTCACCGAGGGCGGGCTTTCGCGTCCGTTCTGGAAGGAACCCCTTCGTCATGGCCGACCCCGCACACCAGCCAGAGCCTGTTCCCCCGATCACGCCCGAGCCCACCCCAGCCTCGTCGATGCCTCCTCCGATGCCTCCGTCGACGCCGGGGGCGGTGCTGCGGCGCGCCGTCCAGATCCTTGCCGTCAACGGCCGTCACGTTGGCAACTGGTACGACATCGACCAGCACGCTTCCGGCATTCCGGCCGAGCGTTGCGGCCTGTGCATGCTCGGCGCCCTCAACGTCGCTGTCGGCCTGCGCCCGGACACCCCGCTGGCCGACCACCCCGTCATCCGGGCACGCCGCCTGGTCTACCGCGCAGCCCTCCTGCTGGCCGCAGCCCTGGGCGAGAGCCCGGATCCACGCAGCCTGCTCCAGGTCCTGTCCGACTGGCACGACGGCGTCATGGCCCCGGTCCCACCCGCGGACGAGAGCGTCACCGCGCTCATGCTCCAGGCCGCCGACGCCGACCAGGCGCTCGCCGACGACACGCACTGACCTACCGAACCGGGCCACCGCACCGGGCCACCGCCCATCGCTCCCAACTGAGCTCCAGGTGCTGCCGTGCCGTACCCGACCGGCAGACCCGGCTACGACCCCGGGCCCAGGCTCCCCCATCACTCACCTCAACTGATCACGAGAGGTCCTCCTGCCATGTCCGATGCCTTGACCGACACCGTCCCGGCCGAGCCCACCGAGCTCGCCGAGCACCCCGAGCCCGACCAGGCCGCCCAGCCCTCCGAAACCGAACACGAGCAGCCCAGCACCGACACCAGCAGCCCTGACACCGCAGCGGGCCCTGACGTCGCAGCGGCGACTGACGTCGTGCTGGTCGCGCCCCAGGGCAAGATCCTGGCCGAGATCCCGGTCGCGCACCTGACCCACCACCCCCTCAACGTGCGCGAGAGCGACAACTACGACCTGTCCCACCGATTCCTGGCCTCACTCAAGACCGAGCAGCAGGTCCTCATCACCGTCGTGCCCATGCCCGAGGACGCCGAGCGGCCCGAAGACAAGCCCGAAGCGCGCTGGTGGGTGGTCAAGGGCAACCGGCGCCTGGCCGGCGCCGACCTCACCGCCAAGACGACCCTGGAGTGCCTGATCGACCACACCATCGATCCCCTCCACCCCGGGCACCTCATCAACCAGATCGTCGAAAACGACCGCGAGATGCGCCGCCCCTTCACCCCGGAGGAAGAGGCCACCGCGATGGCGCTGGCCCTCGACGCAGGCGCCAGCCGTACTGCCATCCGCAAGAAGACCGGCCGCACCCGCGAGGAGATCAACGCCGGGATCGCCGCCGGCAAGCTCTCCCCCGAAACCAAGCAGCACCTGAAGGAGATGGACTACGAGTTCACCCTCCTCGAGCGCGCCATGTGGGCCGAGTTCGACGACGACCCAGAGGCCCAGAAAGCCATCACCCACAAGCTGAACACCGTCTACAACTGCACGCTCGAATACGCGATCGAACGCGTCAAAGCCGAACGAGCCATCGCAGCCGAACACCAGCGGATCGTCACCGAGCTGAGCGAGGCGGGCGTGCCGATCACCGACAGCGAGCCGGACGAGGCCCGCGAGCTGGACACCCTGGCCCGCCTGGTCGACGAGTTCGACCCCGACCCGATCGCGCACCGCTCCTGCCCCGGGCACGGCGCCTACTTCCTCAGCTGGGACAAGGCCAAGCCGCGCTACTACTGCACCACTCCTGCCGAACACGGCTACGCGCCCCGGCCCGCCCCCACGACCAGCGGCAGCAGCCCTACGGCCCTCGCTGAAGGGCCCTCCCGCAAGCTCGTCATCGAAGGACGGCTGGCCTGGCCCGCGGCCGCGACCGTACGGCAGCGCTGGCTCGCTGAGCTGTGCGCGCTCAAGACCCCGCCCAAGGCGGTCCAGCGGTTCGTCACCCAGATGCTGCACCGGCCGCCCCAGGCCCTGCGCGACAAACTCGTCGGCGCATCCTCCAGCCCGCTGTATCGCAAGCTCGGCGGCCCCACCGACCTTCAGGCCGCACTGCAGAGCGCCTCCGCCGGCAGACTCGTCATGCTGCAGTTCCACATCATCGCCGTGACCTTCGAGCACCAGCTCAGCGAGGCCAGCGACGACTGCAAGAACACCTGGCGGCGCGACCGCCACAGCCCCTGCAGCTTCGAGGACGCCACCCTGTGGCTGCGCTTCCTCACCTCCGACATCGGCGCCGAACTGGCCGAGCGGCACGAGGCCAACCCCAAGTCTCTCGCCCCGCACCGGCCTGCCCCGATCGAGCAGGCCCTCATCGAGGGCACGCCCTATCGCGGCGACGCCGCAGCCGACGCCGAGAGCGTCGACCACGGCGAGATCGACCACGACGAGATCGACGAAGCCGTCGAGCTGGACGAAGCCGACGATGACCACGACAACGTCGGCAACGTCGACAGCCTCGACGAGCTGCAGGAGTTCGAGCCGGAGCAGCACAACCCGAGCAGCCCCAGCGATCCGGAGGGTCCAGACGACGACCCGATCGGCCCAGACGCCACTGATGAGCCCAGGGCCGGGCGGCCTGCCGACGCCGAGCCTGCCGACACCGAGGCCGTCGACGCCGAGCCTGCTGGCGCCGAGACGGTCGACATGGACCACGCCGCCCATGCGGCCTGACCCTTCACGAGCCCACCATGTGCCCACGACGTGGCCTGATCCAGGCCTGGGAACTCCAACCCGGAATGATCATCCGCGACTGGTGGCCGCGCACCGGCCAGCCAGGCCGGCGACGATCCCTCGTCATCCGCGCCGGCAACCAGCTCGGCCCCATCGCCGCCCACGGCGGCATCGGCTACCTCATCCGCACCCCAGCCGACGACCCCGCCGGATTCATCGGCTGGGCGGGCGCCCGGGGTGAGGTCACCTTCTGGCTGGAACGCCACGTAGACATCGCCGCCGTCCTCGACCTGGCCGACATCGATGCCCGGTTCCCCACCAGGAGTCCCCCGGCTGACCAGACCCCATGACCAGGCCACCTGACCAACCAGCCCACTGAGCACGCCGCGCGAAGGCCCGGCCGCCGCCCTCACCAGACGGCGCGCCGGGCCTTCCGCCGTCCAGCCAGCCCCTCCGACATCCCCGAACCCGGCAACCCCGGGCAACCCGGGCAGCCCGCCGACTACCGGCGCCCCGATGACGCGACGAAAGGTGTTCCTCGCATGACCGCCACCATGCCCGCCCTGACCACCCGCAACGCCAACCTCGAGGACCTGGTCGACCTGCTGCGCGCCCAGCGCGCCCGTCGAGCTGGACGAAGCCGACGATGACCACGACAACGTCGGCAACGTCGACAGCCTCGACGAGCTGCAGGAGTTCGAGCCGGAGCAGCACAACCCGAGCAGCCCCAGCGATCCGGAGGGTCCAGACGACGACCCGATCGGCCCAGACGCCACTGATGAGCCCAGGGCCGGGCGGCCTGCCGACGCCGAGCCTGCCGACACCGAGGCCGTCGACGCCGAGCCTGCTGGCGCCGAGACGGTCGACATGGACCACGCCGCCCATGCGGCCTGACCCTTCACGAGCCCACCATGTGCCCACGACGTGGCCTGATCCAGGCCTGGGAACTCCAACCCGGAATGATCATCCGCGACTGGTGGCCGCGCACCGGCCAGCCAGGCCGGCGACGATCCCTCGTCATCCGCGCCGGCAACCAGCTCGGCCCCATCGCCGCCCACGGCGGCATCGGCTACCTCATCCGCACCCCAGCCGACGACCCCGCCGGATTCATCGGCTGGGCGGGCGCCCGGGGTGAGGTCACCTTCTGGCTGGAACGCCACGTAGACATCGCCGCCGTCCTCGACCTGGCCGACATCGATGCCCGGTTCCCCACCAGGAGTCCCCCGGCTGACCAGACCCCATGACCAGGCCACCTGACCAACCAGCCCACTGAGCACGCCGCGCGAAGGCCCGGCCGCCGCCCTCACCAGACGGCGCGCCGGGCCTTCCGCCGTCCAGCCAGCCCCTCCGACATCCCCGAACCCGGCAACCCCGGGCAACCCGGGCAGCCCGCCGACTACCGGCGCCCCGATGACGCGACGAAAGGTGTTCCTCGCATGACCGCCACCATGCCCGCCCTGACCACCCGCAACGCCAACCTCGAGGACCTGGTCGACCTGCTGCGCGCCCAGCGCGCCCGCCAGATCGACTTGGTCCTGCCCGCCAGCCACATCCACGCCCAGCACGGCCAGCTGATCCTGCCCTTCGACGCCCCGCTCCTCACCCCAGACGGAGTCAGCCAGTCCGGCATGTTCCGGCCCACCGCCGTCTGCGACGACGGCTTGGCCGAGAAGCTCAAGATCCCCCGAACCTACCTGCGCCGCCTGCGCGAGGAGCGCCTCGCCCTCTACGACGCCAACCTCAACGGCTGGCTCGCCGACGACCCCCGCCGCTTCCTGATCCGCACCCTGCGCGGCGAGGACGGCAACGGCGTCGCCCGAGCGCTGCTGTCGGACTCCTACCGCATCATCGACAACCTCGACGTACTCACCTCCATCCTGGATGGCATCCGCACCGCTGAGGTGCCGGTCAACATCGCCGGATGCGACCTGACCGAGCGGCGCATGTACGTGCGCATCGCCTGCGAGCAGATCGCCGTGCACGCCCCCCGCCTGATGTCCGGTTACCGCTCCCCCTTCACCGGCGCCGAAGGCACCGCCAACCCGCTCGTCTTCGCCGGGTTCGTCGTCAGCAACTCCGAGACCGGCTGCGGCGCCTTCTCCGTGACCCCGCGCCTGATCTTCAGCGTGTGCGACAACGGCGCCACCTTCACCGCTGACGCGCTGCGCAACGTCCACCTCGGCGGCCGCCTGGACGAAGGCCAGATCCAGTGGAGCCACGACACCCAGCGCAAGAATCTCGAGCTGATCGCCGCCAAGACCCGTGACGCCGTGACGACGTTCCTGTCGCGCTCCTACGTCGAAGCGAAGATCACCGAGATGGAGCAGCAGGCCGGTGCCCTGGCCACTCATGCCCCCGCCACCATCGAGCGCGTCGCCAAGAAGCTGGCCTACAGCCAGGAAACCCAGGACGAGATCCTGGCTCACTTCATCCGCGGCGGCCAGCTCACCGCCGGCGGCGTCATGCACGCCGTCACCAGCGTCGCCCAGACCCTGCCCAACCCCGACGCCCGCTACGCGATGGAAGCCGACGCGCTCCAGGCGCTGCAGCTGGCCGCCGCCGGCGTCTGACGGCGGACTTGATCGACTGATGATGGACTGCATCGACCCGGACGAGCCCGGCCAGGAGTCCAACCCGATCCAGGACGCCCGCTGGAACACGCTTCTGCACATCGGTGACCAGGCTTGGTGGACCGGCGACGCCACCCCTCGCCCGTGCGTCATCGCCGAACGTGACACCGAGCTCGTCCAGATCGGCGGCCAGAGCTGGACCGGCTACCTGTACCGCGTCCACGTGATCTACCGCCTCGACCGCGCCAGCCATCCCGAGACCAACCAGACCGAGACCAGCCAGACCAGCGGTAACGCCGACACGGCCCACCTATTCCTACCCGGCCAGGCGTCCCCGCCCTTCCTGCCCGACCAGCCGTTCTGGGTTCGAGCCGAGGACCTGCTCCCGCTCGCCAGCCACACGGTGACCGCGGACGCACAGGTCCAGCTCAACGCCATCAGCGTGATCCTGCGCGGCACCGCCAGCCCAAACGAGCGCGGCCCCGAACCCGAACCTGGCGCGGAGCCTCCCTTCTGACTCCCTGATACCGCACCTGCCGTACAGACCCAACTCCTGCTGTTCAACCCCGCAGCCCACTCCACGCACGGCTGCGGGGTCCCGTCCATGCCCCCGATCCCCTGACGCCTGATCCTCGACCTCTGGAGGTATTCGTGGTGTGTCTGTCCGACCTGACCACACCCAGCCAGCCCCAGCACGACCCCCAGCACGACCCCCAGCACGGTACTCAGCCCGGTGCCCGGCCCGGTCCCCCGTCTGTACCGGCGGCCGCTGACGCGCCGCCGCATCCCACCCGCGCTGGCGGCCATGCCGATCGCCTGACCGACGACCAGGCCCTGGACGCCATTCGTGCGATCCTCGGCGGCGAGCACTGCGACTGGCGACCCGAGATCCTCGCCCACGTCGCCGACGTGCTCACCCGGACAGGCCGTCCCCTGCGGCCACCGCTCCTCGACCCGGTCGAGGCCTCCCGCATCGTCGACAGTCACGGCTGGCCAGTCGGCCGGGTCGAAACCCGGCAGATCGTCGTCCATGTCCACCAGGCGCTCGACGGCGGCCCGATGGTCACCATCGACACCTACGACATCTACCAGCCCGGCGCCGACGACCTGCTGCGTGTCGTGGTCGACGAACACCTGGTCTACGGGCCGCCGACGCCGCCCGGCCAGCCGCGACCTGACAGCGACGTCTGCCAGGACGAGCCCGTCTGCCCCTACACCAGCCGATGACCCCGCCCCCGGCGCCCATGCCGAACACCGCCGAACTCGACGACGAATCCGCCCCGCAGCGCGCCGTCGCCACCGCCCACGGCCGCTTCTACGGCGACCCCGCCCACCCCGGGCGGCCGCTCATCTCCGTGACCAACGCCCTGTCCAGCCTGGCCAAGCACGCTCTGGCCCCCGCAGCCGCCTTCTACACCGCGACCTGGTTCGCCCAGCACCTGCCCGAAGCCGTGCGCGCCGCCGACGACCCCGACGAGCTCGCCGGCTTCGTCACCCGGGCCAAGCTCTCCTACCGCGAGGAATGGGAGCGCCGCCGCGAACTCGGCAGCCGCGTGCACCGTCTGGCCCAAGCGGTCAACCTCGGCGCGCCTGTCCCCCACGACCCCGAAGCTGAACCCTTCCTGGCCGCCTACCGCGCCTGGCTGTCCGACTTCCGCGTCGACCTCGCCACCGACGTCCTGGTCGCCGAGACCACGATGCTCAACCGGGAGATCGGCTACGCCGGCACCAGCGACCTGTGGGTCACCCTGCGCTTCGACAACCCCTTCTCTCCGCTGGTGCCCAGGTTCCGGCCCAAGAAGCTGCCTCCCCACCCGCTGCCCACCCTGCCGGGGCTGTGGCTGGTAGACCTGAAAACCTCCACCAAGCACCCGGCCTCCAGCCTGTGGCCCGAACAACCTCTGCAACTGGCCGCGCTGCGCAACGCCACCACCGCCCTGGCCTGCCCGCCCGAGTGCCGCTACGGCGCAGCCGAAGGCCACCACGCCGGACACGAGTACCCGGTCCCGGTCTTCGCCGGCGCCGCGATCCTCAATCTGCGCGCCACCGGCGCCTACGGGTTCATCCCCGTGCCCGCCGACGCAGACGCCTACGCCGCCTTCCGCTGCCTGCTCCCGGTCGCCACTTACCTGCACCGGCAGAACCTGCGCGGCATCAAGCCCGTCCAGCCCCCCACCGCCGACGCCGTCGGCGATCACTTCTGGAAGGAGGCCGACCTCACATGCCTGTCCACCCCAACCTCTGGGCGCGCATGAAGCGTGAACAGCGCGCCAACCTGCCCGACGGCCACATCCGGCTCGGTGACAGCATCCCCCACGGCGACGGCGTGCTTCCGGTGAAGTTGTTCACCTTCCGCCTGTCCAGCCCTTCCAAGACGATGATCGAAGCCGTCGCCGACCTGTACGGCGGAACCGTCGTCCCGATGACCCGAGGCAGCGACCGCTGGCAGGTCATCACCCCCGCCACCAGCCTCCAAGTGATCGTCCCGCAAGGCGGGCTCACCACCTGGGTGCGCCGCTGCGATGGCGACACCATCGAGTGGAAATCCGGGCGGCCGTGCCTGTGCAAGGCCGCCAACCATCAGCGTTGCGAGATCAAGACCCGTTTGTCGGTCCTGCTGGCGGACGTGCCCAGCCTCGGTCTGTGGCTGCTGGCCACCAAGAGCTGGACCGCCGCGGCCAACCTGCCCCAGCGCGTCGCCATGGCCGAGCAGCTCGGCCGCTACACCGAAGCCCAGCTGACCATCGTCAAGGGCACCACACTGCAGGACGGCAAGCCGGTCACCTTCGTCGTGCCGCACCTGTCGATCGAAGGCCAGACACCGCGCCAGGTCCTGTCCGGCAGCCCCTCGGCTGCCCTCGCCAAGCCCCCCGCGTCCGAACTGCCGCCCGGCCGGCCGGCAACCCCCGAACTCCCCGCCACCACCACACCCACCAACGCACCAGGCGGCACGGGCGGCGCGGGCGGCACACCGGGGCTCGCGCCCAAGGACTCTGCCGGCGCGCAAGACCCCGCATCCGGTCCGGTCCGGCCTGACTACCTGGCCCAGCTGGCCGCCTGCCGTACCGACGACGACGTGCGGGCACTGTGGTGGCAGGCCAAGCGCGCCGGGCACCTCACCGACCACCTGGCGGCCGTGCTCAACCTCGTCGGCCAGAGCCTCAAACAGACCCGCCAGCACAGCACCCAGCACGGCACCCAGGCCGTCGCCGATGCCACGACCCCCGCCGGTGTCTCCGGCGCCTCTGGTGACGCCGCCGAGCGCCTGGCCGAGCGTCTGCGCGCCGACATCATCCGGGCGTGGCCGAGCACCACGGCCGACCTGCACGCCGCGTTCACCGCAGCCACCGCAACCTCGCTGCGCCGCGCCGACGTCCACACGCTCCAGCCGTTCCTGGCCAGACTCCTGGACAGTCAGGCCACCGGATTCGCCGTCGACGGTGACGACTTCAGCGTCGAGGTCGTCGTCATCGACCCCGACGACCCCGACGAACTCGACGGGAGTTGATGACCCGCTCGACCTCTGCCAGGTCACGGCCTCCTGCGGCCCACCCCGCTTACCCCGCTTCACCCCGTTCTCCGGAAGGAGCACCTGTGATGATCCGCGCCCTCGACGGCATCGCCGTTCTCAGCTACGGCATCGACCTGGGCGGCCCCGGCCGCTGGCACCTGCCCACCACCGCGGCCGGCCACCCCGACCTGACCTGGTACGACCCGGACCACCCCCGAGCTCACCTTCGACGACCAGGCCGCCATCCGCCTCAGCCCGCTGTCCGCTGCCCGCCTCCGCACCCAGTCAGACGACATCCATGACCGGCTGACCCGCATCCACCAGGCCGTCACCGACCGCTGGCAGATCCGGTTCGTCGCCTACGGCAGCCACCCCGCCCCGCATTGGGTCCTGGCCGCTCACGAGACCACGCGGACCGCCCACGAAGGCCTCGCCGACCTACCGCTCACCGACCTGATCACCCACCAGATGCTGTGGGACGCCCGGCTGCAAGCCGCCCTGCAATGCCTGGCCATCACCACGCCGAGCGCGCCCTCCTGGCAGCTGGGCGCCCTCGCTCCGTAGGAAGGCACGTACCGACATGACCAGCGACACTCCCAGCGACACGGCCAGCGACACGGCCATTCAGCCGCCCGCCACTCGGCCCGAGTTCATCGGCCCGCCTCGCACTGCCCGCTGCCACACCTGCAGGCAGCCGCTGGCCACCCCCCACCAGCACGCCCCCGGCCAGGCCCGCGCCTGCCCGTACCCGACCGACGTGCCCGCCCCGACCGTCGAGGTCACCGCGGAGCTGTACGTCGTCGAAGAGGTACGGCACTGCCTGACCTTCACCGGCCCGGTGCCCGATTGGGCTGCAGGCGACCCCGCCGTCCTGCACACCTACCTGGATCTCCATGAAGAGCTCTACAGCGAGCTGATCCCCGACGGACACCCGTCCCTGATCACGCGCTGCCTCGACATGGTCGACCTGACCGCCCCCACCACCGGCCTGAGCCTCCGCTGACGCCCCCGCCGACCCGTCGCCCTGGCGCGCTGCCCGCCTACCTGCCTGCGGTCCCTTCCTGCTGTCCTCCCCGTGGCCCGGCCTGCACTTCACGCAGGGCCGGGCCCTGTCACGTCCGCGTCCGGAGACACCCCGATGATCACCATTCACGCCTCCCCCGCCTACGGCCTCATCGTCGTCGGCACCGAACCCCACCACGCGCACCTGTTCGGCCGCCGCCGCGGCGGCCTGGGCCTGCGCTGGTCCGACCACATCACCTACAACGACGCCACCGGAGCGTGGTACCTGCCCCGCTCGCGCGACCAGCACCCCTCCAAGCACCAGGCCCGCATCGCTGAGATCGAACAGCGGCTGCGCGCCGAAGGCTTGGCCTTCCACACCAAGCTGGACACCGGCACCCGATCACCGCACCAGGCCGAAGCCGAGCTCAACCAGCGCGCGCAAGCCCGGGCCGCCGCCTACCGCACCCGCGCCATCAACGCCCACCGGCGAGCCGAAACCCACCACGACAAGGCCGCCAAGGCCATCGCCGGCTATCCACCCGACCAGCCGATCCTGGCAGGCCACCACAGCCAGCGAGCCCACGAGAACGCCTACGAGCGCAGCGATCGGCACACCCGCAAGGCTTTCGCCGAAAGCGACAAGGCCCGCTACTGGGTCGCCCGCCACCGCGCCGCCGAGCATCTGGAACGCCACCGCAACCACCCCAACACCACCGTGCGCCGCATCGAGCGGCTGCAGGCGCAGCTGGCCCGCGTCACCCGCCAGCTGGACGGCACCGCTCATCCGCAGCTGGCCACCGACGACGACGGCCAGGCGGTCATGGTCGACGGCCGTCCGCTGCTGCGGCCCCAGCCCGCCACCGGCAGCTACCGCGACCAGCTGCTCACCGACCAGCAGATCCTGACCGGCAAGATCGCCTATTGGAAGGAGACCGTCGACCAGGCCGAAGCCGACGGCGTCAAGATCTGGCGACAGGCCGACTTCGCCGCGGGCGACTACGCCCTGTTCCTCGGGACCTGGTTCGAAGTGACGCGAGCCAACTCCAAGACGGTGACCATCGCCTGGGGCCACCTGGAGCCCGGCCAGCAGGTCATGAGCCGGGCCAACGCCCGTGACCAGGACGGGCAGCCGTCCACCCGCACCGAGCGGCTGCCCTACCACCAGCTCCAGGGTCGCCGCAGCGCGATCGACATGGCCGAACTCCTGAACGCCGAGCCGCCCTCCTGACCTTCACGTCCGGCGCGGGCTGCCCGGCCGCGCCGACGCCCCGGCCGGCCTCGGCGCGTCGCAGCCCGCCCCCCCGGGGCCTCATCGCCGCACCCTCGCCGCACCTCACGAAAGGGACTTCCCCGATGGCCATCATGACCATCCGCCAACACGACCGCGTCCGCATCACCACCGGCGCCCCGTACGGCGTCAGCGACGGCACTCTCGGCATCGCCTGGCTGATCCACGACGCCGACGACGGCTCCCACCAGGCCATCTCGGTCCTGCTCGACGACGAGGAGGCCCTGCTCCGCGTCGCCACCGCCGACCTCGCCCCCTGCACCTGCACCGCGGCGAACCCGTCCTGGTCGATCGCGACGGACCGCCACACCTGGCCGTGCTCCAGGGCTACACACGCAACAGGTGCTACCGGGTCACCGAGATCGAGTACTACACCGGCTGCGACTACCGCGCCGAGCACCTGCAGCCGCTGCCCGACCACGGCTACGCCTACCTGGCCCGCCACAGCCACGACGGCCCCTTCATCATCTACACCCCTGGCAGCCCGTGCACGCTCTGCGCACCGACCACAGACGCCGCTCCCGGCTGCGCAGCACCCCGCCAGCACGCCCGCGACCAGGTCGCCGAGTGAGGTCGCGGCTGGATCGAAGCCACCGAGATGCTCGACCACGAAACGGCGACCACCTCCCTGGCCGACCTCATCGCCGTCACCGGGCTGCCCCTGTCCACCCCGCTCACGACCGCCCTGCCAAACCCTGTCCCGGTTCGTTCTCAAGCCGTTGGCCGACCACGGCATCTCCACCCTGGAAGGCCTCGCCTCCTACACGCCCGAGACGCTGCGCGACATCCCGCAACTGGGCGCCCGCCGCCGCGCCGCGCTCATCCACGCCCTCACCGCGCTGGCCGACAGCCACGCGACATGACACCCCACCCCAAGCCGCCGACAGCCGCGCCGACAGCCGCGCCCCGGTCCGGGCAACCGCGCCGCTTCATCCAGCAGGCCTTGGAGTTCGACCCGGACTCCACCCGGTGCCAGCGCTGGCGTGATCGCTCCTTCAGCTGGCAGATCGCCCGAGCCGGCGCCTTCCGCAAAGAGCGGTACTCGGTCGAGCCCGTCGACGAAGCCGCCGGCAAGGCGTTCATCACCCGCCACCACTACAGCGGGTCGGTTCCCCGCACCCGCCTGCGCGGGATCACCCACTCCATGTTCGGCCTCTACGATCACGCCGACCCAGCCGGCCCAGCCGATCCTGCCGTTGCGCGGCTGGTCGGCGCGGCCGCCTTCTACGGACCCACCAGCTACGCCAGCCTCACCAACGTCCTGCCCAGCCTGGAACCCGGCGTGCAATCGGTCGTCTTGGGCCGTTCGTCCTGCTGGACGAGGTCCCGGCCAACGCCGAAACCTGGACGCTCGGCGAGCTCTTCCGGCTCGCCGCCGCCCAGGGCATCCGCGGCGTGCTCGCCTACGCCGACCCCGTCGCCCGGTTCGCCGCCGACGGACAGATGATCTTCCCCGGTCACCGCGGCACCATCTACCGCGCCCACAACGGCCTCCACCTCGGCCGCACCAGACCTCGCCTGGAATGGATGCTCCCCGACGCGACCGTCCTGTCCGAGCGCGGGCTGCAGAAGATCCGCACCGGCGAACGCTCCGCGGGCTCCACCGAGCGGCTGCTCATCGCCTCCGGCGCCACCCCCAGACGCTGCGGCCAAACCCGCCGCGACTGGCTCACCCAAGCACTGCGGGAAGCCGGCGCCCGGCAGGTCCCGCACAGCGGCAAACACAAGTTCGCCTGGGTCATCGGACCCCGCCGGATGCGCACACGCATCACGATCGCGGCCCCCAGCTTCCCCACCCGCTGACCACCCCACACAACCGCAGGGGCTCGAACCATCCTCCGTCCCCGCCTTTCGCGACCCCTCTGGAGATCAGCATGTTCACCGGCCACCCCCTCGACATCAGCCCCATCCAGCTCACCGGCCCGCAATGGGAGGCGATCTTCGCCCGCGTCGGCGACATCACCATCGAAGACTTCGCCGACCTGGCGAACCTGCTCGCCGAGGCTCAGCAGGCTCTCGACACCCCACCCCCGTCCCGCCCGGGCCAGAATTCCGGCCAGCGACCCGGCTGGCACCCCGGCCAGCGACCGGGCAGCCAGGGCGGCAACCCGCTGTCGACGCTCGCCCTGGCCGACACCAGCGACGACAACAACTGGACCTTCATCCTCATCGCGCAGGCCGGAGTGCTCCGCCTGGCCACCGAGCACCTGCCCATGACCAGCGTCACCGACCAGGACGAACGCTCCAGCCGCGACCACGTCCGCGCCGTCCTTCATGACCTCATCACCTACCGCAACCAGCTGCTGCTCGACGCGGCCACCACGACCATCGGCCGCGCCGGCATCGACGCCTACGTCGACCACGCCGGCCTCGACACCGACCACCTGGCCGAACTGCAGCCCTACCACCAAGACATCAGCCAAGCCGTCACCGCGCTGCTCACCCGCTACGGCCCCAGCCAAGCCCTCATCCGCATGCGCGCCCTGACCTCCGGCCTGCCGCCGCTGGCCACCGTCCAGGCCGCGCAGCTGATCTGCCCCCGCTGCGGCCAGGCCGACACCATCGCCGAGATCGACACCGCCACCCGCCGCAACGGCCTGACCCTCCTCGACGACAGCACCGTGGCGATCGAGCTCCAGCAGACCGTGTTCGAACGCGAACGCTTCGCCTGCCTCGCCTGCGCCACCACAATCCGGCTTCATCCCGACCTCGGGATCACCTACACCAGCACCACCGCGAACCGACGCCACCCCGGCGACGGGGATCCCGCCAACGCGGCCTGAGCAGCGCGCCGATCCCACCCGATCCCACTTGATCCCGCCGATCCCGGCCACCTGATCCGTCCCTCCTCACCCGGCAAGCCCCAGTGAGGAACCCGTTCAAGGCCACCCCGAGCCTGCGCGCCCGGGGTGGCCTTCTCCTGTTCGAAGGACCCCTTCCCCATGGCATCGACTCCCCTCAGCTCAACCAGCCCTTCCGGCCCGTCCAGCCCCTCCGCGTGTGAGACCTTCACCCTCAACGCGGGCCCGTACGGAACGCTCGAGGTCCGAGCCCGCCCCGACCTGGCCACCGGCCGCCTGCGCTGCCAGGTCAACGGCCTGCGCGTGCGCGGGGTGTTCATCATCGAACCCGACTTCCCCGACAACCCCGACCCCGCCGCGATCACCCGCGTGAAGGTCAGCTACGGCGACCTGCCCCCAGCTCACTTCCACGACGCCCGGCACCGCGCCAACCGGCCGGTGCTCTACTCGACCGTCACCCTGGTCTGCCACAGCTTCGTCGACCTGGCCGCCGCCCAATCCGGCGGCAGCACCAGCACGCCCTACACCCTGGGGGCGACCATCTGGCGCCAGGACCCGGCGACCGCGAGCGAAGTCGTCGAAGTGCCGTACGGCACGGGCCGGTTGGCGGCCGCCATCCTGGCGGTCCTGGCCGTGCACTGGCTGCAACGGCCCGGCGCCGACCAGCTCCGCCTGGCCGCCGCCCGCCACGCCATCGCCACCGGCAACCTCATCGGCCAGCAGCACCGCCGCATCGAAGCCGCCGAACAAGCCCTCGCCGAGGCCGAGCAGCACCTCGCCCTCCAGCGCGCTGAACTGCTCAGGCTGCGCCGTCTCCTCTCCCACCCCTACCCCTACCGCGCACCCTCCCCCTCCTCCGCTCCCGCAGCGGCGGCCGTATCACCGACTGCCGTCGAACCCGGTGGCCAACCCGGCGCTGCACTCGGCGCCGCACCCAGCAATGTCGCCGAGCAGCCCGATCCGTCGACGACTCCCGCGGCCGCCGATGGTGAACCCCGATGACCAGCACCGCTCCCGCAGGGATGAGCGGCTCCGCCAGCACCCTGGAACGCCTGCGCGACACCGCTGCCCGCCGCCGGTTGCTGTTCCTCAACATCGGCGCCGGCGTGCAATCCACAGCCCTGGCCCTGATGGCGGCCCTGGAACAGATCGAACGCCCCGACGCGATGGTCTTCGCCGACACCGGCTGGGAACCAGCAGCCGTCTACGACAACCTCGCCTGGATCGAGCGCGAACTCGCCCAGCCCATCGATGTCCCGCTCATCAGTGTCAGCGCCGGCAACGTCCGCGACGACGCCCTGCGCACCGACGGCCCCTACCTCTCGCTGCCCCTGCACGTCCTCCACCCCGGCGGCGCCCACTCCGTCATCCGGCGTGCCTGCACCCGCGACCGAAAGGTCCGCCCCATCGAGCGGCTTGTCAGGGCCTCGCTCGGCGCCCGCATCCACGCCGACGGCAAGGTCGGACGCGTCCCCGCAGGCCGCCGAGCCACCCAGATCATCGGCTTCAGCCACGACGAACCCACCCGAGCCGAACGCATCAACGACGACGCCCCCGCCTACGCCGAATACGACACACCCCTCATCACCATGGGCCTGACCCGGCAGGGCTGCCAGCACCTGCTGGCCAAGCACGGCCGCCCCGACGTCGCCAAATCGGCGTGCGTGGGCTGCCCGCTGAGCGGCAACGCCCGCTGGCGGGCCATGAAAGCAGGCCAGCCCGCCGAGTGGGCCGATGCGTGCGAGTTCGACGAACGCATCCGGCACGGCCACCCCGGCTCCCCCACCCCGCTGCGCGGCCAGGCCTTCGTGCACCGCAGCCGGGTCCCGCTCGCCGACGCCAACCTCGAACGCATCACCCGGGGCGAATGGCGCGAACGTCAAGGCGAGCTCGACCTGACCGCCGCCCCGCGCCTGGACAGCACCATCGATGGCCGCCTGGTCGACCTCGACGACTTCGACGACGACCCGCCCGGCTGCTCCCCGTTCGGCTGCCGTCGAGGCGAGATCCCCACCGCCCGGGCCGCCGAGGCCGCCGCCTGACCCCTTCCTTCGTCCCCGGCTCGCTGATGTGGCGAGCCGAGCCTTCCCCTGACCACTGGTTCGAAAGGACTCAAGCCATGATCCATCTCGCCCCGATGAGGCTGACCACCGACCAGGTCCTGGCCATCGCCGCCGCCAGCGCCCCCAACGACGGCGACCAGACGATCGAGCCGTTGGCCGTCACCGCCGTTGACGATCTCAAGGTTGTCCTTCGCCTCGCCCAGGACACCCTGGCCGGCACCGCCGTCGCCCGCATCCGCGTCGCGTCCAACCCCCGCTTCTTCGACCGCGCCACCAATGACTGGAAGGACGGCGACAGCCTCTTCCTGACCTGCAACATCTGGCGCGACCAGGGCGAAAACGCCGCCGAGACGGTCATTATGCAGAGTTCTTTGAACTGATCACGTGTGGTCCTGCGGCGATGCGTCGCGGACATGTCTTCAACGCAGGCGGACCAACTTCCTCCTGCAGGACCCGCGTCCCTGTGATCATTCACGCCTCTCGGATTCGCGATCTTCTTTCGATCAATCCCTATTCCTGTCAGCTCGCGAAGGAGCTTCAGCATGGCCATCGGAGACACCACTATCACCATCGTTGGCAACCTGGTCGACGACCCCGAGCTCAAATTAAGTGAGCAGGGCACCGTCATCGCGGCCTTCACCGTGGCGTCCACTCGCCGCGTGCTCAACAAGGCGACCGGCAAGATGGCCGACGGCGACACCGTGTTCATGCGGTGCTCCGCCTTCCGTGAACTCGCCGAGCACATCGCCGAGTCAGCCTCCAAGGAACCCGCGTGCTGGTCACTGGACGTCTCCAGCAGCGCAGCTATGAGGACAAGCAGGGGGTCAAACGGTGGGTCATCGAGGTTATCGTCGAAGACGCTGGTGTCTCGCTGAAGTTCGCGACCGCCATGGTCAACCGGGTCACGCGGGAGAAGGTTCCGCACCCGGCCGAATCCTGGGATAACGCCTCCGACCCATGGAACGGCGAGGGCGAGGAGCACCAGGAGCTGGCCATGGCTGGTGCCGGTACGGGTTTCGGCGGGCAGGAACCGACGTTCTGATCATCCAGGGTCTGGGCCCGCTGTGCGGGCCCAGACCCGTTTCCGAATGAAGCAGCGGCCGCGCGATAGAACACCGCCTTCCGGGGGCCGCGGCCCCCGGCCCCGGATGTCAGGGCAGGAGCTTGTTTAGCCGGGTGAACAATTGTGCCGCGCGGCCGAGGGTGGCCTGATCGATCGGGTGCTGAGCCAGGATGTCCTTCTGCTGACGGAGCAGGACGGCCGCCGGCTTGAAGTGGTCCAGCTTGCCGCCAGCGATGTTGTTCTGACGGAAGTAGTCCTCGACCTGCCGGACGATGCGAGGGTCGCGGGGGTTAAGGTCCGCAGTGGTGATTGGGCTCGTCAGCTGCTGGTCGTAGGCTTGGTTGACCAGAGTGAGGTAGAAGTCCGGATCGAAGAGGTCTTCGATGTCGGCGTCGGCGGTGCCGGTGAACTCCCTGATCTCGACGAGGCCGTTGGCGGCGAGCTGGCCGTTGGCCCGCAGGCGCTGGACGGCCCCGACGTCCTTGGTGCTGGAGTCGACTAGGACAGCGACGTGGAGCTTGTTCGCGCCGAGCAAGGTGACGAAGGTGGACAACTTGCCGGAGCCGCCAATCGGCGTCTTCACCCAGCGGGGATCGAGCCCGTCCTGCCCCTGGCCTTGGGCCAGGTCGGACAGGACGTCGAGATAGATCAGGTCGCTCGGGCCTTCGAGGAGCAGCGTGTGCTCGCCGACGAACAGCGTCTGGCTCATCTCGATGCCCATGGCGGTCAGCAAAGGGAAGACGGTGTCGTCGTCGGCCTCAAAGATCTCGGAGGATATCTTCGTGCCGACCTTGTCATGGTCGACGACGGTGCGCACGCGGTGCAGGTGGTCGGACGAGACCATGAACGGCGAGTGCGTGGTGTAGAGGACCTGGTGCCGGGATGCCAGGCGCTCATCGATGAGGCGGAGCAGGTCGTGCTGAGCCCGACCGTGCAGGGACAGGCCCGGCTCGTCCAGCAGCAGGATGAGGTCTCGATCGGACTCTCGCTCCAGGTCGGTGAAGTAGGCCAGGAAGGAGAAGAACCAGACGAAACCGCGCGAGCGCTCGTCGAAGGGGACGGAGGCGCGGTGGCGCCGGTTGAACACCCGGATCTGCAGGATGGGTCCCTCGTTGAACGGAGGGAGCGCTCCGTCTTCCGCCGGAAGAACTTCCAGCTTGACCTCGAGCTCGTCGTTCTGTGACCAGTACTCGAAGACCTCGTCGGAGATCACGTTGCCGGAGTTCTCCAGTTCCCTGATCAAGCGCTCATGCTGATCGGTCCGGTGAAAGTCCTCCAGATCGACGTCGGCCATGGCCAACAAGCTGAGCAATGCCTGCTCGCCCCGGGTGATCTCTCCCTCATCCCGGCGGCGGATCAGCTCGGGAATGGAGACCTTGCCAGGCATCGAGTCGTAGTCGTCGAAGTAGACGAATTTGGGCATGCGTGGCCATGCGTGTTTGTCGATCAGGCGAAGGGAGACATTCTGATCTCGCCATCCGCGGATGCGGTCGGCGAGTTCCCTGGCGGCGGCTGGCGCCTCCTCCAGATTGTCCAGGGCCTCCAACAGGTCCTCGCTCGTGGTGGTGGCGCTGACCTCCTCAGTGGCGGCCTTGGGAAGGTCGAGCCCGGAAATCAGATGCCTGATGATCGCCTTCTCGTCATAGGAATGCGTGATGGAGACGGTGTCGCTGCGGTAGCCCTTCGTGACGGTGAACTCGGGGCTGAGCAGCGCCCCCGGACCGAGGTCTTCTTCGATCTCGGCCACCTCGTCGTCGCTGTAGCGGAAGGTGGCAACGATGACAGGAATTCTCTGCTTGGGACGGAATTCCTTGCGCTTGCGGGTCAGCCGCGCCGGAAAGTCGATCACTTCGTCGAACTTCGCCGACGACTCGACCGGGTTGAGCCGATAGAGGGCCTGCAGCCCGGTAGTCTTTCCCGACTCGTTCTTGCCGACCAGGCAGGTGACTGCCTTCTCGACGTCGAACGAGCCGGAATCCTCGATCGATCGGTAGTGCGTGATGTGCGCTCTGATGAGCTGCATGTTTCCTTCCAGGGTTAGGCCCGGCGCATCAGGAAGGAGCACACGTCAGCGACAACATGGCAGGCCGGTGTGGCCTGGCTGTTGGCCTCGGGATAGGGTCAAGGCGCGAATCAAGACACACCCCGGTGCTCGCGTGAACCCGCGTGCGCCGGGGTTTTCGCTTGCCGGGAATTAGCGTACTCCTCTGCGGCGACAACTTTGTATTTCGTTCCAATCGGTCATTTCGACCGAATGTGAATCGGTTTTCGCAAGACAATTTGCGAACGGAATTCTGCATCAAGTGCCCGAACTCGAACTGTCAGCCCTCAACGGCCTGTACAGCCGCAGCCTGGCCGGACCCAACATCACCCGCTACACCCGAACCGGCCACTACTTCTACGTCCTGGCCGACGGCAACGCCGTCAACAGTGTTTCCCATGGGCGTTCCGCTGGATCACATGTGAGATCGTCTGATCGTGGACCTCCTCGACGACTACCTGACCGGGGTGCGCGCCGCTGGTGCGGTCTTCTGCCAGTCCATCGCGCAGCCGCCCTGGGGCATCCGGTTCGCCCGGCCCGCACCTTTGGTGCTCGGCATTCCGCTCCGGGGTGAGGTCTGGATCTCGACCCAGGAGCCCGAACCGGCCCAAGTACCGGAAGGTGCAGTCGCTCTCATCCGCAGAGCGGCGGCCTTCACCGTTGCCGACACACCTCAGACCATGCCGCAGGTCATCGTCGACGGCCCCGACTACTATTGGACCACTGCGGACAGGGCTTCCGCCGACCCGCACGAGCTGGCTCTGCGCCCTCGAACTTTCGGATTCGATGCCAACGGCCCGGACTTGTTCGTTACCGCCGACTTCCCGCTGCAAGGCGAGGTGTTCAGCCGGCTTCTGGACACGCTTCCGACCGTGGCGGTCGTGCCTTCCGGCCATCGGACCGGGCCGTTGCTCGAAGTGCTGTCCGCGGAGGTCGACCAGGAGGAACCCGGTCAGCAAGTCGTCCTCGACCGGCTTCTTGACCTGCTCCTCGTCCGATCGCTGCGGGCCTGGTTCACACGCGAGGACGTGCAGCCGCTGCCCGGATATCGCGCGCTGTCCGACCCCGCGATCGGGGTGGCACTCCGCCGCCTGCACGAGTCCCCCGGGCAGCCCTGGACCGTGGCCTCACTGGCCGCCGAGGCCCGCATGTCGAGGGCACAGTTCGCCCGCCGCTTCACCGAACTGGTAGGCCGGCCACCACTCACCTATCTGACCGACTGGAGGATGACCCTCGCCGTTGACCTTCTTCGCCAGCCCGGCGCCACCGTCGCCGGTGTCGCACACGCCAGCGGCTACGCAGACCCCTTCTCTTTCAGCGTCGCCTTCAAACGCGTGCGAGGCGTCCGTCCCAGCGAACTGCTGAACCAGAGACAGACCGCCAGGCCCGCTGCCGCACCCACTGGCCAGGCTTAACGCGCCCGCGTGTACTGGGTGACTGCTTCCTTAACGACAGGTTCCCCGCGGGTTCAGCGTGAATGAAGAACTCCACGTTGGAATCCACGGGCTTTCGACAGCTCATGAGCAAGACCATGTCGAGTTCAGCTCAAGCGCCGCGAGACTGTCGCTGGATGCACCCCTGCCACCGGCGCCTCGCACATCGGGCAGTCGAAGCGTTCGATGGCGGCGGCCGGATCCACGAGCTCGCTCATGTCGCAAACCTAGCCCGAGCCGTGTTCTGCGAAGGCGGTTGTGCGAGAGGTTATGAGATCGACGTCGGAAGACAACCGGACGACCGGCAGGGGGTGGGCGTCTCTCGCAGAATTGGTCATTTCTGCGAGCACGGAGCGTCACTGTAACTACGCAGAGCTACTTTGGGCCCTATCGCACGAACCCGAGCGGTGGGCCCTCAACGCCAGCGGCCGCTCATGGTGCGGGCAGTCAGGCGTGAGCGTCTCTATGACGCGACTCTGGTCATGTTTGACCCACAATTGGCCGTTTGCGCCAACTGCTGATCTCGGACCCGGGTACGGCTCACCCATGACGCGCCTGCCGATCTACGAGCCGATGATGGCCCAGTAGACGCCGCACGAGACCTTGCCCTGGAAGGAGTCGTCTGCAAGCGGCTGACCTCCCCCTACCGGCCGGGCAAACGCAGCGCCGAGTGGATGAAGGTCAAGAACTTCGCACACACCGAGGTCATCATCTGTGGCTGGAAACCCGGCGGCGGCCGACGCTCCGGCCTGCTCGGCCCCTGCTCCTCGGCGCGCACGACGAAGCAGGCCGACTGGTCTACGTCGGGCACGTTGGCACGGGATTCACCGCGGCGATGCTCCGTGATCTCCAATCGCGGCTGGAACCGCTCGAACAGCCCCATCCGTCATATAGCTGCCCGCCCCTCGCGAGCACGCCCGCGACGCCCACTGGGTGCAACCCGTTCTGGTCGGCGAGGTCCAGTACGGCCAATGGACCAGCGACCATCGACTCCGCCACCCCAGTTGGCGAGGCCTACGCCCGGACAAGGGCGCGCGAGAGGTGATCCAGCCCGGCCTGCGCGCGACAGGCTGACCGTCCGTCCAACCTGGCACCTCAGCGCCACGATTCGACTACACAGAGCCAGTTTCACAGGTCACAGCTCTTGCCCAAACGCCCAGACAGAGCGATCGTCGCAGTATGCCTGACGCTGCCCCAACGCACCCTCCAGCCCCACGGCTCAACACCTGTACAGAACCCGCGGGCATGGACCCTGCGGCCGCCTTCGAGCACTTCTACCGCAGCCGCCACCAACACCTGCTCTCCAAAGCGGAGACGTTAACCGGCAGCCGAGACGAAGGCGAAGAACTGGCAGCACACGCATGGGCAGAAATCTGGAGCCGCTGGAGCGAGATCAGCCGCGCCGAACGCCCCGGCCGCATCCTCGCCCTGGCCCTCTCCGCAGCGGCCAAGCAGCGAGCCGACAACCGCGCCGCCGAGCAGGCGCTGCTTCACTGGCTCGGCCACCTCGCCGACGACACCCTCATCGATGAGCCGGACACCGCCGCCGTCGTGGATGCGCGCCTGGCGACCCGACGCCTGCCCAGAGGCCAGCGGATCTGCATGGTTCTGCGCTACGCCTTCGACTGGACCCCTCGAGAGGTAGCGGACCTACTCGGCACGAGCGCCAGCACGGTGACCACCCAGGCGCGTTCCGGCGTGGCCGAAGTGCACCGGCTCCTGACCACCGGATCTCTGCGCCAAGACCCTCCCCGGCGCACGCTGACGTTCGTCATCCTCGGCACCCGCCAGCCCCGGCTGCCCGCCCGGCGCTGAACCCGAACGGAGCTGACAGCCCCGCCACGACCCAGCTCGCCTGAGCGTCGGCCACCCCGGCAGAACGCCGATCACCGATCGTTGATTGGTTCGGCGTGCATGCCGAGCCCTCTGAACCCGATCGAGGCCCTCGGCCCGCGCACCAGCCAGTCCGGATCACGTCACAGGCCTGCCCTGACCGGACGTCCCCGGCGCTGCCCGTCAGGCTGGCAGGTTCCTGACCAGAGCGCTCGGACCGTACCTGAGCGCCACCGCTCGCCTCCTGGCCGACCGCGCGCCCGTGCCGGGCCGGGGTCTCGCCGTACGGCAGGCGCCGCCGACCGTAGGAGCGCCGCTCCCCGCCCACCCGCGCAGGGTGCCCGCCGTACCGCACCATCCCGCCGTACCGGACGGTGCCCATTCCCGCCGTACGCCCCACGAGGGCGGACCCCGGACGGGCCCTGACCGTTCAAGCCCGAGGATCATGGCTGGCCGCCGACCGCCACGTCCCCTGCTCGGGGCGTGTTCCGATCAGTCAGCCTCGCAGGCACGGTCCTCCGCGCAACCGGGCTTTCGCTGCGCTCACCCCCGCCCCTCAAGATTTTTTGGCGCGCGTGATCGCCGTACCGGGTGACCGGCCCGAGCACGCCAAAACATCTTGCTGACCGGGGGCCGCCCGGTTGCGCTCCGTCCCTTCCGCCTGCGTGCCCGCCTTCACCGGAACACGGACCCCCCGAGCAGGGGGCGCACGGAAGGAAGCCCACCATGACCCTCGCCCTGCCGATCACCGCCGAACTCGACCTGGCCACCTGCACCAGGCCCACCTGCAACGCGACGGTCCCCCTCACCGAGACCGTCGACCTCATCGGCGACGACGGCAGCCGCGGGCGCGAGTGCCTGGCCTGCCTCTCCCAGCGCGTCGACGGCTACCGCCAGGCGCACGCCGACAGCATCCCGCTCCCCTACTAGCCGCCCAGGCGGGGCCCTCGGGCCCCGCCCCCGGCAGCACTCCGCCCCCGATCCGGCCCCGATCCGGCCCCGATCCGGCCCCGCAATCCACCCGTCCTGGAGGGACACCATGGCCAACGACACCGTCATCACCCTCGTCGGCAACCTGGTCGACGACCCCGAGCTCCGCTTCACCCCCACCGGCACCGCCGTCGCCCGCATCCGCGTCGCGTCCAACCCCCGCTTCTTCGACCGCGCCACCAACGACTGGAAGGACGGCGACAGCCTCTTCCTGACCTGCAACATTTGGCGCGACCAGGGCGAAAACGCCGCTGAGAGCCTCCGGCGCGGAATGCGGGTCATCATCCAGGGGCGCCTCAAGCAGCGCTCCTACGAGACCGCCGAAGGCGAGAAGCGCACCGTCTACGAAGTCGACGTCGACGACATCGGCCCGTCCCTGCGCGGCGCGATCGCCAGGGTCACCAAGGCCAACCGCAACCAGGCCGCGCCCGAGGACCCCTGGGCCACCGCCACCCCGGCTCCCGCCGAAGACAGCGAGGGCCAGGACAACCTCGCGATGGCGGGCGCAGGCGCCGGCGCCAACGACGGCGAAACCCCGCCGTTCTAACCCCACCCCCGGTGACCCGCATCAGCGGGTCACCGGGATCCCTATCCATGCCGCCGACCGACCGACAAGGGAGCAACCCCATGACCACCCCTCCGCCGCAGCACACCAGCGTCGAAGCCGCCCGCGCCTGGGCCGCCCTCGACGCGATCGAAACCTCCTCCGTGCTGTGGGACCAGACCGTCTACCGCACGTTCTACCTGGACGAGGACGCCCAGCTCCTCCAGCAGCCGGGCTCGCCCACCCACATCACCGACCTGGCCACCGTGCCGAGCTCGTTCAGCCTCTACGCCCGCGATGACATCGCTCCGGAGATCTTGAGCCGCTGCAAAGCCGCGATGTGCCTGGCCGGGATCGTGTGCGAACTCGACGGCGGCACCTGGCTGGTCGCCATCGCCCCGACAGGACAGCTGCTGTTCAAGGGCCAGCCAGCCACCCTCGACGAGCTGGGATACCGATCGCCGGACCTGCTGGTGGCCACCGAGCAGGAGATCGCCGAGGGAACCGCGATCACGACCGAGGGGGAACAGGCGATGCTCCCGCACGAGCGGGCGCGGCGCCTGCTCGGCCTCGACCCCAGCCAGGCCGAAGCGCTCTTCTCCAGCGGCAACCGCTTCGACGACCTGCTCCGGCAGCTGGAGCAGCTGTACGGCCCGCGCCCCGAACGGCCGGCGGCAGCATGATCGACGTGACCGCTTCACAGGTGGTCGGCGCGTTCGTAGCCGACCCCGACCAGGTCACCGTCCAACGGGACACCGAGCGGCTCCTCGTCGGTGACGCTCGCGTCCTGTGGGACCTGGCAGCCCTACCCGCTCAGGCCACCATCCCTGCGACCAGCCACGAGCCGACCGGCCGGCTACCGCACCTCGACACCATGGTCGACGACGGCACCTGGGCCTGGCACCCACAGCGCCGCCCCAGGCTCCTGCGGCCAACCCCTCGCTACGACCTGGCCGCCGCCTGGCGGCAGCTACACGGCGACTACCTCCACGAAGCCGACTCCTACGCCCGCATCGACTGGTCGCCCTGGTCCTACCAGCAGGCCCGCATCGGGCTCCTGCACCACACCCCGCTCGCCGTTAACGACGCCTGGCTACGGCGAGTGCACCACACCTACCCAAGCCTGGTCATGTCCGGCATCGATCCGCGCATGCCGCTGGTCATCCTCACAGGCGCCGAGGCCCGCGTGGTCGGGTTCGCCGACGCCGCGATCCTGCCGGACTCCAGCCGCGACGTGCTGACCGCCATCTCCAGCACCCTGCCCACCCACGTCTGACCGCGTCTATCGCGCCTGACCGCGCCCGGTTGGCCCTCGCCCGGTTGGCCCTCACCTCCGGCGAGAGCCAACCACCGGCTCACCCGGCAGGCAGGACCCCCGCTCGATCACCCCCGGGCTCTCCGCCGCCCGCGCCCAACCCGAGGCCGCCACCGGCCACCGACCGCACTTCTCCAAGGGAGCCCCACTCATGCCCATCTTCGCCAACAGGGTGCTCAACGTCCGCACCAGCCACGACAGCCTGCGCGGCAACCGAGACGTCAACGCCGACGCCCTCACCATCGTCGAATGCGGCAGCCGCCTCGCCGTTGCCATCGCCGACGGCGCCGGAGACAACGAAGGCGCCGCCGAATGCGCGCGCATCGCCGCCCTGCTCGCCTCCGCGATCACCGCCGCCACCGGAAACCCCATCCGCAGCCTGGACGAGACCGCGCCCTTTCTCACCGAGCGGGCCGACGCCGCCGCCATCCCGCTCACCGCTCGCACGACCGCCACCATCCTGGCCATCACCCACGACCACCTAACCCTGGCCTGGGCAGGCGACTCCCCCGCCTGAGCCATCACCCGCGACGGCCAGGTACGCGGCCTGACCGACCCGTCCTGCCACCCCTGCCTGACGCCCTGCAACATCACCGAACCCCACGAAGGAGCCGTCTACTCCCCGCACGGGGTCTCCCTGGACCGCGGCGAGGTGGCCCGGCTGATCCTGACCAGCGACGGCCTGACCGCTCACCTGGCCAGACCCGCGCGCGCCAACCACGTCCAGGCCATGACCGACACCCTGGCCCGAATCGCGCACCCGGCCAACCACCTCCAAGACGTCCTGGCCGACCTGCTCGACCTGACCCGTGACCACGGCCCGCTCGACAACACCTCCATCGCCGTCGTCGACCTCGCTCCCTAACCCGATTCCGTCACCCGCGAGCACCACCGCCCGCAACGGCCTCCGCCCTCCGACACACGTCGGAGGGCGGAGGCCGTTCTGTTTCCCGATGAGGAGCTGACGCCCATGACCGCCGAGCTCGTCCACCTGCGAACCCCCGTTGACCTCCTGGCCGCCATCCCCTACATGCTGGGCTTCCACCCGGCCGACAACTCCCTGGTCGCGCTGGGCTTCCTCCGCCGAGCCCGCCCCAGCCCGGAATGCGTAGCGCGCTACGACCTGCCGCACGACAGCGCCGACCTGCCCGACCTGGCCGCCGACCTCTGCGCCCTGCTCCACCAGCGCAACCTCGATGTGGTCGCCCTGGTCGGCTATGGCCGCGGCGAAATCGTCACCCCCGCCTTCGACGCCGTCACGACCCGGCTGGATGCTGCCGGGATCGAGGTCCTCGACGTCCTGCGGGTCGAGGACGGCCGCTACCACAGCTACCTGTGCCACGACCCGTCCTGCTGCCCACCCGAGGGGCGGCCCTACGACACCACCACCACGGCGGTCGCCGCCGCCCTCGTGGCCCGCGGGCGCAGCCCACTGCCCGACCGCGCCACCTACATCGCCCAGCTCAACCCCGTCGACGGCGCCGACAGGCAAAAGATCACCGCAGCGACCCGCGCCGTCTGCACCGAGATCCGGCAAGCCGCCACCCCGCCCCGGAGCTGGTATCGGCAGGGCAAGCAGCGCGTCCACGAAGCCCTCGAACACGACGCAGAGCTGTCGCCCGACCAGGTGGCGTGGCTGGGCGCCCTCCTGACCGCGATCTACATCCGCGACGCCGCGATGGCCCTTATCGGCCCTTTCCCCGAACAGATCCACCTGCGGCTGTGGACCCAGATGACCAGGCGCGTCGATCCCGCCTTCGCCGCAGCCCCCGCCGCCATGCTGGCCATCACCGCGTGGCGCGCCGGCGAAAACGTGCTGGCCGAAGCCGCCGTCGACCGGGCACTGAGCACCACTCCCGACTACAGCCTGGCTCGCCTCGTCCGAACAGCCCTTCGGCTCGACGCCCACGAAACCCGCACGGCGGACCTCGCGAGCATGGCCGACACGATCGACATCTGCGTCGAGCGCAAGCCCGAAGGCGCCAGTCCGGTGCTTCCAGAAGGCTGGTAGCCCCGCACGACGCTCGCGATGGCCAGCGCCAGGAGCCTCCCGCCGTACAACTGACGCCCACCCCTGCGCGCCTCGCGCGCCTCCGCCCTTGCGCCGGTCACTCCTGCCGGAGGAGGGGATAACGGATCTCATACAGGCTGGCATCCCGGCAGGTGATGTTGGCCTCCACCACCCGACCCTCCGCAGCGCCCGCCGTCGCGATCGCCGTACGCGTGACACACAGCACCGGCATCCCAGCCGCCAAGCCGAGCAGATCCCGCTCCTCCACCGTGGCCGCCCGCGCCGAGATGATCCCCTCCCAATCCAGCCTGCCCCAGCCCAGCTCGTTCTCCATCCGGTCGTAGATACCGCCCACGCCGGTATCCGCCGCGGCCAGCACCGTCCCAGCCGCCAGATCCGCAGGCAGGAACGAGGTGGCCAGCTGCCGCACCCGGCCAGTGCCCGGATCACCCATCACCCGGCTCCGGACGATCACCGCATCACCGGCGTCCAACCCCAGCAGCGGCGCGACCTCAGGCGGGCACAGCCCCTCCTGCACCGTGGGCGGCTCCACCGCGCGCAGCTCCTGCACAGCCCGGCCGAAGAAGTAGCCGAGCTCATCGCGGTAGACCCCGGCATCCAACGGCACAGTGCTGCGCTCCGGCTGAATGCGCACCGTGGTGCCGCCCCGCCGTACCGGCGACACCAGCCCCTCCGTCGTCAGCTGAGCAACCGCCCGGCGCACCGTCGTCCGGCTGGTGTCGAACATCGTCTCCAACTCCGCCTCCCGAGGGATCTTCGTCCCAGGCGGATACTGCCCAGCCGCGATCGCCTCGCGCAGGGACTGGGCCACCTCATGCCATCGCGCCATCTCGCTCACCTCTCAACCGTCATTACATCACTATCTATTGACCCCTCGAAGGTCGCCATCCACACTAATAGATAACTATCTATTCGGAGGTTTTGATCGTGCAGGAGGACTTCGAACGCAGCCGCATCCACGCGTTCTTCCGCCGCGTCGCCGGAGCCGTACCCGGCGACGACAAACCCGCCAGCCTCGTCATCACCCACCTGCTGGCCGAACGCGGCGCCTTCCTCACCGGCGTGGCCCACGTCAGCACCATCGCCGCGGTGCTCCCCAAGCCCCGCTCGATCGACGAAGCCACGCTCCGCCAGGTAGGCCGCACCCTCCAGGTCGACGAACTCGACCGCCACCGCTTCGCCGACCCCGACCAGGCCCTGGCCTACATCGAGTCCCGCGCCGCCGGACAAGACCTCATCCTGGCCGACGTCGGCGGCTACTTCGCACCCGTCATCGGCCACCTGGCCGCGCACTTCTCCGGCCGGCTGCTCGGCGTCGTGGAAGACACCGAGAACGGCCACCAGCGCTACGAGCGCCAGGAGAAACTGCCGTGCCCAGTGCTCAGCGTCGCCCGCTCCCCCTTGAAAAACCCCGAGGACTACCTCGTCGGCCAATCCGTCGCCTTCAGCACCGAAGCCCTGATGCGCAGCCGCGACAACATCCTCAACGGCCGCAGAGCCTGCGTGATCGGCTACGGCAAACTCGGCAGCTCCATCGCCGCCCTGCTCCACGCCAAGCACGTCGACGTCACCGTCTTCGACCTCGACCCGGTCAAACGGGTCCAGGCCCTGTCCCAGGGATTCCGCACCACAGCCACCCTGAGCGACGCCCTGGCCGGAGCCGGAATCGTCTTCTGCGCCACCGGCAACATGGCCCTGCGCGAGGAAGACTTCGGCCGCGTCGCCAACGGCGCCTACATCGCCAGCGTCACCAGCAGCGACGACGAACTCGAACTGTCAGCCCTCAACGGCCTGTACAGCCGCAGCCTGGCCGGACCCAACATCACCCGCTACACCCGCACCGGCCACTACTTCTACGTCCTGGCCGACGGCAACGCCGTCAACTTCCTGCACGGCGCCTCCGTCGGCGCCTTCATCCTGCTCGTCCAAGCCGAGATCGTCGCCGCCATGGCCCTGCTGACCCGCGGCGAGCACGACCCGGGCATAGCCGAAGTCCCGGCCGAAGTCCGGCAATCAATTGCGTCCACCTGGCTCAACTACTTCCATGAGGTGCCATGACCGTCTCCCGCGAACACATCAGCGCCACGCTCACCCGCTACCTGGCCACCCACCCCGACCGCGCCGGCGAGGTCGCACGACTGCAGCAGGCGCTGGCCACCAGCGACGACCTGTCCTCCCGCAGCACCTTCCCGCTCCACGTCACCGCCGGAGCCGTCGCCATCGACGACACCAACAAGGTCCTGATGATCCACCACCTGGCGCTCAACCGCTGGCTCCTGCCCGGCGGCCACCTCGAACCCAGCGACACCAGCCTGTACGGCGCCGCGCTCCGCGAACTCGAGGAAGAAACCGGACTGCCCTGGCAGCACGCCGTCTCCCCGCCCAGCCACGACCTCATCCCCGTCGACATCGACATCCACGCCATCCCCGCCAACCCCGCCAAGGGCGAACCCGACCACTGGCACGCCGACTTCCGCTTCGCCTTCTGGACCAAGCCCACCCCGCTGTCCATCCAGCCCGAGGAGATCCTCGCCTACGATTGGCGCGACCGCAGCGAACTGCCCACCCCGCAACTCGTCGCCCGCGTCCACGCCATCTGACCCACCCCGCGAACTCAGCCACTCCCAGCCCAGCCCCCGCTCCGGCCCGCCGCGGATCCACAGCCGGGCCCGCGGCCGCCGCGACCCTCTGGGACCTCGTCACCGCATCGCCGATAGGGTCCCAACCGGTCGCGTTTCCACATCCGGCCTCCCCTCCACCCGGAAAGGGCCACGCCCACGCCCACGACCGCCAAGACCACCCTCTCCTCGACGACATGCGCCGCCTGCGCGAAGGCATCGCCCTCCACCTCTCCCACCGCACCCACACACGGCACACCCCGACCGCCAGAACCACCCGCTACGACTAGAACTGCACCTGCGGATGGACCCGCACCGGCAGACCCGGCACCGACGGCGACGCCGAAGAACAGCACAGCCGACTCCACCGCCAAACCGCCCGCCACGCCCGCACCCTCCACCGCCCCTACCTCGACGCCTACGCGCCGAAGGCCTAACCGTCTCCCGGCTCACCGTGGCCCGCAGCACCCCCGAACCCCGAACACCCCAGCCGGACAGGCTGGCTGACCCTCGAGAAGCCCCCGGCCGACAGCCCGACGGCGGACTCCCCTATGGCAGACGCCCTCTACGTCCTGCACTGAGATGAGCAAAGCGGATGGGGCTTCACCGACACCGGCCCCGGCCAACCCGTCGACCGCGACACGCTGACCTACTTCAACGAGAACCTCCTGCCCACCCCCGACCAACTGGCAGGAGGCACCAGCCGCCTCCTCCGCCGGCGGCACGACCCCCAGAAGCGCATCAGCCGGCACCGCCCCCCTCAGCGGCCGCCTTCCGCTCGGTCGAAGACTTCCACGACAGCCTCAACACCGAGCTCCTCGCCTACCGCCCGTGAACCTCAGCACCACCAGGCCCGTCAGCAGCCCAGGAAAGACGGCAGGCGGCACGCTGATCCCAAGGGACTCGAGTCATCAGATCTCGCCACCGTCCTGCCATCCGCACGCCGTACAACGGACGCCTGCATATTCGTCATCACGCTCGTAGTCGATGGCGTGAGTGTGTTCGAGCAGGTCAACCTCAACCCCACAGCGCGGGCAACCGACAGCGACACCGAATCCGGGAAAGTACTTGTAGCGGAGGGTGGATTCGTCGATGGCCTCCTGCACCGCCCGCACCACTTCCGCACGAGTGCCGAACCCCATGATCTTCTGCACCACTGCGACAGCACTGGAGTCGTCGGGCATCTCCACCCACCGCAGGTGCTGGAGCAGGCCAGGCAGCGGAGTGCCATCAAGACGCACCGGGATCAGGCGAACCGAGCCGTCATTGTGGTGACGCGTGATCGCCGTCGCCATCTCCGTACCGACCCATCGCGAGGAACTCGCATTCTCCGACCAGATGATCAAAACCGTGTCAGCTGCCATCAACGCCGCCTCCACCGCCCCTGGAATCGAATCTCCAGGGAGGATCTCCCACTCATCGAGCCACACGTCGGCCCCGACAAGCCGCAGCTGCGCCGCGAGCACTCGCACGATCGGCTTATCCCCATGGTTGTGGGAGAGAAAGACCTGCATATAAGCAGCTTCTCACCGCCCCAAGCCGACAACCATGAGGCAACCCCCACGGGCCGCCGCCGCACTGCATGCCTACGGCCTGCGGAGCACGCCGTAGAGCCTGCATCCCGTCCCGCCGCGCAGAACTCTCCGGCCCACCGCACCATCCAGGCTGCGGCCGCCGCACTCACAGCTCGACGCTGAACGAGCCCGCCGCTGTGCACGATCGCCTGCCTTTGGCGCGGGCGCCGCGCCGCTCATGACCGCCGAATCCCCTCGGCCTCAAGCCCGGCCGGCTTCCTGACCGCCACCCCCTCCTCGTGGGTTTCCCTCTCCCCGAGAACTCTCTGACTCGCTGGTCTCCTCGCCGTGCTCACCCGAAGATTCCGTGGCAAGGTTCGCGCCTGCGCGGGTACCCTGACGATATGAACGAGCAGCAGGCCACCCTCGACGAGGACCTCGTGCCCTACCCCGAGGAGCACCGCCAGGCGAACCTGGCCAAGCTCCGGGAATTGATGGGCGAACCCTCACCCGAGATGCTCGAGCTCGTCCGCGCCCGCGACGAGGAGTTCGCCGCGCGCCGTAACAGCGCCGCGTGATCGGTCGCGTCCTCGACTCCAGCGCCTTAATCGCCTGGAGCCGCCGCTCTTCACCATGGGTTGAGGCGACCGTTTGGTCCCGCGTCGGCCACACAGAGCACGTGGTGCCGATCGTCACCACCGCGCCCGCGCTAACCGCCGCGATCGCTCAGCTGCCCAACAAAGCGATCCCCCTCCTGGAGATGCTGCTCGGCATGAACGACGTGATGATCGTCGACAGCCTCACCCCCGGCTCCGCGCCCGGAGTGGCCGAAGCCCTCCGAGAGGCGGGCCCCTTCGCCGCCGAGCAAGTCACTGCGGCGAGCATCGTGCACGCGGCACGTCGGCGGGGCCTGCCGGTGCTCACCTCGAACCCCTACCCGCTTGCACAACTGTGGCCTGGGATCGAGATCGACCTGATCCCGTAACCGTCCCAGCTCACGTCCTCCACCTCAGAGTCGCGACTGCTAAGAACCTGTGCATCCCGTGCGTGATCTCCGTGAAGGCATACGCCCGTGGCGGCCGTACCGCACGCGGGGCCCGCGCACCGCTCCGATCATTCACACCCGCCTCGGCCTGAGCTTCGACAGCCGCTTCTGCCGGTCTGTCGGGAAGTTGGCTCCAGCCGATGATCCCTGCTGGCCGGGGGAGAGAACGATCTTCGCTTGTTCGAGCGTGGAGACGACGTACGGCATGTCGGGATAGATAGGATCCTCGACCGTGATCACAAGGTCCCCGATCTCGGTTACCTGGACATGCACCGTTCGCCCGTCGTCGAGCGCGACCTTGCCCTCTTTCGCCATGACACTCACGCTATGCCAGGACGTGAAGCAGACGCACTGAGGCTGCTGATGGAGCAACTCCTCTACGCTGGTGGCGCTGCAAGAGCTCCGTTTCAGTGGCCAACCTTGTGCTGGCGCTCCTACGATTCCCGAGCACTGCACACCCCTCATACACCAGCCGCGCCTGCGCGAGCCAGTCGAGCTCAGCCGAGTGCGGGATCACCCGCACCGGCCGCCCGTCCTCACCGGAGCTCAACGCCAACGCCTGCCGCGCACTCGCCTTGAGCTCACCCAGCGTCCGCGCGTGCACGACGATGCCGTGGCCCGCGGCCCGGGTGATCCACCGGCCTTCCACCCGTACGGCCCGCAGCCTCCAGCGCATCCACCGCATACCGGCGGGCGCCGGTAGACGTACAGCCCCCGACCGGGCGGCACATGAATCCGCTCACGACCGGTGGCGGCTCCGCTGGTAGAGGAAACGCAACCGGAAGTCGCTTAGGCCGGCCAGGAGCCGCACCTGGGCCGGAGTGGGGAGCCGTACGCCGGCCTCCCACTCGTCGACCATCGGCTCCTCGCTGCCGAGCGCCAGATCGACCTGCGGCCCGTCCAGGGTCGCGGAAGTCGAGCGACGCTGCGGTCTCCGCGTCGACCTGGGGGCCTGTGCGGCACCTCCTTGCAGACCTCGATTCGCACCGAGTGCATCCGCTGCAATGACAGCGCGTTGCCGTCGTCGTCGCGATAGTCCTCGGCTTGCTGGGCGCGCCGCACCCTGCCGTCCCGCCGTCCCGCCGTCCCGCCGTCTCGCCGTCTCGCCGTCTCGCCGTCTCGCCGTAGAACCTGCCCGCCGTCCGGCTGGCTGGAGTCACCGCCTGGCGCCCGCGCTGATCGGCGCACGCCGCTGACCGCGCCGGTTGCCCGCCGTACCGGACCGCCGCAACGCGAGCAGATGGCGGCCGAGGCCGGACAGAACAGAACCGTCGAGACAGACCGTCACCACCGCGGCCCCCCGGGCGGGCTCCCTGGCCGGGGCCGTGTTCCGCTCAGTCAGCCTCGCAGGCACGGTCCTCCGCGCAACCGGGCTTTCGCTGCGCTCACCCCCGCCCCTCAAGATCTTTTGGCGCGCGTGATCGCCGTACCAGGTGACCGGCCCGAGCGCGCCAAAACATCTTGCTGACCGGGGGCCGCCCGGTTGCGCTCCGTCCCTTCCGCCTGCGTGTCCGCCTTCACCGGAACACTCCACCCCCGGCCAGGGGACCGCACGGAAGGAACCCGCCATGACGCTCCGCCTCGACCTCCGCCCCTCCAGCACCGACCTGACCGCCTGCACCCGCTGCGGCAACCCGATCACCCGCGCCGAGGCGGCGATCTCCTTCCCCAACCGCACCTGCATCTGCGGGCGCTGCGTGGCCGCCGAGGTGGCCAGGCTCGCCCAGGCCGCACAGATCGAGGCCTTCTCCGAGGCGGTCGACGCCGACCGGCTCGCGAACGTCGCCGACCGCCCCCTCCCCCGCATCTGACCCCGCCCCCGGGGCGGGGCTCCCCGCCCCGGCACCTGCTCAGCCCGAACGGCGCGCCCGGCGAGATCGCCGAGCCTCTCGAACCCGTGCCCGCACGGATCAACCACCCACGCACAAGGAGTACTTCATGCTGCCCGAGATCAAGGCCTACTACGACGCCACGGATGGCAACGACTACTACTACGCCCTCGACCGGGCGCGCACCGCGCATCCGGTCCAGGACTGGCACCCCACCATGTCCCCGGAACAGGTCCAGGCCATCTTCGACGCCGAAGACCAGCTCGCCGCCGCCGTCCGCAAGGTCGACACGGACTTCAAGATGAAGCAGGCCCAGGCACACCACAAGCTGGCGACGCACGAGGACCCGCTGGTACGTTTCCTCGCCACCGACCCCGAGATCCTGCACTACCCCACGCACCGAGAAGTGGTGCTGAAGGCCCTGCCGATGAGCCGCGAGGAGATGGACGTGTTCGGCGAGGGCCGTAACTGGTGCGAGGAGTACGAGCGGCTACTCCAGCGTGCCGACGAGGCGGGCGTCCTTCCCCCTCGATCTCCCGACCAGGCCGACATCGACGCTCTCGTCCAGGAACTTCATGCCTACACCGGCAGGCACGGCGGCCGCACCGAGCGCCGCCTTCGGGCCCTCGTCAACAAGCACATTCCGGCCATCCTGGCCAGTGCCACGACGGTAGAGGTCCAGAGCGGACCGCAGGGCAAGACGACCAGGAAGGCGAAGGCCTCGTAGCCGACCGCCGACCGATCGCTGGGTGACGGAATCCGTGCTCCGTCACCCAGCACCAGACTGGCCCGCGCAGCTGCCCACGCCACCGCGCCAGCCAAACCCGGCGATCGCGGCGCAGCCTCCAGCCGAGCAGAACGAGAGGCTCAGAGCCGGTACGGCACCGAATCGGGGTCGATCCCCACCTTCTCCAGACGCCGGCGGATCGCATCCCGGCTCCGGCCGAAGGCCTCCATCAAGGCCGTGATGCTCGCTCCCGGCGCGCTCGCCAGCACCCGCAGCCGCTGGTCATCTTGCTCGCTCCAGGCCCGGTGGGAGTTGCCGTGCTTGGTCCGGCGCTGGGCGTGCGTCACCGGCTCACGCTCGAGCCGGACGGCAGCGGCGAACAGCTGCGACAGCGCCGTCGCGTCCGCGGAACTCATGGCCGTCCAGCCGTGCAGCTCGGCCACCACTTGGCCGTGCTCGTCGACGCCGACCACCTCCACCTGATGGCGCTCATCGCCCTCGGTCAGAGTCAAGGTGTAGGCACGGCCGCCGCACTCCACCCGCACCGTCAGCTCCGGGCCGGGCTCGGGCGCGTGCTCCGCGTTCACCCGGCTCACAGCTGTGGACGGCTCGGGCTTCGTGGCTGACATCGCGACTCCTTCTCCTCTTCTATCGGTGTGCTTCCCTGGGCGGGGCGGCTACTGCTCGAAACGCGCTCCACCGCCGCGGCGACCTCGGCGCGGCCTGCCCGGAAGTAGCGGGCGGTGGTCTCCAGCGAGGCGTGGCCCATCAATTCCTTGATCTGTGCCATGTCGGCCCCGCACTCGCGCATCCGGGTGGCGTAGGTGTGGCGCAGCACGTGCGGGCGCAGCCCCGACAGGCCGGCGTCCGCGCCGACGGCCAACACCGCCTGGGTGATGCCGGAGACGGTCAGCGGCCCGCGCTGGCCCAGCAGCAGCGGGCCCGGCTCGCGACCGCGCTCGTTCAGCCACCCGCCCAGGTGCGCGCGGCAGATCGCCGGCAGCGGCACAGTGCGCCCCTGCTCGCCTTTGCCCAGTAGGTGCACCTCCCCCGTGCGGGCAGTCAACACCACGTCCTGCAGCTGCAGCCGCTGGCACTCCTCCACCCGCGCGCCCGCATACAACATCAGCGCCACGATCGCCCGGTCCCGGGCACCGCGCCGGGCGGCCGCGCGCTCCACCCGGTTCTGCTGAGCCGCCGTCAGCGCATCCGGCTCGCCCGGCCGAGGCAGCCGGGCCCGCTTGACATCGATGCGCGTCCCCGCCTCCGCATACAGCAGCGTCACCGCAGCGATCGCCTGGTTCACCGTGCTCGGCGAGACCCGTCGATCCAGCAGGGCTCGCCGCCAGGCCGTCACCGCCGCCTCGGCGCCGACGACGTCGGCAAAGGCGTCCTCGTGCTCTCCGGCGTGCTCGCCGAGCCAGGCCGCGTAGGCGGCCAGCTGCCGCGTGTAGGCCTTGACCGTGTTAGCCGACAGTTTGCTGCGGTCCAGATGGCGGCGCGCCGCCGCCACGGCGTCGGCGGCGGCTTGGCCGACGTCGTCGGCGGGGCGCAGCGCCACCACGTTCTGCGAGCGGGCGGCATTCGCTCCGGTGCTCATGTCAGCGTCCCTCGCTGATGGTCAGCGCGTGCCCGGTTGGCAGGATGCCCGCGCCGCGCAGGCCGCTCCAGTCGTCAGCGGGAACCGGCATGATCACCTCGTTGAGGGGGGAGACGTCGAAGCCCCGGGGCACGATCAGCCGGGCGGTCAGCTGGCCCGCGCCGTCCAGGTCTTCGCGGACCTCCAGGCCTGTCACTGCGGTGGGCAGGCTGGCCGCCCAGTCGACCAGGGCCCGCAGCGGATCGGCGTGCTCAGCCGTGGTCACTTTCCCGCGGGCGAGTGGTGTGCGTGAGGTGCTGGGCAGCGGCGCGGCCAGCGCCTGGACGCGGACGCCCTCGAGGGTGCCGGTGCTGGCGTAGCCGTCGGCCGTGCTCAGCGGCTGCAGCGGCCAGCCCATCCGCTCGGCCACCAGGCGAGGCAGGGCGAACTGCTCCTCCACGCTCATCCACAGCGAGGCGGGCGTGAGGGTGATCGCGGGCAGGAACCGTTCGTGCGGCAGGCAGGTGACGGTCGCCGCGGGGGCCGGGCCGGTCGCATCCAGGACCGAGGCGGCGATGGCCAGGAGCTCACCGAGGGCCGAGGACCGGTGCTCCCTGGACACGACGCGCTCACCCCCGCCCGGCAGCGTCGCCGGCGGACGGACCGCCCTCTCCAGCGTTGCGGGTACCTCGGGTGGTACAGGTGAGCGCCTCGCGCGGTGGTCCTCGACCTGCCAGGCGGTCCGCCAGCAGCTTGCCGGTGCGGTCGAACCCCGCCTCGGCCAGTCCAGCCAGCTCCTTTCGTAGCTCGCCGCCGACGCGGTCGCAGACGGCGCTCGCCTCGTCGCGACCACGGCGGGCGCGAGCGATCCTGCCTTGGCTGCCGCTGGCGGTTGCGGCGGCCAGCTCGGCCTCCGCCTGTTCGTAGTGCTCATGCAGTGCCTGGTGCTGGGCGACGAGGTCGACCGCCGGGCCCGCGAGACGAGGCTTTCAGCATGGCTGATGGTCACCAGCTCGGCCACCACCTGATGCTCGTGGGCGGCTTGATCGAGGAGCGCGTCAACCTCGGGTTGCCCGGTCCGGCGCCGGTCTGGATCCGCCATCGACTTCGCTCCTCATTATCCGCTGAGTCTCGTCCCGGCTTCCGATCCGCCGCCGACGACATTATCCACTGAGCTGTCTTCACCGCTCGTGGAGGTGACCTCCGGGCGCACCAGGCTCGCGTCTCGCCACCTGCTGGCGGCGGCCGCGGGAGGGGCAGCTTAGTGATCGAGCAGCAGGTCATGGCAATCGAGACCTCTTGCTCGCTCTACCACGCAGAGAGCTATCACCTCGGAGAAGCCCGGTTGCGTGAGGACGGTGACTAGGTGTCGGCGGCAACCTGTAGGACGGCGGTGCGCCACAGTCGACCTTGGCTGCCCACCTCCATCAGGACTACAGCGATTTTGCAGGAATTCTGCTGGGCTGATGGCCATTGTGAGTGCGGCACCACCCCGAAGTGCAGGCGGCTGCTACCCCCGACGCCTGCACCGCCCGGCTCCCGCGCCCCCGGGAGCCGGGCCTTCTTCACTGAATGGACCTGGCACACCCTTGGCGACAACACTCGCATCCTCCCCACTCTCGAGACGTCGGCCTCAGGCTCATGTCCGACAGAACGGATCCAGGATTTGGCAGGGACGGAGAACGACGGCCAACAGCGCAGGATCCGGCGCGCAAAGACGGCCTGCCGCTCGCAGCGGCCATCCACCCATAGGTCCATCACGGATGCAGGCGACTGGCCGCCTGGCGCCAGTTCGGGACTGAGGAACAGCGGTACAGCCGATATCGGTGAGATGGATCACGGTAGGCGTGGCACCGCCGTGACATCAACCAAACTCGATGGGGCGAATGCGTAGCACTCAGCACGACTTACGGGGGTTGGGTTCGCTCGCTTTCGGAGGCGCTACGCGGAGTTCGTGCAGGTCGGGGATGTGGTTGTAGAGGGTGCCGACTGATACGCCCAATAGCGTGGCGATCAAGGTGACGAAGCGTCCGAGATCCGGCAGCAGGTCGCGGGCGGCCTTGGGGAGTTCGGCGTTGACGACGGTGGGACGTCCGCCGGTACGCCATCGCACCTGGCTGCGGCCAGGCCCTCGTGCGGCCGGGCATGACGAGCAACGGAACGAAGTCCCGTGAGTAGCACTCAACTCGGCGGACTGTCGCCCGCGACGCCTGCTTTCTGAGAGGGAGTTCCTCCCGGGATGCTTAACCCCAGGATAATTCCTCGCTTTCCTATCCTGCGGCGCGGTGTGAGTCCCGGGAAGTCCCACCGCATGACAGGAGCAGGCAATGAACGCGATCACTTTTCCCAACGGCTCGATCACCATGGCCGCCAACCTCTACCGGCCTGACGGTTTCGACGCCAACGGCAGTTATCCGGCGATCGTCGTTGTCCACCCGGGCGGCGGCGTCAACGAGCAGGCCGCCGGCCTGTACGCGGCCAAGCTGGCCGAGCTCGGCTTCGTGGCCCTCGCCTTCGACGCCTCCTACCAGGGCAACAGCGGCGGCGAGCCGCACCACCTGGAAGACCCCTACACCCGCGTCGAAGACGTCAGTGCCGCCGTCGATTACCTGCAGACGCTCAGCTACGTCGACGCTGAGCGGATCGGCGCTCTCGGCATCTGCGCGGGCGGTGGCTACGCCGTCAACGCCGCGATGACCGACTACCGGATCAAGGCCCTGGTAACCGTCAGCGCGGTCAACATCGGCACCTCCTTCCGGCGGGGCTGGTACGGCACCGACTCCGACGCCGCCGCCGTACCGACGCTGCAGGCCCTGGCCCAGCAGCGCACCGCCGAGACCGCCCGCGGCGCCGAACCCGCCTACCTGCCATACGCGCCGACCGAGACCGATGAGCACACCCCGCGCGACCTGGCCGAAGCGGGCGACCACTACCTGACGCCGCGCGCTCAGCACCCGAACGCGAAGAACACGTTCCTGTTCACCAAGAGCGTCTCGCGGATCTTCACCTTCGACGCCTTCCACATGGTCGAAGACTTGCTCACCCAGCCGGTCCTCATCGTGGCCGGCAGCGAAGCCGGGTCGCTGTGGATGTCCACCGAACTGCACAGCCGCGCTCGCAGCCCCAAGCAGCTCGTCGTCGTCGAGGGCGGTGCGCACATGGACTTCTACAACGTGCCCAAGTACGTCGACCGCGCCGTCGCCGAGGCCGCGCCGTTCTTCACCCTGCACCTGGCCCCCCAGGCCTGAGGGAGCGGAGGTGTCCAAGGACTTGAAGGCCCGGCAGGAGGTCTCCCCGCTGGCGCCGACCAGCGCGCACCGGTGAGGAGCACGTCCAGCAGGTGTACGACACGACTTACGGGACACCACCGCGGACAACACCAGCCACCGACATTAGATTCGCGCCACCTGCCGGAGCACTGACACCAAGTCCGCGCATCCACTGACATTCTCGCCGCGCTCAACAGACCTGTTGACCGCCAGGATTCTGGCAGTGAGCAGCGACACGTTCCGTCAGTAACGTTCTGCGACGGACCATTCCAGCCGTGAGCCAGCTGTCGTGCGAGGTTGAACCGCCTGCCGGGCTGCCTACTTGGAGAGCTGGTTGAGGGCAGCGCCGAGTTGTTGGATGGCGCGACCACCCACCCCGCTGAGCCTGATCACTGTGCCGAGAGCGGTGATGAGGTCGCGCACGGTGGTGATGTCCTGGTTGGCCAAGACGGTGAGCACGGGTGGGATCAGGTTCAGCTGGGACAGCTCGGTGTCGAGAGTGTAGGCGGGTGGGAGGAGCACATATTCGCCCCGCCGGGTCGGCCACGTCTCGGCGATCCGCTCAGCTTGCGCGATGATCCGGAGGCAGGCGCCGAGGTTCGGCCAGCCTGCCGCTACGCAGCGCTCGGCCACGTCGGCGTCGGAAAGTGCAGCCAGGTCGCCGATCGTCCTGATGTCATCACCAAGAAGACGGGGTTGTCCCCAGCGCTCGATGGACCCCAGTTCATTCGGCTTGTAGGACTTGTCCGGGATCTGGCTGCCGAGGACGACTCGGAGGAGATCTGGATGGTTGTCCCATCGTGCGCGCGCACGCCACTCCTCATGCAACTTGTACTCCGTGAGTGCCCCGGTGACGGTGACGCGGATGCATTTGGCGTCCCATTGAGCCTTGGCTTCTCTGGCTTCCCGTTCCTTCTCCCGCTGAACCGCCACGCAGTGCCGGGAAGACAGGTCGGGAAGAGCATCGGCCACCTGATCCAGGGCGACGCTCAGCAAGGCGACAGCGTCCTCAATGCCACTCAGCATGGGACGGCTGTCTGGAGGCAGACCCGGAAGGGCATCGAGTTCGGCTAGGCGCTCGGTCACCGCGGTGACATATCCATGCAGATGGCGGCTTAAGGCCTGCGGCGAGAAGTGATCGTCATCGGACATCAGAGGGAGCATTTCGGCAGCCTAGATCACCAGGCGGGAGAGTATTCCTTTCTTGAGCTCAAGGTTCTCAGGGCTCCGTGTAACTGTCGTCTGGCCCCCTGCTGGGGAAGACGAAACGCGAGCAGCATCTGGAGCTCGAACGCGAACGCCGGCTGTGCGGCCTCATCCACGACAGGCACGCCCCGCAACGCCGAGGCCTCCGCCGACGTCCAGTACAGCCTGCGCCTCACCCGTGACCACCACCTCAACGACCCCAAGGACCGTTCGCAGAGCCCCCCTGGTGGCGCAACCCTCGCCTCAGGGCGGGGACTACTTCCAGGAACTGCTGTACGGCGGAGCGAAGTTGAAGGCTGCCCGGGGATCCTCCGGCGGCGAACCTGTCGCATCTCGGCGAAGAGCCACCGCTCGCGGGAGATCACAGCGCGTAAACGTCACCGCCATCAACCTGACGCGGGGCCACTGTCCCGAACTGTTCAGCGCGGCGAAAATGTCAATCGCTGCGTGGACCTAATGTCAGTGATCGAGTCTGGGCGTTCCGGCTGGCTGTCTCGGGCGTTTCAAGTCCGCGCCCATGCAGTCGGGTTCGCTAGCGTGGCGGCATGTTTCGGTCTGCGCCTGCATCGGCGCCTCCATCGACGCCTCCATCGGCGGCATTGCTTGGCCTCGTCGCCTCCGGCGTGGGCTGTCCCCCATGGCCACCGGCAGCGGTGTCCTAGCCTTGGCCATCGTGCCTGAGGTCTCCGCGACACGCGGTCGATGATGGAGCCCCCAGCCTCCTCGGGCGCGCGCCGCACTGTGTCCAGGCGGTCCCCACACGGCGGCGGCCGCTAGTGCGGACGGCTACGGGGTCAGGGGGCTCCCGACCTCCTGGGGCTGCCGGCTGCCGGTGCTGGTCGCAGCCTTGGTGAGGACGGTCGTGTCGCCATCGGTCGACTCCACCTGGTAGCCCTCGGACCGGTAGAGGCGGATGTTTGACAGGCTGCGGGCACCGGTGGACAGGACGAGGCGCCGGACCTCCGAGTCGTGGCGGGTCTGAGCCTCGGCCTCACGAAGCAGGAGGCGGCCGATGCCCCTGCCGCGCAGATCAGGGACGACGCCGAGCCTGCCGATGTGCCGACTGTCGCCGTCGCTGCGGGTCCGCACCATGCCCAGCAGCCGGCCGTCCAGCCACAGGCCCGTGCTGTTCCAGGCGGCCAGCCATGCGCGCACCTGCTCTACCGACTCCCCCAGGGCGGCGATGTCCAGGGTGTCGTTGACCTGCGCCTCCTCCAGCCAGCAGCACCGCTGCAGCACCAAGACCTCGGCGGCGTCGTCCGGAGTCAGCGCTCTGAGGTAGGAGCCGGGTAGCGGTCCTGGGCGCGCGCCCGGCTGGAGTTGCTCGCGCATCGGACGCAGGGCGTTCGCGAGCCGTACCAGCTCATCCAGGACTCCGGCGGCCGCGCCCCGGCCGAAATCGTGGCGCAGGCGCCCGTCCTGTACCGACTCGCCGATGCGCAGGGCGACGGTGGCACCCAGCGGCACCAGCCGGAGCGTGGTCACCACCTGCTTGGCGTGCTGGACTGACCTGGTGCCCGCCGAGGTGTTGCCGTAGCTGACGAATCCCATCGGCTTCCACGCCCACTCGCGGCCGAGGTAGTCGAGGGCATTCTTGAGGGTGGCCGGCATGCCGTAGTTGTACTCGGGGGTGACGGCGATGAAGCCGTCGGCGGCGTCCACCATCGCGCTCCACCGCCTGGTGTGCTCGTGGCGATAGATGCCTGACGAGGGGTGCTCCTCCTCGTCGAGGAAGGGCAGGTCCAGTTCCCGCAGTGAAACCCGGACGAGCTCGACGCCGAGCTCCGCGGCGCGAGGTCCAAGGGTGTCCATGAGCCATTCGGTCACCTGCGGGCCGAGTGCGCCGGGGCGGGTGCTGCAGACCAGGACGAGAACGCGTAGCAATTTCGTTGACATGTAAAAGAACGTAACCGTTATTCTGTTTACATGTCAACGAAGCGTTCCGAGGTGCGCTGGCTCACCACGGATGAGGAACGGGCCTGGCGAGCCCTGCGCCGCATGATGACGGCCATCCAGTCACGCACCGCGGCTGACCTGCAGGAGATCGGCCTGTCGGAACCCGACTACGAGGTGCTCAGCACGCTCTCCGAACGCCCTGGCCGGGCCAGCACCCTGCACGAGCAGGCCGAAAAGATGGGCTGGTCGCGCAGCCGCCTGTCACGGCATGCCTCTCGAATGGAGGCCCGCGGTCTACTGCGGCGCGAACCCGATCCCGACGACGGCCGGGGCTGCTACCTAGTCCTCACCCACCAAGGCATGGAGACGCTCGTCAACGCCGCTCCCGAGCACCTGGAGTCGGTCCGCCGCCACGTCGTCGACCGGCTCTCGCCCGCGGACCTCACGGCATTGGAGGAGATCGCCCGCAAGCTGTGCGACCCCGCCTAGTGCTGCGTTCCTCAAAGTATGTAGATGAACCGGCGGCGCAGGTGTCGTGGAGGCGGTGGCGGGCGTCCCCAGATCCAGGGCTTGGCCTTGGCGTTGAGCTGGATGGTCGCGATCCGGGTGACGTAGTCGATCTCGTCGGGGTTGGCGAAGCACTGCCCAGCGATGGCATGCCGTCGGAAGATGCGCCACCAGGCCTCTTGGAGGTTGAGCCAGCAGGCCCCGACCGGGATGAAGACCTGGGTGATCCGAGGATGATCGGCGAGCCAGGCGCGAGTGGCGTAGCTGTTGTGGCTGGACAGGTTATCGGTGATGACGAAGATGTCGCCGGTGCCGGGGTTGGCTGCCTCGACTTTGGCCAGGAACTGCTGGTAGTAGAGGCTGCTGCGGGAGGGGGCGGTCATCGTAACCGCCGTCCCGTCGGCGATGCGCAGGCAGCCGTAGACCCAGGTCTTCTCCGGCCCGCGGGAGTAGTCCAGCCACGCTTTGATCCGACGCCTGTCGACTGACCAGCCCGGTCGCGGAGGAAACCGCCGAGGCACGACCGGACCCAACTCATCAGCGCAGACCACTACCGCCCCGTTCGGCGGGTGCGTGTAAAGGTCTGCGATCCGGGTTCTTTTGCGGCGAACTGCGGGTCACGGCGACAGCTGGCGCCAGGACCACCTCGACGCCGAGCAAGCACTCAAGGACAGCGGCCTGATCCACAGCCAGAACGGGCCCCACCGCGTCAGCCTGGACGACGATGTCCGTTTCAGTCTCGATCACCGGCTCAGCGCGCCAGCCGACACCCGCGCACCGCGACACAGCTTCCAGGCCGCGCGCCGCCCGGCGCAGTGACGGAGTGTCACCCTCACTGTTGAGCGCCAGGTTCGTGACAGTGCGCCGCGACCAGAGATGTCAGTAGCGTTCCGTGATGTGCCAAAGGCGCTGACCTCTTCAGCGGGTGGAGTCTTGAGAGGAAGGTGGTTCGAGATCGTCGGTCGTAGGGGAGTCACTGCGGCGGGCACGACTACCGAGTGTGGTGCGAAGCTCGCGGGCGGCGACGACGACAGGGATGCACGCCTGCAGGAACTCGGCCAGAGCGGCGGGGATACGCGCAGCGGTGGTCAATATCAGAGCGGTGCCACCAATTACCGCCAAAATCACAGTCGTCATCGGTCGTTACCCTTCGCTTGCCGGTGCGTGCGGCGGGCGGTGGTACTAGTGCTGGTCACTGGGCTCTCCTTCTACATCAGGTGCCAGCAGCGTGCGGGCATTCGCTGTTCGGTTGCAGCAGCGTTGACGTCTAACTCGCAATCCAGCAGGTAGTGGCGCATCATTTCCTTAGGGTTGAGAACTGACCAACGGTGACTGGCATCAGGGGTGGTGGGGATGATTGACCCCTCCTTGATTCGAACCCGGGAAGAGTGGACGGTCGCGCTGCAGGGTCTGCGTGACCGGGCTGGGTTGAGTTACGCGCAGTTGTCTCAGCGCTGCGAGGACATGTCGACCTCGACGCTGCAGAAGATGGTGACCGGGGAGAGCTTTCCGCGAGCCGTGACCGTCCGGTTGTTCGTCCGGGCGTGTGGCGAACTCGACACGCAGCGGTGGGTGGATGCACGTAACCGCGTGCAGGCGGCAGATACGAGGGTGCAGCGGCGGCGAACGCCGCCTGGCAAGCAGATCCGGGTGGGGGCAGTTCCTCGGGCTGCTGACTGTTTCCAGGAACGGGAGATAGCAGCCAGCCTGGAGCGGGAGGTGGAGGAGGATGGGACTGTACTGCTGACTCAGGTGCTTGCGGGGATGGGTGGAGTCGGCAAGACCCAGCTCGCGGCGGCCTACGCCCGCCGCGCCTGGGGTGCGGGGGTTGGGGTGCTGGTGTGGGTGAACGCCATCACCCGCGCAGAGATCATCAACGTCTACGCCGATGCCGCGCTGCAGTTAAGGTTGCCGCTGGCCAATCCAGAAGAGCCAGAGAAGTCGGCGCAAGAATTCCTGATGTGGACGGAGACGGTGACGGACCGTTGGTGGCTGGTGGTGCTCGACGACGTGCGCGAACCTGGAGACCTGGCTGGATTATGGCCGCCGGCTGCGGAATCAGATGTTGGGGGCCAGGTGCTAGTCACCACCCGGCGCCGCGAGGCCGCCCTGATCGGGTCCGATCGGCGGGCGCTGGAAGTCGGCATCTTCACCAAGCGGGAAGCTCTCACCTACCTTCAGGCCAAGCTCGCAGATCGTGCCGCGGACATCACCCAGGTGGACGCGCTGGCATGCGAGCTGGGATATCTGCCGTTGGCGTTGGCTCAGGCAGCCGCCTACATCTTCAACGAAGACATCGGCATCGACATCTATCGGAATCGGCTGGCAGCCCGACTCCTTGCAGAGGTCGTCCCACAACAAGACCATCTCACCGATGACCACCAGCGGATCATCACCGCGACCTGGGAGCTGTCTATTGAACAGGCCGACCGGGCGCATCCTGCAGGGCTTGCCCGGCCCACGCTGTTGTTAGCCAGCGTGCTCGATTCGGCAGGAATCCCCCAGATCGCGTTGGCAAATCCAGCGGCCTTGAGCTATCTGACCAGCTACCAGCCCGGCCTACCCAATGACCCCAAAGAGGCATTCGACATGGTGGATGCGGCGCTGCGAATTTTACACCGCTACAGCCTGATCGATCACGACCGCGCCGCCATTTACCGCGAGATCCGCGTCCACCAACTCGTTCAACGCGCCACCCGGGAAAACCTGGCCACCCAGCCCGACTTCGGCCCCGAGCTGTACGCCGCCCTCGCTGGCACCGCCGCCGACGCGCTGCTGGAGGTCTGGCCGCACGTCGAACGAGCCCCGCTCAGCCAGGTCCTGCGTGCCAACGCTGCAGCCCTGCAGCAGGTCGCTGAAGGCGTCCTGTGGAGCGGGGATGGCCTCGGCTACGTGCTGTTCCGCGCAGCCGAGAGTCTCGGTGAGAGCGGTCAGGTCACGGGCGCCCACGATGCCTTTGTCGCCTTGCGAAATACCGCCTTGCACCGTCTGGGCCCTGGCCATCCTGACACTGTGACTGTTCGCTATGGTGCGGCCTTTTGGCAGGGCCGCGGGGGGGATGCGGTGGGCGCGGCGGACGCGTTCGCCGCGCTGCTGCCCGACATGGTACGGGTGCTCGGTCCCGATCACCCCAACGCCCTGGTCACCCGCGCCGAGCTGGCCTCTTGCCAGGGTCACAAGGGGGATGCGGCGGGCGCGGTCGCCACATTCGAGAAGCTCCTAGCCGACATGGTGCGGGTGCATGGCCCCGATCACCCCAACACCCTGACCACGCGCCACCGTCTGGCATTCTGGCGACGCCAGGTGGGAGATTTGGGGAGCGCAGTCTCGGCTTTCGAGGAACTGCTGGCCGACCAGGCGCGGGGCCTGGGTCCCGACCACCAACAGAGCCTGGCCACTCGCCATGAGCTCGCGAGCACGTGGGGCGTGGCGGGCGATGCGGCGGGAGCCGTCGCGGCATTCGAGGAGCTCCTGGCCGACCGGTTGGAAGCGCTGGGGCCCGATCATCCCGACACCCTGGCCACCCGTTACGAACTGGCGTACTGGCGACGGAAGTTGGGGGACGTGGCGGGAGCCGTCGCGGCATTCGAGGAGCTCTTGGCCGACCGGTTGGAAGCGCTGGGGCCTGATCATCCCGACACCCTGGTCACCCGCAGCGAGCTGGCGCGCTCGCTGGGCGAAGCGGGAAATGCGGTGAGTGCCGTCACCGCATTCGAGGAGCTGCTGCCCGACATGGTGCGGGTGCATGGCCCCGATCACCCCAACACCCTGGTCACCCGCCACGACGTTGCGACCTGGCGAGGTCTGGCAGGGGATGCCGCGGGTGCGGTCGCGACATTCGAGGTAGTCCTGGCCGACCGGCTACGAGTCCTAGGCCCCGATCACCCCAACACTCTGGACGCCCGCCACGAACTCATCTATTGGCAAGGGGATGCCGGAGACACGAGGGGCGCTGTCACCGCAGTCGAGGACCTTCTGGCCGACCGGCTACGAGTCCTGGGCCCCGATCACCCCGACACCCTGGCCACCCGCCACGAACTGGCGCACTGGCGAGGGGAAGCGGGAGACACAGCGAGTGCGGTCGCCACATTCGAGGAGCTGCTGCCCGACATGGTGCGGGTGCATGGTCCCGATTTCCCCAGGACATTGGTCACCCGCCACAACCTGGCGCGCTGGCGAGGCCTAACGGGGGATGCGGCCAGTGCCGCCGCCGAACTCGCACCAGTCCTGGCCGACCGGCTACGAGTGCTAGGACCCAACCATCCCGAAACCCTGAACACTCGTAACGAGCTGGTGTACTGGCGGGACAGGGCGCGACGGGAGTAACCCGCTCACCTCGTGGCACACGATGGCCGCACAGCAGCCGGTCCAGGCCGGGCGCTCGGGAGTCCGCGGCCGGGACTCCGCTAGCGCTCCGTCCAGCCGCGGAGTTCCCTCGCGACCACAACTCCCCCGCGCGGGGTGCTCGCCGTACGAAGTTTTCGCGCGGGGTGCTCGCCGTCGTCTCTTTTCTCTCGGGCGGTGGGGCCTAACAGGCGCCCGAAGTCCTACTCTTCCACCCGTCGTTTGGTCGCTGCGCTCCCTCTCTCCTCACTCCAGAGCAGGCCGCGCCCTTGGCCCCACCGCCCGGTGTGGTGCTCGCCGTAACGAAATCAGGCCCCCGCCATCGCCGTCGGGAGCCTCCGTGTTGAACGCCAAGATGCTGACAGTGGACGGCGACAAGTTCTGTCAGTAGCCCGCCGTGAGTTCCCGCAGCCTCGACAGCCTCGAACGCGAACTCCGACTGTGCGGCCTCATCCACGACAAGGGCACGCCTCGCAACGCCGAGGCCTCTGCCGACGTCCAGTACAGCCTGCGTCTGAACCGCGACCATCTCAATGACCGCGAGGACCCGTTCGCCGTACCGCCCTGGTGGCGTCATCCTCGCCTCGGCGATGAGGACTATCTCCAGGAGTTGCTGTACGGCGACGCCCCCCGCTCGGCGAGGCCCCCAGTAGACCGCCCGAGCCACGCTGACGAATCAGGTCGCTGACATCTTCGCTGCGATCAATACAGACAGTTACGACCCCACTGACATCCCATGTCGCCACAGATGTCAGCCGCTGTCGTTTCGCGCTGACATCTCGTGACGTTCAACACAACAAACACCTTGCGTCCGCCTTTGTCCCGTGTCACCCTGCTGGCAAGATCAACATTCCGAATGTACCAAGGTATCGCCGATACGATCTTGAAAGGAGCGGGCAGACCGTGGCATGGGTCAGCGTGATCGGCCCGAGCATGGAGCAGGTCGACTACCGGCTCCAGGAGGGCGCCGGCTGCGGCATGGCCTCCCCCGGCGAGCACGGCCACGCCGACCCCGGCGGCCAGATCGCCTACCGCCTGGCCGATGAGCGCGGGCTGATGTGGGTCGGCGAAGGCCTGCACGAGCTCTGCCTAACCCCCGGCACCCGGCTCACCCCCGATCAGCACGAAGCCGCCCGCGCCATCATGAGCGGCGTCGACCCCCGCAGCGGCGAGGTCCTGGTTGCCGCCAAGCACGTGTCCGACCCGCGCGCCAAGCTCCCCGGCGCTCCGCTGCTGGCCGCCCTCCAGAGCGCGGCCGCCGACCAGCACCTGACCGTGCCCCAACTGCTCGCCGGCTACGCCAAGGCCTCCCAGCGCGCGATCCAACTGGCCCGCGGCGTCGCCCGCGAGCGCATGGCCTACACCATCCGCATCCAAGACGCCGAACAACTGGCCCACGCCGCCGGTATCGACCTGGTCCAGGTGTATGAGGCCGACGCGCTCGCCTACGCCGACAAGTGGCGCGATGCCAAGGTGCGTGTCGGAAACCGCGGCTACGACCTGACCTTGGACGTCTCCAAGAGCGTCAGCGTCTTGTACGGCCTGGCCGACCGCTCCTTAGCCGCCGAGATCGAGCAGGTCTTCGCCGAAGCGGTCAGCGAGACCGTCACCGCGATGGAGTCGTGGGCAGGCTACGGATTGCGCGGCCATCAGGGGGACGGCAAGCTCGCCGAGCGCATGGACGCCACCGGCCTGCTGGGCTGGGTGATGTGGCACAAGACCGCGCGGCCGGTCGACGGCGCCGCCCCGGACCCGCACCTGCACGCGCACGTCACCATCGCCAACATGGTCAAGGGCCACGACGGTAGGTGGTCGGCCGTCGGCGCCGGAGGCCGTGACATCCACCGGCACGCACACGCAGCTGACGCCCTGCTCAAGGCACGACTGCGGCGCAGGCTCACGCAGCAATTCGGGATCACCTGGGCGCGCGAGAAGCGGACCGGCGCCTGGGAGATCGCCAGTATCCCCGAGCAGGTGCGGCTGCTGTTTTCCAAGCGCTCCGGTCAGCTGCGGGCCCAGCTGACCGCGCTCGGTATCGATCCGGAGACCGCCTCGCGGCAGGCGCAGAAGACCGCGGCCGCCGAATCCCGGCAGGCCAAGGACGGCGAGGCCGACACGGCTGATCTGCCGGGCGAGTGGCACCGCCAGGTCGACCAAGCAGCTGGTGAGCACGGGTACGGGCTGCGGGTGGTGGCCGACTGCCTGCCCCGACCAGACGACGGCGCCGGGCCAGCCGCTGGAGCGCCTTGGGGGCCCCAGCTGCCCCCTCGACTGCCTCCGCGGCCCAGCGTCGCCGAGATCGCCGAGTGGATCTGGCGGCCCGAAGACGGGCTGACCGCGCACACCAAGCTCGTCAGCCGCGCGGACGTGCTCGCCGCAGTGATCGACGCCTGCCCCGATGGTGTGAGCGACCTGGCCGACGCCGAGGCCCTGACCGATGCGGTGCTCGCCCTGCGACCGGCTGTGCTGCACGACGCTCAGCGCGCCTCGCATCTGTCCAACGCCCAGCAGTACACCAGCGACGACATCATGCAGGCCGAACGCACGCTGCTGCGCATCACCCGCGAGCGCTACAACGCCGCGATGGCGGTGGTCGACCCGGAGGCCGCCGCGCTCGCCATCGACGCCTACCAGGTGAGCGGAGGGTTCACCTTCTCCCGCTGGCAGAAAGCGGTGCTGGACCGGCTGCTGGCCGGTGACCACGGCGTCGAGGCCGTCATCGGCGTGGCCGGCTCGGGCAAGACCACGATGATGGCCGCCGGCCGCGCGGCCTGGGAGAGTCGCGGGCTGGTGGTGGCCGGGGCGGCCAACGCCGCGGTGGCGGCGGTCAACCTGCAGGCCGAGTCCGGCATCACCTCCTCCACCATCGCGCGCTGGCTGCGGCGTATCCGGACCGGCCGAGGCCTGGCCGGGGTGGACGTGCTGGTGGTCGACGAAGCCGCGATGGCCGACGACCGGCACTTGGCTGAACTGCTGACCGAAAGCGTCCGCACCGGCACCAAGGTGGTGCTCATCGGTGACCCGGTCCAGCTGAACGCCGCCGGGGTCGGAGGCGGATTCGCGGCGATCCACCGCCAGGTCGACGGGCTCAAACTGACGGAGAACCGCCGCCAATCAGACCCGGTAGAGCGCAAGGCCCTCAAGCTGTGGCGGAAGGCAGCCGAGAGCGAGGGCGAGCAGCGCGAACAGCTGCGCCGCCAGGCGATGCACACCTGGGGCGACGGCGAGCGGGTACGGCTCGGCCAGGACTCCGACGACACCCTGACGCGGCTGCTGGCCGACTGGGCAGCCGCCCGCCAGCCGTACCAGAACGTCGGCCAGCCCACCGGCCGAGACGCTGGCCCGGACGGCAGCCGGGACACCAGCCGGGATGGGGTGCCTCCGGAGACGGTCCATGACGAGCTCGCGCAGGTGCTGCTGCTGGCCGGCACCAACGACGCCGTCGACCGGCTCAATGCCGTCGCCCGGGCGATGCGCCGTCAGGCCGGCGAGTTGCCCGGCCGCGACGAGCTGTACCGACTGCCCGCCGGCCGGTTGATCGCGCTGACGGTCGGCGATCACGTCCGGGTGCGCCGCAACGACTACCGCAGCCGGCGCGGGCGCGGCACCGACGTACTCAACGGCTTTCGCGGCGTGATCACCGCGATCGACGTCGAACGGCGGGTGGAAGTCGAATGGCGCCAGGCCGGGCCGGACGGGCCACGGCTGGTGCGCGAGTGGATCACCCCGGACTTCATCGCGACCGAAGGGCTGTCGTACGGCACCGCGTTGACGGTCGCGGCCGCGCAGGGCCTGACCGCCGATCACGCGCTGATCTACGGGCTGGGCCTGGACCCGCACACTCTGTATGCCGCGATGACCCGTGACCGGCTGACGGCCCGGCTGTATCTGCCGCAGGACCTGGTCGAGACCGACGTCGACCGGATCTCGCGCGGGCGCACCGACAGTATGGAGGAGCGGCTGGCCAGGGTCCTGGCCGCCTACGCCAAGACCCTGGAGGGTGACCGCGCCGACAAGCTGCTCACCCCGCAGCCGGAACCGATCGCGCATCAGCTTGCCGACGAGCAGCCGCCCGAGCCCACTCGGGAGCCGTTCGAGCGGGCGGTCGCTCCGGTGGCTGAGCGCGCCGAGGCCGACCACCACGACGAAGCTGCTTCCCGACCTGCTCAGCCCGAGCCTCAACAGCCGGCCCCCCAGAAGATCGACCACCAGGACGCGCCGGTGGCCGAAGCTCTGGCGGCCATCCGGCAGAGCGCCGCCCTGCTGGCGCTGAGTCAGACCCCGTTCGGTGTGGGCCTGTACAGCGACGCCGAACTCGACCAGCGACGCATCGACCTGTCTGCCGCGCTCAGCTCCGCCGCCGACGACCTGGCGGCGGTGCGAGCTCAAGCCCGCCGCTACGCCGAGCACGGCGGCGGGCCCGCCGAGCGGGCCCTGCAGCAACGTCGGGCCGACCTGGCCGAGTATGGCCAGCAGATTCGTATGGCGCAGCAGGCCGCCGACGCCTTGGGCCGAGCCCGCCAGGAGATCGCCGATCTCAACGACCGCATCCAGGAGACACGGAGGCGCGTTCAAACGATCGACCGCACCTTCAACACCCTCGGCAGGATCCTGCCCAGCCACCGCTCCCACCGCCGAGCACTCGAGGACGAAGCCACGCGCCTGGCCGACAAGGAAGCGCACCTGCGCGCCCAGCTGGCCGACCGGCACCAGGACAGGCCGATCCTGCAGGAGCAGGCCCGTCAGGCCGCTGAGCAAGCGCCGCCGATGGCGACCTGGCCTCACCTGCTGAACCAGCGCGAAGAGTTGGAGCGCGACTGGGAGAGGGCCAGCCGGGGCGCACGCTCCACCGACGTCAGCAGAACAGCGAGCCACGCCGAGACGATCCAGCAGTCACATCTCACTAACGAGCGGGAACTGGCCGCTGTACAGGAGGAAGCCACCCGGCGCGCTGATCTTCCTCCCGACACCCGCACAATTGAGGCCGCCGCTCGTGAAGCCCATGCCGCCCGTGCAGATCGAGTGACCGACCGCGAAGAGCGGGGCAAGGCCAGGACGTCCCGTAGCAGGGACCGCGACGAGCCCGTGCGGTCGCCAGCGGGTCACGAGCCAGAGCTGGGACATGAACCCAGCCGTCAATAGCGCGACCGAAAACGAAGCCGACCGGGCGCCAGCCCGATAGCACTGCCCCGTACATGAGCGCGGACGCTGACCCCCCGTCAGCGGGCTGTAGCGCGATGACCGCGGCAACCTACTAACGGAGAGTGGACCATCTCTACTGAGACCTTGGGTCGATCGCGGGGGCGCCTGGTTCGAGGTGGGGTGCGTAAGGCCGCTAGGCCGACGACGATCCCGTGCCGGCGGCCGGTCCCGCCCCGGGCGGATCGGCTGGCCTGGCTGGCCTGGCTGGCCTGGCTGGATGAGCCTGCGGTGGTGTCGCTGACCACTCGGCGGCTGGGCCAGCTGCCGCCCGACACACCCGGCCGCCGCCGTCGGTGGCCGTCTATGACCAATTGCTGCGCCGCCGCCCGGCGGCCGGCAGGCCGAGGTGGTGACCAAGACCATTGCCCGCTACGGCCGCGTCGACCTCTCTTGCCTTGATGAACTTGGCTACATGGAGCTTGATCCACGAGTAGGCGAACTGCTCTCCCAGGTTCTCCCGAAAGGGAGGAGACCAACAGCGTCGACATCACCTCAAACGAGGCGTTTTCGGGATTAACCAAGACATTCACGGAACCGTGGCTTTGCGCCGCCATCGTCGACCGACTCGCGTACGGCGGCAACATGATCGAGACCGGCACCGAATCTTAACGACTCGCCCAGACTCGCGCCCAAGCCGAAGCTGTCGCCGTCGCGAACAAGGCTGTCGGCTGACGCTTTCCTGCCCCTCATCGACACTGCCTGGCCCACCGCTGTGTGCGGTCAACTCCTACTGCGTCACCATCGCAGGTTGACTGGGCATCACGCTCAACGTGGCGGGGGAGACGTCAGCCACGATGGAGGGCGCCTCGAGGGAATCACCTGAAGACAGCACGCTGGCCCTGGCGCCGAAACTGCCTGCCAGGTCTCTCGACGACCTGGGCGGCGGCGTCGGCGTCATTCTGACATTACGGCCCGCTCAACTGGACATATGGGGGTGAAGCTGGTCTCACGCCGAGACTCTCGACAAACTGCCGCAGCACCGGCGATTCGTTCGTAGCAGGCCATAGCACCGCCGAGGTGATCGGTGGGCTGGCCCCGCTCAGTGGCACGAAGGCCACGCCTTGTCCGCGCATCGCTCGAGCCGAGAGCGGCACCAGCGCCACTGCCAGTCCGGCAGCGACGATGATGAGTTGTGTGGACAACTCGCGGACGTGGTGGCTCACCCGTGGCGAAAATCCGCCCGTTGTGCAGATGGCCTGCACCGCGTTGTCCCATTCCTGGCAGATTTCCGGAGCCAGGAGCACAAAGTCCTCCTTGGCCAGCTCGGCCACCTCAATGACCGGGCGCGCAGCCAGCGGGTGATCGGTCGAGACAGCGGCCACGAAGGGCTCAGCCGACAGCTCGCACACCACTGCGCTCTCGTTAAGATCCAGGCATTCATCGAGTGGCCCCAGTCTGGCGATGAACGCCACGTCCACCACGTCGTCGCGCAGCGGGTCGGCCAGCGACCCGAGCGGCAACTCGCGCAGCTCCACCTCAACGTCCGGGTGGGTGCGCTGAAACGCCGCCAACGCGGCCAGGAACGGCGCGGAGGACGTGGTCGGCACGTATCCGACTCGCAGACTGCCGAGCTCGCCCCGCCCGGCGCGCACCGCGACCGCACGCGCTTGCTTAGCCTGCGCAAGCGTGCGCCTGGCCTCCACTAGGAACGCCTTGCCCGCGTCGCTGAGTCTCGTACGACGGCGCTCGCGTACGAACAACTCGACGCCAAGCGACGCCTCTAGGCGCAAGATCTGCTGAGACAGCGCAGGCTGGGCCAGATGTAGCCGCGTGGCGGCCCGGCCAAAATGCAACTCCTCGGCGACGGCCACGAACCCTTCGAGATGGCGAAGGTCAAAGGTCATGCATGGAGCTTATCGACAGATCAAGATTCAGTCTTTGACGCTCTTAAGCGGTCGTTTCTACTGTCAGCCCAATGAGCCACGAAACGACAGCGACCTCAGCCCAACTCGTCGGAAAGATCACCCTCATCACAGGTGCCACCTCGGGCATCGGCGAGGCCATCGCGCGGGCCTACGCCCGCGAGGGCGCCTGCGTTGTCCTCACCGGCCGGCGGGCCGATCTCGGCGAGAGCGTGGCGGACCAGATCAGAGCAGACGGCGGGAAGGCCGAATTCCTGGCCGCCGATCTCACCGCACCAGGTGCCCCGCAGGCGGTGGTAGAGGCGGCTACCGCCGCATTCGGTGGACTCGACGTGCTCGTCAACAACGCCGCGGCCTTCACCTCCTCACTCACGCACGAGGTCACCGAAGCGGACTTCGACCGCGTCATCGATCTGAACTACCGAGCCACCTACTTCGTCACCAAGGCGGCACTGCCGCACCTCCTGGCGAACCGGACAAGCAAGGTCGTCAACATCGGCACGCTGGGTGCAGTCAAGAGCTGGCCCGGCGCCTCGATCTACAACTCCTCCAAAGCGGCCCTGGAAAACCTCACCCGTACCTGGGCCAACGAATACGGCCCCCAAGGCGTCAACGTCAACACCATCAGCCCCGGCCTCGTCGCGGACGCCCCGATGGCAGCCACGCCCCTCGCTCAAATGGACGTCGAGACCTACATGATCCCCACCATCCCGGCACGCCGCCTCTGCACCACGCAGGACGTTGTCGCAGCGGCGGTCTTCCTCGCCGGTCGCGGCTCGGACTACCTGCACGGCACCCGGATTCTGCTCGATGGCGGCCTGACCGCATGACTTCACGGTCCACCCCAGGCGGCATCCTCGCCCTGCTGTGCGCCGTTCAGTTCATGGTCATCCTCGATACCACGATCGCGAACGTCGCGCTGCCCGCCATCGGCCTCGATCTCCGTCTTCCGGAGGCGACCCTCCAGTACGTGATCACCCTGTACGCGGTGACGTTCGGCGGTTGCCTCATCCTCGCCGGGCGGGCCGGTGATCTGCTGGGACGGCGCCGCATGTTCATCGTCGGCACGACGCTGTTCGTGGCCGCCTCCGCCGCCTGCGGCATGTCGACGGGCGCCACTCTCCTGCTGACGGCGCGAGCGCTGCAGGGCCTAGGCGCCGCCGTCATCTCAGCCACCGCACTCGGCCTGCTCCTGTCCATCTACGCGGAAGGGGGCGGGCGCAACCGGGCACTGGGTGTGTGGAGCGGTCTGGGAGCGACCGGTGCCGGGGCGGGCTTCATCCTCGGTGGCGTGCTCACGGACACGCTGGGCTGGCGGGCGGTCTTCCTGGTCAACGTCCCCATCGGCGTTGCTGCTCTGAGCAGGACCGGGATCTTGCCTTCGGACCGAGCCCGCATCCACTGGCCGACGGGCCATCCCTCGAACCACGGGGCGGCAACGGCAATCCCCGCCCCAAGGCCCGGCTGGCTCGACCTTCCCGGTGCCGTGACCGCCACCGCGGGAATCGGACTGCTGATATACGGCCTCACCCGGGGTCAGCAGGACGGCTTCGCCACGCCCGCCACTCTCGGCCTGCTGTGTGCCGCCGGCGTGCTCATGGCCGGCTTCGTCCTGATCCAGCGGCGCTCACCGGGGCCGCTTATCCCGTGGCGGATCCTGGCGCGAGGACCGATGGCGGGCGCGAACCTGGCTATCCTCGCTCTCATGGCCGTCGTGGGCGGCCAGGGCTTCTTCATGATGCTGATCATGCAGCGAGTCTTGCGCTATTCACCGATCGAGACCGGTCTGGCCGTCTTCCCGTCCACCCTCATGGCGATCGCCGGAAGCGGTCTGGCCACCAGGCTGGCGCCGCGCCTACGGCCGCAACTCATCGCAGCGAGTGGCCTGCTCGCCGTCGCCATCGCTGAGGTGCTATTAGCGAGGATCACCATCTCGAGCTCGTACGCGATCGACATTCTGCCCGGCTACCTTGTTTTCGGGCTCGGCCTCGGCTCGGCATTTGTCGGCGCCAGCATCGTGGCCACCACCGGCAGCGCGCCCGAGGACCAGGGCGCGGTCTCGGGACTGCTGAACACGGCCCAGCAGGTCGGCATCGCAGTAGGAGTGGCGTCCCTGGTGGCGGTCGCCACCGCCCGTACCAGCGGTTGGCCGGTCCCGGGCTCGACGGCGGCCGTCATGTCGGGTTATAGCCTCAGCCTGCTCATCAGCGCAGGCGTCGCGGTCGCCGGCGCTGTCGCAGTCCTCGCACTCGGCAAGCTCGGGACCTCAGCAGCCGCTCCCGCATCCGCCGTCGGCCATGCATAGGCCAGGACCTGCCCCCCCCCCCCCGGCCGCCCAGCCGCGCCCAGCGGATCTGATCGAGAACCCCGATTCGTCCCCCATTGACCGTCCTGTCCATTATCGCGATGTCCGCAGCACGTGGCGGTAATGGCCTTATTTGCAACGGCGCTCATGCGACGGCGGTCAGCTGGATTCGGTGCTTTCGCGGAGCAGGCGTTCAGTCATGCGTGATTGCCTACGCAACATCTCAGAAGGGAGAAGATTGTGCGCAGAAGAAGGGTGTTGGGTGCCGGAATCGGTGCGATGGTCGGGGGCAGCATGCTGTTCGCTTCGAGCGCGGCTGTGGCGGACGCACCTGATGACGACGTACTTGCCCGATCATTGTCCGGCGGATTTCGCAGCATGTATGCCACCGCGAACGGAGTGCGACTGCACTATGTCGCCGGAGGACAGGGCGCGCCGGTGATCCTGCTGCCGGGCTGGCCGCGCACCTGGTGGGAGTTTCACAAGATCATGCCTGACCTGGCCCGGAATCATCGCGTGATCGCGGTCGACTTACGGGGAATGGGCGCCTCGGCCAAACCCAAGAGCGGCTACGACAAGAGGACGATGGCCGCTGACATCGCCGCGCTCATCACCGAACTCGGCTTCGACCAGGCTGACGTGATCGGCTCGGACATCGGTTCGATGGTCGCCTTCAGCCTGGCCGCCAACCACCCCGAGCGAGTCCGGAAGGTGGTAATGATCGATGTGGCTCATCCGGACGAAGGGCTCAACCAGCTCACCCTGCTCCCACAACCAGATGTCTTTCACCTGTGGTGGTTCGCCTTCAACCAGGTACACGGCCTGCCGGAGCAACTACTGGCCGGTCGCGCCCGGGCACTGATCGATCACCTGTGCGACCTCATCCTGCTGGACAAGAACGCCGTCTCAGACCAGGACCGCCGGATCTATGCCCACGCGTACAACACCCGCAACGCGATTCGCGCCAGCAATGGCTGGTACCAGACATACGGGCAAGACATCGCCGATGACCGCACCTACAAACCGGTCACACCGCCCGTGCTCGCGCTGGCCAGCCCCTCTAACGACGCCTACATGCGCGCTTTGCTGCCTGCCAAGGCAGCAAGGGCCGAGATCGTACGCGTGGAGAACACGAGTCACTACGTCGTGGAAGAACGACCACAGGTCGTTCTGGGATACTTGAGCCGCTTCCTGAGCTGACAAGGCGCTGCCCGAACGGATCAACAGTCGCAGAGGTGGGGTGGGGCCGCCCGGCAGCAACACCACCTGGTCACCGACGCTGGCGGCGTCCCGCCCGCGGTCACCTTGACCGGTGCCAACCGCACCGACGTCACCCAGCTGCGGCCACAGCTGGAGGCCATTCCGAAGATCCGCGGTAAGCGCGGGCAGGCCTCGCCAACGCCCTGATGTCGTCGTGGCTGACCGCGGCTACGACCACGACACGTACCGCCGCCTGGTCCGCGAGCTGCAGATCCGCCCTCTGATCGCCCGCCGCGGCACCGAGCACGGCTCCGGCGGGCGAACACCGCTACGTCGTCGAGCAGACCTTCTCGCTGCTCCACGCCTTCCGACGCCTACGCATCTAGAGGGAAGTCTGCGCCGACGTCCACGAGGTCTTTCTCAAGCTGGCATGCGGCCTCATCTGCTGGCGACGCCTGACCTCATTGCGTTAGGAGCTCTAACTCCCCCTCCAGTAGCCAGCCGTGCCCTCTTAAAAGCGGTAATCCAATGGACGCGTACGGTGGACGGTCGGGATAATCTCCGGCCACGTGACCCCTTCGGAGCGGGACCACGCCCCTCCTTCAGATCATGGCCGAGTGATCGCTAAATGGTCCAAAGAGTGCCGGATCGCACGACCAGGAAGGGAAGAAGGCTCTCCACGTACGTTTGCCGACGGCACGCTTTCGTGGGCATCGATGCGCTGGCCGACGTCGGGCTTTCCGACGTGGAACCGCCCTGTATGGCAGGGGCCAGTGTCACCTTCGACGTGGGTGCCGGCATCGTGGCCTGTGCGCCACGGACGTGATCTTGCCGCTCCCGCCCGTCCCCTGCGGGCCACACTCGAGGGGTGAGCGTCCAGTCGAGCTCAGGCAGGCTGTGGGGTTAGGCGCGGGCCGCCGTTGGAGGGCAGAGCGGGGACTTGGCTCAGGGTGTCGTACATCGGCATCAGCGCGCTCGTACGGGTGCGCTTGAGCAGCTCCAGCATCGGTCCGTGCGTGCCGACCAGCACCAGGCTGCCGCCGCGGACGGTGACGCGCCGAAACAACGCCAGGACCGCCGCCATCCCACCGGAGTCGCATGCGCCTACCTGGGACAGCTCCAGGACGAGCTGCTGGGGGCGCGGCAATTCCCACACGGCGGCCAACGCCGCCCGTAGCCGGGCGGCGTTGGCGTAACTCAGCTCGCCGACTACCTCGGCCACCGTCCACGGCCCTTCCGAGCGAACGAGTACCTGCAACGGATCGTTCTTCATGATCACCAACCTTAGGCCATGAGGGCATGCCGAAATGCCGACTTACCGGGTACCGGGAGTCTCGCCCTACGCCGAAATTCCGAGGCGCGCACCAGCGTCTTCAGCTTCTTGCCCGACGCCGCTACGGGGACCTTGCGCCCGCGCTCCAGGTCGTACACGTCTACCTCCGGCCCATCCAGCAGCATCTGCAAGATCGTGCGCTGGCGCGGAGCCAGCACCTCATGCAGGGTGGCGAAGAGCTGGCCGGTGGACTCATCTCGCACCCGGGCCACCAAGGGTTGTCACGCGGGCAGAGGGATCTTCTTGGTACGCAGCCAAGGGCAGCTCGGGCGATATCGGGCGCGTTCAGATGGCTATGGCACAGTTTCACTATGCCGATTGACGATCTGCCGGACTGGCTATCGGCCTGGTGTCTGGACCATCTCGGGGACCAGCCCGCTGACGTGCTGTTTCGACAACAATCAATGTCGATGGTGTTCGGTCTCCGATTGTCTTGCGGTACGGACGTCGTGGTCAAAGCCCGCGGCGACGACGGCCGTGCGGGCTCATGTGTTAAAGCACAGGCCCGACTGGCCGAGAACGGGTTCCCGTGCGCCCGCCCGCTCACGCCGGTCGTCAGTGTCGGTCTCCTGGCCGTGCATGCGGAGGAATACCGGCACGGAGGAGAGCCGCTGCGCGGAGATACGCCGGACGTCGCTGTGCGCTACGCAGAGGTCTTCGCCCGGCTTATGACCGCACTGTCGGACCTCGCCATCACGCCGCCGCTGCCGAATCCGCGCTGGGTGCGGTGGGACCACACCGACCCCGGGCTGTGGCCGTCGATCGAGGCGCTCGACGAAAAAGACCAGAGCCTCGTACCCACCTACGTCATGGACACAGCCGACAGGGCCCGTCGGCGAATGCTGGCAGCTGGACTGCCCTCGGTGCTGGGCCACGCCGACTTCGAGGCACACAACCTCCGGTGGCACGACCAATATGTTCGGACGGTGCACGACTGGGACAGTCTGGCATGGCAACCGGAAGCTGCCCTTGTGGGAGCTGCGAGTGCAGTATTTCCCAAGATGGGCCCGGCCGTCCTGCCGCCGATCGAAAGTACCGAGGCGTTCCTGGCCGCCTATCAGGACGCTAGGGCCCGCTCGTTCACCGCCGAGGAGCAGCAGATCGCATGGGCGGCAAGCCTGTGGCCAGCGGCCCACGACATCCGTTGGGAAGCGCTCCACGGCTACGCCGCAGTCTCCGGCAAAGGACTCTGGGCACAAGCAGCCGAACGTCTCCGCCGAGCGAACGCCTGAGGAGCTCTACTACCTGGCGCCTGGTGACTGTCTCGTTCCCGCTCGAGACCTGCAAGGCGATCGCGCTGACCGGCTGCTGACCATGGAGCCCACCTTGATCGCCGAGCAGGCGCCCTCCCCCACCGAGATCCCCGAGGTGGCGGCTGCGTCCCGCAGGCAGGAACCGGGTCAGGGCTGGGGACGGACCCAGCCGCCGCGCACCGAAGCGGCCGGAGAGCCAAACGAAAGATGAGACATCCAGCCGGACTAGCCCCGCCTGGGCAGCCAGATCAGCCTGGTCGGCCTGGTCGGCGCCGCCCTGTCGCTGAGCCAACCCTCCTACGGGGTCGGTCTGCTGAGCGAAGACGACCTGGCTGGGCGACGCGCCCTGTTGGAGAGGATCAGCAACGCGCAGGCTAAGCCGAACTGGCCCAGGCACACCGACGCGCTCGCCCTATGCCCAGCGGGGCGGAGGCCCGGCTGAGCGAGCACCGGTGGACCATCGGGAGCGCCTGGCCGAGCGGATATGTACCATCCGCTTAGGCGCAGCGAGGGCGGCCGTGCCCTGATCGAGCTCCAGAACCGGGCGACGCAACTCCAGACCAAGCTCGACCAGATCAGTCGGTGTCAACGGGTCCTCAGTGCCCTCCATGGATCGTTGAGCACTCTGCTGCCCGCTCGGCGCCGACGGCTGGAAGCTGAACAGGCCAGCCTGGACGCCGAACTTAGCGACTGCCGCACACCGGGGCGGCCGATCGTGCAGGATCAGGCGAGGCACTGTGACGAGCCGGTGCCCGCCATGGCGTCGTGGCCTCCCTGCTGCAGCAGCAGCGCGACCTCGAATGCGACTGGGATTCGGCGCACCGCGGAGCGCTTCAGGGATGTCACCAAGGTCACGGCGCGGCGGGCATCCAGCAGACTTTCCACAGGGTGCGCCGTGAGCTCGATGCGATCACCCACAAACCGAACGCCGCGCCGACTTCCCGCCGGACCTGCGTCACGTCGAAGTCCAAGCTGCATCGAGCACGACGGGCGTGGGCGCCAGGCCGCTTCGGCAAAGGCAGGGCAAGCGAAGCAGCCAGCCCTCCCGCGGCCGCCGCGCGCCCCAGTCTCCGCGCGAGCACCGCCGGGACCGGGATGAGACCGACCGGCCGGCACCGGCCCGCTACAGTGACGGTCCGAGTTGGGGCGCTGAGGCGAGACTCGCTTTCCGGGTGAGGACGGCCGTGAGGCGCGTTTGGGCATCCACTGGCGGGCGGCACGCACAGCCAGCAGGGCTCGCCGAGCTCCGGATCAGGTGGGGTGTGCGCGCGCATCCGTCACACGATCACAATGGTCCCAGGGCGTCCAACTGTTCGAGCCACCGCGAGGGAAGGCGCATGACGCAGACCCTGCACGCCCAGCCGGAGACCGATCCACCTCGCCCGCGGCGAGGGCTGCGACGCCGACTCCGCCGCGCGGTCGACATCACCCTGCTCCGCGCCGGATCACCGGTGAGCGGCGCGACCAGCAAGCTCGTCAGGCGCCGGCGCGGCCCCGAGCACGAGGTGCGGCTGGCCCTTGGGCTGGACACCGAATTCCAGCCGGCTCCGCCGTACCTGCGAACTTCGTTCCAGCAGCCGGCGTTTGGCTGCACATCACGTCGGAACGGCTGGGAGCGGCCTGGCCGCAGCCGGGTGGGCGGGCCAGGGCATCCCATGGCACAGCATCCTGGAGCGCCTGCGCCACCAGACCGAGCGCCGCTACGGCATCGCCGTCGACCCGCACCTGACCGGCCGACAGGTCACGGACCTGCTGGCCCGCGTGGTTCGCAGAGCCAACCTGACCCGTGCCGAGCCCGAGCCCGGAACGATCAGCCTGGCCAGCTACGACACCATCATCGCCCACCACGAGCACCTCGCCCTGCCGCCCGGCATCCCAGCCTAGCAAGCAGCCGCCGAGCACCTACTCCAGAAGACCGCCGTTCTGGCCCAGATCACGGCCGGCACCCCAGGCGACACCAACTCGACGCTACGCCATCCACGTGCGCCCGCAACGGCGACCATCTCTCCCCGCCCGACGGCCTCACCGCCGACCAGGCCGAACGGCCCACGCGAGCATCGTTACCCGACGCCCCAGCGGCCACGCCGGAGCTGCGGCAGGCCCTGTGTGCAGAACAGCATCGTCTGCAGTTACAGACCACGAGCAGGCCGATTTACCACCGCGAGGCTGCCCGAGTTCGCCGCCGAACAGAGCGATCTGGCCATGGACGTGGAGCGAGGCCAGGCGGAGATCCCGCACAGGTTTCGTCAGGCCCTGCTACGCCAAAGCGTGGACGCGCAGTGGTGGTCGAGCGTCCCCTCCGAGGAAGTGGGGGCCGTCGAGCGGAGTGTGCCCGAGTAGAGTCGGTATTACCGTGGTCTTCCTGGCCCCCAGCGCAATTCGCCATCGCGAGTCGGGTCAGCACCGCGCCCCGGCCCCTTATGGTGAATCAACGCCAGCTGGACGCTTCCCCTTATGTGCCAACGCTCCGCCGAGCGTTTCGGCTAACCCCGTTCGATCAGCACCTTTATGCACAGGCATGGCCCCTGTGTGCGGTAAGTGTCCGGCAAATGTCCGGCCCGTGACCTAGTCATCGCGCTTCAGATGACCGACCCTGATGCTGGGCTAGTGCCCAAGGGCTAGGCGCCATCGGATCACGCTGAGAGGGTCTTTGCGGATGACATTATTCTTTGCGTGGCCGCGCTAGTCGGCCAACGAGCCAGGGATGTGGACAGCGAGGGAGAGCAGCTGGGCGCATCACGAAGTCACGTTTGTATGAGGTACTGAGCTGATGTTGGTTCTGCGAGTCGCCGTGCTCATTGCGGCGACTATAACGACTGGTCTCGTAGCCGGGGTGTGCGGCCTCTATGCACACACCATCATGCGTGGCCTCGCAGGGACGGACGACCGTACATTTGTCGGCGCGTTTCAGGCCATGGATCGGGCGATCATCAATCCGTGGTTCATGTTCAGCTTCGTGGGCGCGCTGCTCTCAACGGGCCTTGCAGCAGTGCTCCACCTCGGGCAGAACGTCCGCTCGGTGTTGCCATGGCTGCTCGTCGCATTTGTCCTCTACCTGGTTACATTTTGCATCACGATGGCCGTGAACGTACCGCTCAATAATGCTCTCCAGACGGCTGGCGCTCCGGACAGGATCAGGGATCTCGCTGAAGCGCGTCGTCAGTTCAACGAGGCCAAATGGGTTGCCTACAACCTCGTCCGCACGATCACCGCCACCGCAGCGTTCGGTTTCCTCTGCTGGGCCCTATTCATAAGTGGCAGGGTGAGCTGATCCTTCCCTCGGCAGGGGAGGATGCCAGGCCTAGACGAATATTCCTAAGTCTCATTAGTGGTCGTAGGCGACCATGTCCTGTCTCGCTTGATGCTTGACACCTTGATCGTCTGGTGGAGTTGAGTGTCATGGAGCAGCGCTATGACGCGGTCATCGAGGTGCTGGGCGGGGCCAAAGTCACCGACGTGGCCGCCCGGTATGGAGTATCACGCCAGTCGGTGCATACCTGGGTCCGGCGGTATCGCGACGGCGGGCTGGCCGCGCTGGCTGATCGCTCGCATCGCGTTCGAGCGCATCCGATGCAGATCGCGGCAGCGGTCGAGGCGATGATCTGCGAGTTGCAGCGAGCCCACCCGAGCTGGGGACCACGCACACTGGGGTGGGAGTTGGCCCGGCGCGGAGTCGAGCCAGTGCCCTCGCGAACCAGTATCTATCGGGCGCTGGTGCGTAACGACCTCATAAGCGTGCGGGCGCGGCAGCGCAATCGTGAAGAATATGTGCTCTGGGAACGGCCCGGCCCGATGCAGCTGTGGCAGATGGACATCATGGGCGGGCTGCTGTTGTCCGACGGCAGCGAGGCCAAGCTGATCACCGGGGTGGACGACCATTCCCGCTTCTGCGTGATCGCCTCGGTCGTTGCTCGACCGACCGGGAGGCTGGTCTGCGCCGCGTTCGCCGAGGCAATGCGGCGCTTCGGGGTTCCCCTGGAAGTCCTGACCGACAACAACGGCAAACAGTTCACCGCCCGCTTCGGTGGGCCGACGGCCGGTGAGGTGCTGTTCGAGCGGGTCTGCTGGGAGAACGGCATCACCCTGCGGCATACAGCCCCGCGCACCCCGACGACCACCGGGAAGATCGAAGGCTTCCACCAGACGGTGCGCCGCGAGTTGCTGGCCAGCATGCTGCCGTTCGCCGATCTGGACTCCGCCCAGGCGGCGGTGGAAGACTTTGTCGAGCACTACAACACCGCCCGGCCGCATCAGGCGCTGGAGATGGACTTCCCAGCTGACCGCTTCCACTCCGGCCATGACGGTGCTCGCCGGCGCGCCGAGCAGGAGATGCTGCTGCGCCTTCCGGCCAGTCTGGCCCCGGTCGCCCACCCTGCACCCGGTCCGGCCGATCTGGTGGCTGCCGGTCCGCCGGCGGTGCTGTCCGCTCCGGTTCTCACGCCCGTCTTGGACCAGCTGTCGCATCAGGCAATCGAGGTCGATCGGATCGTGCCGGACTCGGGGAATCTGTCCATCGGCGGGCAACAGCTGTGGCTCGGCCCTGACCGGGCGGGCATGCCGATCACGGTGTGGATCAGCACCAGCCATGTGCATGTGTTCACCGTCGGCGGCGGCAGGCTCAAGAGCGTGGCCTCCCGGCTGAGCATTAATACGCTGGCCGCGCTGATCGCCTCGGGTCAGGCCCGACCGGCCCGTCCCGCCCGTCTCGACCCCGTCCACAGCCGGGCCACCACCGAGGTGACTGCAGTCGAGGTCGATCGGATCGTGCCGGACTCGGGGAATCTGTCCATCGGCGGGCAACAGCTGTGGCTCGGCCCTGACCGGGCGGGCATGCCGATCACGGTGTGGATCAGCACCAGCCATGTGCATGTGTTCACCGTCGGCGGTGGCAGGCTCAAGAGCGTGGCCTCCCGGCTGAGCGTCAATACGCTGGCGGCGCTGATCGCCTCGGGTCAGGCCCGACCGGCCCGTCTCGACCCCGTCCACAGCCGGGCCACCACCGAGGTGACTGCGGTCGAGATCGATCGGTTGGTGTCCTCGATCGGCACCGTCAGCCTGTCCGGCCGGGCGTTGAGCATCGGCGCCTATCTGGCTGGCCAGCGGATCACTTTGCGGCTGGACGGCATCACTGCCCAGGTCATGAACGACCAACGGCAACTGCTGCGCGCTGTGGCCTGCCCGCTTCCGCTGGCCGAGTGTGTCACCCTACGGGGTGCCCGGCGAGCAGGGCCGCCACCGGCCGCGCCAACCGAGCCGGTGACCGTCCGACGAGTGGTCTCCTGCCGCGGCGGGTTCCAAGTCGTCGGGCAGAAGATTCAGGTCGGCCGCGTCCACGCCCGCAAGATTCTCGAGGTGACCGTGGATGACACTCACATCACCGTGCACGACAACGGTGAGCCGCTGCGCATCGTGCCTCGAACCACTACCCAGGAGATCACCCGGACCAAGTCCAGCGCGCATACTAAGAAGCGAAAGATCGACCAGGAGTGTCAAGCGTCATCCGATGCCATTGCGTCAATCATCAAGTGAAACTAGACAGGTCGTAGGCGATCAGCGGCCGGGTGATCGCTGGCCTGTTGCGCGCTTATGCTTGCCGATCACTGGTGAAGGACGCATCCTGTCTGGCTATCTCGATCCTGCCCCGGCTCGATAACGCGGCTGGCCGTTCGGTTGTTTGCAAGGGCCTAGACCCCCCGCCGCCAGGTGGGGTTCGCGTTCCGCCCCCAGCAGCCGGGACCGGCTACCGGGCTGGGCGGGCGATCAGCGCCTCTACGCCGTCTAGCAGGAGGTCGAGGCCGAACCGGAAGTCGGCGTCCTCCGTCCAGCCGGTCGAGTCGCGGAGCAGGCTTGAGCGCATCATGGCTGACAGCGCCGGGTACATCGCGGGGTCCAGGACCTCCGTGAGGATCTCGCCGTACTCGGCGGCTCCCTTAACCTCGGCCGCGGGCTCCTTACCACTGGCGCCGAGCGAGTGCGTGAGTGTGGCGTCGGTGAGGGCGTAGCCGGCCAGCACTGTGGCTACATTGAACCTCTGGCCGTCATCCAGCCCGGTACCGGACAGCGCGTCCAGGGCCCGGTCAAGCCAGAGCAGGCGCCGCGGGCCCATGGGCGGGGTGCTGTGGCGCAGATCCAGCAGCCACGGCCGAGACAGCAGGAGGTCGCGGGTGAGCCGGGTCCACGTGGCGAGGTAGGCGCGCCAGGACAGGTTCTCGCGTTCGGGGGGTGGGGGCACGGCACTGTCCGCCATGATTGTCAGCAGGTCGTCCTTGCTGCCGACATACCGGTAGAGCGCCATCGGAGCGACGCCTACCCGGGCGGCGAGGTTGCTCATGGAGACGGCGGCCAGCCCCTCGGTGTCGGCGATCTCCATGGCGGCCATAGTGATCGTGGCCAGGTCAAGGCGCGGCCTCGGGCCCCTGCGCGTGGTGGGTTCGCGGCCCCACATCCGCGCCACGACGGGTGGCAGCTCTGCCATCGAACATCCTCTCGTGGGGTTGGAATCTGTGTACGTCCTATAGTATAAGAATCGTGTATGTCGTACAGAGTAGGCTGTACATAGTTAGGGAGGCGTCATGGAGATCCGTACGTTCGCACCGAGCGACCGCGCCGAGCTGCGCGAGCTGTTCGAACGAGTGGGCGAGGGTGCTCCCACGGCGTCGTTGTGGGGGCACGCGGACTCGGAGGCGGCCGTCTACCTGGACCCATACATGGAACTGGAGCCGGAATCGCTCTTCGTCGCCGTCGCCGGGGGCGCCCTGGTGGGCTATCTGACGGGATGCCTCGACAGCGCGAGATTTCCCGGGGAGAGCGAGCGCATGGAGAAGGCGATGCGGACCTACCGGCTGGTCTTCCGACCCAGGCCCGCGGCCTTCTTCGCGCGCAGCCTGGCCGATCTAGCGTGGGCCGCGGTCCGCAAGGAGCCCGGCGCCGGCGAATTCGCCGACGTCAGGTGGCCCGCGCATCTGCACATCAACGTGGCACCCGAGGCGCGAGGGACAGGTGCCGCCGACGGACTGATGAGTCGATGGCTTGACCGGCTCCGGAAGGCTGGATCTCCCGGCTGCCACCTGCAGACCCTGGTCGAGAACACCCGGGCGGTGCGGTTCTTCAAGCGCATGGGCTTCGCCGAACACGGCCCGGCACCATTGGTGCCCGGCCTCCGGCACGAGGGCCGACGGGTCCACCAGCGGACCATGATCTGGAGCGTCGGCCGCGCTGCCGAGGAGGCGGAGGCCAGAGCGCGGACGTCCGCCAAGCTTCAATAGTCCCGGGCCGCATCGCCACCATCGGTCGTATGGGCGGCGGGCGGGGACCCGGGTGCGCCCACCGATGACGAGCCAAAGCAGTGACGATCAGCGCGCCCATGGCTGAGTGCTGGGCTGGTCCCTGGGAGTCCTCGTAGGCATTGGTCTTGGTGGGTCATCACCGGAAGGGCCGCAGGGCTGAACTCGGCAAACGCAGGTCTCTCGAACCAGGATCGGGACAGCCAACCACTGCCTGCCCGCGAGCGCAGCCCTCAAGAAACTAGGACAATGTCGCACGCACGCCGCGTGGGAGGCCCCGATACGGCCTTCCGCTCCCGAGCGAAGCCCCAGCCGCCGGGTGGCTACGGGATGGCGGTGGCTGCTGTGTGTCCGGCGTGTTGGTAACAGACGGCATCTTGAGGTACACGCGCGGATGTCCGTGCGACCTGCGCTGCCAGGGCCCGGCGACGGACACCCTGCTGGCGGCGCCATGAGCGAACCCGGAGTGATGATCACCGCCCATGACCGTAGCGCCAAACTCGTCGAGCACGGCAACAAGTCGACGCCATGCTCGGCGCGCACGAGCGCACGCGCGAGCAGATCGCCGACCACGAGCAGCGCCTGCGGGCCGCGGTGCGCTGGCGCTACGCCCTCCCGTTGTCACGGCTGCTGGGCACACTGTCAGCGGTGCTCACCTTGGCTGGCCTCGTTCAGTACCCCCGCGAGACCCCGACTTCCCCGCCCGACGGGGAGGCCGGGATTCTACGCCGGGGGTAGCGGTCACGGCCATGACGCCGAAGAATGTTCGCCATGGACGCGACCGACCGAGCGATTCTTAGACGGCTTCAGCGGGACGGCAGGCAAACCAACAAGGAGCTGGCCGACTCGGTGGGGATCGCGGCTTCGACCGCGCTGGAGCGCACGCGCGCGCTGCGCGAACGAGGGGTCATCACCGGGTACCACGCCGCGACGAACCTGGCCGCGCTCGGGCGCAGCGTACAGGCGCTAATCGGGGTCCGGATCAGGCCCCAGTCCAGGGAGACGATCGAGGCGGTGCTCGACAGCGTGGCGCAGCTCCCGGAGACGCTCACGGTCTTCGTGGTGACCGGCAACGAGGACATCCTGATCCACGTCGCGGTGCCGGGCACCCCGTACCTGCGCGACTTCGTCCTGGACCACCTAGCGAGGCGCAAGGAGATCGTCGACGTCAGGACCACAGTCGTCTACGAGCACTTCGTGCGGACGGAGCAGGCCGAGATCGACGCCAATTCTCCGGCCCGGAGGGCTTCCAGTCGCAGAAAATTCGAGCGCCCCGACGATTGAGCCACAGGTAAGTCTCATAGGTTCGGCCAGGGTCGGCTGAACCGAAGATCCGCTCGATACAGAGGACGGCGGCCGAAGACCTTGCCTACCCTCCGCTCGTGACAACGATGAACATACCGACCGGTTCGCGCATGGTCTTGGCGGCGGCGGTCCTGTGGGGGACGGTCGGTCCGGCTCAAGTGCTCGCGGGGAGCGAAGCGTCCCCGATGGCACTCGGAGGCGCGAGGCTGCTCGGGGGTGGCATCCTGCTGTCCCTGCTGTCCCTGCTGTCCCTGCGAGGCGGCTCCGCCGTGCGGCTGATGCGCCGGGCGCCCTGGCCCCTGCTGGCTGCCGCAGCCGCCACCGGAATTTTCCAGGCGGCGTTCTTCTTCTCCGTCGCCCGAACGGGCGCGGCCCTGGCCACGGCCGTAGCACTCGGCGTCACCCCAGTGGCGACCGGGATTGTCGACCGTATGACGGGCAGTAGGTCGCCCCTAGGGCGGGCCTGGCTGGGCGGCACGGCTGCCTCTGTGACCGGATGCGCGCTCCTTCTGCTCCCCGGCGGCTCCTCGTCCGCCGATCCCCTCGGCGTCCTGCTGGCCGTGGTGGCCGGAGTCTGCGGTGCCGTCTACACCGTGGCGGCCAAGCACCTCGCCGACACCGGCGCCGACATGGTCACCGCCGTGTCCCTCACCCTCCTGGTCGGCGGAGTCCTGTTCACTCCGTGGCTCGTGATCGAGGCAGAAGCCCTGGTCACCCGCGCGTCCCTGCTGCTCATCGCCTGGCTCGCGCTCGCGGCCACCGTGCTGGGCTACATGCTGTTCGTCCACGGGCTGCGCCGCATCCCGGCCTCGGCCGCAGGCACTCTCAGCTTGGCCGAGCCCATGGTCGCCGCCGTCCTGGGGCTGACGGTCCTCGGTGAAACCCTGAGCCCAGCCGCGCTTGCGGGCTTCCTGCTCCTATTCGGCGGCCTTGCTGCGGTCGCTTTAGGGGGTGTTTCACAGTCTGCTCCCGTAGCGAGCAGCGGCTGCACTCACTCGCCGCCCTGATCCTGCCTCCGTGCTTCGTGGCCCCGGCGATCAGGATGTAGCGCTTCTGCTCCACCGACAGTTTCGCCTTGCGGCCGCCGGCGTGGGTGAAGCAGTCCAGGAGCTTGGTGCGGGCGTCCAGCTCGACCAGCAGGGAAGCGATCGGTACGAACGGCAGCATCCCCGACAGCTCCTCCCGTAGTTCCTTGGCCTCGGCCGGGATGTCCTCGGCCGACAGCGGCGCTGGATTGCGGCAGGTCACGGGATGGGTGCGATGCCGGGCTACAACGCGTTCAGCAGTTGGCCCAGGATGTGCCACATGCGCCGGTGATCAGCGACCTGGATCGCCTCCACAGTGCCACGAGTAGCGCCCCCGGCATGGCGCCAGTCAGGTCCCGGCAGTTGATCTCGGACTCTGGAGTGGACCCTTGACCAAGCGACTAAGGTGTCGGCCCGCCCAGACCCTTACTGCCACGACCGTAACGGCTGCTCAGACCGGGGGGCCTGCTCAACGAACGTTGACTCTTCGACCTCGAGTTCAGACTCGGAGTTGACCTGCCTTGTTCATGGCGTGAAGAGTGTCGGAGACTCCGGATTCGAAGGGGCGCGCGCTCCAGCCAAGCTCACGACTTGCACGGCCAGCATCCGGTCTCACCTCGTGGGTTAGAAAGGCCAGTTCTCCTCTGGAGACCAAGGGTGGTTTGTTGGTGACGCTCGCGAGAACTTCGCCAGCCTCGGAGATGGCGCGGGCCAGCCACCGCGGCACCATGCGTGGCAGGTTGGCGTTCGGCCACGAGTCGCGCACGATGTGGGCGACCTCGGTCAAGCTCAGATACCGCTCGCTAGCAATGTAGCGACTCCCTACTGCTGAATGCTCGACCGCCAGATGTAAGCGCGCGCAGTCGGTGGCGTGCACCACAGGAAGCCCTCCGGGAATGAGCACCGGGACTTTGTTCGTTGCGAGACCGACCAGCAGTTGGTTGAGACCCGGTGTGATGACTGGAGCCGGTCCGTAGACGCCGGCCGGATGAACGAAGCGAGCAGGAAGCCCAGCATCGAGTGCCGCCACGACGAGGCGATCCGCTGCCTGCTTCGACCGCTCGTAATACGTGGCCTTAGGGCGCGCGTCGATTCGTGTCTCATCAAATGTGCCGTGCGAGGGCCACTCAAAGACGTCGATCGTGCTGGTGTAGACGAATGCCTGAACGCCTGCCTCCAGCGCGGCGTAGATAGCGTTTCGAGTGCCTCCCACGTTGACCCGTTCGAAGATCTCTGTGTCACGATGCCACTGCTCTGGCAACCCAGAGGCATGGAACACCGCTGTTACACCGGCAGTGGCTTGACGGACCGCGGCGAGATTGGTGATATCTCCTTCGACCAGTTCAACCCCGGCTGGAAGTATCGCTCGTGCACGCGAGGCCGACCGCACCAATGCGCGGACAGGGCGTTGCCGGGTGAGGAGTTCGGTGACAATCGCGCTTCCGACATTGCCGGTAGCGCCTGTGACGAGTGTGGTCATTGCAATCTCCAAGATTGAACGCAACGGATTCGGGGTGAAGACCGTTGCTCGGAATGGCCGAATCGTCGGGGGAAGTGAGCCATGAGGCCACATGGCTCGTGCTTACGTGATCGAGCACGGGGGTAGAGCCGACCGTCTCAGGATCCCCGGCGAATGGATAACGCATGGACCTGCTCGGACAGCTGTATCGGTTGGTCATCGCCGTCTTGAGACCGAAGCGGTCGTGTCACGCTTGGAAACGGAAACCAGATACAGGACCGGCTGGGTGATCGGCAACCCCATGAGCGTGTGCCGTAACTTCGGCGCCCGTGAGCACGAGGATAGCGCTCACCATGTCGTTGCGGTCTTGCAGAGTTGCACCGTAGATGACGATCGCCGCTGTGTTGATGAAACCGGCCGCAAGAGAGTTTCGCCAAAGCAGTTGACCTTTAGGCATGTACAGCTCACACGTGCCCCTTGACGTTCGGCCATAGCTGAACCACGCCCACCCATGGTCGAACTTCGCCCATTCTCGGCCACCGGAAAGTCGCCTCTGACTGGGCTCGCGCCTTCGATCTCCCATGTCGAAACCCCGCTGCGGTGTCGAATGACCAAGCCCTGCGCTGCGCGATCTTGCGTGTGATGACTGACGAACCGACGGCGCAGCGACTGGCCAACCTCGGCGCCGCAGCATGCTTGCTCCGGCGACGTCGGCCAGTCCCATGGCGCCCCCTGACATCGATGGGGCGACGACGTGGCATGGCTGTCTCCCCCGTCGCTGCGCTCTGTAGTGGTCGGTTCAGGTCGACTCCTGGCCGTGCTCCTCGATGGCAGCGGCAATCCCGTCGAGGATGATGGTGAGTCCATAGCGAAACTCTGGATACGCTTCGCCTGGTACGCGCGATGAGTCTGAATTGCTTTCGAATGGTTCGCCTCGAAACAGCTGTGCGGCGTGGGGATACTCCGCCGGATCAACCAGCGCCGCCATGGCCGCGCTGTACTGTAGTTCGGTTTCGGTGCGGGTTTGCCTTTTATCTGTCCTACCTCGATCAAGGCTGGCCTGGACTTGTGCGAAGCTGCGAACGTAGTTGCCGAGCATCGCGAGGATGGCGAGCTTGCGCTTGGCGTCCAGGCCGGTCTTACACATTGCCGCGAGGAAGCCGTCCATCCAGGAGATAGCGTTCGGCCCTCCGGGTGGCGAGGTCACCGGAAGCTGGCTCAGCCACGGATGGGCGGCATAGACCTGTATTTGAGCGTGAGCCCACTTCCAGAGTCCATCGCGCCACGACTCGTCGTCTGAGTCACAAGCTGGCGGCCGTCCTGATGCCAGGTCGCCCATCAGGACGTAGAGCTCACTTGCAGATCCGACGTACTTGTAGAGCGACATCGTCGTGACGCCCAGGACGGCGGCAAGTTTGGGCAGGCTGACCGCAGCGAGGCCGGCATCGTCTGCCAGATCAACGGCAGCTTGGACCACGATGTCTACCGACAGACTGGCCGGTCTTCCACGCACCGATCCGGAGGGCAGCCGCCACAGGCGCCTCAGATCTGGCGGGATCCCCTTGTCGCTCACTGGAGCATCCTAGGCTGGGCGCGATTAGTGTGACTTCTATACTATATACCTTAGAGGGCGATTCATAGCAGGCACGCGATCTAGGTGGTGCAGAGACTGGGCCGGAACGCCGCACAGGTACTCGCGTTACGGATCGTCGAAGTCTGCACGAAGGAGGGCAGAGTGCGACAGGCCTCGACCACGTCGGTACCCTCTTTCAGCTCTGGCAAGCTGCCCTACCGCCCGAAGGATCGGTTTCCGCTTCCTGTCGCAACCGCTCCTGGACTCCCCACGGTCAACGACGTCTGATGGACTCAGCTCCGACACTGAAACGCACCCACCTGATGGTCGTTCAGTCGTTGGCTTGGCCAGTGGAACACGGCCCAGATCTCGATTTGAGTCGGTAGCGATTTCCCTTCAGACTGATGACCTCAGCGTGAAGGACGAGCCGGTTGATCATGGCCGCGGCGACCACATCATCGCCACAGACCTCGCTCCATCGGCCGAAGGGCGTGTTCGAGGTCATCAGCGAGGCTCGCTCGTATCAGGATGAGACGAACTGGGAACAGGCTCGCGGCCTCGGGCTCGAACGGGATGTAGTTCACCTCATTCAACGGTCAACAACGGGGGATACGGCAACCGGACGAGTTCGTCCTGCAGCCGCCTGGCATGAGGGGGCATCAGCAGACGGCCGACCCACTCGGCGGCGGTGGCGAACAGCACCCGGTCGCCCGCTTGGCAAGCTCGGATGCCCAGCCCGATCTACAGGTGTGTTTCGCCGGTGCCGGGCAGCCAGAGAAAGACCCGCCAGGAGCGACACCATCGCGGCCAGATCAGCCGCCAACCGATCAACCGGGCGGTACTCACTCCCGCGGTGATGCCGCTGGTTGGCCCGCTCCAACCATCCGTCAGTTGGGTGTTGAAGTCGGCCGGGCAGGGAGGAGGTTTCCAGATAGCCGTTTGCCGCACGGCCAGACCTTTGACTTCCGGGTCGGCTGGCCGGCACTGGACGATAGTGATGCCCAGGCTGCCGCGGATGACGTTCATCGCAGCCGTCAGCTGCGGCCTACCGCCCCGCCACCGGCCGACCACGGAATCGTTGTCCCAGACCAGCGTCTTGGGGACCGCACCGAGCCTGGTCAGCAACGCCCACTGCCCGGGCGATCAGATCAAGGGCTTGGGCGGGCAGCATTCAGGCGTTGATGACCCTCGAGTATCCGGCCACCATCAGCACCGGCGTTCGTCCGACCTGCCCGAACCCGAACGGGATATCGACCGGCGGGAACCACAGATCACACTGGGCCAGCTCGCCCGGGCGAAAGTTGGTTCGTGAAGCCGGACCGGCGAGGTGGGATCGGTGTATACCCCGATCCCACCCTGTGGGGGCTGGCGTGCAGTGCGACTTGCCGCGCCCGGATTCATCCCGCATTGACGGCGCCACCCCCGATCATCTCTGCCTGCAAGCCGGGTGGCAGTCGCCTCGGCGAGTGCTTCTCAGGCTGCTCTGCTCTTCGACATCGGCGACAACTCCAGTTCTTCCTGCGCCAGCGATGTCGGTCCGAGCAAAGCGCCCAGCATCTCTACCGCCGTGCCTGCCTTCTCCGGCTGCAACGTCCGATCCGGGTGTAGCTCGCCAAGGAGCACGACCAGGTAGTCGTTAAGGTGGCGAAAGTTGTGCTCCGCAGCAGCGGCGTTGAGTCGCTTCTTCAGCTCCAGATCTGGCCGGAACGTTGTCGTCGAGCGCTCACCTTTGTGAACCTGTGGCATCGCGCAGCCTTTCTGTCGCTGGTGGTCACGAAACGTAGCGGAAACTGAATCTGATCGCGAGTACTTGGAGTGGTGGACATCTGGTGTGTCTCAACGAGCTGATTGATGTCTGCAGTGGTCTGCGTTGCGTCTCGTGCGGCAGCTCATCGCTGGCCACGGTCGCGAGCGGGTCTCCGTTGCTGTGCAACAGCATAGAAGCTGTGTACCTCGGCGAGGGGAGGAACCGTGGCGATGGTCGAAGAACCGCCGAGCTACCACTCGATGTCATTGCTTGCTAGTGTCATCCGCCCGAAATTCGTCGGCAATGTTTGGCGAGAGATTCGAGGAGCTCTTCGGCCGTCGTGGTCCATACGAAGGGTTGGGGTCGGAATTCCAGCGGTCCATCCAGGCGCGGAGGTCGCCCTCCAGAGACTGGACGCTCTTGCGCACTCCTGGGCGGATGAGCTGGTCGGTCAGGTAGCCGAACCAGCGCTCGACCTGGTTGATCCGGGGAACCGGTCGGAATGAAATGCATGTGGAAGCGGGGATGGCGCACTAGCCAGGCCTTGATCGTCGGCGTCTTATGGGTGTCGTAGTTGTCGCAGATCAGGTGAACATCGAGTTCGGCTGGCGCCGTTCTGTCGAGGGTGCCAGGAACTTGTTGAAGTCGGCTGCGCGGTGCTGGTGGTGCAGTTCACCGATGGCACTCCCGTCGGCGACGTTGAAGGGGGCCGTGGCCGAGCAGGCCTGCACCGACGCCGAGCGGGCCGCTGCCGAGTCGGCGCGGCTGCGCGACGAACTCGCCACGCTCACCCCGCGGGCGAATGATCGGCGGGTCCTGAACGGCGTCGTGTCGAAGATCCGTACCGATGTGGCCTGGCGCGACGTGCCGCCGCGGAACCGGCCCTGGCAAGGTGTGTGTACACGCGGGTTCGATGCTGGCTTCGGACCGCACGTTCACCGCGATGCGGCCAGGCGGTGCAGGCCGAGACGGGCGCGGCGGGGAGATCGCGGGGAGATCAACTCTAGCTGGTGGTGCATTCCACCATCGTGCGGGCGCATCAGCATGCGGGCGGTGGTCGAAGGGGCGCCGGGCGGGCCAGAACACGGATCACGCCCTCGGTCGATCCTGTGGTGACCTGGCGGCAAGATCCACGCGATGGAGGAGGACGGCCGCCGGCGTTTCTAAAGGACCGGCGGGGACGCAGGCGCTGCACAGTGGAGCGCATTCTGGCCGCCATCGGGTGCCGGTCCCGCCGCATGAGCTGGCGGCGAGGGCGCCAGCACTCGCAAGATCCGCAGATCTCTGCGCCACGCTAGGCAGCGCGCCCACCGTCCCCGAACGCCCCGACCAGCTCGCCGGCAGCGCCCACTACCAGCGCCGTAGCGATTGTCGATCGCTGCTACAACCGACTCAAGCAGTTCCGCGGTCTGGCCACCCGCTTCGACAGGACCCTCGAGTTCTGCACTGCGGTTGTCACCTTCATATGCCGGGATGCTCTGCCTGTGATCTCTGGAAGAGGCGTCCCGGGAACGCGGGGCCAGGTCGATCGTGTGAATAACCGTACAGTGCCCCTCCAGGCAGAAGGGGGTACGCAAATCTCAGGTCAAATTATCGTGCCAGCTCGCCAGGAAACGCAGGGCTTCCTCAGTGCGCGAGCCCGCTTCGGCCAGGTAGGTGATCAAGACCTGGTCCTCGTCATCTCCGGGACGCAGGCTGTCGTAGTCGAGCACGAGCTCGCCCACCAGCGGATGGTCAAGCACGTTGCGGCCGATAGAACGCTCCTTGACTTCGTACTCCGCCCACAGACGGCGGAAGTCGCCGCTCTTCATGGACAACTCGCCCACGAGCGCCGCCAGCTCGCGGTCGTCAGGATGCCGGCCGGCGTTGAGCCGCAGGAACGCCACGGTCTCCCGGGCCTTGTGCTCCCAGTCGCGGAACAGGGCCCGGATGTCCTCGTCGAGGAAGACCAGGCGGGCGCAGTTGAGCTCGCCCAGTGGGGGCGTGGGCTGGTTCCAGAACAGAAGAGCCGCCAGGCGGTTGCAGGCCAGCATCTCGGTCCTTCTGCCCAGCACGAAGGCGGGGGTATGGGTGAACGCGTCGAGCACCCGCCGCAGTGTCGGTCGCACGTCATGCGCTGCTCCCGTACTACGCACCGGTTCTACCTCTGGCGACGCGGCCTCCGCAACGCCAGCCTCGGAGGCGCTCCGACAATGGGGATCGGGAGTATCGGTCGCGGTAGCGCCGAGGGAGGAGGGGCTCGAGGTCTGGGGCGAGGCCACCTCAACACGTGGGTCACGAGCCGCCGTCCCGGGCATGTCAGGCTTACCGCAGGTGCCGTCCACGCCCGGTGTCCCGGACGGGGTGGGGTCGCCGCGCGCCCCGTCTACGGCTGGGGTATCGAGCAGATCAGGGGTTCCGGCCGGGGGCGCGGCACCTGGAGCCCTGGGGGAGGCGAGGGTGCCCGGGGTGCCGGGATGGTCGGGGGCGTCCGAGGTCCTGGGCGGGGGTTGGTGATGGGACGGTGAGGTGCGGCGCTGACGGGCGAGGTCACGCAAGTGCGCGTGTTCGGTCTCGTTCAGCTCCAGCACGCGGGCGACCGCGCCCAGCACCTCGTCGGAGACGTTCCCGACGCGCCCCTGTTCCAGCCGGACGTAGTACGGCACGCTGATTCTGGCGAGGAGCGCGACCTCTTCCCTGCGCAGGCCGGCCACCCGGCGGCGTTCACCGTACGTCTGGAGGTCAACGTCCTCGGGCCGAACCCGAGCGCGCCGCGAACGCAGGAACTCACCCAGCTCTTTACTAACCGCCATGACCCCATTGTGGGATATGCCCATCAAAGCCTCCTAACCCTGCCAGTACCACCCTCAGCAGTGCCCTGGCTGGTTTTGACCAGCCTGAGCAGCATGGGTGTCATGAACAAACGCACTGCAGTCATCACCGGCGCCTCTTCAGGCATCGGCGCTGCCATCGCCAGAAAGCTCGCTGCACAGGGTGCCGGCGTGGCGCTCGTCGCCCGCCGAAAGGACCGGCTCGACGCCCTGCGTGAGGAACTTGGGGGCGAGGTCGTCGCCGTCGCGGCCGACCTGTCCAGGCAGGAGGAGGTCGCTGCGATGGCCAGACAGGTGAGCGAGACGCTGGGCCGCGTTGACCTCGTGGTGAACGCGGCGGGGATCCTGCTGCCCGGCATGCTCGACGGCGAGGAAGCGCCGGCCGAGTGGCGCAGCCAGCTCGACCTGAACGTCTCCGGGCTGTTGCACGTCTTCCGTGCGTTCTTGCCCGACCTCCAGGCCGCTGCCGCAGACGGCGGCTCCGCGGACCTGGTCAACATCTCCTCGATCTCCGCCTCCAGGATCGAGCCCGGTGCGGCCGTGTACGCGGCCACTAAGGCGGCGGTGAGTCACCTGTCAAGAAACATGCGAAACGAGCTCGCGCCACACAGCATTAGGGTCACCAACGTCGAGCCCGGCGTGGTCGCTACCGAGCTGTTGTCCGGCTCCGAGCTCGGGGTGGCCTGGCTGAAGGACATGAAGACCAGGATCGACCCGCTGGAAGCCGCCGACCTGGCCGAGGTCGTCGTCTTCGCGGTGAGCAGGCCGGCGCATGTCAGCCTCCCTGAACTCACTGTGATGCCCACTCGCCAGGTCTGACTGTACTGACCACAGAGGCTGACTACGGGCGACACACCAGCTCGATGCGGATGTTGAATGAAGGAGGGCCTCCAGGGTTCGGTGGATTGCGATGTGACCGAGTTTCCGGAGGCCCTCATGCCCGCCCATGGCCCTACTGACCGAGAAGGACGGCATCGCCTGGCAGGTGTCAGCGAGCACTGAGCCGTTCCCGGTGTCGGTGAACACAGCCCCACGATGGGATGACTCGCTCTCGGCGGTAGGGCGTGCAGATATGGTCGGCTGGTCCAGCCGCCTCCGCCGTAACATCGCTGGACGCCGCTCGACGATGGTGACTGGCTCGGTCGGCCGACCTACGGAGGTCGAGCGGGCACCGCTGCAGCAGTGGGCGCGACCGCCCCGTCCCGCAGATGTTGGTGATGCGCCAAGTTCGCCGCTGGGAGGAATGCGAAGAAGGTCGACCGTCCTTGAGCTCCAGTCTTTCCAACGCCAGGAGCCTCCATCGGTGCCAACCCGTTCAATCTGGCCGGTGTGGTGTCGATTTCTCTGGCTGCGGCTCGACCTGTGTGTGTAAGAGGCCACCAGCGCCGCGCAGTCGCATGAAAGGCAAGGACGATGTCCACT
>NZ_JBITGL010000026.1:0-106290 GCF_044456985.1 Nonomuraea sp. NPDC050663
GCGAGCAGGTCGGTGCCGGGCTCGACGCCGATGGTCAGCTCGGCCTGCCACGGCTGGCCGGAAGAGTCGTGGGAGTCGGTGAAGTCGACCGCGAGGCCGGGCAGTGTGCCGCGGCCTTGGGCTTCGTCGACGAACGCGGTCAGGATGTCGCCCGGGGACGCGGTCTCGAACCGGCGCCTGCCGTCGACCATGAACGCGTTGGGGTAGAGCAGCAGCTTGCGCAGCTGCCACGCCCACCCGGGGCAGTCGTAGGAGCGCGACTTGGCCCGGTCGATGGAGTCGCCGGACCGCTTGATGCGCAGGAACCGGCCGTTCAGCGGCTCGGTCCACGAGGTGCCGTCGACGGCGTACTCGACCGCGATCTCGCAGTGCTGCGCCAGCCGGTCAGCGCCGAGCGCGTTGCCGGAGTAGGACAGCTGCAGCGACGGCACGTCGTTGAGCGGCAGGCCTGCGTCGAACCCGAGGTGGCCGGGCAGCAGGCCGAGCCGTGCGCCATTCGGGGCGTAGGCGACCAGGCGCAGCCCGTACCGGGGCCGGTCAGGCGGGATGATCACCTGCATGGCTGCCCTCCTCCCCCGCGTGCATCTGGTCGACGGCGGCCTGCAGCATGGCGTTCTCGTAGATGAGCTGGTCGATCCTGCGCCGCAGGGCCGCGATGATCGCCTCGTTGGAAATCGGCAGCTCGCGCACAGGCCCCCTCTACGCGGGCCGCCAGGCCCAGATCGTGAACGTGATCGTCGGCGGAGTGCCCGACGCCGCGGCGGTCGGCGAGTAGAACTGCGCGTTGACCGTGTTGCGCGTGTACAGGTGCAGGTCCGTGGGCGCCTGCGCGAACGGAGCCGCCGCGCCGACGCGCGCCGACCACACCATGTGCGGGGTGGACGCCATCGTCGCGGGCCACGACACCACGTAGTAGGTCGCGCCGCGCGTCACCGTCGCCTCGAACATGATCAGCCCGGCGTTGCTGTTGGAGGCGTGCGTCCACCTGCCCAGGTGGGAGGTCGACGCCTCCGAGATGCGCAGCTGCTGGGTGCCGTTCGTCGGGTGCGTCCAGCCCAGCAGCGCCTGGCCCTCATCGAGCCTCAGGTATGCGCCGCGCTGGGCGTGGTCGGACGGGCGCAGCACCCACACCCGGTACTCCGAGGCGGCGTGCACGACCTGCGTGACCGCCGTGCCCCCGGTGTTCACGCCGGACTCCATGACCATGGTCGCCTCGCCGGGGTAGGTGAGCGCGTTGGAGTAGATCTTGGAGTAGTTGGTCGTCGCCGATGACGGGATGAACCGGATCTCCGGGAACGGCGAGCCGGGCGGGTTGATCAGGACACGGTCACCGGCCACGCCCGAGGCCAGGCTGCCGACGATCGACACCTGCCCGGTGGAGGAGATGTCGACGGTCTGCATGCCGCCCGCGTCGAAGGCCTCCAGGCCGCCCGCGTTCAGCTCGACCCGCGCGGCGCCCGGGTCGCCGGCGACCAGGCGCGTGGTGAGCGTCATCACGGCTTCGAGCTTGGCGGCGGTCACCTGCCCTGCGGCGATCTTGTCGGCGGTGACGGCGTTGGCCGCCAGGTGCCCGGTCTGGATCGAGGAGGCTGCCGCGTCGCCGGACACCAGCTGCACCGCGGCGATCGTCGCGACGGCCGAGGCCGCTGAGGTGTTGCCGGAGTGGTCCACGCTGATCAGTCGGAAGTCGCGGTCGGAGCCGTACGGCAGGCCGGGCACCACCAGCGCGCCCGCGGCCGGGAGCGTCCCGACCGGCGCCCAGCCGGGCGCGAGTGGGTCCTGCATCTCCACGATCACGTGCGAGAAGTCGGCCGGCATGCCCTCGCCGAGCGAGCCGAGCCCGTCCCATGCGACGTGCACGACGCCGAGCCGTGACTCGAGGCCGGGCGTCGACGGCGTGGGCGGCGCGTCCGGGTCGTCGGGGATGGCCACGGTCACCACGGACGAGAACGCCGACTTCTTGCCCAGGTAGACGGCGCGCACCTTGAACGCCCACGACTCCCCCACCGGCAGCGGGCCGCGCGCGGCGTCGGTGTCGCCTGCCTGCGTGGCCGCCAGCAGAAACCACGGCTGTCCGGGCACGTCGCGGCGGGCGAACAGCTCGTAGCCGTCCGGGTCCAGCGCCACCCCGCCGATGTCCTGCGTGACCGCGCCCCACGTCGCCACCACGAGGCCGCGGGCGTAGCCGTGCTCATCCAGGTAGGCGTCGGCGTCGACGACCAGGCCGGTCGGAGCGGCCGGGGTGCGCGGCGCGGGCGCGGGCGGCGCAGGCCTCGCTCCGGTTCCTCCGGACGCGGTCGACCCGCCGAGGATGCCCTGCGTGCGCCGGGCGAGCCGTACCGCGCGGTCGAGAAAGCGGTCGTGCAGGACGACGGAGCCGCCGAGCACGCCCTTGTCGTCGCGGGTCACGGTGACCTGGCGGACGCGCAGCGCCTGCTGCAGGCCGGCCTCGCCGGGCGCCGACAGGGTGTCACCGGGCCGGAAGTCGCGCCACGGCGCGAACCGGGCCTGCGGTCCGAGGAGGAGCCCGCGGGTGCGCTGCACCTTCTCCCGCGCGGAGCGGGCCAGCGTCGCCTGGGCGAGCACGCCCATGGTGACCGGGTCGGACACGCCACCCTGGCCGACGTGGATCTCCCACCGGCCCCACGGCGACGGGTTACCAGCGTCGACCCACTGCTGGGCGATGCCCTGGTCGCCGGTCACCAGCACGGCGTTGGCGGTGTCCTCCCACGTGCCTTCGTCCGGCGCTTCGACGACCTCGCGGCCCAGGCGCAGGTCGACGGCCGGGTCGAGCGTGGTCAGGTTGCGGTTGAGCATGCTGTCGGCGTTGAACACCTGCAGGGTGCGGCCGGTCATGCGGAAGTCGAGGACGCCCTGCTCGGCGAGGTTGATGAGCATGGTGAGGGCATCGATGCCGGGCTCGTAGTAGATGGTGAGCACCTTGGCCCAGGCCAGGCCGCCCGAGTCGAGGGTGGGCGAGAAGTCCCAGTCGAGCTCGGGCAGCACGCCGCGCGCCTGCCCTTCCTGCAACATCGTCTGCAGGATCGACCCAGGCGTGGCCGACAGGAACGGACGCTTGCCATCGACGAGGTCGGCGCTGCCCAGGTAGAGCAGCATCTTGCGCAGCAGCCACACGTAGCCGGGCAACTCCAGCGCCTGCACGGCGGCGCGGTCGGCGAGCTCGGAGCGCCGCTTGATGGACACGAACCGGCCGTCGTAGGCCTCGGTCCAGGTCTGGCCGTCGTCGTCGCTCCACTCGACACCGACCTCGCACGGCCCGCCCGCCAGCTGCGTCCCGGCCGCCGCCGAGAACGTCAGGCGGAGCGCGGGCACGTCGTTGAGCGGCTGCGCCACCTGCAGCCCGAGCGGGTACGGCAGCACGCCGGTCCGGGTGCCGTTCGGCTCGTAGATCGCCAACCGCAACACAAGCATCGAGACAGTACCCCCTTCATGCCTCTGGGCGATCAAGGGGCCTACGTCAGGTCAGCGCCATTGACCCGTGCCGCCTGCGCAGAACTGCCCGTATTAGTGATCTCCGCGTCCGAGCGAATTCGGCCGAAGAGGCCCGGCAGGTTGCAGGCGATGAAAAGAAAGGTAGGGTTATTTGCTACGGCCGCGCATGTGATCAACAAGCGGTCGAGAAGGGGGGTGATTGAAGATGGGGTCCAAGATGGAGTTACCCAGTGACGATGGAGCTGACCGTCTGCTGCTCTGCCAGCTGCTGCTGCTCGTCCTTGAATGGATCATGAGGAACGGGCCCCTCACCTAAGCGTAAGCCCAGGTGAGGGTACCGCCAACATAGAGACCTCCGCGTGAAGCTGACCGGCAAACGCGGGGGTCTCTCCTATTTCCCGTCCAGTCTATCAAGACTGCTGGATTCCACGAAGTTAACCGTGACTGGTTTCTTCCTTAGGATATCGCCGTCTGCATTCTTACGAACCTAACGTTCTAGATTATGTTCCTGCTGTTAGCAATCCCAGTTAGATTCCTAAGCGTCTTTCTCGTTAGCTAGTTAGCCGCCTAGGCGTGTGACTAGGCGGTCGCCTAGGTGTCTCAGTCGAGGGCGATGAGCGGGAGCAGTGCGTTGCTACCCAGCCATCCGGCCTCGGAGCCGAGCTCCAGCAGGGCCGGGGCATCCTTCATCCCGACGTTGACCCAGGAGTACATGAACTCGTACTCGTTGCTGGGCTTGTACATCTTCACCGCCGCGTACTCCACGTTGGCGACGACCACCACCGCGTACACCCTGCGCGGCTCCTCGGCGGGTTCGAGAGGCCGCACCAGCGCGGCGGTGGCCCAGGTCTGACCGTTTCCGACCGGGGCGCGGCCGGTGACGGCCACCGGCGTCAGCCGACCCTCGATCTTCTCGTAGAGGGCGCCGCGCCACCAGCCGGTGCTGTTGGGCATCGTCCGCAACGCCACCGCCATCGACGAACACACGCGGCCCGCCGGGATCGTCATCTCGACGGCGTACGCCGAGTAGGTGTCGCCGGGCGGGGTGATTGTTTCGAGGTTGATGAGCCAGGTGGGGAAGGTCTGGCAGATGCCGCGCTGGCCGAAGGGCGGGAGCTCGTTGGTGCTGGTCATCATGCTCCTGTCGTCAATTCTGAATGCGGGGGCCTGCAGTGGAGGCGGCGTTCACCACGCTGCCGCGCGATGGACGGCCGCCCTGGACAAGGTGGCGCGGTGCCCAAGGCCGTCGACGGCGGCGAGGACCTCCACCGCGCAGGTCGCCCAGCGGGTGCTCGTCGACACGCCGCCCGTCTGGATGTTGAAGCTCACCGCCGTGCCCGCTGAGGCGGTCGCGGAGGCCTTGCGCATCGCCATGCCGGACAGGTAGCCGGCGCCCGACTGGTTGAACGGCTCGTTGACGTCGGTGGAGGTCGGGGTGGCGGTCTGGTAGTCGTCGGCTGCGGCGCAGAACCCCCACGAATCGGCCTTGGTGGAGGTGTAGGCGTTGAACGTCCAGTTCTGCACGCCCAAGCTGGTCACGTCGCCGGTCGCGCCGATGGGGTTGCTGATGTCGACGCCGCCCAGCACGTTGACCTTGAGCGCGATGCCTTGCGAGTTGCCGGGACTGCCGATGAAGTCCATGGTGCCGGTGACGGTCATGGACTGGGCGATGGCGGGCGCGGTGTAGATGGCTGCGATGCCATTGGAGTTGATCGACTGGGCTCGCATGGTCCACGAAAGCGCCGACCCGGTGTTGGTCAGCGCCACCGACGCGTCGTACTTGCTCATCACGCACGCCACCAGGAACGCCCCTTCGGGAGGAGCGAAGGAGGCCGTGCTCACGCCGGTGGTGGTCATGGCGGAGACCAGGGACGGCGACGTCAGCATCGTGATCATTCGCGCTCCAGATCACAGGTAGGCGCGGCGCGCGCGGACCTCGACCTTGGATGCGCCCGTGGTCGAAGTGGCCGACGTCGTCAGCAGGACGGCGCGCGAGTGCGGGTCGCCCACGGCCATCGCCGGGGTGAGGTTCAGCCAGCGGAACGCCGAGCCGGGGCCGGTGGCGATGATGGAGCCGGTCACGTCCGTACCGGCGTTGATGTCCCAGGTGTCGGTGGTGACCTTGCTGGCGCGCATCGCGGCGCAGTCGATGATGAGCCGTTCGGAGGCGAGCAGGCCCGAGGCGCGGCTGATGGTGTCGCCGGTGGCCACGTCGACCAGCGTGGGCGTCACGGCCGGGCCGGTGTAGCGGATCAGCGCGTCCGTGACCGGCGCCGTACTGCCGGCGAGAGTTGTCACCGGCTGGTCGGCGGTGTTCGCGCTGCCGGTCCAGGTGGATTCGATCTCGTCGCGCCAGTAGACGCCGGGGACGCGGACGACGGCGGTCAGGCGGGCGCGCAGCGCTCCGATCTTCAGGTCGGGCTCGGAGGTGGCGGTGACGGTCACCTGGGCGACCCGGGTGAGGGTGCCCGCCACGTACTCCAGGGTCATCAGCCGGTGGCGGACCCCGAGCAGCGCCGACAGCGCCTCCAGGTTGGCCTCCAGCTGCTCGAACCCGCCGTCGCCCCCGGACGGGGTCCGCGACGTGATCTTGAACTCCAGGGCGAACTGGGTGGTCTCGTGGTCCAGGCCCATGATGGGCACCTCGCCCGCCCTGCCGGGCAGGGTGAGCTCGACTGAGCGCACGCCCGGCAGCGGGCGACGCCGGGTGCCGGGGGCGAGCTTCCAGCAGCCTGACGGGTGGTCGAGCTCGACGCCGTCGAGGATGTACGTCGGCACAACCACCCCCAGGGTGAAAGATGTCTGCGAGTAGACAGGTATGGCCCCGGGCATCTAACGTGTACGCCGTCAGACACCTTCGTGGAGGCGGGCATGCAACCCCGGCACATCACCGGCCCCGACGACCTGTACGGCGACAGCGACTCGGTGAGCTGGGTCGAAGAACCGATCTTCGACTTCCCCGACGAGGCCGCCGCGCTGGAGGTCCTCCGGCTGCTCGGCGACGACCTCGAGGCCGCCCGCCGCCAGGAGCAGGAGGTCATGCGCTGGCTGAAGGCCGCCGCCGAAGCCGCTCACCGCACGCCCGGCACGGCGGGCCGCGGCAAGGGGCCCACGGTGTCGAAGGAGGCGATCATCGCCAACTCCGGGTTGTCGCGCGACCTCATCTACCGGTGGCTCGGGCCGGCTGACGGCGCCCGCCCGGTTAGGCGACGCCGAGAGCCCCGGCCATCTGCAGGCCTCGATTGACCGTCTCGGACGTGGTCTCCGGCAGCGGGTTGACCGCCGTCACGTGAAAGATCATCGTCGGGCCGCGGCCCGGCGCCGACAGCCGTGCGCCCGTGGAGGCGACCGATCCCGACAGGTCGGGCGAGAACGAGCCCGACAGCCGGTCGGAGATGCGCTGCGCCGCCTGCAGGACCGGGCGCTGCCCGGCCAGCATGCCGTCACGCAGGCCGAGCATCGTGTACCGGCCGATCTGGGCGAACACGCGGCTCGGCGACTGGATGCCGAGCGCCTGCCGGACCCAGTCCGGCAGGATCGAGGAGAAGAAGCCGATGATCTGCGACTTGATCCAGTCATAGCCTGCGACCAGCCCGTTCCACAGGCCGGTCAGCAGCGCCCAGCCGAGATTGTCGACGACGCGCAGGAAGCCGAGCACGGCCTGGTCGGCGAAGCCGAGCGCTGAGGCGAAGTCGCCGCGCAGCAGCGTCGCGATCGAGCGCAGCAGGTCCAGCATCGGCGGCAACACCATGGTCACCAGGTCCAGCAGCGGCGGCAGGAGCGGAGCGACCGACAGCAGCAGATCCGCCAGCACGCTGGCCAGGTCGACCACGTACGGGGCGAGCTGGGTGACGATCAGGGCCGCGAGGTCGGCCAGCGTGGGCAGCAGCGGAGCCAGCTCCACCATGATCTGCGCCAAGGCGGTGCCGACCGGCTCCAGGGCGGGCGCAAGCGCCGCGAACACCTGGCCGACGTTGACGACGACCGCGATCAGGCCGGGCATCAGCGCGACGATCGCGGCGGCCAGCTCGTCGACGAACGGCGACGCGGCCACCATCGCCGCGGCGACGGCCTCACCGAGCAGCGTCAGCGACGGGCCGAGGACCTCCACCGCGCGCCCGACCGCCGACAAGATCGCGACGATGCCGGGCTCCAGCGACGCCAGCGCAGGCACCACAGCCTGAATCGCCGAGGTCAGGATCGGGCCGACAATCAAGGCAAGGCCGCCCAGGGCGGGCGCGAGCTGGCCGACCCCGACCACGAGCGCGGCCAGCACCGGCCCGAGCGCCTGACCGGCCTGGGCCAGGGCGACGAACACGGCGACGAGCGCCTGCTGCCCGGCGTCGGAGGTGACGAAGTCGGCCACCGACGACACCAGCGCCCCGAGCACGCCGAGGGCGTCACCGCCTGCCGTACGCATCGCCTCAAACAGCCCCGACAGGATCTGCCACACGTCGAGCGCGATACGGCCGAGCTGCCGCAGCGTCTCCACCGCGGCGACCATCCACGCCCACGCCCGGCCGTCAGCCGAAGCCTGCGACAGGAACACCCCGACGCGGGCAAGCGCCTGAGCGATCTCTGGGGCGAGCGACGCGGTGAACTGTGCGCCTACCACGGTCAGGTCGCGAAAACCGCCCAGAAGCGGCCACAGCGCCTGAGACAGGGCGATGATCGTGTGCCTGGTCGAGGCGAAAACCTGCTCGACCGCGCGCACCGAGTCGGAGGAGCGGACGAAGTCGACCACCGAGCGCGCCGCCGCCCCCAGGTCGGAGGCGACCCCCGACAGCCCGGCATGCAGCGGCCCCAGCAGCGCGGCGGCGAGCGCGGTCACCGCGCCGGCGAGCTGGCCGAAGAACGCCTCCTGCGAGGCGAGCCGTACGCCGTCGAGCGCGGGCCGCAGCTCGCGCACCTCCAGGATGGCCGCCCGGGCGGACTGCGACAGCTTCGCCAGCGCCTTGTCGAGCTTGTCCTGGTCGTCACCGAACGCGGCCGAGGTCGCATCCGCGATGCCGTACAGGGCCAGGCCGAGCGCCCCGAACCCGGCGACGCTGAGCGCGACCGCGCCCGGCACCGCCGCCAGGCCGCCCGCGAGCGGAGCCAGCCCGGCGCCGAGCGCGAGCACCGCGTGCGTCGCCCCGGCCGCCGCCGCTCCGAACAGCGACACCTTCGCGGCCGAGCTGGCCAGCCCCACCCCGATCCGCGCGGCCGAGGCGGTGATGCCGACCGCCATGGCCGCGCCCGAGGCGGTGACTGAGGCGGCCAGGCGCACGAACTGGTTGTCGATGCGGCTGGTGCGCCGCCCGATCGTGGACTCGGCGCGGCGCAGGCCCAGCAGGGTGGCCGCGAGCCGCAGCGTGAGCTGGTCGCGCAGCTCGATGGTGGCGAACAGCTGGCCCACGTTGATCGCCACGCCTCGACCTCCCCTTCAGCACGGGACGGGTCGAGAGGGTTTGGTATGGCTGCTCGGGGGCAAATCACCACGTACAGCACGCTGTTGGGAGTAGCTGCACTCTCATGGCTTCGGCGGCTGAGGTCGCCCTTCGGGGTGTCCGAGGATGGGACCCAAGCAGCAGGGAAAACTCAACATCGCGGCAGTCGCCAAGCCGGTCACGGTTGGGGCTGCCACTCTCGCGCCGACGGGGCTGGCCCTCCTGCACCCGATCGGCGTAGTTGTCGTGTGCGTCGAACTCGCCCTGGTGATCGTGATCATCGGGTGCCTGCTGTTCGGCTCCGACGAGACTGTCGAGCGGATCTTCCGGCTGTTGCGCTGGATCGCGAATCGGCCGGAGCCGCCCGCCCCCCGCGGTGGGAAGCGGTGAGCGGGCGGTCAGGTCAGGCCGAGGATCGCCGCGTACTGCAGGCCCTTGTTCACCGTCTTGCTGGTCGGCTCGGCCTGCGGGTAGTGGTTGGTGACGTTCACCGTGACCGGCGCGGACCCGCCCTTCGGCGTCACCCGGTAACCGGTGCTGCCGACGCCGAGGTCGGAGGCCATCGCCCCGGGAAGCGCGGTGGCCACCGAGCGGGCGGCGGCCAGAACCGGCGCCGTCCCGGCGATGAGTCCGCGCTGGAGTCCGGCCATCGCCTGCACGCCCAGCCCGGCCATCACCTGCGACGGCGACTTGATCTTCAGGCCCTTCTTGATGGCCGCGACCATCGACTTGGCGATGTCGAGCATCGCCTTCTCGATGTCCTTCTTGTTGTTCAGCAGACCCTTCAAAAAGCCCGCGCCGCCGTTCTTGCCCGCCTCGAACAGGGCGGCGGCGGCGTTCTTCCCGGCCTGCTTGGCGGCCTTGTCGATGGAGGCCTGCGTGTTGTTGATCGACTTGAAGGTGGAGGCGTCGGCCTCCAGCAGCGCCCGGCCGAGCTCCGTGCCGGCCTCGGGCCCGGCCTCGATGATCTGGGCGAGCAGCGCCTTGTTGAGGCCGCGCTTGGCGAGCTTCTTGATGACGGAGGCGAAGGCGCGGACCTGGGCGAGCTTGGCCTGCAGCCCGGCCTGGATGCCGCCCGCCGTGGGCGCGTTCTTCTGCCCCTGCTCGTTGGTGCCGAAGTCGAGGCTGGTCAGGTTCGCGAACGACTTCATCGCGTCGGCGACGGACTTCATCCGCTCGACGAACTTCTCCCGCTCGGCGGCCAGCGCGAGCAGGTCACGGTTGCCTGCCCGGATCATCTCGACCAGGCCGTCCTTGACGCCCTTGCTGATCTTGCCGTCCTTGAACGCGGCCAGGACGGTGTCGGCGAGCCTCTTCGTGGTGTCGCGGATCGTGGACTCTTCGCCGGTCATGCCAACGATGAGGCCCTTGATGACGTTGCCGCCGATGTCGGCCATCACCTTCGACGGCGACGCGATGCCGAAGATGTCCTTGACCCACTGGGGCAGCTGGCCGAACTTCTCCTTCACCCACGCCATAAAGCCGTTCCACAGCTTGGCGATGCCGTTCTTGATCCCGTTGACCAGCTCGGAGCCGAGGTCGAGGAGCTTGTTGAAGTTCTCCTTGATGCCGGTCACGAAGGTGGAGACAGCCTTCTTGATCGTCTCGAAGGCTCCGGACACGTCGCCGGACAGCAGCTTCACGAAAGCGTCGAGGACGCCCATGATCAGCGGCAGGACGCTCGTGCCGAGCTTGACCAGCGGCGGCAGGAACGGCGTCACCGCGCCGACGACCTTGGCGAAGACGTTCGCGAGCATGGTCAGGATCGGGGTCAGCGACTTGACCAGGGTGACCACGACCGGCAGCAGCGACGTGATCAGCTGCGAGATCGGCGGCAGGATCGGCATCAAAGCCATGACGACCTGCGAAAACACTTCGCCGAGGGCGGCCAGGACCGGCTGCAGCGCCACCAGGATGGGCTGCAGGGCGGTAGCCAGCGCCTGGACGATCAACGTCAGGACCGGCATGAGCGCGCTGGCCAGGGTGGCGGCCAACTGCAGGAAGGGCGGCAGCAGCGGGATCAAGGCGACGGCGATCTGCGCGAACTGGCCGATCAGCTGACCGATCAGCGGACCGAGCTGGACCAGCACCGGCGCCAGGTGCGTCGACAACGCCGCGGCGATCTGCTGCAGCCCGGCGAACAGCGGCCCGGCGACCTGCCCGGCCAGCTGCAGGAACGCGGCCAGCAGCGGTCCGAGCGCGGCGAGGAGTCCGCCGATGCCGGTGATCAAGGTGGCGATGAGGCCGCTGTTGGACGCCATCGCGGCCGACAGCGGAGCCAGGAAGGCGGCCAGCTGGCCACCGAAGACGCCCATGCTTCCCGCCAGCTGGGAGAACATCGGCACGACCGCGCCGACGATGCCCTGGATGGCGGGCAGCATCGGCCCCAGGAAGTCGCCGAGACCGGCCGTGAACTCGCCGATCAGCGGAGCGATCGAGGTGAACATGCCCTGCAGGGCGGGCGCGATCTGCGAGGAGAACAGGCCCTTCACCGACCCGGCCGCCTGCGCGAGCGGCTGCTCCAGCACCGACGCCGCGTTCGCCAGGTCGGCCTGGATGGAGGCCTTCATGTCGGCGAAGGCCGCCTTCACCTGCGCCGACTGGGCGGCGGCCTTGATGCCGATCATGGCGATTCCGGCGACCGCACCGGCGAACGCCATCGACAGCAGGCCGCCCGCGGCCACACCGGCCGCGCCGATCCCGGCCAGGAGCGCGCCGGACTTCGCGCCCGCAGAGGCGATCTTCGCGCCTGCGGACACCATCGCCCCGCCCGCGCGGACGGCGCCGGAGGCCAGGCTGCCCAGCGCCTTCACGGCGGTGATGCCGACCATGGCCATGGCGGCGTGGATGCCGGTCGCCTGCACCTTGACGCCTGCGACGGCCTTGCCCAGCGGGGTGGTCAGCTGGTTGCGCAGCTCCAGCGTCGCGTACAGCTCGCCGATCTTCAGCGCCACGGCTCACCTCCGGAGTGCTTGCGGTCGTCGGGAGTGAGCGCGCGGGAGATGCTCGAATCGCGGGCGAGCAGGCCGAGGATGCGGGTGCGCAGCCACCGCCAGCGGCGCTGCTGCAGCAGGCCGGGCTCGTCCAGGTCGATGCCGTACTCGGCGTGCAGGTCGCACTCGATCAGCGACCAGCGCTCCAGCAGCGCACCCCAGGTGACGGCGGTCCCGTCGACGGTCAAGCCGTCGTCGGGGTCGTACCAGTCGCGGAGCCCCGTCAGCTCGTCGAGCTCGCCGCCCGACCCTTCGTCGCTTCCGGGGCTGCTGCTTCCGGGCCTCGCTCCCAGAAGGTCGCGGCGGCCTCGTCGTTACCGGCGATCCAGAAGAACGCGGTGATCGCGGCGTGCTTGATGCGCGGCCACGAGACGCCGTCCGCGACCATCTCGTCCAGGACCGGGCCCAGGCACTTGCGGTACAGCTCCGACTCGCGGGCGTCGTCGAGCTCGGCCGCGCCTTCGTCCTGCTGGCCCTTGGCGGCGGCCATGCCGACCTCGGCCAGCCGCTGGCAGTACAGGCCCACCTCGGCGGAGGCGGGCGGCACCAGGTACGTCTTGCCCTTGATCGGCAGCTCAAGGCCGTCGTCAAGGAAGTCGTCGAGTTCCTTCAGCTTCACCATCAGGTCAGGCCGCCGGGTTCGTGATCGCGACGGGCTTGCCCTGGCCGGACAGCTCGGCCTCGAACGGCTCGAGGTCGGTCGTCTCGCCGCCGCCGCCCTTGTACTGGACGGCGACGGTGCCGGTGAAGGCGTCCGGGGAGCCGTCCTTGCGGTACCAGCGCACCTCGGCGGAGGCCTCCAGGCCGACCACGAGTCCCGCGGTCCGCAGCGCCTCCTGGCCGGCGTCGGGGACGAACCCGGCGCTGGCGGCGTCGCGCTTGCGGCGGCCTTCGACGGTCAGCTTGTACTTGCGCTGGGTGACGACGTCGGAGCCCCAGCCGTCGCTGTCGAAGTCGGAGTCGTCCTCGGTCTCCGACTCGATCTCGAAGCCCATCTTGGTGAGGCCCTTGACGGTGGTCCACGTCGGCGACGCCGTGGTGCCGGTGTTGATCTCCAGGGTCCAGTCCTTGGCGAGCATGCTGCGCAGCGCCATACGTGCCTCCTGTGGCATGCGGGATCAGTTCGCAGCGGGACCGCTACGAACTGGATTGGTGTGGGGTCAGGCGGGCCGGTGCGGGCTGGGCCGGTGCACCAGCAGCTCGTAGGAGTCGGCGCGCAGGTGGCGGCCGTTGGAGTCCTTGTCGAGCGGGGCGACGATCTTGCGGGAGGCGAGCAGCAGCAGCACGCCCGTGGGCAGGACCACGTCGGATGCGCCGTGCAGCGTGTCGAACAGCCCGTCCGCCAGGTCGTCGACGGTGCGTGGGTCGCCGGTGCCGCGGATGCGGAACTGCACCTGCATGCTGGAGTCGGGTTCGGCGATGTCGTCACCGGCCCGGCCCGTGCCGTACACCGCCGCTGAGATCGCCCGGTCCGGGCTGGGCGGCAGGCCGCCGATCGTGAGACCGACCTGGTTGGCGGTGTAGATCCCGGACGGGTTCCAGTGGCCGACGCCTGCGTCGGCCAGCACCTCGTGCAGGCCGGTGAGCAGGTCCAGGGAGAAGCTCACAGGCCCCCCTTTCCGAACAGCACCTTCTTGAGCTGGGCGGCGATGATGTCGCGCATCACCGTCGCCTGCTCGCGGTGCGGCTCCTCCAGGTACTTCCAGGTGCGGCCGGGGTCGTGGGTGTAGCTGCGGCCCTTCTCGTCGGTGTCCGGAGGTGGCGGCACCTCGTGCTGGATCAGCGCGTACGGCGTGTCGGCCGACACCGCGCCGATCAGCCGGGTCTCGTCCACCGACTCCTTGATCGAGCGCTCCAGGGTGCCTTGGTCGAGCGGCACCCGGTCACGGGCCGCCTTCACCAGGTGCTTGCCTGCCAGGCGCAGCCCGCGCACCGCCGCCGCCTTCACCGCGGCGTTGATCTGCGCGGCCGGGACGCCCTCCTTGAAGGTGCGCTTCACCATGCGGGCATCACTGGCACACCACCTCCAGATGGTCCGGGGTGGGCAGGCCGCCGCCGTCGCGCACGTAGGAGGCGATGACCGTGGTGGTGCGCCCGTTCACGGTCACCTCCGACCCTGCCGGGCACACCACGCCGGGCCGCATGTAGAGCGTGATCTCCGAGACGACCTCGGCGCCCTTCTCGTCGCGGACCATGCGCCGCTCGTCGTCGGCCAGGCACGGCTCCGTCGACGCGTCGCCGAAGACCGGCCCATAGGCGCCCGCCCCGAGGTGGGGGCGGATGACGGCGGTGTGACGCAGCAGCCAGTCAGGCAGCAGCATCACCACCACCCGCCCGTGTCCATGACGAAGCCCGGCAGCAGCCCGGCCGAGCGCAGGATCGAGTGCGCGTCCGGCGCATGCCGGGAGGTGCCGCCTTCGTTGGAGCCGCCGCGCGACAGCTTCACCGACCCGATGGCGACGTCCTTGAACGCCGACGCGACGCCGTACTCGTCGCCGTGCGCCGACGTCCACGCCGCCTGAGCGCACGTGGCCCGCCGTACCGCCTCGCGCACGGCGGGTTCGGTCGGCATGCCCGTGTCGTCGGTGCGGTAGTAGGCGGTCAGCAGCAGCTCGTCGATCCGCTCGGACGCCCGCTCCAGCCGCCTGTCGATGTCGGCGGGCAGGTCGGCCTGCCCGGTGTAGTCGGTGTAGTCGGCTGCGGATGCGTAGACGAGCACGACTCACCTCCTCCTGTTACGGGTGCTCGATGAGCTGCACGGTCAGGCCGGTCGGCGCGCTGTAGTCGAGGTGGACCTTGCCGTTGGGCTGCCGGTACACCGACGTGAACGGGCCGATGGTGACATCGCCGGTGTTGGCCGGGATGACGACCTCGCGATCGTCGACGGGCAGGCCGTCGACGGTGCCGGTCGTCGGGATCGTCACCGTCGCCGCCGAGGTGTGCGCGTTCTTGATGCGCACCAGCCGCTTGCCGTTGTCGGCGAACATGTGGCCGTCCGCGATGGCGGGAGTGCCCGTCCAGGCGAGGCCGGCGCGAGACGTGGCCGCAGGGACCAGGTCAGTGCGGGCCATCAGGCCCCCTTCCCGAAGGTGTCGATGAGGGCCTGCTTGGACAGGGCTCGTGCCTGCGCCTCAGGCATGCCGCGGGAGATGGCGTAGTCCGTCCACTCCTTCTTGGGCTCGTGGTCGGCCGGTCGGGTGACCGGCACCGCCACGGGGACGACCGGGTCGTCGGCCTCGGCCGCCTTGCCCTTCGGCGGAGGCGGCGAGGCGACGAGCTCCCAGTTGTCGAGCGCGTCGAGACGAGAGGACCGCTGCGCGTACTCCACCACCTGGCCGGTGTTCCGGTTGTAGTAGGAGTACGTGCCTGCCACGTCGGACGCGATGGTCTTGACCGCGCCGGTCGCGCCCATCGCGTTGACGTTCTCGGCTGCGGTCATCGCGCCCATGTGATCCACAGGGGTGCGCGGGCCGGGCATCAGAAGTTGGCGTCCTTCTGGATGTCGACCTGGATGATCAGGTCGGTAGGCGCGGTGCCGCCCGCCGTGACGACCTGCACCGCCAGGGTGTCGCCCTCGACGAAGCGGCGGGCGGCCACGGCGGCGAGCGAGGCGGCGGTCCAGGTCGTGGCGGTGGCCACCGACAGGTCGCCGGTGAGCATGGTCACGCCGTTCTTGTGGGCGTTGACGGTGGGGGCGGCGCCGGAGCCGCCGATGCGGTAGGCGCGGACGGCGACGACACGGCACGGGACCGGGGCCCGCCACAGGACGTGGGTGCCCGCGGCGACGTCGGCGCCCTTGAGCGTGATGGTCTTCTCAGTGATGCGGGGCTTGTAGCCCATCAAGGTCTCCTTGCAGGAAAGGAGCGGAACCGCTTCACAGCGGTTCCGCTAGGAATCGACTAGGCGACGTCGGCGTCCTTCACCAGGACCGCGCGGTTGGGGTCGAGCGTCTTGGTGCCGTACAGCGTGTCGATCGAGCACACGTCCTGCTTGAGGTCGATGTCGTAGTCGATCACGACGCGCAGCGAGAAGCCCTTGTAGTTGGCGACGGTCGCGCGGGCCGCGCCCTGCGGCAGCACCAGCGGCCGAGTGACGAGGCAGAACGCCGTCCGGTGGAAGGCGACGCCGACCTCGGACTTGGAGTTGCCGGAGACCTGCGCGGGCCGCTTGATGTTCTGCGTCGAGTACGGGTCGAACCCGAAGACGCGGCGGCCGAGCGAGGCCTCGCGCAGGCCGTCCGTGGTGCCCGAGGTGTCCACCTGGTGGAACAGCGGGTCGGACAGCCAGTTCGCCTTGATCTGCGGGCCGATCACCGCCGAGCGCTGCGTCGGGGCGACGTTGCGCTCGTTCAGGACGCGGTCGGCGTCGATGAGGACCTGCGGCTTGTCCCAGGTGTGGATGTTCGGGTCCAGGACGACGCCGACCTCCTGGGTGATGTCGTCGCGCAGCGCGAGCAGGTCGCGGTCGATCTTCTGCGCGATGGCCTCCATCGCCGGGGTGAGCAGCTGGGTCGCGAAGTCCTCGATCTCCAGCGTCAGCTCCTCCGTGGTGACGGCGAAGGAGACGTCGGCGAAGTGGTTCAGCGTGACCGGGATCGCCGTCTCGGTCGCGTTCTGGATCTGGATGCCCTGGCTGCGGTCGTACTCGTAGGCGTCGAACGTCGCGGGCTTGCGGACGTTCACGGTGTCGCCCTGCTTGCCCGCGAAGTCCTGGTCGAGGTCGCGGTGCACGAGCTGCGCCATGACGCAGGTCTCGTACAGCGTCGCCAGCGCGGCGCTGGCGATCTTCTGCGGGGTGAGGAACGTGTTAGCCATGTCGGCTACTCCTTCTTGGCGCGCCGCTTGGCGCGGAAGTCATCGACGGACGGTTCGTCCGATTCGCTGCGTCCGCCGGGCCCGCCGCCGAACTCGCCTCCGGATCGCTGAGCGGCCGGCGCCTGGGCGGCCGCGAACTTGGGGTTGTCGTTGACGGCCTGCGTGATCGCGGCGGTCAACGTGTCGTTGAAGCCAGCGGCGTCGGGGTCGAGGCCGTGGATGTTGCTCAGGAAGGACCGGGAGTCCAGGAGAGCGTCAGGGTCGGCGCCGGTCCGCGTGGAGATGCGGTGCACGGCCAGCTCGACCAGCGCCATGCGGTGCCGCTCGGCCGACTGCCGGGCCTGCGTGTCGGAGGCCTGCTTGTCGGCGGTCAGCTGCGCGATGACCTGCTCGGGGTCGGGCGGCGGAGCTTCCTCGCTGGTCGTGATGCCCAGGGCGTCGGCGATCTGCTTGGCGACGTCGTTGCGGACCTGGCTGGAGATCTCCTCCACGGAGGGGCCAGCAGGCGGCGTCTCGGCCTGCCGCTTCACGTCCGCCAGCTGGGTGCGGAAGTCCGCAGCCTCGGTGCGCAGGTCCTTGACGAGCTTCTGCGCCCACGTGGGCAGCTCGTCGACGCGCTTGGCGTTGGGGTTGGCAGGCGGATCATCCTCGACGGCGGGGCCCGCCGTACCAGCGGACGAAGCGCCAGCACCGGCAGCACCGGCAGGATCACCTGCGCCGCCCGCGCCGCCCTCGGGCGCACCTTCTGAACCTCCGCCGATCAGGCGGATCGGAGCGCCGCTCTTGCGGTATCCGATGATCGCGCCCGGCGTCATCGTCATCAGATCAGACATCGTGTGGCCCTCCTGGAGCCGGACATGCGAAAGGCCCGCCGCCAGGACGGGCCTTCAGGGGTTTGTGGGAGGACAGTCAGGGTGACTGGCCCGGACATGCGAAAGGCCCGCGCCAGGCGGGCCTTTCAAGAGTGATCAGGGTCTGGCTACGGGGCTGCGACCTCGAAACGCAGCACACCGTCCGACCACGGGCCGTTGTTACTGGGCCAGGTCTCGCCCAGCTCGCCGGCGAAGTAGGCGAACGTGTCGGCGTCGGTCCAGGAGAACAGCCGCTGCTTGCCGCGGACCAGCCGGTCGACGTGCGGCGACGATGACGACAGGACTCCGTCGTCGCTGAGGGACAGGACGCCGATGTCGTCGCCCTCGCCGATGTCCACGAGACGCATCGCTCTCATGGGGCCACGATAGAGGTCGTGCCGGTGGCGCGCCGCCCCACCTGGTTAAGCCAGTGCAGGCTGTAGTCCAGCCACTGTTCCCGGCCGAGCAGGGCGAAGTCGGGGCGCAACGCTTCCAGCCGTGTTCGCAGCACAGCGATGTCCTCCGGCGTGAATCGGTTGGTGTTCTTCAGCTCGAACGTGCGCCAGCTGAACAGCTGGCTCGCGAACGGGCCGCTGGGGTTGAGGTGGCTCAGCGGCAGCGGATCGTCGCCGAAGCCGCCTTCCCAGGCGAGGCCGTGGTCGATGCCCGCCAGCTCGCCGTTCTTGCCGATCATCCAGTTGTTGAGATGCCGGTCCGTGTTGGCGGTCAGGACGTCCAGCAGGCCGAGGAGCAGCCCTTCGCGGGAGGCGATAAGCCGCTCGCTCACTCCGTCTGGGTCAGGCCCGGTGTACTCGGCCGCGGTGTCGCCTTCCACCCAGTCGGTGTAGTACTCGGCCTCTCCTGTTCGGTAGACGCGAGGGACCGGAGCTCCGATGGCGCGCCCGAGCAGCGAGGACAGCTGCTCAGCGTCGGTGTCGCGGCGCCCACTCGTCTTCTTGCCTCGATCGTCCGTCGCCATCTGCTTGTGGAAGCCTTCGGTCCCGTTGACGAACTGCACCTTCGCCTTGACGCCTTGGATGCCCTTGGCGATGTTGCGGCGGCTCGCTTCGCCCGAATCCACGTTGGTCTTGATTGCGGACACCTCGCCCAGCCGGTGGTGCCAGGGTGTGTCGGGCCCTTCCTCGCGGGTGGGCTCTGCCTCTGCCACGTCGGAGGGGGTGTCGGAGCGGGCCGGCTCTGGCTGAGACGGAGGCTCGGTTCGCGCAGGAGGCGTCGCGGGCGGCGCTGCAGGAGACGGTGTCGCAGGAGACGGCGCTGCAGGGGGCGGCGCAGCCTCGGCGCGGTCAGCGGCCGGACTCTTCGGCTCTGCCGCCTGAGGCTTGGGCGGCTTCTTCTCGTACGGCGCGGGCATCGTCTCGTTGGCCATGAGCCGTTCCCGGCCGCGCTTGCGCCTCAACCCTTCGTCGGCCACGTGCGCGGCCAACGCCTGCTGCCAGGCCTCCACCTTGGCCTTGGCGACCTGCTTGGAGTGGTCGTCGACGGCGACGGCCTGCTTCTTCTTCCACTCGCGGACCTTGCGCTCCAGGGCGCGCTGTTTCTGCGTCGCCTCGTACGACGGCGCGTCCACGACCGGCGCGGGCGTGGTCACCCCGGGCAGGTACGCCGTCAGCGAGTGTCGGCAGTTCGGGTGCAGCAGCCCTGCGGCGCGGGCCTCGGACACCGTCGCCGCCACCTCGACGGTCACCATCTGGTCGGGGTCGAGGACGCTCTCCACCTGGCGCTGCCCGGCCGCCCCGCGGTGCGCCAGGACCTTGTTCTCCCAGCGGTCGCACACCGAGCACGACGACGGAGCCCGCGACACGATCACCAGCTCCAGGCCGGCGTCGCCCAGCGTGGCCAGCTCGCCCTCTACGGCCGCGCGGGCGGTCGCGGTGCGGGTGGCCATCTCGGCGTACTCGCGCATCCCCCAAGCGCGGCCTGCGGCGTCGACGAAGCCCTTGATGCCGCCCGCGGCGAACTGGTTCAGCGCGTCCTGGACGGCGTCGCGCAGCGTCCGCGACCCGGCCAGTACCGGCCCGGCCACCTGGCCGATCACCTTGCGGTAGATGTCGTCGGTGACGCGCAGCACGGCCAGGTGCAGCACGTCGAACTTGCCGACGATGTCCCCCGTGAGGTGCTCGGCCAGCTCCAGCACGCCCTGCCCCTGGTTGACCAGGCCTGAGGAGCCGAGCTTGCGGGCGTCGCGCATGACGCGCGCCAGCCGCTTCTTCAGCTTCTCGTCGTGGACCTGCTCGACAGCGCCGACGATCGCCTTGTCGACCCCGGCCTGCCACGCGGTGTTGACGGCGCCCTTCGCGGCGGCCTTGGCGGCCTTGTCGAGCCGGGCGACGATCCGCGCCGCCTCCTTGCGCAGCTGCTGGATGTCGGCCAGCCGCTTGGACGCCCAGAAGTCGGCGTCGTCGCTGCTGGTGTCCTTGGCGGCGTGCTTGGCGATCGCCTCCAGCAGGTCCAGCTCGGCCTGCTCGTAGATGCGGGCGACCTGCTCGGCCTGGGCCAGAGCTGCGGCGACCTGCTCGGTGACGGTGGCCACCCGCTACCCCCTTCGTGGAGGGGCGGCCGGGTCAGGCTGCCTTGGGAGCGTCGGGGATGTAGGTTTCGCGCAGCTTGGCCGGGTCTTCGACGAGCACGCCGAGCTCGGCGCGCAGCCGCTTGGTCTCCTCGCGCACCTGCGTGTCGTCCCACTCGGGGTGCAGCATGCGGATCTTCGTCTCCAGGGAGGCGACCTGTGCCCGGTTCAGGAAGTCGAGCGTGCGGGCCATCGCCTCCGGGTCCGGCATGACGCCGTCCGGCCATTCGACCTGGGCGCGGGCGGCGACGACCTTCGAGTTGAACACCTTCTGGTCGACCGTCAGCAGGCAGTCCGTCAGCCACGCCAGCGTCGGCGTCCAGTAGCCGGTCTTCCGGCCGCGGGTCGTGTACGACTTGTGGCGGCGCATGTGCATCTCGGTCGCGGTCGCCGCCTGCCCGGCGTTGTCGTCCTCGCCGAACGACTGCATCGAGTACCCGGCGCCGCGCAGGATCTGCGCCAGCAGCGACTTGGCCGACTCCTTGTGCTCGGCCACGCGGATGTCGAACTGCGAGATCGTGATCATGCTGCCCGCGTTGTTCGGCGACGGCAGCATGCCCAACCCGGAGAAGAACTCGCGGTCCGGGTCGAACGACGCGCCCTGGCCGCGGCCCCGGTTCTCCAGGTACACCTCGGGCAGGAAGACGCGGCCCTTGCCGAGCCGGATGTCGCGCATCCAGGACGTGTAGACCTCGTCGAGGCTGTCCATGAGCTGCTCAACCCCGGCGTAGTCGGAGCGGCCCAAACTGGTGCCGCGCAGCGTCCGGTGAGGACGCATGTTCGGCACGTAGGAGACGAGCAGCCCCTTGTATCCGGTGTCGAACCCGCCCGCCGCGTCGACCAGCTTGGCGAAGTCAGCGGTCTCCGGATGGTCGGCGAGCGGCTGCGCGTCACCGAGACGGTCCTCAGTGCCCTTGTACAGGCCGTGGAAGACGCGACCAGACTCGTGCCGCTCCAGGTGCCGCCAGACCGTCTTGTGGTCGTCTTCCAGCACCCGCCAGAACGTGACCGCCTTCAGCCGGCCGTTGGCGAACTCGGGCACGCCGGCGTCGGCGGGCACGAGGTCGACGATCGGGTAGTCGGCGACGTCGGTGTTGTAGCCGACGCGCACGTACACGCCGCCGTACCCGGCGCCGAGCTCGGCCCCTTCGAGCAGGACGCCGTACACGCCGCCCTCTTCGAGGATCTTCTCCAGGCGGGTCTGCGAGTCCTCACCCTGCACGCGCAGCGTCGGCGGCTCGGCGAACAGCAGGTCGGCGCTGGTGGAGGCGATGTCTCCGGCGACCGGGACGTGCAGCTTCGGGGTGAACGTCTGGCCGGGCAGCTGCTTGCGCGCCCAGAACATCGACGTGACCCGCCCCCACAGGCCGAGCGGGTTGACCTGCGGACGGTCCCAGCCCTTGGCGTCCAGGCCGTAGGCCGGGCTGCCGAATGCTCCGCCGTACACCTTCGCGAGCCGTTCAGGGTCTCCCGAGTACCACGCGCCGTGGATCTCGTACTGGTGCATCTCGGGCTTGATCTTCGGAGGCGGCCACTCCATGTCACGCTCAGGCAGCGGCATGGCATCCCTCCCCCGTGGGCAGTGCGTTGAACTGGGCGGACACGTCGGCCCTCTCGATGGTCAGATGATGGGGACGAGGCCGGACGGCAGGACGGGCTCGATGTCGGGGCGGGTGACGCGCACCCACGCCTGCCAGGTGCCTTCGGCCAAGGCGACAGCGTCAGGGCCTGGGCCGACCCGGACGCGGGCGTGCGCGCCCTCCAGAGTTCGGCCGCTCCACTCGGCGTCATGCCACTGGCCTTCGGCCGGCTCGACGCCGGGCACGGTGAAGGCGACCTCGACCGGCTCAGCGCCGGAGGCCCCCTCGACGTACAGCCACACGTACTCCCGAGACAGGCTGCTGATCGGCTGCACGCCACCGGCTCCTCTCGCATGAAGGCGGGCCGCCCACGAGCGCCTGGGCCGCCCGACACGCAGCAGCGGCCAGACGCGCCCGATACGGCCTGCAAGGGTGATCTCGTCGGCGCGGCCGACGACGACAACGAGGGACGCGCCCACGAAGATCGAGGCGCCGGAGGAGTGCTCGACGGCCAAGCCGACGAAGGCGGACTTGTTCGCCTCGATCGGCCAGCTGGCCGCAGACTCGGCCGCCGTTCGGACCAGCTGCTGCTTGGCGGCCCGGATGGGGCGCGGCAGCGTCATGTCGATGGCGCGGCCGATCGTCTGCGCCTTGACCGGGGTGATCGGCAACGCCATGTCGGCCTGCACCGCGGTGTAGAGGCGGGCCTTGGCCCGGATGATGCCGGCGCTGTCGTGCTCGTCGGCGCGGCCGACCAGAACCCGCTTGCGGGCGTCGGTGGTGGAGGCGGTGTCGGTCTCGCTGGCCTGCTTGACCAGGCCCGCCTTGACGGGCGAGACGTGGCCGGGCTCCGTCGACTCCAACGCCTTGCCGACCGGCACGACCTTGGCCGCCGCGATCGGGTGAGCGGTGTCGTGCTCTTCCACCTGGTGCGCGTACCGGCCGCGGGCGAAGGTGAAGGCGGTGGCCGAGTCGGTCTCGACGGCTTGTCGCGCCACCGGTGCGGCGAGGGGTCGGACGATGACGGGCCGGTTGGGATAGCTACGCCCTGGGCGGGCCATCGCTCACCTCCGCTACCAACTCGATGCTCGGTGCGTTGCAGCGCGGGCCGCGTGCACGATGCGCGGCGGCGAGGGCGCGTCGGGCGCGTTGAGGATTTCGATCGCGGCCCAATGCCAGTCGGCAGCGGCCGTGCCGGGGGCGTTCAGGTTGAACGTGACCGCCTGCCCGGCCGCCGTCGCAGGCGCCGCCTTGTGCAGGAACAGAGCCGACCCGGGGACACCCGGGCCGTGAAGGTCAGATTTGTAGTAGCGGTCGAAGATGTCGGTGGAGGTGGTTGGCGTCGCGGTCTCGGCGACTTGGTCGTCCTCGTAGCCAACGGCCAGGCCGAGCGTTCCGGCCCTGCTGCTGTTGTAGCCGGTGACGGTCGCGTTGTTGGTCGTCAGCGACCCGCTGCCGCCCTGGCCCACGGCCACCGGGGAGGCCTGGCCGGTCACGACCCATACCTTCATCCCGCCGACCATCTCCGCTGCGGGCATCTCGATCTCGAGCCCGGTCCGTGCTGCGGTCAGCGGAGCCGTCCAGAGCTGGGCGTACGTCCACAGCGGGGACTCTTGCTGGAGGGTGAAGGTGACGCCGTCGGCCAGCGGGGTCGACGACCCGTACCCGGCGAACCCCACGACGAGGAGAGCCCCCGCGGGGGTGTTGAACGGCCCGACCGACAGGGCGTCGTACGCGGTGGCCACGAGCGGCAGCGACGGATCAACCTCGACGGGCACCGTAACCTCCTCAGATGAACAGCGAGGCTCGGGGCTGGTCGAAGAAGGCGTCGGTGCGTCTGGTGAAGGAGCCGGTCATCGTGGCCTGCGCCCCCCGGTCAGGGTCCACGCTGCTGCGTGCCGTACTCGGCGGCCACAGCCGCCTGCACGCCCCGCACGAGATCCCGCTGGCCAAGATTTCCGCCGCCGCGTCCCCGCCCGCGCGGCTGGCGCTCGGCGACCTCGGCGGACAGGACGAGCTGGACTACCTGCTGTGGGACCAGCTGGCGCACCAGCTGCTCGCCCGGTCGGGCAAGGCCACGCTGGTGCACAAGAGCCCCACGGACGTGCCGCACTGGCGGCGGCTGGCCTCCTGCTGGCCCGATGCCCGCTGGATCTTCCTGCTGCGGCACCCGGGCAGCGTGCTCACCTCGTGGCTGGAAGCCACCCGGCACGGCCCCGCCGCCTCTGCCCGATACCTGCGCGGCTGCATGGACGCCGTCTCCGACGCCCGCGCCGCCCTGCCAGGCTGGACAGTCCGGTACGAGCAGCTGACCGCAGATCCGGAAGCGGTGCTGCAGGACGTGTGCGGCTTCCTCGGCGTCGACTTCGAGCCGGCCATGCTCCACTACGGGCCGCGCCACAGCGAGTGGCCGCGCGGCCTGGGAGACTGGCGCGACAAGATCCGCACCGGCGCTGTCCAGCCGCCTCGCCCGCTACCGGCCCCTGACCTTGTGCCGGAGCTGCTGCGGCCGGTCGCACGCGACTGGGGCTATCTGCCCTAGATGCGCTCGACCCACAGAGTGACCATCGCCGACACCGCCGCCGGGAACGTCGCGCGGATACCGAAGATCGACGACGGGGCGAAGTCGGGGCTGTCGCCGAGCGGCCAGTCGTACAGGACCAGGCCGCCGTTCGGCGAGAGCGGCCACGGGTCCAGCACGCTGATGCCGGTCGGCTCGCCCGTCAGCGTGTGCTGGGCGGTCAGTCCGTGCGCGATGGTCCTGCCGTACACCTGCTGCACGGTCGCGCTGGTGACGCTCGCCCCCGCCGCGGTCGCGGCGATGAGGTCGATGATGCCGGGCACCGCCGTGGCCGAGGTGCCGTTGAGCCCGACCCGGATCTTCTTGATCTCCAGCCCGAACGAGGACGGGAGCGTCACCTGCAGCAGCGTCTTACCGGCGCCACCGGCAGGGACGGCCGTCCACGGCGCCTGGATCGTGTAACCCGCCTTGGCCATGTCAGGCCGCCCGGTAGAAGCCGGTGGCGTCGATCTGCGCCACCACGTTGGTGCCGTCCGGCGAGACGACGAAGTCGTGGCCTGAGACGGGCACGATGTCGGCGTCGGCCGCGCCGGCCGTGGGCCGGTAGCAGACGAGCAGCTTGCCCCACGAGTCGCCTGTGGCGACGCTGTTCCACGTCTGGTCGGGGATGTCCAGGTCGGTGCGGTGGTTGGTGTCGTCCGGAGCCCAGGCGGCCAGGTCGGCCGCCACGAGCACCTTGCGGGCGTAGCCGACGTTGGTCACCTCGTTGGAGGAGCCGCCGAGGATGGCCGACAGCGTGTCGGCGATCCGCAGGTCGGCGTCGGTGGCGAGGCCGGTCTGCGCCAGCGCCACCACCACGAGCGCCGTACCGGCCGGGTCGGATGACTTGACGCGGTGGTAGAGCTCCACCCCGCGCCCCTTGGAGATGTTGAAAACGAAGTCCACGTGGCTCCTCACGCTGTTCCGATGGGTGGGGCTTGCGTTGTGGCCGCGCGCCGCCCCTCAACGGCGCGCGGCCACAGCCGCGCTCGACGCGCCCACGGGGACGGGGGCGCGGAGCGGGCCCGCCCCGCGGAGTAGGCGGGGCGGACGATCAGGGAGGTCAGGCGGGGAGGCGTTCCATCAGCGGCAGCCACGCCGCCTGCGTGGTGTGCAGCAGGTAGCGGCCGGCGTCGAGCGCGTGGTCGTCAAGCTTGATCGGCGAGTCTTCGCCCTTGTCGGCCTTGCGGTCGTCCCACGCGTACGAGCCGACCTCGTCCAGCCAGCCCTTGCAGGAGGCGTGGACGCGCAGCTGGTCGGCCGAGATGAGGTTCGCGACCGTGCGGATGCCGTCGTTGACGGAGTTGTCGGCCGGGACCGGCGACCAGCCGTCGCGGTACAGCTGCGTGATGAACGAGGCCGCGGACGGGTCGACGACCGTCCACTGCGGCTTCACCCCGTAGGTGCCGGGCCCGTACGTGTCCGGGATCTTGGCCAGCCACGCCGACAGCGCCTTGGAGTACTCGCCGTCCGTCAGCTGGCGGCGCTGCGCGCGAGCGTCCCACCGCCACTCGGCGGCGAAGTAGATGCGGCGCTGCCCCATCCGGTCCGGCACCGACACCCCGGCCAGCAGGGCGTTGAACGGGTTGGTGGTGCCGTAGTCGATGCCCAGGCCCAGCCACTTCTCCATGGGCGGCAGCGAGGTGACGACGTGGATGTCGGGGTCCCACATGTCGTAGATGGCGCCCTCGGCCATGACCCACAGGCCCTCGATGAAGCGCTTGTACCAAAGGCCGGTGAACTCGGCCTTCAGCGCCTTCACGTAGGCGGGGTCGAGGAACGGGTTGTCGTCGAGGGTGAAGTGCCAGTGCTTCAGGTCCAGCTCGTGAGAGCGGTCCAGGAAGTCCTTCTTGAACCAGTGGTTGGGCGCGTCCGGGTTCGTCGTGCAGAACAGCTGGGCGCCCTTCACCGACAGACGCGACAGCAGCATGTCCCAGAAGGGCCGCTCGATCAGCGTCGCCTCGTCGACGTACGCCCCGGCGCACGTCATGCCGCGCAGCCGGTTCTCCGAGCGGGCGTCGTTGGAGGAGATGATCTCGACGCGGCGGCCCATGATGTTCGCGGTCGGCGCCCCGCGCGTGTAGATGATGCGGCGCGAAATCGGCCCCATGATCGCCGGGTCCATGAGCACGTCGAAGATGTTGCGGCTGATCGTGTCCGCCGTCTTGCCGACGATCACCAGGGAGCCGCCGCGCGGCGCGTTGGCGATGTAGGCGACCCACCTGATCAGCGAGGCGACGGTCTTGCCGGAGCGGATGGCGCCGTGGAAGCAGTTCAGGCGGGCGGTGGAGTCGGCGATGGCGAACTCCTGCTTGGGCGACAGCAGCGGCCCGTCGACGACCGCTGTCACGCCTCGATCTCCGCGATCACCTCGGCCTCGATAATGGCGTCCACGTTCGGCTGCGCGGGCAGGTGCTTGGCCTGCAGCTGGGCGAGCATGTTGCCGAGCAGCGAGGCCATGTCGGTGTCGCCGACGCCGTTGCGGTTGATCAGGTCGAGGCCGAGCAGGGAGCTGCGCCGGTTGATCGTCTTCAAGATCGTCTCGCAGGACTGGACGTCGCCCTTGAGCGCCTTGGGCCACAGCGCGGCCATGACCCGGTCGAGCCGGTCGATCTCCAGCTTCAGCAGGTGCTCGGAGGCCATGTGCTCCTGCGCGGCGGCCCTCTGCAAAGACCGATCGATGTCCTTCGACACCGACGCGGGCCCGGAGTAGCCGAGACGCTCGGAGATGATGGCGAGCGGCACCCCGGCGATGCGCATCTGCACCGCCTGGTAGCGGCGCTGGGCGAGCTCCACCTCGCGGGCCTTGTTGACCTTCGGCATGAGGGGATGTCCTTCCTAGCGATTCCGCTACGTTCTGGCGTGCGTGCGCAGCGCCGCGAGCACCAGCTGAGGCAACGACAGGTCGCCGTCCCGCTCACGGATGACGGCCATGAGCTGGAACGCTTCGGCGTGCTCGTCGGCGGTGAGCGGCACGATCAGCTCAGCGGTCTGTCCGCTTCTGGGCCGTGGCGGCTCGGCGGGGGCTGGCTCGTCCCCGTCGTCCAGGGCCTCGTCGAGATCGTCATCGTCGTCCTCCTCGGACTCGGCGTCGTCCTCGGCGTGAGCCGGTCGAGGAGGAGGCGAGGAGGATCGGCCCGTGCCCGGCTCGTCGGCGACGATCTCGATCTCGTCGTCGAGGGAGTCGAGCAGGTCGGCCAGGTCGTCGTCGGTCCAGCCGGTGCCGTCCAGGCCAGGCAGCGACTGCAGCAGCGCGACCAGCTGCTCCTCGTCGTACTCGCTGTGCTCGCTGGTCCTGTTGTCGGCCAGCATGATCCGCTTGGCGGTCTCGTCGTCGACGTCCACCACCACGGCGGGAAACTCGGCCAGGCCCTTGGCGCGGGCGCCGCGCCACCGGTGCTCGCCGGCGATGACCCGCATGCGGGACTTCTGCACGACGACGACGCCGTAGAAGCCGTTCGTCTCGATCGACTCGGCGATGAGGTCGACGTTGCCCCGGTTGGCGTTGTCCGGGTGCGGGGTGACCGCATCCACCGGCAGCAGCACGTACTCCTGGTCATTGATGCGCGCCATCACCACCCCCGCTTCTGATCGGTGTAGGCCAGCGGCCGGAAGGTGAACTCCCAGATGACGAGCCCGCTCATCGCCTGGTTGGAGCGCTGGACCCGGGCGAGCGCGTACGCGTCGCTCTTCGAGCGGTTCATGATCGCCCACGAGTGGCGGAGGGAGGCCTTCAGCAGCCAGTGCGGCGCCCACGTCCGCGCGGAGAACCGCATCACGATCGGCGTGTTCACCATGTTGCCGGACCGGCTCGACAGGCTGCGGACGACGCCGCGACGGTGCGCAGCGTTGAGGAGCCAGGCAGGGATGTTCACGCCTGCCTCCGGTAGTCGCTGCGGTCGCGGCGCTCGTTGATCTGGTGTGCGGCGCGCGCCGCGGCGGTCAGGTCCCACATGCCGTTCTCGACCGACACCTCGGGCACGTCCACCCAGCCGTTGCTGAGCGTCTTGCCGTCGCCGACCGGGATGGGCGCGTCGGCCTTCCACTCCACCGTCCAGCTGTACTTCGCCCGCCACTCCAGCCGGGGCCGGCCGAGCCGCTGCTTGTGGAGCTTCAGCTGCACCTGGTGGAGCTCGCCGTGATTGAGGCGCACCCACTGGTAGGTGGGACCTTCGACCGGCTTGTAGGAGTAGCGCTTCGGGCCGAACAGCTTCTGCGCCAGGTCGAGGGAGATGAAGCCCTGCATCCAGCGCGGCTCGCCGGCCGACCAGGCGTCGCGGCGGGCCCACAGCTTCCAGCCGATCCGCCACTCGCCGACGTTGAGGCTGATCACGCGCGACTCGTATCCGTCCGGGTTCAGGCGGCGCTGCAGCCAGGTGCCGTGCGAGCCGAAGCCGAGGTAGATGGCACCGATCGGCCACATCCGCAGGTGCGCCCCGATCTTGTTGTCACTGCCGCAGTTGCCGACCTTCAGCTCGGCCGAGAAGACGCCCCACGTCTGGCCGACGACCACTTCGGCGTGCATGTCGCCGGTCGGCTTCACCGGCCACGGACCCGGCGGGCGCCGGTGGCCGCCGGACTCGCGGAACTCCGTGATGAAGACCACGTTGTCGAGTCGCCCGGTGTACGGCTCGCCGATCGCGTACCGCTCGGGGTCGAGGCTGCCCTGTGGGTCAGGCCGGACACCGCACCGGTCGCACACCACCCATCGGGCCGCGCTGAGCGCCTCGCCGATCGGGCCGTGCCCGTCCACGACGGGCTTGTGGCCGAAGAGGCGGCAGCGCAGCATCAGCCTCGGTGTCTCGTACAGGGAGTAGCGGCGGTGCGCCAGCATGCCCTTGGTCGGGCCGTCCTGCTTCAGGTAGTTGGTCGAGTGCCACCACATGGCGAACTCCAGAGGGTGAGGGGAATCCCGCTCGCGCGAGGGGCGCGCGGTGGGAGCATGAGGCCGTGAGCGAGCGACAGTGCGAGTGCGACGAGCACGTCCGTCAGCGTGACGAGCAGCAGGAGACCGGCAAGCAGCGGAGCCTGATCCAGGAGATGATCGACGAGCGGCACGAACGGCTCGTCGGGCTGCTACGACACGGAATCGCTTCACCTCGCTACATCGCGCCCGGCTGCGAGTTTCAGCAGCAGGTGGAGCGGGCTCGCTGGTTCAGCGGTTGACCCACACCGACTCGACGGCATGCCGCCGCTCGTCGGAGGCGGCGTTCCGCACCCGGAAGTCGATGCGCCGCCACCCGGGCAGCATGTCGTCGTACAGGTCGGACCGGTAGCCGGACAGCACCACCGCGCCCTCGCACGCGGCGAGGATCTTCAGCAGCGGAACGTGCTGGTGCTCCTTGTCCATCTCCTTGACGTAGTGGCCCGACCCGAACTCGTTGCGGGTGGAGCGCAGGTACGGCGGGTCGACGTAGAACGCCGTCGTCGGCGAGTCCATACGCTGGATCAGCTCCAGCGCGTCGCACTGCTCGATGAACGCCTCCCGCAGCCGCGCCGCATGCCAGCGCAGCGACGTTGACGCCCGCTTCGCCCCGGCCGGGTTGTTCACCCGCGTCCTCGAGGTCGGCCGGCGCCAGGACGCGCCGGCTTCGCCGGAGCGGGACTGGGTGCATTGGATCCACCAGCGGCGGGCGCGCTCCAGGTCGGTCGCGGTGGCGTCGCCGAGCTTGGCCTGTTGGTGCTCGGCGCGGGCGTACGGCGTGAACTGCACCGCCCGGATCAGCGCCTTGGGCTGGTCGCGCAGGGTGCGCATGAACGCGATCAGGTCGCCGTTGAGGTCGTTGATCGTCTCGATCTTGGCGGGCTTCTTCGCGAAGAACACCGCGGCGGACCCGGCGAACGGCTCGACATACACCTCGTGCGGCGGCAGTAGGCTCGCCAGGAACGGGGCCAGCTTGCCCTTCGCGCCGTAGTACTGGAACGGAGGGCGCAGCCCCATGGCGGTCCCCGATCGATCGTGAGGAGTGATGTGAACGACGAACCGACCAGCGAATACAAGGCGTTCGCCAAGGCCATGGCGGACATGCAGAAGGCCTTCGTGACGGTGGGCCGCACCTTCGCCGCGCAGGGCGCGATGGGGTGGGCGTACCGGGGCGACGTGCAGGGCCTGACGGCCACGCTCGACGCGATGGACGCCGAGCTGCTCACCGAGCTGTCGGCCGCCGCGCAGCTGCTCGGCTCCGAAGCCGACCAGGCGCTTGCCAGGAAAGCAGCCTGAAGTAGAGCCGCTCGTTTGGGGCCCATGACACGTTTCTTACGGGGACCCCAAGTACGCGGTGACGATTGCGCAACTTAAGGCTCTTGGTGTCCTTTTCCCGAGCGTGGCCCCAGCCCCAAAGTGGAGGACCACCGCAGGTCACGGGGCATGCGTGCCGGACAGCGCAGGTTCTGAGTGGTCAAGGGCTACCCGGCGGCTGGGGCCACGCTCGGCAGAATGACGCCGATGGGCCGCGTGATCCGGCTCACACTCCCGCGACCCGCGTCACGGTCCGGTTGCTGGATTCCTCTCATGGCTGACAGCAATATCCGCGAAGGGAATCACCATGCGACGTCATGTCACCGCGCTGCTCAGCGCACTAACGCTGGGAGCGGCCGGGCTCATCGGAACCGGATCACCCGCGCTCGCCGACACGGCGGGAACCGCTGCCACTCGCTCCTTCAGCTGTGAGTGGGAGCCGGGAAGCATCAACTTCTCGTGGGAACGTGGACTGACCAACACCCGGATCTACGTCAACAACCACTGCAGTGCCGTCAGATACTTCACGGTGACGCTCACCGACGCAGTCGGTGGCTGGAACGAGTGCTGGCGCGTCCCCACGGGGAAGAGCAGCAAGCAGTTCCATCACGCGCTCACTGGCCGCGTCGTGTCGATCCTGAGGCACTGCTGAGGGGATATCGCCATCCGGGTTGCGTGACGCCCGCCTGATTCTGCGGGTGACCCACTCGGCCAACGGCACCGGGACGGCGTTGCCCATCTGCCGGTAGCGGGCGGCGTCCGAGCAGCCGGGCACGTCGGTCCAGCCGTCCGGGAAGCCCTGCAGCCGCTCGCACTCGGTCGGGGTCAGCCTCCTGACCCCGACCCCTGCAGGAACGATGTGCCAGGCCTGGGCGGTGTTGTCATCGACTCCACCCCCGGCTCCGGCCATGTTCGAGGTGAGCGCCGACGCCACGATCGGCCCGGTGATCGGCTCGACCACGGGCAGGAACGTCATCCGGTCGAGGTCGTTGCACCAGCCACGACTGCCAGTGCCTCCGCCAAGGGTTCCGGCAACGTCCTGCGCCGCCTGGCCGCCCGGCGCAGGATCGACGCCGCGGCGGCCGGGCTCAAGAAGTACTTCGCGGGGACCGTCCGGTGATCCTCCAGCATGTCCGACAACGAGCAGACGACGGCGTCGCTGGGCCACTCCGAAGTATCGAGCGTCGAACACCCTCCAGGCGAACCCCATCCCGAGCTCGGCCAGGTCGTCGACAATCTGCGCGAAGTCCGTGCCCTGGTTGACCGAGAGGAGCCCGCGGACGTTCTCCCCGATGAACCAGGCCGGGCGCAGCTCGGCGAGCAGCCGCCGCACCTCCGACCACAGGCCGGAGCCGTCGTCGTCGAGGCCTCGCCGGCGACCGGCGACGCTGTTGCCGGTGCAGGGCCAACCTGCGGTGACGATCCCCTGCTCGGGGGTAAAGCCGGTTGCGAGGAGGCGGCCACCGGTCACCTCCCGCACATCGGAGAACAGCACGGTGTCGGGGAAGCGGGCGGCCAGCACCCGACGCGCGGCCTTGTCGATCTCGACGGCGGCCGTCACCCGGACGCCCGCGCGCTGCAGGGCGAGGTCGAAGCCGCCGACCCCGGCGAATAAGGAGATGGCGGTCAGCAAATCCCCGCGCACTCCTTAATGTACCTAGGTACGATAGAGGCATGGCAGGGATCGAACGGGTCACCGGACCCACCCTCGACGTCCTGGAAGCGCTCCTCCGAGCGCACCAGCAGAACGAAGAGCTGCACGGCTGGGCCATCATCAAGGCCACCAAGCGCAACGGCCCCACGGTCTACCGCGCCCTCGACCGGCTCCACGAAGCCGGATGGATCGAACGACGCTGGGAAGAGCTCGAACCCGACAACCCCGGCCCCCGCCGCCGCTACTACTCGCTCACCGGCGAAGGCATCCCCGCCGCTCGTGCACTGCTCACGCAGCGCCGTCCCGCAGCGCTGACGCCAAGGCCGACCCTGGGATTTGCGCCACTGACGTGGCTGCTCGGCCTCCTGGCTGGCGGTACCCGTTGAGTAGCCGAGAGATCATCCTCGGAGTCGTGCTCGGGCTGATCGTCAACGAGAGCTGCGACATCTCGCCCTGGTTGGCCCGCAAGCTGATACGGCGCGCCGCCTACCTGCAATCCTGCGATCCCGACGACGCTGCCGGTCGCGCGGAAGAGTGGATCGCGCTGATCAACGACCGGCCCGGCAAGCTCTTCAAGCTGGCCACAGCCATCGGATTTCTCGTGTGCGGGGTCGCGGTGCTGACAGGCAGGCGGGCCCGCCACACCTGGGCGGCCATGAGGCAGAAGCTGCGTCTGTTCCGATCTCTAGAATCGGTTCCTGAGCCAACTCCCGCAGATACCGGGCATCACGTACCGTCCCGCGAGTGGGTCTCGATCGACAGGATCCTGCTTCTGGATCGGGATAAGTTCACCGCCGATCACGACGTGTTCCGTACATGGCAGACCCAGGTGACAGTCAACGAGCTCCACAGGATGCTGAGAGAGGTGCGAACCATGCCTCCGGACAAGAGGCGAGCCATGGGTCCACTTTTCGCGCCTTGCCCAAGCCACCTAGAACAGCTTCTGTCTCGGCTAGAGAAGGCCTTGGCCGAGTAGCAGAGGCGCGAAAGCATGTTCGATAATGGCCGGATGCGTTACTCGGCAGCGTGTTCGCGGTGGCACCGGTTCGCCCGCCCGATGCTGGAGGACGCCAGCGGCGGCACCGGAGAGCAGAAGGCCGTCAACCCGCGCCAGGTCGTAGATGTGCTCTACGAAGACGGCCAGGTCAGGCACGCGATCCTGCGGGTGTGGCGGCGGCCGCCAGGAGGCGAATGGGAGTGCCTGATCGAGTGGCACTCCCCGACTGGATGCACAACCACCAGTCCTGGTTCCGCTACAACCCGATCTCGATGCGGACCTGCGGCGACGGGTGTCCCGTCCCTGACCCGCTCGACTTCTCCACCTGACGCAGACGCTCCAGCTCGGCCTTCGCCGCGGCGTGGTCGCGGCCGGCCCGCTCGGCCTGGCCGACGTAGCCGAAGGTGCTGGTGCCTCGGTCGCCGCACGAGCAGGCCCAGCGGAAGAACGGGGTATGGGCGTCCATCTTGCGGGCGGGCAGCGTGGAGACCACGTGCTCAGTCACCGTGCCCGCCCCTCCGGTATTCCTCCAGCTCGCGGCGCATCGTGTCCATGATGACTTCCCTGGCGTCGAGGGCGACCTGTACGCCCGGAGGAATCGGGTCACCGGCTGATGCGGCCCTGTCGGCGGCGATGGCGGCGCGGAGGGCCGTGCGAGCGTTCTCGCACGCTGCCGCGTCGAGAACGGCGTGGTTCGGGTCCCATTCGCCGTCGCGCTCGACACGAAGGATGGCCTCGCCTGGACGCAGAGCGACGGTGAGCACCAGTTCCTCGTCGCCATCGCCATCGAGGAGGATCGAGCCGCCGGGGTGCCCGGTGTCGAGGTTGTCGAGGACCGCCGCCAGGTTCGACACATCGACGCGTCGAAGGTGGAGGGACCAGTCGGCGACCTCGATCTCGGCGAGGTAGCCAGGCAGGCGTGGGGGCGAGACGATCAGGGTGTCGCTCATGATCTTTGTCCGATTCGCGAGGGGACATTCGATCGTGACCGTACCACCGCAATCCGTAGGCTTAGCCTCGATTACGACCAGAGATCAACGCCCTTCACGATCATGCTTATCCGGCAGGATGGCGGGCATGCCGACGCCCCAGCCCCCGCCTCCTCCGCTCAAGTTCACGCTTCGCTCGCTTGCTGGCATTGGCGCAGGCATGCTGCTCGCCATACCAGTCCTCTTTGCCTTGGGGCTCTTAATCACGGTGACTCCGGATTGGGTGGAGTGGGCGACCCTCGCTGCCATAGTCGTGGGAGGTCTCACACTCATCATCCGCGACAACTACCGGTCGCAGCGCTCGGCATACGAGGATGCCGTCAAGGTCCTTGCGGGTGTTCCCGGAGTGCGCCTGCGCGACCTGAGCTCCAAGATCACAACGTCTCTGCAGCAAACTGCAGAGCTGATGGACGAACTGACTCGTGAACTACACGCACAGCAGGTGGCCAACGAGGAGCTGGCTCGACGTTCTGCCGAACAGCAGCGCATGCTTGAAGTGAACCAAGAACAGGCTGAGAAGATCCAAGCCCTCATGGCCGGGGCGGCCCAGACGGTCATCGACGCCAACGTCGCGGCCGGGAAGCGCCAGCAGTGGACGTTCTTCGCCTTCGGCGTGCTGGTGTCCATCCCGATCGGCGTGGCGATCAACCTGCTCGTGCCGTGATCGTCTGTCCGGTTTGTTGCCGTTCGCGATCATCCCGTGTAGCGTCCGGGCATCACGTAACTGGCTCAGAGTTCGTGCGAGCGAAGCCCCGGCCCCTCACGGGTTCGGGGCTTTCCGCTTTACTGGCTCGCCACCGCACTGCGCGTGCCGCCGTGGCCGCGCACCTCGGCCTCGGCCTCGCGCAGCAGCTGGTGGACGAAGCCGTACGAGCGGCCGATCGCCGTGGCGATGTCGCGGATCGTCTGCCCGGCTTCGTACTGCTCGCGGACGGCCTGGGCGAGAGCGACGCGCTCGGCACCGGCGATGCGGACCTGTCTCTTCACGTGGATCATGAGGGGTTCCTTCGAGTCAGTTGTATGGGCATGACGAGCCCAGCGCTATACCAGACAGAATGCAGGGACTGTCTGGTGTGAGCCGAGACGTTTGCCCAGGTCAGCGCAAGGGTGGCGGTCGATACCTAATTCGGTCCCATGCTTGGCGTGGTCAGCCGCAACCGAAACCCTTGCCTCACGCAGCCCTGAACGATCTCGGCTCGGTCATGCTGCTGCCTCCCAGACAAGCTGGGCGCGTAGGTCGTCGCGGTCCGCGGGCGTCGGTGGGACCGGTTCGCCCCGCCAGATGCACGCCTCGATCGACGCCAGGTCGGCGTAGTCGTAGACGGTCTCCCGGCCGGCGCGGCCGAGCTGGCGGGCGCCATACCTGATCGCCCACTGGCGGATCGTGGCGGGCGTCCGCTCGAGCCGTTCGGCGGCCTGGGCGGCGGTGACGGGCGTCGGGTGCGGCGGGATCGCCTCACCTCGCATTCCGTGCGAAAGCACTCGTATGAGGCGATTCCGGACCTGACAGGACCTTGAAGCGGAGCGCTGTAGTCCACGCTGTGACGCGATCAGAACCGCGTGAAGGTGATCGGATAGGCGCGCGAATCGACGTCTCAGAATGGATCTCAGCGCTTCGCTTCGCTGGAAGGCGGTGGGGAGCCGCCCTCGCGCGAACGGCTCTCCCGCCTTACCCCAGGTCAGCGGCCTGCCGGAAGACACACGGGGACCGCTGGCAGGAAGTGTGACACACCTGCTGACCTGGCGCAACACCTAGCGGAAACGCTACGTCTGATCGCGGGCAGTGGCTCGCTCATCGCCACTCGTCCTTGAACCCGGGCAGGCGCTCATACCTGGCCGCCAGCCTGCGCACCGTACGGCACGGCCACTCGCCCCCGCACTCGCGGCACTCCTCCCAGAACAGGGAGTCGTCCTCGGTCACGGCCTCGGCCTGCGTCATACGGTGGTCGGCGAGGATCTGCCGCCTCGACGCGACGTCCGCCAGCACCGCGGGCGGGTCATGCCGTGCGATGTGCTGCGCCAGCTCCTTCGGGAGCTGTCGCAGCACCCGCTCGACAGGCACCGTCACCTGCTCGCCCCCGGTCAGCATGCGCGCCGGCAGGAGAGCGGCCATGGCTAGTCCCGCGTCGCGCTCCTCCTCGTCAAGCTGGTCCCGCAGGAAGCCGACGAGGTCACTCACCGCGCTGGCCCTCGGCCTGCAGGTACGGCGCGGCCAGCTGCTCCAACCACCGTTCCAACAGCGCCACCTCGCGCACTGCGTTCTCCCACACCATGAAGTCCCTCGTCATCGGACCCTCTTCAACGTCCTCCACCCGGGCCGCGGCCTCGTCGCGCAGCCTCACCGTGTGCTCGTAGTCGGCGAGCAGCTTCCGCTTCGCCGCCACTTCACGCAGCACGCGCGCGGGGTCGTGGACGGCGATGTGCTCGACCAGGCCGCCGAGGTCGCGAGCGACCATGATGCGATCCCAGCCGAGGAAGCCGTCCCCGGCGACATCGATGACGCGGAAGTTCTCCGAGCGGCCGTTGCTGTAGCGGATCGTGCTCTTGCCGCCCACCGCCTTCCAGGTTCGCTGGTCCTCCGGCCACGCCAGCGCCGCCCGCTCCTCCTCGTCGAGGCGGACCTTCATGAACTCCACCAGCTCGTTCACCGCTTCCCGCCCTTCGCGATCTCCGCCAGCACGAGGTCGCTCGTACCGAACTGGCCCCACATGAACAGGTCCTCGTGGCCGTGGCGGCACCGCATCACGGCCTCGAACCGGACGTACTCGCAGCCGTACGGGCAGTCGCACTCCCAGAAGCCGTCGCTGATCTGCATCTCTGTCGCCCGGAGCTGGTCGCATGCCATCAGGTGCGCGTCCTTGCCTTCCTTGCGGTAGCGGCGCCGGGTCAGCGTGTGCACGCGGCGCGTCGGCGTGATGGTCACCGAGGTCCTCCTACTCCAGGCCCAGCAGGCGACTTTGCCGCTGTCGCTCCACCCACGTCTCGTCGCACCCGCCCGAGTGCGCGTCAAGCTCGTAGCGTCCGGCGTCGGCCGTGCTGCACGCCGGGCAGCAGAACAGCACGTTCACCGGCACCGCCCGGTCGCAGTCCGGCTTCCGGCACTCGTGCAGCCACGTGCCGCCGAGATGGAGCGACCCGGCTTCGAGCAGGATGCGCCACCGCGGCCGCGCCGGCGTCGAGCTCGCGTCGGCGATCACGGGTCTGTCGTCGTTCGGGTTCATCCGACCTCCTCATAGGCGTCGACGAACTTCTCGTCGACCATCACGTCCGCCTGGCCGTCGCCGTCGACCATGACCCACTCCCCCACGTCGAGCCACCAGGTGACGCCGCTGCAGTAGGTGATCACCAGGCCTGGCCGTCCGGTCCATGACCGCTCGGCGGCGACGTTGTGCTCGGCCAGCCAGGCGATGACGTCGTCGTGGTTGTCGGTGGCGAGCCGTACCGCGCGCACCGTCGTGGAGCGCTTGACGTACACGCGAGGGAGCATGTCTCTCCTTCAACGGTCTCGGAGATGATCTATGTCCTAGACTGCGATAATGACTGTTATCAAGGGTTAGAAGGCCCTCAGGCCTACCTTTTCAAGATCACAGAAGTTACTTGCGAGAATCAGTAGTTCCTGCAAGTCATCAGGCACTTACAGAACAAAAATCTGGAAAGCGAGCGTGTCACCGACCGACCGACGCGACTCGGCCCGCACGCGCGATGGAACGCCGACCTCACCACCAACTCGAACTTAGCCGGGGTCTCCTCGATCATCTTCCTGCGGCCAGTCAGTCAGCTTGAGCATCATGGACATATGCCACATCCGCGCCTCGCTCGGATCTTCCGCCACCTCGCCAACCAGCTCGACCCCGTTTCCGAACCCGCCCCACCCGCGCAGAAACCGGAGACACGTCTACGGCCCGCCCGAGTTCGCCTGCAGCCGCCGAGATCTTCGCCGAAGAGTACGCGGTTAGCGGCCGAACGCGCCTATCGGAAACGTCGTCGAGCAGACGAGCATCGTCGGCCTCGTGAAGGGCGAGCGATCCGATGGGGCACGATCATTACCGCGCTCGCCACCGTCGCCGCAGTGATCGTCGCCACATTGGCATACTCCGCTTCGGAGAAAGCTGCCCAGATCGACGAACAACAGCGCATGGACCACCTCGTGCAGTTCGCTCGCCGAGTGACATCGTCCGCGCCGAGGTCAAGAGGGCGCGGCCCGTATCTCTTCACCATCAGAAACGCGAACACACTTTCCACCATGGCCGTCGCCCAATTCACCAGCATTCCGAGCGAGGGTGCAGGAAGGATCATGCACGTGAGCTATTGGTTAGAACTCCCCCCCTGCTCGGAAGGTGAATTCCGGGTAGAGCTCATCGCCTTCGAAGACAACCCCCCGGACTTCAGCCTCGAGCTGCGGCACAGCCATCCTCTCGACGATCAACTCTGGAGCATTGAGAGAGGAGGCGAGCCTGCCCGCCGTGTGTCATTCAACGAATGGGGGGCTGAGGTGCTCGACTACGGAGTTTGGTTCTCCCAGGAAACTGAGAGCCGGAAGGTCGCCGAGTGCGTGTGACCTACCCGGCCTCCTCAACGACCAGGCCGCGCTCCTCCACCTCCGACACGTGCCGACCGCACTCGCCGCACACGAAGAACCCCACCTTCGCGTCCCAGGCGAGATGCCGCGCCCCGCACACGCACCGCGCCGGCGACCACCCCGGCGTCTCCCCCAGCGCCCGCCGCAACTTCGACTCCCAGCCGAGCGCCGCCACCACCAGCGGCTCCGCGACCGCCTCCACCGCGAGCACCACCTCCAGGCGGCCCTCCTCCACCAGCCACGAGATCGCCCTCGACCTGGCCAGCGCACCACGAGCACCAGGAGCACGACCCGCCACGCCCAGCCCGGCGCGAGCCTCGTCCTCCAACCACAACAGCTCGCCCGTCAGCTCATCCAGCAGATCCCCCACCGGCGACACCACAGGCTTAGGCCTCGACCCCGACACCCGCGACTGCCTCGTCTGAGCCCCCAGACCCTCCGACTCCGCACGCAACCGCGCCGCCAACACATCCACCTCAAGCAGCGCCCGCCGCACCGACCCCCGACACCGCCCACACACCAGCGGCTCACCCACCCGCCACTCCACAGCAGGCTCCACCGGCTCAGCAGGAATCGAACCCCGACAACCCCCACCCACCCACCGATCAACAGCCCCCGCATGCACCTCGCGAGCCCCCAAAAACACCGCCCACGCCTCACGCGACACCCTGTTACACGGGCCAACACACACACAACCAGACACAACACCTCCCCCGCACACCCTAACAAGATCAAAAACTTTCGCGGACAAAGAAGAGCGGGGCGGCCCCTGCCGGCCGCCAGGCAGGGGGGTACCCCCGGCATGCGGAAGCCGCGCGACCGGGGTTCGGTCGCGCGGCTTCGGGGCGGTCACTCAGCGCGTGACAGGCGGTCCATCTTGTCGGCCTGGATTCTCAGCCGTTGAGCCGCGCCCGCGATTTTGGCGAACGTGGCCGGTGATGTGGACACGCGCGCCAGGGCGGGCAGGCGCGTGGCCATGCTGTGGAGCGATGCCCAGTACTGGCGCGCCCACTCCGGCGCGTCCTGCGACAGCTCTCCGATCATCACCTGCACGTCAACGCCGACCCCGTCAGGGAGCCACCGCGCGGTCAGGGTGGCGCGTACGCCGCACTTCCGGAGCGCCGACTGTAGGGCGAACGCCGTCGAGCGCACGGCCGAGATGCGCTCATGCTCGCCTACTCCGTCGCGCGGCGTGACGTCCTCGACCAGGGCAAGCCGCGCGAACCCGCCCTCCAGCGCTTCGAGCCGGTAGCCCTCCGAAGGTGCCCTACTCGACAGGCCCCGAACGGTCCACTTGCCCAGCCGGTAGTAGACGGGCGTGCCCGGAGGCAGGTAGGCCGTGAGCGTGTCACGCGCTTGGCTCTCCAGCCTCGACACGGTGTCCAGAATGATCTTTCCCAGAGGGCACGCCTGAGAACGGTTGGCCCGGTGCGCGCACTTGGGGCACGCGTCGTGGTGCGCGTTTCGGGTCTCCCGCGCGTTGGCTGCGTCCTTGGCTGCCTGGATTGCCTGCGGATGCTTGGCAGTGATCAGCATGGTTGCTCCCTGCTAGGTACGATCGGGGGAAGTGGGGCCGGTACCCGCCTGTTTCGGTCGGGCGGGTACCGGCCTCAGGCGTTACGCCTGGTCGTTCTGCTGGTCGGCCTGCGCGGCTTCAGCGGCGGCCCTGATCGCGGCCTTAGCGTCCTTCGAGGCACGTCGCGCCTTGTAGACCTCTTGCGCTTCGGCGGTCAGCGAGTCGAGTCCCGAAGCGTGCATCGGGTGGTCGACGGGCAGTCCGAGCAGGGCCTTGATGGTCTGCTGTTCTGCGTCCGACAGGGTCACCTTGGGACCGGACTCGGCCTTGACCTTGGGTGCCAGGGCGGCAACCAGGGTCGCGACAGGGTTGGCCACGTCATCGCGGCTCGCCTGCCAGAGCGCACCGATCAGCGCCCCATCGGTGTGGCCGGTGCTGGTCAGGATGTCGAGCGTGAACGGCTCCACTTCGGTGCCGTAGACCAGGGCCAACAGCCCTGCGGCCTCGACCTCACCAGCGGAGAGACGACCGATGACCGGCCACGACTTCGCGGCCATGGTCCAGCCGTGACGCTGCGCGCCGACCATGCCCGCGATGGACACGCGGGCACCGTCGCACCGGTAGGCGAGTCGCTGTGGGCTGTTCTTGCTGCCGTCCGCCGTGAGCCCGGAAGGGAGCATGACGGGAGACTTCACGGTGCCGTCGGCCATGGTGCAGAGCCACGACAGGAAGCCGATGAACACGGCCTTGATCTCCGCCACGGTGAGCCGCGCGGGCACGGCGGGGGTCGGCTCCACGGGGGCGGGCTTGCTGGTGGTGGGCTTGCTCTTGGGGGGCATGTCAGATCTCCTTGGTGTCGTCGCCAACGGCGGGGGTGCCGTCAGCAGGGTTGGTAGCGGAACCGCTAGGAATCGTCGCCTGACGGGCATGGTTCGCGCGCCGGTGCTTCAGCGCGACAGCGGTGGCGATGGCCAGCAGGACCAGGCCGATGCCCCCGCCTGCCACGGGCGCGACGGGGAAGCCCGACGACGTGTTGCGGGTGTCGCCCATGCCGGTGTCGGTGGGGGTGTTCGTGGGGGTGTTGGCGGGGTCGCGTCGGGTGCTGGCCGAGTCGGTACCGGCGCGCCCTGGGTCGCCCTTCGGACCGGGGGAGCCAGCGGGGCCGACAGCGCCAGCGGGGCCGGTAGGCCCCACGTCGCCACGGTCGCCCTTCGGACCGGGGGAACCGCTGGGACCGGGCGTACCCGGCTTGCCTGCGGGGCCGGTGGGACCGGTCTCCCCGCGTTCGCCCCTCTCCCCCTTGGGGCCAGGCGACCCGATAGGGCCAGCGGGGCCGGTGGGGCCGGTGCTTCCCTGCGGACCGGTGGGACCGGGGGTGCCGGTGGGTCCAGCGGGGCCGCGAAGGGACTCCAGCCATTCCGACAGGTTGCCGGTGTAGCCCTGCTGCACGGCCAGGTCGTAGGCCGACAGGCCAGGGGCTCCAGCGGGGCCGGTGGCTCCGGCAGGACCGGGGGGACCGGGGATGCACACGATCCCCGGTGTCTCACACGTGGGGTCCACGGTGAGAGCGAAAGCGCCTGCCGTGCTGACCGCTAGGGCCAGTGCGGCGAGTGCGCCTCGCGTGTTCTGTGTGATGGACATGGAGCGATCATGACGCACGTCAAGGGGATATAGGTATACGCGATAGTGAAAGTTAGCTGATCGTTATAAAGCCTGGCCAGAGGCTATGTCGCCGCCCGTTCCAAGATCGTTCGGCAGGGCGCCGGCGGGGACGCGCGCCGGCGACGGCACAGCCTCACCCCTCCCCCAAATCCCCTAACCGGACTACGGTCTACTTTGCTCGGATCTTCTGTGCGTCCCTGTAGTGCCTCTGTGACCGCCTTGGGTGCGTTCTGGTCTCACTGTACCGACCTTGCCCTGTTCGTCCGCCTGTGACCCCTTGCAGCTCCTTCTAGGGGCACTGCTGTGGCACTGTTGCGTCCGCCTGCAACGGTGTCTGTGGTGAAAGGCAGCAGCGACGAGGGGTACGGCGGGGGCCTGCGTGGGGTGTCGGGGGGTGCCCGCTTCTGCGCTTCCCGCGTTTGTGCTGGTCAGCGGCCCTGTGGCTGGTGGTGGGGTACGCCAACTACCTGCGCTTGCGGCGGTATGCGGTCTTGATGGCGGCGAGGCGGGGCTGGTCGCGTACGGCGTCGGCGCGGTTGCGGACCCAGGCGTGATGGAGGCCGTGGAGTTCGCGGCGGCCGAGGCGGGTCATGGTCTGTTCGTAGGCCCAGGAGTAGAACTGGCCGCGGTGGAAGAGCGGGTGCGTCATCGGGTTCGGCCGAGGAGGACGTCGAGGAAGGTGCGCTGGACCCGGGGCGAGTGGTCGGGGCAGTGGTCGCGGTCGTCTGCGCAGCGGGTCCAGCCTTGGGCGGCGGCGTAGGCGCGGAGGTCGTCGAGGTTGTTGTCGAAGTTGGCGGCGCCGAGGGGGCAGCCTTCGGTGTCGCAGGTGATGGCGTAGGCGGTGACGCGTCCCATGGTCATCTGTCCGGTTCTCCACAGGTTCGAGGCGTGATCATCTCCCCCTTACAGCTGTAGGTGGTCGGCGGGATCTTTCTCTGGATATCAGTGAAGGGAGGTTGTTACGGACAGGGGCTACGGTCTGGGCGTGGCCTAACAGGGGGTTAGGGTACGGTCGCAGCGTGGAGTACGGGCCACGCTCTCACCGTGACCTAACTCATGATCGTCTAGGAGGTATCCACAGGTCTTGCCCTCGGTCGACCCCCGTGTCGCCAATCAGGGCCGCGCTGTGGGAGAGCAGGTTCCGCTCACTCTGCGCCCGGTTGTACAGCTTCCGCCAGTGGTCGCGGCGCAGTGGGTCTACCTCACTGTCCACACCGACCCCGGTCCCGACCCGCTCCAGCATCTCCATCACAGGCTCGACGGCCTCGAACTTGCGCGGCATTCCGCGGCCAGTGAGCCATTCAGCCAGCCCGCCCCTGGAGATTCGCTGGATTCCCTGCCTGTCAGCTTCGTCCATGATCGCGCGCAGGCTCGGGTTCCCGGCATCAGCTCGCAGACGCCGCAGCTCCGACGCCCATTCATACATGGCGAGCAGCCCTTGCTGACGAAGGAAGGAAAGGTCATAGGCAAGGTCCGTGACAGGGCGAGACTCCGCAGGTTGCTGCTGTTGTGCATTGCGGGTGCGCTCGATCTGGTCCTCGTGAGCTGCGGTGTACGCCGCTCCGATCGCCTCCCGCTCCTCCTGTGAGCACTTCAGAGCCCTAAGCAGGCGATCCAGGAGATCAACACTCGGGAGCCTTGGTCCGACGAGGTGCCGGTGAAGCACGGCCTTGCTGCGATGCGTCGCCAGGGCGAGCTGGTCCAGAGATGGATCGTCGTGCCGCCGGACGGTGCGCTGCAGCAAGTCGAAGAAGTCGTACTGGGGTCCGGGCGGGGCCTTGGGCCGGCCGAGGGGCTTCTTGGGCATGTGTGAATGCTTCCTATTTGACCCGGGCGGAATCCCGGCGTACTCCAGATATCTCCCACTTGTCACCCTAGTGGGTCGTTGTCCGGTGCGCGCCGCATCCCAGCGTCATCAGGGGTTTTTAATGGATTCAGTGTCCGGAGAATCCGGACACTGTCCGGACTGCTGCCGCTCTGGCTCGCGACCTTCAGGCAGCAGCCTCGGACAGATGCCGACCGAAAGTGAGCACGTCACATGCGTTTCTTCCGGTTCATCATCCAGTGTGCCTCATGGCTGGTCGCGACGCGGCAGCGTCGGATCATCCTGGCCCTCGTGGCCGCCGCCGTGCTGGGTGTGCTGGTGCCGAACGACCGCGTCGCCTCCGCCGCGGCGGTCGTCGCGGTCGTCGCGGTCATCATCGAGCTGCTGTTCCCCGGCAGGGGCAACTCGAAGGGCGCGGCCGAGGTTGACGAGCGCGACGACCAGGCCGTCGAGGAGCGCCACGAAGACCCTGATCAGGATGGCGAGGAGCCTCCGAAGCTGGCCGCTTAGGGTACGGCCGGAGCGTGGCCTGTCCTCGGCGGCATCTGGACCGAGGCGGGCAGCTCCGGCAGCCGGTAGTCGACCGCGTGCCCGCGCCGGGCGAACACCACTCGCCCCGACGCGTCGGTGCCGATCGCGATCCGCACCTCGAGCCCGCGGGCGGCGAGCCGCTGCAGGACTTCGTTGAGTCCGCGGGGGCCGAGGCCGGCCCGCAGGCAGATGGTTTCGGTGAGGGTGATCTTCTTGCCGTCGTCGTCGCGGTCGCCGCGGTGCCACAGCATGCGGCGTGTCTCCTTCTTCGACCGCTCGGCGATGATGAACAGCACGACCCGCTCAGCCTGCGTCATCCCTCTCGCTGCTGGGGTTCCGAGCCACGCGGCGACCTCCCCGACGAGTTCTGCAGCCACACCACTCCCCTCAAGATCCTCCTGGCGGCCCTTGAGGGAAGGGCGTCAGCACAAACCGTAGACGGCGCCGCCCGCCGCCCCCGACCACGCGGAGGGCGACGGGCGGCACGCATCGGCCAACGGTGCCGTACCAGGCCGGTCACCTGATCGGCACCTGCTCCCCCGACGCGGTCACCTCGGCGACCGCGACCAGCGGGCAGACGTGGCACGTGCAGTTCGGGCACACCATCTCGCCGAGCGCTGCGGCCTGGACGTGGAACTGGCAGACCGGGGTGAGGCCGATGTGCTCGTGCAGACACCCCATCAGCAGCACGATCACCGACTCCCGACCGCACGGCTCGACGTCGGGCACGAACTCCTCGGTGGAGTCGACGTGGCACAGCGCCAGCTCCTTCGCGGGCGGCAGCACAAGGACCTCGCTCACGCCAGCCCCAGCTTCTTCAGACCGTCCTCGACGACCTTCCACTCGGCGAGCTCAGCCCGCGCCCCATCGAGCAGGCCGCGCGTCTCCCGCAGCTCGGCAGCCAGCTCGGCCGACTTCTTCCGCTCGGCGACGAGCGCCGCGGACAGACGCTCGGCGCGGGCCGCAGACTTCTCGGCCGTTGCCAGACGGTCGGCGAGCCCCTTCACCCTGTCGAGGGCGACCGCCGACGCGATGGGCAGCTGCTCCTGCGTGTCCTGCCCATCGGCAGGCGGCTTCGGGCGGACCACGATCAGGTCGCTGCTCCAGGCCGGGGCGATCCACCACTTGGTGTGGTGGCCATGGCTGAGGTTGCGGATGTGCCGCGTGTTCTTCAGGTACTCGGCCACCTCCCGCATGTAATCGTTGGCCCAGGAGGGGGCTTCGGTGGCCACGAAATGCTTCAGCGCACCCTTCCAGACCAGCCCGAGCACGCCGAACTGCTTCTGCGGTGCGAGGCCCTGCTTCTTGGCTTCGTCCAGGAGCCTGCGGTACAGCAGCTCGGCGTCTTCGGTGATGTCGCGCACGTGGATGTCGTCTCCTATCGATGGATCGGCTTCTGGCTCGGGGGCAGGGTCAGGCTGGGGGTCGGGCTGGTCGGCGGACTGGTCGGCGGGCTCTGCGCCCCGGGGCGGGGCGAGGTGGTTGATGACCTCCTGCTCGCGCGCCATCAGCAGGTCGCGCCAGCCGGGCAGCACGTCGAGCGGGCCGGCCACGTTGAGCATGCCGCCGGCGACGTACACCTGGATGCCGTCAGCGCGGGCGCCCTCGACGAGCGTCTCCACCGAATCGCGGCCAGCCGCAGCGGCGGCCATCACCGGCACCAGCTTGCTCAGCACGTGCTGGTCGGCTTCCCTGGCCAGGCGGCGCATCTGGGCGCGCTGGTTGTAGAACTCGCTGCCGCCCAGCCGGTACGGCACGACGTGGACGCGGCCGGTCGGGTGGTGGACGGAGGTGACCGCCCAACCGCTGTCGACGCGCTCGACCCGCAACGCGAGCCGGTTGGCTTCTTCGTGGACCATCTTCGTCACGTCTCGGGTCTTGCTCATGAACCGCTTCCTCCTCGTCCTCCGAAGCCGCCTCGGACAACGGTTGTGCCTGACCTGGTGGTGATCGTCACGCCTGTGGGCCGCACGAGGGTGCCGCCGCGCGCGTAACGGCCTGAGCTGGTTGCGCCGTACACGTACTGGTAGGAGGAGCCGTTGACCACCACCACGGTCGAGCTCGAACCGCAGTAGCTGTCCGGCACCACCAGATGGCTGCCGTCCGGTTGGGGTGTGGCCTCGACGCAGTCGGCGACCACCTCCGGATCGTCCGGGTAGGTGACCACGGCGATCAGGATGGCGGCCGCGGTGACGGTGAAGGCGGCGCCCAGGACGATGCTTCTGCTGGATTTGCGCCTCACTCGGGCCTGCCTGCTGGTCTGCGCCACACGGGCAGGCCGAGCGCCGCGGCGTAGGCGGCGGTCCCGGCCGAGCCTGTCGAGCCGTCCTTCAGGTGGGCGAGCACGCCGACGCGTCCGCCGTCGATCTGGCGTGCCATGGCCAGGCCGAGCATGAGCCCGTTGCGGTAGAGGCCCGCGGTCTTGGCCAGCTCGGGCACCTGCCACAGGGCTGGCCAGCACTCGACGGTCAGGCCGTGCTCGACGGCGTACTCGTGGGCGTGCCGGTCGCCGCCGCGCGGCTGTCGGCGCTCGGGGTCGTAGCCGACGATGAGGTGGAAGTCGCCGTTCCGCTTGTGCAGCAGCGCCAGGTCGGCGCGGACGCGGTCGCGGTCGGCGTCGCGGGAGCCGGTGTAGGCGATCGTGGGCAGCTCACTCACCTGACGTCTCCCGCCTGCGTGCCCGCTCGGCCTGGGCGCGGGCCCGGTTGATCTCGCCGTGGTAGAGGCACGACCACTCGGTGCAGCCGCCCGTGTCTGGCCACTCCTGCTCGTCGGTTGGCTGGTCAGACACGGTCGGCCTCCTCGGCGAAGAGCTGGTCGAGCATGCCGGTGGCGGCCCCGATCGCCTGGTCGATCATTGCCCGCGTCTCCAGCTCCACCAGCTGGTCGAAGCGGGCGCGGTGCTCGCGGATCAGCCGCTCCGTGGCGTGCTTGATCCCGTGGCGGGCGATGACGGTCGTGCCTGCGCTGCCAGGAACGTGCAGGAGGCAGAGCGTGCCGGTGCGCCGCTCGCGCTCGCGGGACCCCAGCCAGAGGATCGTGAGCGACACCACGGCGGGCGGAAGGCACGGGATGACGCCCTTCCGGCCGGCGTTCGAGCAGTGGTCGGCGTCGCCGGGCGCCCAGCGGCGCACGAATATCTGCCTGCCGACGCCGCGGTAGAACAGGACGAACCCGTCCGGCACCTTCGGCTCGGGCTGCCACGGCGACTTAAACGCCATCGGAGCCTCCCTGCAGGGCTTGGGCGGTACGGCACGGCCACGGCTGCTTGCACTCCTCGCAGACCTGCACCGGCCGCTCGGCGCACATGCCGCAGTACGACTGCTTCGCGAAGTACGTGAGGTGCTCCTCACACGGCACCCACTTTTCGACCTCGCCCTGCCGGTGCAACCCGAGCACCGCTGCGATCTTCTTGTCGGCCGCGTCGCGGCGGGCGTCAGCCGCGTAGCAGCGGTCCAGGAGCTTGGCGCACCCGAGACATGTGGTGTCCCAGCAGATGCCGTTCTCGTAGCCGGCCACCCTCTTCTGCAGCTCGTCTCGCTCGGCCGTGACCTCCTGAACCTTGTGGTTGAGTTGCCGCGCCACGTCGCCCGCGTACGCCTCCCAGTTGGTGGCGCGCATCTCCGCCAGGCGCAGATCCCGGGCGGTCTTCTCCAGCTGTTCCTGCGCAGCCTGGCCGCGCGTCAGCCTGGCTTCCGCGATCAGCGCGTCGCGTTCCATCCGGGCGGCGGTCAGCTGTCGCCGTACAGCGGTCAGCTCGGTGTCGGCGCGGTCGCGGTCGACGCTGGCCTGTCGGCACGCCTTCGAGGTGATGCAGTGCTCGGCTGCGGGGACCACGAGCAGGTCGTGCTCGTCGAGCACGTCGAGGGCGCGCTGCGCGGCTTCGGCGTTCGTGCGCGAGCGTGACTCTGGGCCGCGCACGAGGTCGCGGACGGGGAAGACGAGCCCGGTTTCGGTGAGGAGCTGCAGGGCTCGGGCGTGCGGGGTGGTCATTCTTCTCCTCGCAGGTGGCGCTCGCCGTGGGCGCGGACGAGGCGGGCGGCCACGGGCCGGCCGGTCTCGCGGACATAAGGGGCGACCATCGACCAGCCGCACGCGCACGCGATCCCGGCGACGCCGCCACCGGCCGGGTTGGGCAGGTCGGACGGTTCGCCCAGCTGGCAGTTGGCTGAGGCGTTCATGACGTCAGCACCGTGACGTTCTCGATGATCGTGAGGGTGACGGGCTTGAGGTCGACCTTCTCGAAGACCATGTGGCCGTCGTCGTCGTAGACGTAGTCGCCGTTCTCGTCACGGGCGGCGCGGGAGTCGCTGCGGTAGAAGTCGCGGCTGCCGCGCCCGTTGGGCTGGATCTTCACTCGCATCTCGCGGTCCCGGCCGGTGACGGCCTGGTGCGCGAGCTTGTCGGGATTGGCGCGGACCCACTTGTAGAGCTTGCGGTCGTAGACGGCTTCCCAGATGTCGACGACGACGCCCTCGCAGATCTCGCAGCTGCGGCCGGACATGCGCGGGTAGAGCACCGTGGTGCCGACCGTGTACGGGTTGCCGCGCCAGTCGGTGAGGGTCATCTGCTCGCTCACGCGGTCACCGCCTCGGCGGGCCCGTGGAAGCGGATCCCGAAGTTTTCGCCGCGCTTGCGGACCGTCCACTGGCCGGTGACGGTGCCCTGGTTGATGACGGCGTCGCGGACCAGGTCGGCGACGTCGGTCATGAACATCGGGTAGGTGCGCCCTTCGGCGTCCGCCCAGATGAAGTAGGCGGCCGAGCGTCCCCGCCTGGTCGAGGCCATCGTGAGGGTGGCCACGAACGGCTCGTTGGGCCGCCACTCGTGCGCCTGGTAGTAGGCGGCCTGGCCGTGGTAGGGCTTCCTCGCGTAGTGCATCAGGTTGCCGCCAGCGTCGAACGGCGCCTCGTAGTCAGGCATCGGGGTGCTCCTTGCGTTCTGCGTTGAGGGTGAGGAGGGTCAGCAGCCAGCCGAACGCGAGCACGCCGACGAACAGCGCGTTCCACGCGAACGGCGTCTCGGGGTCGACGAACGAGTCGGCGACCTGGGAGATCTGGAAGAACACGAGCCCGGCCAGCAGCACCAGGCCGGAGTCGAGCTCGCCGAGCAGGCGCAGCGATTTAGACATCGCGCTCCTCCCGCCCGGGGCCGTGGATCTCGACGCGGAGCAGCTCGGCCCATTCCTGCTCCGACAGGGCCGCGTCGTCGTTGGTGTGCCACGCCTTGGCGAGCGCGGCCAGGTCGTACGGCGGAAGCGCGCCCGCGCCGTAGGCGTGATCGAGAGGGAAGCCGACCTGCTGCAGCCACTCCGCCCACCGGCCGGTCAGCTGCGCGGCGACGGCGGTCACCTCGGCCTCGGCGACCTCGAGCCGCTCGGCCATGCAGCCGGGGCAGAAGTCCGGGTGCGACGGCTCGCCAGGCGTGCCGTCCGCGCCGAGCACGCGGGTCTCGATGTGGCCGGAGTTCTCGTAGAAGTCGAAGACGCGACGCAGCGCCCGCAGCTCGGTGTGCAGGCTGTCGATCTCGGCGGCCAGGCTGGGGGCCAGGTCGCGCAGCCGGGCGAGGGTGCCGTCGTGCAGGGCGCGCAGCTGCGCCGGAGCCATGTCGTCCCTGAGCTCGGGGCCGTCGATGCCGCTGGTCACGACAGCTGCCCCATCCGCTGGAACAGGCGCAGGTCCATCTGCGTGTACTGCAGGGCCCGCTTGCGGTCGTAGTACTGGATGCCGTACAACTCGTGCTTCTCGTGCTTGGTGACGACCGGGCTGGACACGCCGATCCAGGGGCCGTCCATCCAGCCGAGCTCGATGAGCGGCTGGCGTTGGACGGTGTAGACCAGCTCCGACACCCCCATGTGGAAGGTGTTGCCGTCGCCGTCGTAGAGGACGTGCACCGGCTCGACGCGGCCCTTGGTCGGGTCGCCCAGGCGTAGCCGCCGCTCGAACGGTTCGGCCTTCTCGTAGCGGACGAGCGGCTTCACCTCATCGGGCAGCAGCCGCACGTCGCGCGGGATGCTGCCCTCCACCCAGGGGATCTGCACGTCAGGTCGAGCCATGCTCTTGCTCCCATCGCTGCTTGTTGCGGTCGCGGATCTGCTCCGCCTCCTGGCGGAGCTGCTGGGCCCGGCTGTAGTCGGGCGGAGCCGTTCGGCGGGCCGGGGCCGGCTTGTCGGGGACGGTCCGGCGCCAGTGGTGGCCGAGGAGCGACGTCATGAACTCGATCGCCCACGCGTTCGGGTCGGCGCGGTCCTCGGGCGGCTGCTTGTCGCGCTCGTGGACGCGGTGCGCCAGCGCCCGCACCGCGTCGTCGAAGTGGGGCCGCTGCTGCTCGTCGAGGTAGCTCACGCCCCCTCCCGCGCCTCGGCGCGCCGCTTGGCGGTGCGCATCATGCGGCGGCGGTAGGCGACGCGCTCGTCCTCGTTCATTCCGGCGGCGTAGCCGTACTGCTGGCCGCGCCCGAGCGCCAGCTGTGCGGTCAAGCACTCGTCGAGGACCTCGCACTGGTCGCAGAACCGTTTGGCGCGGGCCTCACGCTTCGCCTTCTGGCTGGGGGTCTCGCGCGGCCCTCGGCCGGTGTCGTCGTCGTCGCGGGGCGGGCCGTAGAACAGCTCCAGCGGCTGGCCACGGCAGGCGGCGCGCAGCCGCCACGAGGCGATCCTCATGACGGGCTCGCCCCGCTCATGCTGTGCTGCAGCTGCTGGGTGGGCGGCAGGAGGCCGAGGACGAGCGCGGCGCTGTGGTAGCGCTGCAGGGTGCGCACGCCCTTGCCGGTGCACGCCTCGATCGCGTCCAGCGGCACGTCCTTGCGGACAAGCTCCACGTAGGCGTTGACGGCCCGATGCCCTTCCGGGGTGCGGGGCAGCCATCCGGTGTAGTCGGTCGCGGGCGCCGTCAAGGTGAAGCCGGCCTCGTGCAGGGCGGCCAGCACGCTGGCCGGGGTGTGGCGGGCGGTGGCCAGCTCCGAGGACACGACCTGGAGCGCGGTCAGCGCAGGGTCCGACGTGCGCGCCTGGACGGCGACGTGCGCCGACACGTGCCGGGCGGCGACCCGCGGCGGGTAGTGGTGCAGCGACGCGTTGGCCCGGTGGTAGGCGCGGCAGGGTGAGCACAGGTTCCGCTGGTACAGCTTGCGCTCCCATCCGCAGGAGGCGCACGGGCCCGCCAGGTTCGAGACCATCACTGCCCGCTCGCCGGCGTGCCGCCGTAGGCGAGGGCGCGGGCCGCGGCGATGGTGTCCGGGTCGTCGTGGTGGTCTCCTTCGACGACGGCGATCACCCGGGTTCCGTCTTCGGACCAGATCACGGTCCGCTTGCCGTACTTCGGGCGGCCGACCTTGCGCTTGCGTGCAACGGTGCGAACATCATCGGGAGTGATCAACAGAGGGGTTCCTTCCAAAAGGTCAGTCGGTCAGGCGGGTGCGGCGAACAGGGATGCTTGGTGGCCCTGCAGGGAGCCGCTCGGGGTGTAGACGGGTTCGCCGATGCTGCGGCAGGGGCAGGGGCACAGCCACCGGCAGGTGCGGTCGGCGAGCCACACCTGCGCCACGTTGGTGCGGGCCGGGCCGGTCGCGGACACGTTGCTCGGGTGCGTGTAGTAGTCCGGCAGGTAGAGGGCACGCCCCCGCCTGTCGGTGATCATGGTTTCGGTGCGGCGCAGCGCGTAGCCGCGGCTGCAGTGCCGGTGTTTTCCGTCGCGGCAGCTGACGCACTCGCCGTACTGGCAGGAGCAGCTGGAGTAGTAGGCCGGGGTGTCCTTCCAGCACCTGCGCATCGCCTGCGTCCACGCGTGCTTACGCACCCACGAGGCTTCGACGGGCGTCATCCGGCACCTCCGGACAGGAGGAACGCCCCGGCCATGAGGACGACGATGAGCGCCAGGGCCGCGCCGAAGATGCCCGCCGAGTGCTTCCATCCGATGGTCCACACCGACAGCCCGAACAGGACGAGGAACACCAGCGCGATCAGGGCAGCGCCGACCAGCCGCGGGCCGGTCACGGCGCTGCCACCTTCCAGATGCGGATGACGGCGCCGGGCTGGTCGAGCGCGTGGGGTTCGCGCGGGTCGCCGACGTACATCTCGACCACGTCGCGGTAGCGGACCACGCGCCCGTCGTCGGCCCAAACTCCGGCGTCGGTCAGTGCGTCCTCTGTGGAGCGCACCAGCTTGGACAGGTCGGGGCGGCTGGCCGGGTACCACCACAGGTGCCTCGACCACGGCTCGGACGGCGGCCACCAGGACGGCTTCGACGTCGGCTTGGCGCGCATGGTGAACGCCATCGACGCCTCCAGCTGGCCGTCCAGGCGCAGCATCGACACCTGGCCGACGCCGCCGTAGCGCTGGACGCTGAGCGCCCGCAGCTGCGCGGTGGCGTCGCGGACCACGCTGGCACGCCACGGCTTGACGCCCTTGACCTGCTCGATCATGCGGCCATTGCCGACGTGCCGCTTCGACCCCTGCGGCGCTGGCTTGCCGTACACCGTGATGGTGATCTCCGGCTCTGTCACTTTCTGTCCTTCAGGTCGTGGAGTTCGGGGTGGTCGTCGAGCAGCGCGTCGAACACCGGGTCTGGCTGTCGAGGCTGCTGGGCGAGGGAGGAGGGGTGCCGGGCCTTGGCGGCCTGCCGTGCGGCGGCGCGGGCGACCCGCCTGGAGCGGTGCTGCCGCCACCAGGCGTAGGTGAAGCCGATCACCAGCCAGGCCAGCGTCAGCCATCCGAGGATGCTCGCGATGATCGCGATCACCGACCCGATGGCCGCCCACGCCGCCGCGATCACGCGTGTGCTCCGGCGAGGATTTCGAGGATGTGGTCACCCATGAGCGCTTCGACCACCTGCGGGAACGTGCGCTCCTTGTGGTCGTTCCAGTTCGCCAGCCAGTCCTGCGCCGAGATCGACGTGCTCTTCGGCCGCCCCAGCTCCGCGGCCACCACGCCGATGGTGGCTTCGGCGGCGCGCAGCTGCTCGGGGTAGGTGTCGCGGATGTGCTGCTTGGGCCGGTCGCCGGTCAGGGCGAGCGGCGGCAGGCCGGCGCCCCGGCCGATCGACTCGACCAGGCAGCAGGCCCCGCCGTCGTTGCGGGTGGCGGCGTAGCGGCGCTGGATCCAGCCGACGCGGCCCAGGTGCGCCACGGCGTTGGCGCGGACGGCCCAGGTGGGCGCGCTGTCGTCGGTCACGCCTGGGCCTCCGCACGCAGCCGCAGGGTGCGGTTGTAGTCCTTGAACCGCAGCTTCGCCTTGGTACGGCGGTCCGCCGACGACAGCACGATGCCCTCGGCCGCGCCCGGCTCGCCGGCGATGCCCGCCTGCGTGGTGGCGTACGGCTGCAGCAGCGCCAGGGCGTCGTCGATGCTGCGCGGCAGGGACGCGCCGGGCGTCTCGAACAGGTACGGCACCTGCGACACGCTGTGCTGGAGGGCGTAGGAAGCCAGGTCGTCCACGTTGAGCCATTCCTGGCCGCCGTGGTCGCGCCAGGAGGCGATCCGGTCCAGGTCCCGGTCGAGCACCCTGACCGGGACGAGGCTGACGTCGAACAGGCGGGCCGACACCTGCTTGCCGTCGCCGTAGCTCTGCCAGGCCGGGGTGCGGCGGTCGCCGTACACCTCCAGGTAGGCAGTCATGATCGCGTAGCCCAGCGGGTTCGTCAGCTCCTTGGCCAGGCTCTCCAGGGCCTCGACGATCCGCAGCGACGGGTTGTGCAGCAGGTCGCCCTGCACGGCGAGGAGCTCGTCGCGTGAGCCGATCAGCCAGCCAGCCGAGTGCGGCAGGACGATGATGCGGGCGTTGGAGCCGTCGACCTTCTCGTAGGCGTAGGCGGTGCCGGTGAAGGAGATCGGGTTGTCCTCGAGGAGACGGCCCTTGCCGCGCGGGTGCTCGTCGATCGTGTGGTAGGTCGGGATGGACGGGTACTTCGTTGCCGAGTCGAGCTTGCGCAGCATGTCGCCGCTGGCCAGATGGGACAGTTGCAACGTCATGAGGGGTCAGTCCTTGTCTTTGGTGAGGAAGTGCCAGACGATGCAGAACCCCGCCCAGGCCACGAGGACCAGGACGAGGATCTGCACGAGCGGGGTCCAGTCGGTCACTGGAGAGAGCCGCCCTTGGGCGCCACGTTCAGGGCGCCGTTGCCAGCGACGTACACCTGCAGCTGGCCGCGCTCGACGGCCTTCATCAGCACCTCGGCCTGCAGCTGCGCGGCCTTCCACGCGACCGCTCCGTCGCGGCCGAGGATCTCGACGAGCTTCTTGATCTGCTCGCTCTCGGTGGCGGCGCGGGTGTTCTCGGCGATCTGCGCCTCGTTGCGCTGGGCGGCGACCTCCTTGGCCGTCTTGGCGTCCTGCAGACTGGCCGGAGGCACCGGCATCTGCAGCGTCAGCTTGAAGTTCGTGAAGTACTCCGCGCCGGTCTGCTCCTTGACGAACTCCTGCGCGAGCCTGGCGACTTCCTTCTCCCACGCCTGCTTGATGTTGTTGTCGCCGGACAGCTGCTCCCACGTGTACGGCTTGGCGGCGGCGTCCATCGCCCGGTCGAGCGGCTGCTGGACGACGACGCCGAGCATGCGCCGCCACCCTTCGGGGGTGTCGGCGGCGTACTTGCGGCCGACCTTGCGCCAGAAGGCGTCCAGGGTGTCGCAGTTGGTGGTGAGGTCGAACGCGGCGACGCCGCTGACCAACATCGTGATGTTGCCCGCGGCCGACACGGTGATGGGTCCGGCTTCGGCGCCCTCCTTGACGAGGAAGCCGCCCGGGCGGCCGGCGTCGGGGGTGCCCGCGAACTCGAAGGTGCGGGTGTCGGCGGGCAGGACCACGCCGTAGTCGTTGACGTCGAGCCATGAGCGCTGGCCGGGGGCGACGCACGACTCCTTCTCCGTGGTGCCGGAGAACATGTCGTAGTCGTAGTCGATGGCCTGCTCGTTGGTCTCGGTCTCCACCGAGCAGCCGGTCAGGACGACAGCGCCGAGGAACGCGGCGGCGAGGGTCTTGCGGTTCAATTCTTGCCTCTCTGAGGGGTGCGAGGCCGGGCCTCGAAGGTGCGGACGGCCTCCATGACGAGGGCCGCGGAGGTGTCACCGACCCGCTCGCCCTGTCCGGCGAGCTCGGTGATGGAGCGGACGAGCTGTCGGTGCTCGTCGAGCTCGCCGGTGGTGTCGCGCAGAGCGGTGCGCAGGTGGGCGAGCCTGCTGTCGCGGCGGTCGCCGACCCAGACGACCAGGAAGGGTGTCGCGCAGATCAGCAGGACCGTGATCACGACGGCGAGACCAGCCATCAGCACGCGCCCCTGGCGCGCTCGCGGAGCGCCTTCTCGCCGCCGTCCTTCAGCACCTGGTGCGCGGCGACGTAGCCGCCGTACTCGGCGGCCAGCTTCAGCCGGTCGCTGGCGCTGGCGGCGTCGATGGCGAGCAGCAGCAGCGGCACGAACGGCGACGACGGCGGGACGCCGTCGTCGATGCCTTCGCTCCACAGCAGGTGCCCGGCGATCTCCGGGGTGATGAGGTCGATGGCGGGGGTGGCGATGGGCATGGTCATGCTCCGTTCTGGAACTCGGTGGGGGTGGTGGAGACCGGGGGCTGGTCGCTGGATGGAGGCGCGGGGGCACGGTTGGACTCGGCCTTGTCGATGAGCTGCCGGACCTGCTGCTCGTAGTTGTCGTAGGAGTCCAGAAGCGTCTGGGCGTGCCTAGTCGCTGCGTGGGACTGCGCGATGACGCCGTGCTGCTCCTTCCGCGCGACCTCGATCCGGTCGATGATGCGGCGCAGCTCGCCGATGACCTCCTCGGTGTACGGCACCTCGTGCGAGGGCTGGGGCTGAGGCGTGGGCTGGTAGTTGGTGGTCATGCGGGGCCTCTCAGAGGGATGAGGTTGGGTCCGTCCGGGCACCCGGCCTCGAGTTGCACCGGGTGGGTGCGCGCAGGTGCCCGGACGGCGATCATGGTTCGTAGCGGTGCCGCTACGTTCTAGAACTCGGGCTCGTCCTGGTGCAGGCGCTCGCCGGGCTTGACCTTGTCGTCGGCGAGCTTCTTCAGGAACGTGGCGTACTTGCTGTTGGACGCGCTGGCCACGTCGGGAACCTTCATCTCGCGGCAGAACACTGCCGACAGCTGCTCCGGCGTGCCGTCCATGTCGGTCCAGACGTTGATGATGCGCTGGCGCAGGTCCTCGCGCCGCTGAGCGGTGAGCGGAGTCAGGCGGATGATGGCCTCGGTGGCCTGCTCCGGGGTGAGGTCGCTGGTGGAGGACACCTGAGCGATGCCCTGCTCGGCGAGCCAGGCGAAGCGGGCGTCCTTGTCGATTCCGGCCTCGGTGAGCCAGGTGTTGACCTCGGCCGCCTTCGACTTGGACAGCTTCGCGGCTTCCGGCTGCCCTGCCGCTGCCTGGGCCTCGTCGGGTTCGCCCCCGCCGTCGACCGGCTGCAGGTGGTCGCCCCGGTGGAGGGCGGCGAGCACCTGCTCGGCCTGGGCGGCGGTGAGGTCGCCGCTGGACTCGAAGGTGTGGTCGGGGTGCACCAGGTGGAGGTAGCCGAGCTTGTCGGTGACGCCGAGTTCGTCCATTTTGCGGGCGAGCAGGTGCCGCTTCTCCTTGGAGACCATCACGGTCGCCGAAGCCCCGGCCTTGGCCTGGGCCGCTTCCCGGACGGTCTGCGGGGGAGCCTGTGAGACCTCCTCGTCGTCGACCAGGTGCTCCATCTCCTCGTGGGTGTACAGGTCGCCGAGGTCCTCCGGGAACGCCTTGCGCAGCGCCTGGGCTTCGGCGCACTTGGCGGTCATGCCGGCCGGGTCGGTCTTCCACCGGTTCTTCGGCTTGCCGTCGCGGTCGGTGTCGGCGTAGGAGGCGAAGTTGGCGACGCCGGAGAAGCGCTGCCCGTTCACTACGACGGTGATCTTCGCGGCTGCGGGCGGCCGGTCGTTCCACAGCCACACCTCGTGCTTGGAGCCGTCCGGGGCGAACCAGATGGTGTCCTCGTAGCCGTACTTCACGCCCGCGCGGTGGGCGGCGCGCTGGGCGAGTACGCGGTAGCCGTCGATGCCGGTCTGCGGCGTGTAGACGGTCCGGTAGCTGTTGTCCTGCTGCCGCTGGCGGCGGCCGATCAGGTACACCTGCTTGAGGAACGGGTCCAGGCCGCGCCGCTGGCACAGGTGCAGGTATCCGGCCAGGACGGCGTTGGGGCAGTCCTCGGCGACGCCGAGCTGGGCCAGGACGTGTCGCTGCTCGGCGGTCCACATCGTCTGGTCGGCCTGGATGGCCAGCGCGCCGTTCGCCTGGACGGCGGGCAGGTTGTCGGTAGCAGTCGTCATGCTGCTGCGGCTCCTTGCGGTTCGGGGGCGGGAGGAAGGGCGGAGTCGACGACGAGGTACGGCAGGCCGCCCTTCTTGGCCTGCCGCCTGGCGAAGTTCGTGTCGGCGTAGCGGGCGGTCGCCCGGGTGCCCATGGCGTCGAGCAGTTCGGCGCGGGCCTTGGCCGCCCGCTCTTTGGCCTGCTTGAGGTCCTGCTCGGCGCCCTTCTCTGCCTCCAGCACGGGGATCACCCGGGTGGCCAGGTCGTCGGGCACGTCGAAGAACGTCTTGGGGTCGATGAGCGGGTGCCGCCTGCGGATCGAGGTGACCGTGGCCCGGTGGCCGTCGATGGGCGGCATCTCGCCCCAGGCGATCGACAGCAGGAACTCCTCGGCTTCGGCGCGAAGGTATTCGGCGTCGTCGACGTCGTAGTCGACGATGTACTCGCGGAACTCCAGGCGGCCGGTGATGAGCCCGAGCCGGGTCCTGTGCACGCCCAGCACGTCCATCTGGACCTGCACCTGCACCCGGTAGTAGATCGGGATCTCGTCGGTGCCGGGCTCGCCCCATTCCTCGCCGTTGGCGTCGCTCTTCACCTCGACCAGCTCGGCCACGCGCCCGTCGACGCAGAACAGCCGGTCGGGCGAGGCGAGATACCAGGGGTGTTCGCGGCTGACCCAGGAGCCGCCCGGCCGCATCTCATACTCGGGGTGCTGGTCGGCCAGCCACGCGGCCACGGCCGGTTCGAGGTAGTGGCCGCGCCGCTGCTGGTCGGTCTCCGGCGCCGGGTCGAGCAGGCCCGACATGACGCACCACATCGAGTACTTCGACTCCCACGGGTTCAGCCCGACCACAGCCGCGATCTTGGACGCGGACATGTAGCGCAGCCACTCCGGCGAGCCCGGCTCGACCGTGGGCACCTGGTCGGCCGTCAGGCCGGCGAGTTCGGCGAGGGTGCTCATTCGCCGTCCTCGGTGAGGCTGGCGGCGCGGTGGATGAGGGTCCAGTCGCCGGGCTTGCTCTGGAGGAGGTCGTCGAGTTCACCGGGCCACTCCATGCCCCGGTGGTTGATCATCCGGGTGCACGGGTGGTCGTAGAGCGGGCGGTCGACGGCGAACCACGGCTCGCCGTCGTGCTCCCAGGTGTCGCCGGGCCGGGGCGGCCACTCGGCGGGCGCGAGCAGCTCGACGGTGACATGCGGGTCGTCCAGCAGCACGCAGGAGAACCTGCCAGCCCGCTCTGGGCTCCTGTAGTCGCCGGTGCCGTTTCGGATGCACAGGTGTCCGGGCCGCTCGATGTCATCGTGTGAGGCGATGGTGCCGATGATGACGGCCCTGACGTGGTCGCCCACGCGGAACTGTTGTGTGCTCACTTGCCGCCTCGCGTCTTCTTCGCGGTGTCGGCGATGAGCTGCTCGGCCTGTGCGGCGATCTTGTCCTCCATCGCGGCGACGGCCTTCTGTACGGCGTCGGCGACCAGCTTCTGGACGACGTGCTTCACCTCGGCGCGGATGGCCTGCTCCAGGAGGGTGCCGTCCTCCCTGCGGTACTGGTTGGCTGGCGCGGTCAGCCAGGCGCGGGCCTCGTCCGAGATCAGCTCGGAGAGGGTGGTCTCCTGGCCGATGCGCTCGCCGTACCCGTTCGTCTTGAAGATCGGGCGGTTGAGCGCGGTGTCGATGGTGGGGCGCAAGGCCTCCCGGATCTGCTCCTTGCGGATCTCCATGACCTGCTCGCGCATCCGGGGCCAGTGGTCATCTCGGGTGAGGCGCTCGACGATCTGGGCGGCGACGAGGTCGGCGACGGTCTTCTCGCCCGAGATGATGGCGTCGCCTTCTTCGTCGTAGGCGATCGTGTCGGCGACGACGGTCGCGAGGCTGATCTCGTCGACGCTGATGGTGATGTTCATGAGCTGGGGATCTCCGTACCGGGGTTGTGCTGATGGGGTGTCGGTGTCGCGGTCACTGGCTGCGCTCCATGTAGGCGTCGAGCTCGGCGTAGTAGCCGAGGGCGGGGCCGCCGCGCCACGGGATGAGGCGTTCCTCGCCGTACGGGTCGCGAGCCTTCAGGTAGGTGATCATCGTCTCGATGTCGGTCTCGGCGACCTCGCCGAACAGCTTCCGGTACTTCACTGGTCCTCACCTTCGGGCAGGTCGACGGCGGCGAGGAGCGCGGTGACCACGGCCACGAGCGTGATGGCGAACCCGTCCAGACGGACGCGGGCCAGCAGGAGCACCGCCGCGGTCAGGGCCGCGAACGCCAGCGCGACGGCGATCACTGGGTCACCACCGCGGCGACGGCGAGCGGGTGGGTGACGCCGCCGTGCGGGCGCAAGGTGCCGCTGGTCATCGTCTCGTCGATGACGACCTCGCCGGGCAGGGAGAGGAAGCGCTCGGCGTAGGCGGCGATCTGGTGGCCGAGGTGGTCGGCGCCGGTGCCGGTGAAGACGAGCGGGTTGTCGAACAGGTCGCTCATCACGGAGTAGGCGGGCAGGTCGGTGGCGGCCATGACGGCGGCGTTGATCATGCTGTCGGCGGTGTAGTCGTCATCGTCGAGCAGGGCGATGAGGGCGCCGCGCAGGTGGGGGCCGTGCTCGCAGTCGCGGCATTCGGCGACGCGCAGGGCCAGGTAGTCGGCGACCTTGTCGCGGTGGTCCTCGCCGTCGTCGGCGAGGCAGGGGTTGACCGTGCTGGTGGGGGTCACGGGCGCTCCTACATGTAGCGGTGCCGCTAGGTATTGCTGGCGGAACCTGGAGTTGGCGCGGGTCGGGAGTTGCTGGTCGGACGCTCACACTTCAAGATCGTTTGTCTTCGTGCGCATGTCGCGACACAGACGACACTACACCCTCTGTTGCATTTGGTCCACAACACTGCAACACCAGCTTTCACCAGGCTGAAAGCCTCTGAGATGCACGCAAACAAGATCAACAACAGAGGTCCGAAACCTGTGACCTAACAGAGAGATCGCAGCCTCAGACAGCGTTTCACCGCTTCGACTTGGTACTGTTGCGACACACGCCACACTGCGCCACACCCGGAGCAACCCACCATGCCCACCGCATCAGCCATACCCAACGAACCCACCGGGCCCCCACGCGGCCCCCACCACAGCGCCGCCGCAGACCTGATCGCCCAACACCGGGAGAACCCGCCTGGAGGCCAGAAACTCTCCCTCCGAGGCGCCGCCCGGCTCATGAGCGACCTCTTCGGCGACCGCGCCGAGATGACCGACATGAAGTGGGCCCGGAGCGAACAGGGACGACGCGCCATCCCCGACGACGAGCTCGCCATGATGGCCTACACGGTGGGCATCGAGCCCGAGCAGCTCGCCGCCGTCGACCAGGGCGCAGCCGCCGAACTGCTCGCCGGCCTCCTTCAGAAGTATCCGCGGCCGGACCCGGAGCAGGTCGACCCCGACCAGCCGGCGCGGGACGCGCTCTACGAGGCGCTGTCCGGCCTGACGCACGAGTCCGTACGCGCCGAGCTGGAGCGCGAGATCCGCCAGATCCGCAACCTGCGAGGCATCCCCGAGGAGGAGCGCGAGAAGGCCATCCAGTTCCTGCTTGCCCAGGTACGGCTGGCGATCCAGCAGAGCCACAACACGGTGAACCTGCTCAAGTCCCGCTGAGTCCTGGTGAGACACCCCAGCCCCGGGGTCAGGCCGGAGCGCCCCATCGGGTGTCAGTCGAGCCAGCCGTTCTTGGTGACGTGGACAGCCAGCTTGATCGGGTTGTTCCCCTTGATGCCTGCCAGCTTGCACAGCTTCGTGATCCGGTTATAGACCGTCTTGGCCTGCACGCCGAGAGCCCGAGCCATGAAGTCCTGCGTCTCCCCGTTGACCAGCATGCCGAGCAGCTTGAGCTCCTCGTCGCTGAGTTGGACGTGTCTGCTGCGGTGGCCACCCAGCGGAGTGGAGCGCTCCCAGTAGTACTCGAACGTCATCATGTGGGCCGTGACGAGCACGTTGTGCTCGGCGATGTGAAGCGCCGACACTTGATCCTCATGCCCCCGCGGATAGCGAGATGACAGCGCTGCCACGCCGTCGCGGATCACGAGCTTGTACGGCAGGAAGTCGATGACGCGAACGGACGCTCCCCCGGGAAGGTTTAACGCTTTGCGCATGCCGTCCAGAGCGGCGGCGCTCTCTGCCAGCACGCGCCGCTCGTAGATCAGCCGCTGGTGCGGAGCGCGTACCTGACCGTCGGCTTCCATGCGCCGCTCGTCGTCGGCCGGATGAGCATGGCTCGGGTGGAACGGCCAGGTGATGAACTGCAGGATCTCGGTGCGGGCGCTCAACGTGAGCTCATCCCGGCAAGCGGTGGCCTGCTCCCGGCTGGAGATCGCGATCACCGGTGGTGAGGTCTCGCGGTGGGAAGCGATGTAGCGCTCCTGCATCTCGGCCACAGCCAGCTGCGCCACGTTCAGCTGGTGCGCCCGCTCTGCCAGGAGCCTTGCAAAGGCATGGTCGGGCCGCCGCGCGTCAGGGGGATCGCCGATGGTCAGACCGATCGAGCGCAGCTCTTCAACAGCATTAATGGCCACAGGCCCGAACTCCTCGGCGAGGATCGCCAAGGGGGTCGGGCCGCGGTCGTTCAGATATCGGTAGACGTTTTCGGCGGGCGGGCTGATGCCCAGGTCCTCGAATCGCACAGCTTCCAGCGTCTCCCTGGTCACCGCGCCGAGTGGTTCAGCATCGCTTGGACGCTGGCACGCTCCACAACCGCGATCAGGTCGGCGAGCCGTTGCGCACGGCGGGCGGCCGACTTGTGCTCCTGGTGCTTGGCGTGCAGCTCCTCGACCAGGCGCGCGATGCCAGCGGCTGGAAGCAGGAGCCAGGCCGTGACCAGTGTGAGCGGCGTTTCCATCTGGATGAGGAGGTAGGTCGTCAGCGCTCCCGTAGCCGACGCCGTCGCCGCAGCGAGCAGAAGGTGAGTCATGTGGTTCTTCCCCTTGCTTGGTGGCTGGTGCGGGCGGTTACCAGCCGCCGGTGTTGTCGTTAGTGCTCGCCGGGGGCGGCGCGGTGGTGACGGTCACCTTGACCGTGGACTGCGTGACCGTGGTGGTGATCGTCCTGGTCCCGTTGGGGTTGGTGACGGTCTTGGTCACGGTCTCTTTGACGCTCTTGGTGCCGTCCGGGTTGGTAACGGTCTCGACCACGGTCACGGTGCGCACGGTGGAGGTTGAGCCGTCCGGGTTGGTGACGGTGGTCTCCGACTTCGTGGTCACGACGGTGGTCGCCGGGTTGGCGGTCGACGCGGCACTGGGCGTGGCGCTCAGGCTCGGGCTGGCCGTCGCGCTGGGAGTCTCACTCGGCGTGGGGTCAGGGGTTTCGGTGGAGGCCGGTTCCGTCTCCGAGCTCGTCGGGGTCGGGGACAGCGTTGGCTCTGCGGGATCGGCGAAAGCTGCGCCGCCGCAGGCGAGAAGAAGCGCCGCCACCAGGGCGGGCACGAACAAGCGTTGCTTGATGGTCACAGTGAGTAACTCTCTATCTGGGCGTTCCAGTCGCGACGGCCACAAGCGCACGAAAAGATCATCGCGGGGAAGAAAGGGCGATAATTGGTGCAGATGGGCCGTGAGTGAAATTTGTAAACCGGTCCAACCGGAAAAGCAAGCACCGGCTTGCTACCGAATTCGGTCATGACCGATCCCGGTAATGTCAAGACGGCCGAGGCTGTCACAGGCCTCTCAACACCCGTAACGATCGGGCATCCGGGCCTGCCACCTACCGGAAAGTAACTGGCACTCTTGACCGGGCCACGACGCCTTGTCGGGCCGAAATCCAAGGGGGAGAGCAGTGACAGGAAACCGACGCCGGTCCCAGGTGATCGCGGCAGCAGCGTTCGTCGGCGCGGTCGCGCTCGTCATCGCAATCGCCGTCGCTACGCTTCGCGACCAGCACCCGGCGCCCGTCGTCGCCGTGGCGGTGCTCGGGGGACTCAGCGTCGCCGGCGTCGCGGCTCTTCTGCGTCACCGTCCGCGCCGTAAGGGGTGGTCGGAGCAGTACCAGGCCGCCTACCGCGACGCCCGGGACGAAGAGCGCTCCTAGCCGATCGGCGGCTCGTCGGCGACGAACAGGCCCAGCGGCGGCGAGGACACGATCCAGCCGCCGTCCTTCAGCTCGGAGATCGCCCGCAGCACGGTGATGCGGGAAACCCCGTACGTGGCCATGAGCTCGTCCACCTTGGGCAGCCGATCCCCTGGCCGCAGACGGCTGGTGCTGATGTCGTCGACGACGTCCTCGACGATGCGCTCGATGGCGAACGGGGCGCGGCCCTGGGCGGCGGTGCGGGGGCCGACGAACCGGCCGCGGCGGCCCTCGGAGTAGACCAGGCCCTCGTCGGTGAGGACCTTGAACGCGTTGCGCACGGTGGGCAGAGACGCGCCGAACCGCTGAACCCAGTGCCCCTCGGGGGGAAGCTGGTCGCCCGGCTGCAGCTCACCCGAGGCGACGCGGCGCCGTACGTCGTCGATGATCTGGGTCTTGAGCGGGACGGGGCCGCGGGCGGGGATAGTGCTCACTCCCCCACTATAGAGGTAACAGATACCGTTATGCGGGCCTGTCGGAGCCGGTGACGTACGTGCCCTTGCCCGGAACCGTCATCAACAGGCCCCGATCGCGCAGCACCCGGATGGCGCGACGGATCGTCGACACCGACACGTCGTAGTGGTCGCCCAGGTGCACCTCGGACGGCAGCGGCGCATCCGGCCGCCACTCCCCCGCCGTGACCCGCTCCTCGAGGTCGACGGCGATGGCGGCGTACCGGTCGCGTGAGCGCGGCCGCCGCGGCGTGCCGGCCGGTCCCACGTAGGTGCCTTTGCCCTGCTCGGTGGTGACCAGGCCGCGCTCGCGCAGGACCTCGATGGCCTTGCGTGCCGTTCCGCGCGCCACCCCGTAGGCGGCGACCAGGTCCGCCTCGGACGGCACGGGGTCGCCGGGCACGAGCTCGCCGGCGTCGATCCGCGCCTGTACGAGGTCGGCGACCTGCCGATAGAGCGGCACGGGCGAGGTGGGGCTGACCATGGACAGGACGCTAGGAGGCCATGCTCGCGCCCCCTTGGCTAAGTACGCATGGATATCGGTTCATGGACAAAACGACACGGTCTATAGACGTGACGTAGCCGTCTATGAACAAGTTAGGTAGCGTCGCAGGTGGAAGCCCCTCGCGAACGGGAGTACCCCATGGCTGACCGCCTCTACTTTGCAGGACCTGAAGACTCCTACCTCCTGGCAGGCCTGACGCCAGGAGCGTGGGCCCGTGGCGACGAGCTCGACGACGAGCCCGACGAGCACCTTGCCATCCAGCGCACCCAGCACAAGTGGGTGAACACGTCCGAGGAGCCCGGCTTTCGTACCGGCGCAGTCCGCTCATGAGCGAGGCGCTCCAGCCTGAGACGGTCGCCTACTACGACGACCCGGATCACGCTGCCTCCATGTGCCAGCTGCTGGAGCGCGCACATCCAGGCTGGCACGTGTGGCGGGACGTCGACCGTTCGTGGAAGGCGAGGCACGAGACCTGGGCGGGGGACCGCAAGCCTCTGTCGAGCACGATCGCTGGGCTGCTCAACCAGCAGCTCACCGAGCGCGGCGAGGATCTGTCGTGAACCGCCGATTGCCGCCGGGGCAGATCGGCGAGGCGATGCAGCGAGTTATCTTCGATCGCAAACCCATCGCGGCCTCTGCGCGAGCAGTGGGAGTCCCTGAAGAGCAGCTCCGTGCGGCTCTCAACGACTTCTACGGCTCGAAACGACGACTGCGGGCCGTGCAGCTGCTGCGCGACGGAGGAGATCCGGCCAAGATCGCCCGCTCGTATCGCACGTCCGTCCCGCAGCTGAAGAAGTGGCTGGATGCCTTCTACGACGACAACCCGGAGCTGTACTACCTCGACCAGGCCCCGCACCTGGCCCTGGAGACGTCCAGCGTGCTGGAGGGCGAGACGCCGGTTCCAACGCCTGAGCCGGACCCCAAGCCTCCGTGGGAAGTGGTGATGGATGCCTGGTCGGGCGAGGACGACGGGTCATGCCCTGAAGTGTCCGTGCACCCGATGCCCGCCAAGTCAGGCACCGGAGGGATCACGTGGCGCCGCGACGCCCCGCAGAAGATCCGCATCGTCCAGCACACGTGCGCCTTCCACCCGGTCTCGTACGAGTGGTGCGGCGTCGCCGGTCTCTACCTCGTCCGCCGCACACGGCTCTTGGTGCCCGAGGAGGGCGACCCGGTCGCCGTTCTCGACTACACCGACGCCGTCCGTCATGCCGACAGCCATCAGATCTGGCTTGGGCTGCTGGCGGGCATGCTCCGTTAAAGCTCGGCGCCCGCAGGCGGGCTGGATTCTCATGAGTGCCCGTGAGAATTGAACTTAGCGGTTTCGACCCAGCGGAGGATCGCATCCGTCGTCCTCGTTTTCACGCCATAGTGTCCCTCCCTCCAAGACCACGCAGGTGGCGTTCCGGCACATGGCCAGCGGACGCGCTTGCCCATTCACGCTGAACTGCTCGCTCGCGCTGAACTCTCAGAGGAGCTTGACGAGCTGATCATTGCCCTTCTCGTCCCGGATGATCAGGCGCCCGCCCGAGCGAAGTTCGGTCTCAATGAACTCGTACAAGATCAATCCTCGGTTGACGATGTCAACCTTCTTCAGGCCCGTGTCTCGCTGCAGCCGTACTAGTGCTTGAGCGGCTTCAGCGACCAAAGCGACATTGATGCGATCGACGATCGGGGGTAGATCGTCGGCCGGCTTGGCCTCTGGCATGTCACGTACCTCCACAGTTGCCTCTGGTGATCCTTCCTAAGCTTCGATTGTGCCAGGTCGAACACAGAAAAGACACACTTTAAGTGGTGTGCGCGCGTGTTTTCGGCAGAAAAATCGGCGGAGAACGGTGCGTAATCGGCTCAGGTGCTGTAGTGTCCCGTAGCACGGAAGCCCTTTACCACACATGGCTTCTGTCACACGAAAGCTGCTGAAGCGGCTAGACAGGAGGTAATTGATGATCTTCATCGACCGCATCCACCGAACGGCTCTTGCCATGTAGGCGCGCGCTGATGAGCCGTTGGTCGAGAACTGCCGATCGAGCAGATCGGTGGTGATCCATTCCCGCTTGGCCGCCTAGCGGAAGTGGATCTCGACTCTTGGATGCGGGTCTTCGCGTCCGCCAGAGGCGCGAGGATCGGAAAGCCTCGTCGGGGGCTCAAACAGACCTACCATCCCGGGTAGGCCGGTCACCCGACGTGGAGGAAGGCGCCGCTGTGGCTAGTGGTGTCCTGAAAAAGGCGCTGGAACTCATCCAGCGCAAGGCGGGGTCGCAGGAAGTGGATCCTCCCACCAACGCGGCCAAATGGAAGATCACCAAGTCTGCGAAGGATCTCAAGTCCGAAGTGGAAGTGCCAGGGGTGCACACACGCCCCATGTTGCAGACCATGACGTACGTGGGTTGTATCACCGGAGCAGTACTTGGCCCGATTGGAACGCTGAAGGTGCTCCCCCCGGGTACACCTGACACAGTAGCAATCGTCGCGATCGTCGGTCAGTTCTTCATCATGGCTCTCGTCGCGGTGTGCGTGACGATCTCTCGGAACAAGCGCAACGACAACCATAGTTAGCGGTCTTGGGGGGCCGAGGAGCTTTCGGGTGCGGCGAGGCGAAGGCCTAGCCGCACCTTCACTTGTGCGTCCACCCGCTCCTCAAGAGAAGGCGGACGTTCTACAGACGAAAGTGCGGCAGACGGCACGGCCCACCGCAGCCAGGAAGCTAGTGGCGGGTGGCGTTGCGGTCGTCGTCGGTGAAGCGCTCGCCGGTGGAGGTGGCCCGCCCGGCGCGGGTCAGCGTCTCCTTGGTGCTCGCGGTGCCGTAGTGGAGGGTGCTGGCCCGGTCGAAGCCGAGCCCGCCCGCGACGGTGAAGGTGTCGGGTGCGGCGCCGAGGAAGATGAAGCGCCAGCCGATCCCGGTCTGGTGCTCGACGAGCTTGCGCACGCTGTCGATGGTGGTCAGCTCGCGCGAGCGGTTCTCCTGGCCGTCCGTGAGGACGACGATCGTCACCTCGCCCGGCTGGTCATCGTCCGGGAGGCTGTCGATGTGCTCGGTGGTGCGGCTGATGCCGAAACCGATCGCGTCGAACAGCGCCGTCATGCCGCTCGGGCGGAGCGTGAACGAGGGGACGTCGGCTAGCGGCAGCGCCTCGTAGAGCATCTCGGGGGAGTCGCTGAACTGGTAGAGCGACACCAGCGTCTCGGCCGGGTTGGTGTGCTGCTCGGCGAGGAAGGCGGCCAGGCCGCCCTCTGTGTCGTCCTTGACGGCCAGCATGCTGCCGGAGCGGTCGAGGATGACCGCGATCAGGCGGCGGTTCGGGTTCGGCATGTCCTACTCCTGGTTGGTGTTGGGGATGACGGTCAGGTGGTCGGTGGTTCCGCAGGCGGGGCAGACGTGGATGCCGTCGCGGATGGACGACTGCTGCTCGCGGCGGGTGACGTGGCAGTAGATGGTCTTCGCGACGCGGCTGTCGGCGACCGGGCCGCTTTCGCGGACGAGCTCGTCCAGGTGGTTCGCGAGGATGCGCACCCATTCGGTGGGTACGGCGGAGCCGATCGCCTTGCGGTAGGCCGTGTGGTCGCCGGGGAAGCTGTCGCCGTTGTAGGCGCTGACGGCCCGCATCGACTCCTCGGCGAGCTCGTGCAGGTGCGCGCGGAACGACTTCCAGTTGCCGCGATCGAGCGCGGCCAGGGCGCGGCCGAGGTGCTCGATCGTGGCGGCGACCTGCCGGGCGGAACGCGCGTCCCGCCCCGCCTGCGCTGGCTGACGGCTCACGACAGCGCGGTCCGCGAGCCAGAGCCGAGGCGGCTCCCGCCGATGTCGGCGCGGCGGCCGGCCTCTTGTCCTCCGAGGTAGCCGAGTCCGTCCACTGAGCGCTTGGACTTGCGGGTCCTGGGGAACATCTGCCGGGCCAGCGCCTCGACCTTCTCGGCTCGGCTGACGAGGACCAGGTCGGTGCTGGTGCCGGTCGACGTAGGGGTCTGCTGCGCGGCGCGCTGTTCGGCTTCGCGGATACGTCGGGCGGCCTCGTCGGCGAAGCCAATCAGGAATGCCCGCTGGAACCTCTTCGGGCTGGGGTGTCCCGCAGGTACACGGGTCGTGAAGAGTCCACGGAACATCTGGATCAGGAGGCTGGTGTAGAGCATCTCGGCGCGTTCCATGTCGGACTCGAAGCCCATGATGGCTACGCCCGGCTCGACTCCGCCGCGCCCGGTCCCGGTGACGATGCACTTGCAGCGCAGCGCCTCGGCGACGTGGTAGATGAGGTTGATCTGCTCGTTGGCCCAGGGGTTCGGCGCGGTGATGTTGCGGTGGCCGGGCTTGTCGGTCTCGGGGTGAAGCGCTCCGAGGTGCGCTCGCTCGATGCCGTACTTGGCCATGAGGTTCTGGGCAGCTTCCATGAAGGTCTGCCGCTCGTGCTCGTGGGTGGTGCCTTCGGCTTGGGCGAGGAGTTTGCGGATGCGGTCGAGGGTCTTGTCGGCAGGGGCTTCGGCCACGGCGGGCATCTCCATTGAGTAGCGGTTCCGCTAGGTATTGTCTCGGAGGGTTCAAGATCATCTTGATTTCGAGATCGGTTCAGCCTATAGCTATAAGCGACGTTTGTAAAGGTAACTGATACTATGACTCTGCGTCACGCGCGACAAATCCGCGACGAAGCCATAACGTGAGACCCGGCACCACCAGGCCAACCCACCGGAGTCCCGTCACCATGCCCCGCCGCGAGCCCAGCCCGAACCCGAACGAACCGCAGGAGAACGTAGCGGAAGCGCGACCAACCCCCCGCACCCGAACCGCCCGCTGGACCAAGCTCCTGCAGAGCGCCTTCACCCTGACCATCGACACCGACCAGCGGCTCAGCGCCGCCATCGCCGAGACCGGCCAAGGCCCGCAGGACATCTTCCAGCACGTCATCAACCAGCTGTGCGACGACCTCGCCATCCCCCAGCAGATGCACCCCGACGACCCGGTCAACCCGACCGCACGCCGGCGCACGAGCACCTGGGGCGAAGGCCTCGCCCGGGTCGAGCTGGTGGTGCGTCTGGACCGCAACACCAAGCAGCGCCTGGCCGCCGCCTGCGACAAGGAGGAGATCTCCCGGCTGGAGCTGGTGGAGACGGCGTTGAACGACTACTTCGACGAGCTGGGCATTCCCCACGCATAGCCAGCAACCCGACACTCCCACCAGCGGGGGATTGCGACACAGACGACATGCTCCTCTGGCAAAGTGGTGCCCTGTCCGAAGTACCAGCCAGGTGGCTGGGAAGCATACGGAGAAGGAGCCTGTCCCATGGGCCACAGAGCCAGGGTGCGTGCCGTCGTCAATCAAAAGGGCGGCATCGGCAAGTCGACCACCACGTTCAACCTCGCCGCCGTCACCGCCGATACCTCCGGTGAACAAGCAGAGACCGTCGTCGTCTCCATCGACCCGCAAGACTCAGTCGGCTGGTGGGCCAACAACGTCCTCGAGGCCGGCCGGGCGTTGCCGTTCGACTTCGTCCAGATTGGGCCTGACGATCTGGACGACTTGGACGGCCTCCACGACCTGCCCGGCATCAAGAACGTGTGGGTGGACACGCCCGGTTGGAAACCCACCACGCGCCCTGGCCACAGGGACCCGTTCGAGGACTCCAGCTTCAGTGAGGCGCTGCGCCGCGTCCTGGCCGTCACCGACGAGGTGATCGTGCCCATCGAGCCGGAGTCGCTCGGGTTCGAGCCGACGTACAACACCATCGAAGAGGTCATCAAGCCTCGCGGCCTGCCGTACCTGGTGTTCGTCAACAACTGGGAGCCGCGCGACGGCGACAAAGAGAAGAACGAGACCATCGAATTCATCAAGGCGCACGGCTGGAACATGGCCAAGACCGCCGTCCGGCACTACAAGGTCCACACCCGTGCCCCCGCTGACGGACTGGTCGTCACCCAGTATCCGCGCAACCGGACCAGTGTCGAGGCGCGCGAGGACTACTACAAGCTGGCCCTGGAGGTCGAGCGGCTGAAGGGCGTCCGGGTATGACCGTCGCCGCAGCTTCGGGCCAGAAGCGCTCCCTGGCTGATCTCAAGATGGGCAACCGCAACAAGCCCCAGTGGCCGGACAAGGTCCACGTCGACCAGATGGCCGACAACCCGGACAACCCGCCCAGCCGCGCCGCCCACTCCGACGAGCTGCAGGAGCTGGCCGACAGCATCCGCGAGTCCGGCCTGCTCCAGCGGATCGTGCTCGTCCCAACGCCCGCCTGGCTGGAGGCCCGGCCCGAGCACCGCGGCCTCGTCGACGAGGCAAAGCCGTACGTCATCGCCTTCGGCCACCGGCGCCGGTACGCCTGCGAGCTGGCCGGGCTTGTCGAGCCGCCCGTCGATGTCCGCCAGAGCGCAGACCAGTCGCTTCAGAACGCCCTGATCGAGAACATCCAGCGGCTCGCCATGGAGCCTCTGGACGAGGCCGAAGCCATCCGCAAGCTGATGGAGAAGGCCGAGCTGTCGCAGGGCGGAGCCGCCAAGGCGCTCGGAAAGACGCCAGCGTGGGTGTCGCAGCGGCTGTCGCTGCTCGGGCTCATCCCCGAGATGCGGGAGGCCTTGAAGGACGGCCGGTTGAAGCTGGAGGACGCGCGCCGGATCGGGCGGCTTCCCGCCGATGAACAGCGGCTTCCTGAGCCTGCCCCGGCCGCCAGTCCGTCCCCGAACCCGGTCCCTGCTCCCGCGCCGGCACCCGACCGGCAGACCGCGACCGGGTCAGGCGGGCAGCAGCCGCCGCGGCGCGAACCCTCGGCGCCCACGAACGCGGACACCACGCAGGGCGGGGGAGCGGGGGAGGGGCGCACCAGCCGTGTCGACGGTGATCACTTCGACGAGGCGATGCGTGTCGAGGGGGCGCTGGTCCAGGCGGCCTCTCAGGCGGGCAACCTGCGCGCTCTGCGCCGCGTGGCCAAGGACCAGCCGGACATCGCGCGCCGGATCTTGGGCGTGATCGATGTGGCGATCGACAAGCTCCACGTGGCGGCGGCCGAGCTTCGCGCCGATCTTGAAGAAGACGCGGGGGAGTAGGCCCTGTTAACGGCGTTAATACTCTGCTCAACGATCTATTCGTGAAGCGGAGTATTAACGCCGTTAACGCGTGGCAGTATCCGAAGAGGCGGGCAGCTGTCGGGAGCCATCACCCATCGGAGTCGCCGTTCCACCAGGCTTCGAGTTTCTTCCGAAGCCGGGCCACGACTTCGTACAACACCGCAATGGCAGAGACGACGACGACTACGGCCGCGGCTGGACCCGTGTCGGCCACTGTCTCGATGCCTGCGATAAGGAGAAGAAACCCAAGAGGGACCCACGTGCGAACCTTCGAGCGCAGGCACCAGAGCAGCAGTAGCGGCGGAACCCCGAGGGCGAGGCGGCCGAGGCGGACTGTTATGTCGCCAGCTGTACCGACTGCTTCAGAGAAGGTCCATGGTGGAGGAGGTTTGCCTCGGTACCCGCCCTCACGATGCCGCCTTCTGAGATATCTGTTTCGTGCGCGCCATTGCGGGCCGCCCTTCGGCATTCTGGTGGCCACGTCAGCGCTCCCACGCCGAGCGTCTGGATGTCCAATGATCAGGCGAGGTCGTCAGCCTGGCATGGACAAACCGCACATCCATCTCGATGCCTCACCGCGTGGGCTGGAGCTGACTGTGGAAAAGCGGGTGCTTCCGCCGTACAGCACGGTATCGGAGCGAGCCGGCCAACGCGACAGCCCTCGCAAGACTCCCAATGCGGGCGGAGCCGGTCCCGCGCTCCTCCGCCTGAGTCGGAGGGCGTCGGGGGATCACTGCGGCGCCCGGTGGTAGTCGCCGGGCGGCCAGTCGGCCAGCAGCGTCAGCCGCCCCTGCGGCGCGCCGCCGTACTCGGGGCCGACGTGGGTGACGGCCTGCTCCTGGTCGCCGGGCCGGCCGGGGCCGACCGAGGGGACGACGGTGACGATGAGGTTGTCGGGCAGGTCCCTGGTGAGCTCGCGGAGCTGGCCGAGGGTCAGCGGGGCCACCTGGTGGTGGATCAGGTCGGGTGCGTCGCCCATGGTGCGCCCTTTCGCGAGGGGATGAGTGCAGCGGACGCTACCCCTGTGGGTGGAGTTTGTCCCGGGAACCGCCAGGGGCGAGCCGGTCGGCTCGTTGGTTGAGGTGCACCGGCTCGTTCAGTTGGGTGCGTCCGGCCGCTACAGTGGCGCCATGGTCGCCAGGGGCGGTCGATGGATTGGGGTTGCTCTCGCGATGGTGCTCGTCTCGGCCTGCAGCGGTTTGTGGACGAGTACAGCTCGTGTAGATCCCGGTCTCGTGGCCGAGTTACGGACGCTGGGAAGAGTTGTCGCAGAAACGACGGATGAGTGGTACTACGACGGCGAGCACGACATTTCTGTGGTCCTCATCCTCGACGGCGGATCTGCAGAAGGTGACGCGTTCGGCCAGGTCGTCGAGGCACTGGAGCGACGCGGCTGGAAGGACAGCGGGCCTACCGGCTTTGTGAGCATGGAGTCGGCCCACAGACCCGAGACCATCTACGTTGAGCCGTTTTCGTCAGCCATGAAGCCAAGCTCTGACGGGTTTAACCCGAAGCTGGACTCGGCCAACGAAGCCTTGTTCGACAGGTTGCGCCTGGAGCGCGGGGCGGCTGGGTACGTGGTGCTGAAGGTGGAGCCGAACCGGTGACGGGGCAGGGCGACGGTCACAGGACTCTCTAGCCTCGCGCTGGCTTGGCTCGTTCGTACCAGGGGGCGTGAGCCGTCCGCGCCAGCGCTGTGCTGGCGGTACGGCTCACGCCCCGCGAAGGCGCGCTCGAGCTACTGGCCGTTGACGGCGGCCACGAAGCCCTTGCCGGGCCGCAGGGTGGGGCGCCTGCGCTGAGGCACCTGGACTTCGACCCCGGTCCTCGGGTTACGGGCCGTGCCCGCCTTGTGGGTGGTGGCGGTGAACTTCCCCCAGTTCTGGATGGACACCTCGCCGCCCGCGGCCACGGTGTTCTGGATCGTGTCGAACAGGTCGGACACGATCGCCTGCATCGCGGGCTTGGGAAGGTTGTGGCGCGCGGCGAGTTCGGCGACGAGCTGTGTCTGGTTCAAGGGTCTCCTCTCGGCCTTCTGTCTGTCTTGATAGACGGTAAGAAAAACCTAGCGGTTCCGCTACTTTCTCTTCTTGTTGAGCTGGAGGAGGCGTTCGATGAGGCCGTCCGCGTCGTCCCACTGCTCGATGGTGGTCTCCTCGCTCGCCTTGCTGGGGACGTTGAGCAGCGCGAAGGAGGCCAGGCCGGTGGTGCCGGGGGTGACGGTCACGATCATCGGTTCCTTGCCCACGGTGAAGTGCAGGCGGGCGCTGTGCTCGCCGAACGCCACGGCGGTGGACGTGATGCCGTGCAGCTGCAGACGCTCCTCCAGCATGTCGACGCCCGTCAGCCAGCTGCGGGCGATCAGGCCCTGGCCGATGTGCACCAGGACCGGCGCGTCGAGCTCGCCGGCGAGCTTGTCCGCCTGGTCGGGGTCGCTGGCCCAGGCGAGCACCTGCCAGGGGCCGCTGTCGCTGCGGCGGACGACGGCCCACTCGGCGTAGACGGCGCGGCCCTCGTAGTCGTCGCTGCCGATCGGCCCGGCCGGGCGGTAGCGCTTGGTGCCGTCCGGGAGGGTGACGTGGGCGACCCGGTGGGGCATGCAGCAGTCGGCCCAGAAGCGGCCCGAGGTCGCGCCGCCGTCGCCCTCGGAGGCGCTGCCGCTCCATTCGCCGGTCGGCTGGCTGGAGACGGTCGGGCAGGCGGGAACGTGCAGGTTGGTGCGCTTGCCGCGCCGGGTGGTGGCGTAGGTGTGGGCGGCGTCGGGGTCGGTGTAGACGGCGGAGTTGAGCAGCTCGACGGGGAGCTGGGCGTTGAGCGTGATGGACATGCGGGGTCTTCTCCTTGGTGGGGTCGGCTCCGCCGTACGGCGGAGCCGATATGTAGACGATCTACTGGTATTAACGGCGTTAACGGTTGGGCGTGCTCTCGGCGCGACGCGCCAGGACCTGCTTCACCTCCTTCAGGCACAGCTCCCCGAAGTTGCGGATGTCGAGCAGCCCCTCGTCGTCGGCGCGCTGCAGGTGCTCCAGGGTGGTGATGTCGTTTCGGGCCAGGCAGTTGCGGGCGCGGGTGCCGTTGCCGCCTTCGATCGCGTCGAGCACGTCGTTGACGTGCAGGCTCAGGGGCAACCCGGTCGCCTTGACGAGCTCGGCGACGGTCTGCTTGCCGGTGGCGTCCATCGGTGTCCTTTCAGGTCTTCGTGGTAGCGGAGTACGGCTCGCGCTCGCTGCGCGAGCCGTACGATCAGGGACGGGTCGAGCCCGATACGGCCGGGCTCGACCCCTCACACCGCGGCGGCGGCGTTCTCGTCGTCCTCGGCGGCCTTCTCGGCGGCCAGCAGGGCGCGCTGCGCGGCGGCCTTCTCCTGCGCGTCGAGCAGCTTGGCGCCGTACTCCTCGGCCAGGGCGCGCATCTTCTCCGCCTCGTGCTCGTGGTTGGCCAGCCGGTGCGGCGCGTGGAAACGGTCGTGGGCCGCCCTGACCTTGTCGAGGTCGGGCCGCTCCCGCCACAGCTTCACCAGCTGGGCGACGATCTGCCGGGCCGCCTTCTCCGTCTTGTCCGGCACGCGCCCGGTGCCATACCGTCCCGGCCGCCCGACGCTCACCCAGAAGCCGGGGTCGTCGGCCTCATCAGCGTTGGCCACGCCGTAGCCGGCGAGGGTGACGCCGTTGATGACGGGCGCGTACGGGCGTGCCTTCTCTCCGTGGTTCATCGCCCAGCGGTGCTCATCTCCGGGCTCGGGGTCGTCGCCGTACTGGACGCGCACGCTGGTGCCGCGCCGGTTCTGGTCGTAGGCGAGCTCGTCGAGCGAGATCCAGAACACGCCGACCTTCAGGACGGCGTACCGGATGCGGCCCTTGTCGTCGGGGCCGGTCACGTGCACGCGGCGGGTGGTCTTCCTGCCGTTGCTCATGGTGACCTTGATCAGCTCCAGGGTGGTGCCGTCCACCTGGTCTCCTTCCTCGTAGGCGTCGGGCCCGAGCTGGGCGAGCGTTCCTTCGACGTCGACGCCGCCGTACTCCTTGAGCACGTCGAATATCTCCAGCAGCACCTGCATGCGGCTCGGGATGCGGCCACGCTCGCTCAGGTAGATGCCGCAGTAGGGCGGGCACGGCTCGCCTGCTGGGGTGGTGCACACCATGCAGCCGCGGCCTTTGGTGTCGGGCACGGGCACGGTCTGGGTGATGTCGTAGACCTGCTGCGGGACGACCGCCCGGTACTGCGCCTCGACCTGCTCGGTCTCGCCGGTCCGCTTGTCGGTGACCTCCTTGGTGCGCTTGCCCGTGTAGAGGGCGTCCACCCACAGGGGCGCGGCGCCTTCGACGACCTGGCGGCCCTCGCGCAGCCACCACTTGTCGCCCTGGACGCGGGTGGCGCGCGGGTCCTGGCCGAACAGCCGCAGCTTGTTGCGCAGGTTGTAGTGCGAGAACTGGGCGGCGTACAGGCGGAAGACGTCGATCAGGTGCGGGTTGGCGGCCAGGTGGAAGGCGGTGCCCGCCGCGTAGCCGAGCACGCTCAGCGCGCCGGTCGTCTGCTCCTCGCGCCAGGCCGCGTATTCGTCGTCGGTCATGGCCGCCGCGCGGCCCGTCGTGGGCTTGATCGCGGGCGGGGTCTTCACGGTGCCGTACATCGACAGCCTTTCTGCGTAGCGGTTGCGCTAGGTATAGGCGCTGGTCCCCGCTCGGGCGGGGACCAGCTCAGGACGGGGTTAGGCGGGGGCGAGGATGGAGCTGGAGATCGCGTCCAGCACGCCCGGCTCCACGGGCGGCAGGACGTTCGGGTCGACGAACCCGACCACCTGGCCGTCGTCGCCTGCGCGGACCGCCAGCGGCATGCACGGGTCGATGCCGTACAACACCAGGCCCGGATAGGTGCGGTGGACGCGGCTCAGCCACGCGTCGTTCACGGCGACGGGCGCGTACTGCAGGACGCCGACCCTGGAGCCGTCGCGGCTCCACGTCGACCAGTCGATGCGGGCGTAGTACTCGACCTCCCGCAGGTGGTCGCCGTACATCTCGCTCCACGCGGAGGCCAGGTCGTAGCGGCCGGTCTGCTCCAGGAGGCGCGGGCGCAGCTCCCGATGCCACATCCAGGTGCCGTCACCCACCATCGTCTCCACGCCCGGCAGCCGGCCGGTCGGCTCCTCGTCCTCTTCGGGGATGTCGGGAAGGGCGGCCAGGTCCCACACGACGCGGGCGTCGCCGACGAGGATGCGGCTCCGGTCTCGTCGGACGGTGACGCTGTCGAGGTCGGCCACGAGCGAGCCGATGACCTGTGACACGATGAAGTCGATCATCACGCCACCGGGCTTTCCGTCGTGCCCGTCGTGCTCCCCGTCGTGCTCGGCTTCGTGCTCGCGGGACGCGGGCCGTACGTGCGCTCCACCTTCTGCAGCAGGTCGTCGAGCCGGTTGCTGCCCGAGAACAGGTCGTGGGCGTCGCCGTCGTCGTCGAGGCCGAGCAGCCTGCTGGCCCGATTGTGCGCCGTGATCACGCGGTGGCCGCTGCGGTCGCGGATGGCGAGCGGGTTGTCGTCGGGTTCGGCCAGCAGGTAGGACTCGGCCTCATGGTCCAGGTCGAAGTAGCTGGCAGGGGCCCCGGCGATCAGCGGATGGCCCAAGGGGTCGATGGTGAACAGCCACCGGCCGCCGTTGAGGTCGCACACGGTTCCGGCCAGGCACAGCGACGTCCTGCAGCGGGCCCGCTCCTCCGGCGCCAGAACGTAGGTGTCTGAGGCGTTGGAAGGGAAGATGTCCACCTCGGCGTCGTCGATGTGCGTGGGCCCGGCCAGGTGTGCGACGTCATCGGCACGCACGAAGGATCGGTAGGTGTCCTGCACCCACAGGACGCGCGACTCGGCGATGGCGTCGTAGGCGGCCCAGGCGCGGGCGGCCTCCGGCGTGCCGTACAGCGGCGGCAGCTCGATGGTCATGGGGTTGCTCCTTCGCAGGTGGCGCGGGTGACGTAGGGGGTGATGGTTTTGCCGTTGTCGAGCAGGACGGTCAGCCGGACCGGCAGCGGGTGCCGGTCGCGGAACGGCTCGGGGGTGATGTCGGTGACGTGGCCGCGCTCGTCGTCGACGATGACGCCGTCGCCGATCCGGAACAGCGCCATGTCGGCGCGGTTGCCGTGGAGGTAGGTGGTGACCTGGTTCAGCGGCAGCGGGGCCGGGCCGTCCGCACCCGGCTTGACGATGGTCGCCTCCTGCGGGGCCTCTCCCCCGCCGCGCGAGAAGACGACGGTGATCGTCCAGTCGTCGCGGGCGATGTGCACGGAGTGCCAGGTGCTGACGTCCTGGACGGTCCAGCCGCAGGCCGGGGCGCGCAGCCGTAACGTGCTGGGCTTCATGGCTTGTCCCGGTCGGGCGACGGGTGGATGACGACGATCGAGCCGAGGGCCGACCGGCCCGGGTTCCCGGCCAGTTCCACGGTCATCGACGTGTCGGTCGGCTCCTGGAAGCCGAGGTGCTCCCGGATGTCGACCATCGCGTCGTAGGGGTACGGCTTGCCGGCGGCCGGGCGGGCGGCACCGGTGATCTCCCAGGTGTAGGTGCGGCTCGGCTTGCCCGGCCTGGCGCTCGTGGTGAACTCCAGCCGGTCGCCCGGCACCAGCTCCGCCCAGGTGGGGTTGTCCGGCAGCGGCGGGTACAGGCTCATGACGCCTCCTTGCGGGGTTGGGTGAGGATGGCGGGCTGCCAGCCCCAGCGGGTGGTCTGGCCGATCAGGGCTCGGATGTCGTGGGCGCCCTCGGCGTGCCGTTCGTCGAGGCCGCGAGTGGAGCCGGCGTACGGGTGCCAGAGCAGCGAGATGCGCAGGGCCCGCCCCTTGGCCGCCGACACCTGGAGCACGCCGAGCCAGCAGGTTTCGCGGGCCAGGCGAACCGCCCACACCGACCGGTGAGGGGCGTCGGGCGGGGTGCAGGTCCAGCCGTCCTCTTCCAGGCGGCGCAGGATCGAGCGGGCGGCCTGGTTGGGCGTGAACTGCGGCATCTACTGCTCCTGCAGCACGGGCAACACGATCCGGCTGGCGTCGATCACCAGCAGGCAGGAGTTGCACCGCCAGATGCCGCCCCAGCTGTCGTCCGGCTCGCAGCGGGTGCCGTCCTTGCGCGCGGTCTCGAAGCCGGAGGCCTCCGGCGAGTTCCCGCACGAGCACGTCAGCGCCCCGCCGTCGTCCATGACGGCGCCCTCGGCCGGCCGCCCGGGGTTGCTTCCGGCGGCGTGGACGGCCTGGACGAGCGGGCGCTTGCCGACGATGAGCCGGTACTGGTCGGGGTCGCTGTTGAGCAGCTCCCAGAACTTGGCCTGCTTGCCGACCCAGCCGTCGACGTGGCCGAGGTACTCGCGCAGCACGCTGTCGTCGGCGCCGTGCACGAACCAGCGGTGCAGGTTGCGGTAGACGTGGCGGCGCACGGTGGCCGTCTGGAACGACGAGCCGGGCGACGACTGCAGCACGTACCAGCTGCAGCCGGTCTCTTCGCAGTAGGTGATGTCCACGGGCGGGCTCCTTCGGTGGGTTGGGCGGGAGTGAGGGAGTGCAGGGAGGTCAGGGGGTGCGGCGGGTCCGTCCCGGCCAAAGGACGGACCCGCCGCGCGGGGAGATGGTCAGGCGTACTTCTTGCGGCAGACGGGGCCGATCCCGAGCGCGACGGACTTCGGGTCGGTCAGCAGCGCGTAGCAGCAGATGCAGTAGCCGGTCTGCTTGCCCCAGGCCGCGGCCTCCTCGATCGACAGCCGGTCGTCGTCGGTGAGGGTGGCGATCACGCCCTTGGCGTAGCGGCGATCCAGCTTCTGGCCGCCGTCCTCGGGCAGATGCAGCGTGAACGCCATCCGGCGCTTGTTGTGCGGGTTCTCACGCACCTCGCACACGCCGCTCTCACCGTCCTGGGTGTAGCGGTAGAAGCCCGGGGCGACGAACGTGCGCGCGTTCTTCCACGGCATGCCCTGGAGCGAGTCGATCATCAGGCGCATGGTCGCGGCGGGCAGCTCGCCGCGCTCGATCGCCTCCCGGACGGGCGCCAGGGTCTCCTCCGTGAACGGGTGCGTCCGGCTCTCCAGCAGCTTCTCCCAGAACTTGATCTGCGGCTCGGTCGCGGGCTTGAACGTGGTGGTGGCCACTGCTGCCTCCTGAAGGGCGGACTTTTGCGGGCGTATGAGGGGTTCTGGGTGCGTTAGGGTTGATCACGTACCGACCCCCTTCGCGGGGGCATGGGCTACGGGGTAGTTGCTGTGGGCCGGACGCTGGTGGGCGTCCGGCCCTTCGCGTAGTGAAAACGTAGTGTTACCGCTAGGTTTTAGAACGGCGGGCACGCGTACACGCGGGCCGCCGCGAGCATCTCGGCCGCCTCCTCCTCGGCCAGGTTGTCGAAGGTGAAGCCGTCGTCGAGGTTGTGGCGGGTGTGGTCGGCCACCCAGGTCCGCGCGAAGGCGACCCGGTCCCGGAACTCCCCGGCCACGATCGCGAACGGGTCGATCCGCTCCACCTCGACGTCGTCCTGCTGCTGCAGGTGCTCGATGCAGTCGGAGGCCTTCGCCGTGACGATGTGGCCCAGCCGGACGGTCACGGTGTCGGCGCCCGCCTCACGTGCGAGGTCGAAGAGGGTGCAGTCGAACAGGTTGGCCTGCAGCTCGTCGACGGCGTTCTCCGCGATCTCCTCCCAGGTGGCACCGTGCGCGAGGTCGACCGGCGCGCCTTCCTTCAGCCCTTCGGTGATCCACGACTGGACCTGCTCGACCGGGATGTACGGGTGGTGGGCGACCTGCATGTGCTGGGCGAGCGCCCAGCACAGCGCCTCGACGACGTGGTCGACGCTGGCGCCCGCCAAGAGCGCGTCCTCGGCGACGGTCAAGGGAGCCAGGTGGTCGTCGGGCCCGATGCGCAGGTCAGCCGACAGGATGATCACGCTGTTCAGGAAGCCGGGCCGGTCCTCGCTGGTGATGTCGTCGAAGGTGGCGTCGTCCGCGTAGCGCTGCGGGCCACCTGCCGGGCGGGCCAGCTCGCAGTAGAGGAACGATGCCGTGTCGACGATGCCAGCGTGGTTGCTGTCGTAGTCGCTGACGTCGTCGTCGGCGAAGGTGGGGCTGGGCGACTGCGGCACGTGGAAGGTGCCGCCGGTGTGCGCGGTGTAGGTCCAGACGATGGCGTCGAGGGCGTGCTGGACGGTCGGCGCGTCGGCCGCGACCTGGCGCGGGGTGGGGATGACGCCAGCCGGAAGGCGACCCTTGGTGTCGCTCGCGGTGGTGCTGGTCATGTCCGCTCCTGATCTTCGATCGGTGATCTTGGTTACTTCCTAAGAGCATCCTATAGATATAGGCGACCATACACAATATGCCTGATCACGTCGCACATTCGACGCTCCAGAACGCTCCCTGAGACGCTTTCGCGCCTACACCTATACCTAGAGTCCCCTGCGGACCTTCGACCGCTCTCGGAGCGCCTCAGCCTCACCAGGCGTGATCTCTGTCGGTGACTCGTACACGCGTTCGCACAGGACCGACAGACAGCGCATGTTCGGGATGTTTCGCATATACGCCGTAAAGGGCAACGCCTGGCTCAGCCTGGCTTTTCGCCGCTCCCCCGCGGACGGCACCACCGGCTACAGCCCTCGACGACGGTGAAGAGCACCCCGACCAGGGGGAGCACCAGTGGGAGGGGCCGCAACACCATGTCCGGCCGAAGCTGTGCGGTCCGCCGCCCTTTACGAGGTAAATGCGAAACATCCCGAACATGTCGCGTGTGTCGCTTCACCGGCTGCTGCCAGCGTGCATCTCCCGGTAGTGCTGGGAGAACGCCGCCATCGCCTCCGGCCCCGAGCGCGCCCGCTGCCGCTTGCCCTTCGTGTAGCAGCCCGGCACAAGGCACCGCCACCCCGGACCTAACTCGCCGCCCGTCGCCGTTCGCCGGCGAGGAGGTGGCGGCGGCGGTTCCCCCGCCACCTGCCGGCTCGGCGCGACGTCGAGCTCCACGCGTTCGCAGCGGCGGCCGCGACCGCTCGTCTTGCACAGGAAGGCCACGCCGCTCAGCCCGCTCACGCCGAGCTCCGGGAGGGTGCGCTGCTCGGCCATCACGCGCTTCTGGCCCAGCGGGAGGCGATGGCGTTGACGGTGGGCAGGCCGCGCTCGGTCAGCAGCTGGCGCGCCAGCGACGCTCCCCTGCCGGTCGCCTCCTGCAGCGCCTGCTCGTCGACGGACGCGGCCGGTGACCAGGCCGGGGCGGTGGCCAGCGCCTCCTGCCTGCTCATGCGAGGCGCCTGGAGGCGCGGGCCCGCGGCCGAGGCCTCCGCCATGGCGTTGTTGAGGTCGGCCCAGGCGCGCTGCTGCGCACGCTGCGCGTCGCGAAGCGCAGCCGCCTGCTGCGACTTCGACGGCAGCGGGATCCCGCGCTCCAGCCACGCCGACAGCCGGAAGCGCATCCAGCCGGGCAGGTGCCGCAGCTGCGAGGCGGTGCTCCAGGTGTAGGTCCACCGGCTGTCGTCGCCCTTGACGTCCAGGGCGTGCAGCACGTCGGCGGGTGTCCAGCCTGCGACGAAGAAGGCCTTGAGCAGCCATCGGAGATACCAGGCTGACAGGCGTGCCAGGGTCGACGACTCGGTGCGCAGCCGCTGGGCTGCTGCCAGCATGTCGCGTTTCGTCCTGGGCGTGACGTGCAGGCCCCAGGTCGGCGAGATGCGTTCAGGATCACGCCTGCGAGGACGATCCTCGCGCGTCCGCGTTGGATTACTCGCACCACCACCAAAGGGAAACCCAGAAGGAGGGTCACTTGTGCATCCGCCCTGGTCAGCGCCCTGGTCAGCGCCCTGAGCCGGAGTGAGCTCCGGACTGCTTCCGGGGTCGACGCCCGGGTCTGTCGCACCTTCGGAGTCGGGTACGCACAGCACCCACAACGCGGCGCGCTTGGCGAGCTTGGAGCCCTTCTCGACGGTGCCGAGATGGCCGTGCTCGCGCAGCCAGCGCACCCGCCGCTTCACTGTCGACAGGCTCAGGCCGAGCTGGTCGGCCAGGCGCTCCTCCGTGGGGCGCGAGCACAAGGTGGTCCAGTCGGCCCAGTCGGCGATCTTTCCGGCGACACGCAGGAGGCTGTCGTAGGCGTCGCAGCGCAGCGCGAGCGCGGCCGGGTTCTCCTTCACGGCCCGCTTGAACTCCAGCTGCGAACGGGTACGGCGCATCCCGGAAGGGACGGCCTTCAGGATTTTCAGGCGCTTGACCTGCTCCTCCATGCTGGGGAGCGTCTCGGCGCCTGCGGTGTCGGGCGGCCTAGGCATGAGGCCGCCCGAGGGGCGTTTTGGGCGCGACTGTCCGACACGCCGCAGAAGCTGAGTCCGGGCATGCTGGGATCGCCGCAGGGCGGCGTGTTATGGTGACATCACCTTTCTCGTGTGGGAGGCAGCACAAAGCCGCCCTCCGCGCAGGGGTCCGTCTCCGCAGACGGGTGCATAACAAGGGCCGACAAGGCAGCCAGCCTCGTCGGTGAATATCGCCGGACGATCGTCTTCGTCGCTCAGCTCTCTCCGCCGGCCAAAGCATCTGGGAGCCGAACGATCTAGTGGATCGTCACGTCCTCGGGGAGCCGCGCACTGCGCGGCTTTTCCTTTTGTCTAGGGGTTCTCCTCCTCCGGTCGCGCCTGCCGTACGGCTAGGCGGCCACGGTGCTCTCGTCGAGCGGAAGCTGCTGGGGTACGGTCATCGGCTCGCGCTCCAGGAGGGCCTGGGCGCACACGCGCTCGACGACGTGGCTGAAGGGGATGCCCCAGGCGTCCTGGAGACTCTTCAGCGCGTTGTACAGCTCGGGGTCGGACCAAGACTGCGGGTGCTTGGCGATGACCACCTTGGGCGGCCCAGGGACTCCCCGGCCGCTGCTCCTGCGAATACGTCCGCTCATGGTCGCTAATCATGGCGCATGGCAGATCCCGGAATCTAGGATCACGCGGGCGTGTCGCGTGAATACTCGGAGCGCATCTGATCATCGCATCGCGCCCCTTCCTTGCCCCGTCATCGTGACCCGTGGGGTTGGTGTTGCCGCGTGGCCGTGAACCGGAGGGGTTCCAGCGGCACGACTCACCCCTTGTCGCGCCTGTCGCGCTGTTGCGCGGTACTGCAACAGCAACACCGTAGCGCACGTTTCGGACCGTGCGTAGTCCAGACACGCATCGCGTCAAAACGTCTGTTCGACAAGTCCGCTCGGTGACGACGCGGCTCGCCCCCGTGCTTACCCCCGCGCTCACCTGACCACCACAGTCCGCCACGCGAGCGCCACCACCAGCGCCAACGCCGCCAGCGCGGCAAGGCCGGGCCCGCTCCAGGCCACGGCCGTCAACCGCAGCGACAGGTACAGCAGCCCGATCAGCGGGCCCACCGAAACCCGCGAGCGGGTCACCGCCCACGCCAGGGGGCCGACGACCGCCCACAACACCGGCACCACCACGGCCTCCGACAGGTGCCCGGCGAACAGCGGCGAGAGCGCCAGCGCGGCTCCCAGCCACGCCAGCACGCCCAACCACGACGTCAGCGTCTTCACCGCAGCCGGATCCCGGTCTCGTCCCGCCACGACTCCCACGCGCGGTGCAGCTCGCTGCCGCACGCCGCCCGGCCCGACTCGGCCAGCACGTCGACCGCCAGCTGGGCGAGCACCGCGTGCCCCAGGCCGGCCAGCGCGAGCGCCACCGGGCGGGCGTGCGCGCCCTCCGGCAACTGCTCGGCGGCGCGCTCCGCCTCCTGCAGGAGCTCGCGCGCCTGGCGCAGGTCGGCGCACCCGTCAGCCCTGGCCACCGGGCACCTCCTGGCCGGTCGTCGACGGCAGGAGCTCGCGGACGACGATCGCCGCCCGGTAGCGGAAGTTCGCCGAGGTGCTGCGCCGGGCGGTGTAGCACGGGTTCAGCCACAAGGTCACGCTGTCGCCGAAGAAGTCGGCGGCCTGGCGCATCGCCTCCGCCTCCAGGCCTTCGCGGCTGTGCGCCTCGACGACGGCGGTGAAGCTCGATCCGAGCAGCGGCTTGTCGCACCGATGGGGTTTGCCGGTGGCGATCACGATGTGCATCCGAGGGTCCTCTCTGGTGAAGGGGGTTGCGGGGTCAGCGGGGTCAGCGGGGTCAGCGGGGTCAGCGGGGTCAGCGGGGTCAGCGGGGTCAGCGTGGTCAGAACGCATGGGGGTCACTGGGTCACGGTGGTGACGGTGGCGACGGACGTGAACGTCTCCGCGCCGCCGCTTGTCGAGCGCCAGACCCGGCCGTCCTCCGACAGCCGGTTCAAGGCCGACAGCACTTCGCCGGGCGGCGCGGTCGGCCGAGCTTGCAACACCGCCTGCATCACCTCGCCGACCTCGAGCGGCCGGCCTGCGGCGGTCAGCGCGTCGAGCACCGCGGCTTTGGCGTCGCCTGCGGTCATCGGCGTCTGCCCGGAGCCTGCGGTGCGCTGGGTTGCGCGGCCCTTCTTGCTGTCGAGGTAGTCGTGCATGAACCCGAGGGTGATCGGGTGCAGCTGCGCGCCTGCGGGCTGGCGGGCGATCAGCTTCGGCTTGGCCAGGTACAGCCAGCGCATCATCGTGGCCCGCTGGTCGACGCCGTTGAGGTAGGCGAGGCCTTGGGCGGGGGTGCCGTCCTTGAAGTACGGCGGCAGCGTCGACGGGTCGTGCGGGATGCCCATCTGGTAGGCCGCACCTGGCGTCGTCGTGCGCAGCGCGCACGCGTTCTTCTGCAGCTGCGCGCGCAGGGTGACGCTGCCGCCGAGCTCGCGGGAGTCAGGCGCCTGCGCAACGACGATGATGCCGCCGCCGCCCTTACGCCACGTCTTGGCCCCACCTGACAGCTTGGCGACGGCCCGCTTGCCGTGCACTTCGTGCATCAGCAGCTCGGGAGCTTCCTCGAAGATCAGCAGCACGCCCGGCATGCCGCCGAGGTCGGGATCTCCAGGCAGCAAGCAGTTCTTGCCGCGCCGTTCGTCGCCGTCCTCGTCGACCCACGGGACGCGCGCGATGTGCTGCACCTGCTTGCGCAGCACGTAGTCCCACAGGCACAACTCCTCGTAGGCCTCGTCCTCGCCCAGCGCGGAGCGCAGCACGTCGTTCCACACCGGCATCGACCCGCCCTGAGGATCGATGATCACCGGCACCAGGTACTCCGACTGGTGCGCGAGCGCCGTCAGGGACTCCACCGACCGCGACTTGCCCATGTCGCTGTCGCCGGAGAAGATGCCGTGCCGTACCCCGCCCGAGGCGGTGAAGAAGCTCCAGTGCGCGGGCTGCAGGTCGTAGAAGTAGCCGATGTGCGCCCGGCCGTCCGGCTGGATGCGCGGCTGCACGTCCTCGAAGCGCCGCACCTGCGCCAGGGTGTCGTCGCGCAGCCAGGTCGCCATCACGCGCGAGTCGTTGCCGTAGGCGACCTGCTCCAGCACGGCCAGCTGCGTGGTGGTCTCGTACGCGGAGGCGAACTTGCCGCCCTGGGCGAGCAGCTCCTTGAACGTCTTCTCGCCCGGCACCGCGTGGATCTCCGCCCGGTACCCGGCCGCGATCGGCTCCGGCCGGGTGAGGGCGGTCCCGGCCAGCGCCTTGCCCGGCGCGGACAGCCGCTGCGTGAACAGCTCCTGCAGATGCCGAATCTCCTGCGCCTGGCGGGCCCGCGCCTCCGCCTCCGGATCGAGCTCGGGCGTGAGGTCCGGCTGCGCGGGCGGCGCTTCGGGCGCGGGCGGCGCGGCGGAGTGCTCGACGGGCAGCACGCGGCGGGCGCGCCACCAGGCGCTGGACCACCACCACCAGCCCGCCACTCCCCCGGCCAGCACCACCCCGTCAGGCCCGGCCGAGGCGGCGACCGCCAGCCACACCAGCGCGAACAGCGCACGCACGACGCCGCGGCCCAGCCGTACGGCGGCCACCAGCGGCCACGCCGCGACGCCGGCGGCCACCAGCGCGGCCAGCGAGGCAGGCAGCGGCAGCAGCGCCAGCGTCCAGGCCAGCGGCAGGAACAGCAGCCACGCGAAGGGGACCACCATGGTCAGCTCGTGCGCGTGCTGCCCGGCCCACAGGCTCAGGCGCTCGCGCACCCCGTAGACCGGGGCGGCGGGCTCGACAGCTGTCTCGGGCGTCGAGTCCTGAGCGGACGGCGCGTCGGTGGCGACCATGATGATCCTCTCCTCGGGGATGACGCAGGTCAGGCGGTCTCGTAGACGTCCTTGTCGGCGACGTTGTCGGCGCCGCCCACGTTCGCGTGGGACTCGATGACGACTATCTGCTCCTCGGCGAGGGAGACGATCTCGTCGTGGACGACGGCCAGGTCCCGGTAGGCCTGCATCGCCTTGGTCAGGCACCCGTACATGGAGCTGTTGCCCATGGACTTGGAGGCGAGGCTGGCCATCAGGGCCTCGCAGTCGGCGGCCAGGCCGTTGAGGTCGGTGGAGTGGGCGGAGTGGTCGGAGGCCAGCTGGGGGAAGCTGACGAATTCGGGGGCGAAGCTCATCTCGGAGGTCCTTTCCAGGGAGGGGTCGGCGACAGGCTGGGGAGCCTGCGGCGTGGTGGCGTGCTCAGGGTCGTGCTCAGGGTCGGGCTGGGGGGCGGACGGAAGGTCGGGCTCGGGGCGGGGATCAGGCTTGGGCGGATCTGGCGGTAAGGGCGGCTCGTACGTCCGGGGCGTCTCAGGCGGGACGGGCGGATCGGTGGGGATGCCGCCGCTGAAGGTGCTCTTCCAGCCCTTCCAGGCGTTGCGGCCCCGCTCCCACCACGGGACGTGCTGGTCGTCGAGCACGTCGGCGTCGATCGGCTGCGCCGCTTTCCACTCGGCGTGCGCCTGGTGGGCGCCCTTCCCGGCCTCGACCAGGATGTGGGCCAGCATGGCGAGACCGACCAGCGGGAACGCGGTCACCGACAGGGCCGCGACGCCTACGCCATACAGCAGCGCCATCGCGGCCGCCAGCCACCGGCGCGGCTCCTTCCATGACGGGTTTCCGTCGAGGAGTTCGCGGCGTTTGGCCTGGTAGCCGCCGCGCACGACCCGGTAGGCAGCCTTACCATCGGCCGCCGCGGTGGTACGGCCGGCCCGCCACGCGCCCGAGGCAGCGGCCCGCGCGGCGGGCCGCTTCCACAGCAGGGCGCACACGGCGCTGGTGACGGCGAGAACCAGCAGGACGGAGATCATCACAGCCCCCGGAAGCTCATCGTGGCCTGCACCTGGTCCAGCACCGGGCGCGTGTCGATCCCGAACGCCGACACGAGGAAGATCACGAAGAACAGGGGGATGAAGGGCGCCACGATGGCCGTGCTGCGGCCGACGTGGTTCTTCCCCTTGACGTCGGCGATCCAGATGCCGAGGGTGACGCCCAGCCCGATGACCGGGATGCTCCAGTGGACGCGAGACAGGGTGGTCAGCACCGTGTGCAGGAACGTGCCGAGCAGGCCGAAGCCGACGAAGAGCATCAGGTAGGCGGTGAAGGTCGGGAAGACCTTCTTGGCGATGAACACGATCCCGACGGTGAGCGACAGGATGGTGATCGCGCCCATGCCTGCGAGCAGGCCGTTCATGAGGGGTCCTTTCACACGAGGAAGAGAAGAATGAGGGCGGCGATGATCGCGGCGGCCAGCAGCTCCGGCAGGACCAGCACCATCGACGGCAGGTAGAGCAGCGTGTACAGCGCGGCGCGCAGCAGGAGCAGCACCCGGTGCGACCACAGCAGGAACCCGGCCTTCTTACGCGACCACGACGGCGTCCACCGCTCGGCCACGAACCGCACGGGCGGAGCCAGGTAGGAGGGCCGGTCCCGGCCGACCCACAGCGCGACCGGCCCGGCCACGAACGTCAGCGCCCGAGCGGGCAGGCCGGGGCCGCGCTCGGCCGGAGCCGGCGTGCCGGGGCGCAGGTGGTAGACGTCGGCGACCTGCTCGTCCGGCTCGGCGCCGGTCTTGGGCGTGGTCTTGGCCGTGGTCTCGGCGTCGTCAGCGAACAGCTGCTTCGGGTCCATATCCAGCTTCCTCAGCGGCTGCATCGCCGACACTCCTCAGGTACGTGGCCAAGCGCTCGCGGGCTCTGCTGGCCTTGGCGGGGTCGATGTCGTGCAGGTCCGACAGCCAGGCGCGCACGCGCTGCCACTCCACGTCCAGCGCAGCCTTCGGGTCGCCCGCCGCCGCCCGGTCCGAGGCGAACCGGGCCTCCCTGGCGGCTCGCCGAGAGGTGGTCTGTGGCATGACCTGCGTCCTTTCCGTGATTACGGAGCGTCGGGTATGGTGGGCCTCGCGCGCCCATGGGCGCACACGCGCCCGCGCGTTGGGCCCCGGTTTGCGGGGTGTTGCCGGTGTCGGCGAGGGCCGTCCGGCGTCTGTGTCGGTTACGGGGTGTGAGATTCGCCGGGCGTGGTCAGGGTCAACAGCTGGTGCTCGACGTCCCAGCCGTCGAAGCGTTCGTGACCCCCGTCGACCACGGTGTAGGTGCGCTCGAGGAACAGGCCCAAGCCGCTGTCGTCGAGCCGGTATTCGCCGCTGACGAGGCCGTCGCGGGTGAGCTTCCACACCAGGTAGCCGGGCTCTTCGTCGGGGTAGCCGACCAGATTCGGGCCCGGGGTCTCGCGCCGCCAGTCGACGGCGAGCACGACCTGGACCGTCATGCGCTCCAGCTCGTCGCGGCCGTACAGCAGCGGGCCGACGTCCTCGATCTCGACGGTGACGAACCACGGGTCGTCCGCCGTCCAGGACAGCAGGCAGTCCACGGGTGCGCCGGTCGCCAGCTCGGTGATCGTGATCCGCTGCTCGATCGGGCGCGGGGCGTGAGTGAGCGTTGTCATGTCAAAGTCCTTCGGTGTCACGGGGGTCGTTGTCATCGCCGGTCGTCGCCGGGCCGTTGTCATCGGCAGTGTCATCGGCAGTGTCATCGGCAGTGTCATCGGCAGTGTCATCGGCAGTGTCACTGGCGCTGCCATCGGTGTTGTCATCGGCGCCGGTGGCGGAGTTCTTGTCAGCGCCGTCACGCGGGATGCCAGCCTTTTCCAGGACTCGGTAGGCCGTGCGCGCGCTGATGGCGTACCTCTGCTGCAGGACTGACAGCAGCTCTGCCACGGGCTCATCCGGAGCGGTGTCACGCCGCTTGATCAGCCAGTTGACACGTTCGTCGGTCGTGCCACGTGGCATCCGCCCGTTGTCACGAGCGGATGGCGAAGGGGATGGCAGAGGTGCCGGACGGTTGTCAGCCGAGGCCTTGCCATTGACAGGCTGAGCGTTGCCACCGGCGTTGTCACCGGTCTTGCCACCCGCTCCGCCACCTCGGTTGTCACCGCGACCGTTGTCACGCGGCCCGTTGCCACCGCCGTTGCCACCGCCGTTGTCACTGGGCGGAAGCGCGGGCATGGGCGGCAGGGAAGGACCGCCCAGACCTCTGTCACCATCCCGGCCGGAGCCGCCAGGGCTCATCAGCGCCGCGGCGGAGTGGTCGACAACGCGCTGGTGGATCTCGCCCGCGTTCACGCCCGCCAGCACCCCCATGTGGTGCTCGGCGAGCTTGCGCCGCTCCTCGGCCTGCGGGTCGAGCTTGGCCACCCACGGGGTGCGCGGGTCGGCGTCGACCAGGGCCTCGGTGTTGTAGAGCGCGGCGATCTGCTGCAGCAGCTGCTCCTGCCGCTCGGGGTCGCTGGCCAGCCCGGCGTACTCCACCGCCCGATCCATCACCTTGTCCAGGCGGGCCAGCGCCGCGCGGATCTTGCGCTCGGACGCCTCGCTCTGGCGGAGCCTGCGCACCTTCTTGGCGGCCAGGGCGACGCGGGTCAGGAGCCGGTAGGTGGCCACCTCGACCACGGTCCGGTCCTTCGGCTCGGCCAAGCCCAGCCGGACCAGGAGGCGTTCGGGGGTGAGCCGCCAGTTGATGCGGCCGGTCCCGCGGATGCGGTGCCGCTCGATGGCCATTCCGCGCTCCCACAGCCACGCGGCGACCAGCGGCGCGGCCAGGCGGAAGATGGCTTCGGCCACGCTGTGGGCGTCGAGCGACGACAGGACGGCGGTCAGCGCGGTCAGCGCCCACACGGCCATCCCGTCCAGGCCCGCGGAGTAGTTGTCGCGCATGTTCCTGCGCGCCCGCACCGCGCTGGTGACGATGGCGACCTCGATGAAGGCGAACAGCAGCAGCCGCAACGGGCCGTCGAGGCCGAGCACGTCGCCGGAGAAACGCCACATGCCCTGCGCGGAGACGCCGGTGGCGATCGAGGCGGCCACGATGGTGAGCACGTCCTCGATCGGGCGCGGCACGACGTACCGCACGAAGGCCTTCGCCGCAGTCCGGCTCAGCGTCCGCAGCAGCCGTACCGCCAGGACCAGGCCGACGAGGCCGCCCACCGCGATCACCACGGCGGCGACCAGGTTGGCCCGCGCCCAGGCGCTGACGTCGGCGACCAGGTCGGCGATCGTCTGGATCATGGAGATCACCGCAGCCGCCCTTCGTGCATCTGCCGCTGAAGGTCCGACAGCGGGTAGTAGAGGTACGGCTGGTCACGGAAGACCAGCGCGGCCGAGCCGTCGTCGAGGGTGATGACCTTGTACGTCGTGCGCCGCTTGCGCACGACCACCACCACGGCGGCCACCACGACCAGGCCGACGACGACGACCGAGCCCGCGTTGGCGACCAGCAGGTCGAGCAGCAGGTCGAACGGGGTGTTCCACGCGTTCACGCCGCGACCCCGCTCTCGCGCAGCAACCGGCGCCGGTCAGCGGGCGTGGTGGCGGCGATGATCCCGTAGAAGTCGGCCGGCTGCAGCAGGGACCGCTCCCAGCACATGCCGTTCTCCAGCAGGGGGCAGCCGCCGCACAGGAAAGCGGCGGCGATCTGGAGGTCGGCCTCGTTCGTGGTGAGGGGGTACCAGTCGTCGGGGTTGGCGCCGGGCTGCTGGCAGTGGCCGAGGCCCTTGGACACGCCCCGGTTCAGGGTGGCCAGGCGCTGGCTGTCGGCTATGCCGTCGTCCTGGGGAGCGCCAGCGGCGTGGATGGCGCGGGATTTCCGCACCGTGGCAGCAGGTGCCATGATGTGGGGACCAGCCTTTCTCTTTTCGCGAGGGGAAATGGGTTTGGGATATGCGGCCTTCGGCACCAGTGCTGGAATCACTGGAAATGTCGGGGGCCGCATTTTTGCTTGGTTATCTATGACATGCTTCAATTGTCTTACGTAAGACGAAGCATTGCCGATCAGGACCCTGGTGTCAACCCTTCCGCGCGGCCTGCGCCTTTTGCGGTACGTAAGACCATTAGGATCGTGACCCGTGAAGCCGACCGCCCGCAGCGCCTACCAGGAGGTGGCCGCCCTCATCCGCAGCCGGATCGAGGACGGCACATACCCGCGCGGTAGCCGACTGCCCACTGAAGAGCAGTGGGCCGACGAATTCGGCTACACCCGCGTCACCATCAACGCCGCCTTGCGCGTCCTGGCCAACGAAGGCCTCGTCATCCGCGCCCGCAAGCGCGGCACCTTCGTCCGGCCGATCGACCCGATCGTGCGCCGCTCGGGCGCCCGCCACCTCAAGCAGGCCCGCGAGCTCGGCGGCGCACACGGCGCGTTCGACGCCGAGCTCGCCGAACGGGGCTACACCTACCGTCCGGCGGACACCGACATCCGGCGCGACCGGCCTCCTGCGCTCGTCGCCGAGCTGCTGGACGTCCCTGCCGACGAAGCCTCAACGGTCGTGCGCGACCGGCGCATGTCGATCATCTACGCCCACAACCAGCCAGCCGTGCCGTACCAGATCGCCACCACCTGGATCCCGCTCGACATCGCCGGCGACACGGCGATCGAGCAGCAGGACCCCGGAGTCGGCGGCATCTCCAGCCGCCTTGAAGAGCTCGGCTTCGAGCAGGTCCGCTTCCCCGAGCGCATCCGCACCCGGCCGCCGACGAGCGCCGAGGCGCACTTCCTGGAGATCAGCGAGGAGCAGCTGGTCGACGAGATCCTGCACCGCGGCGTCACCGCCGAGGGCCGCGTGGTGAAGGTGACGATCTTCGTGATCCCGACGCACCTGGTCATCCACGAGATCGAGTAGAAACCCCTGGCCGCGAACACACGAGACGCGCCGCCAGGGCGTCCTCCCTAGGATGGCCCGCGCAAGGTAGTGAGATCACCTTCGCGGGCTTGTGAGCCTGATATCACAGTGCAGACCAAAGTGGTCACGATTCGTGTGCAACCCCCACCCGTGGGCCATGCGGATGGTCACGCTATAGGTGTGAACAGACGCAGGATCGGCTGGCGCATCCCGCTCGCCATCGTGGCCATCCTCGCCGCTGGCGCGCTGGCGATCGCGGTATGGCGAGCGTGGACACCCACCGCCGAGGTCAACCTCGGTGACGTTGCCGCTGTGGCTCTAGCTGCCGCAACCGCGATCGTCCTCGTGTGGGTATGGGCGTGGGGGCGTCGCTCACCCACGGGCCCCGTCCCATCTGGCACGGACGTTGACGCCGCCGCTGATGTGCTGGCCGGACTGGTGGAACGGCAGTGGCTCGCCGAAGCCAGCAACCGGTCTCTGACCGATCCCGGACCGATCCCCGTCCGATGGCAGCTGACCAGTGACGAGACGGTGATGAGCCACCCCAGCCTGATCTCCGCTGCAGACGAGCTGACCTTTACTGGCCAAGCAGACGACATCGCGGCCCTGGCCCACGCTTTCCGCAACCTGAGACGGCGCCGCCTGGTCATCACCGGCGGGCCAGGCATGGGCAAGACCAGCCTGGCGGTGCAGCTACTGCTACAGCTGCTGTCCACCCGACAAGCCGACAAGGCCAGCCAGGCCGCTGGAGAGAACGAGATCGTGCCCGTGCCGGTGCTCCTGCCGGTCTCCGGCTGGGACACCCGCGCACACCCCCGCCTGCACGATTGGCTCGCCGCCAGGCTCGCCGCTGACTACCCCGCCCTGAAAGCCCCACAACTCGGCGCCGACGCCGCCGCCGCGCTGGCCAACGGCGGCTACATCCTGCCCGTCCTGGACGGGCTGGATGAAATCTCCGACATCGCCCGCGTCCACGTCATCGCCGCGCTCAACGCCTCCCTGACCACTCGCGATCAGCTGATCCTCACCAGCCGCACCATCGAGTTCAGTACCGCGGTCGGCGACGCTGGCCGACCGCTGACAGCCGCCGCAGTCATCATCCCCAAGAGCCTGTCTCCCGAGGTGGCAGCCGACTACTTGGCCGACTGCCTGTCCGCTGAGCTGCCGCCGCTGTGGGCCGCGGTTCTGTCCATGCTGCGTTCTCGCGCCGCCCCAGGTCTGATCGCGCTCACCGCGACTCCGCTGGGCCTGTGGCTGATTCGCACCGTCTACCTGACCCCGGGAACAGACCCCACCCCGCTGACCGGCCCCCTCTCCGGCGACGCCATGGCATTGCGAGCTCACCTGCTCGACCACCTCATCGGCGCCCTGATCGCCACGCGCCCACCCAGCACAAACCCAGCCCATCACGATCGGCCTCGTCACCAGCTCAACCCCGACGCCACCCACCGCTATCTGAGTCACCTGGCCCGCGCCTTCCCCCCGGCCACCACCCGAGACATCTCCTGGTGGCACATCGCCCGCACCACCCCCCACATCCGCCCTCTGATCGGGCTCGCGGTCGGGCTCGCGGTCGGGCTCGCGGTCGGGCTCGCGGTCGGGCTCGCGGTCGGGCTCGTGTTCGGGCTCGTGTCCGGGCTCGTGTCCGGGCTCGTGACCGGGCTCGGAGCCGGGTACCTAGGATCGTCGTGGCATGAGGAGACACCCGGCTACGCCAGTCTCCGTGAACCAGCTCTCTTCCTCCACCTTGTCAAGGACAGGCTCAAGGACAGGCTCAAGGACATGCTCGTGCCCGGGCTCGTGTCCGGGCTCGTGTCCGGACTCGGAGCCGGGCTCGGAGCCGGGCTCGTGTCCGGGCTCGTGTCCGGGCTCGTGTTTGGGCTCGTGTTCGGGCTCGTGATCGGGCTCGGGTTTGGGCTCTGGTTTGGGCTCGTGGGCCTTTTGTTCGAGTGGATAGAACAGCCCACCCTTACTTCAACGAGCACCCCCCGCTCCAGTTGGCGGTCTGACAGAACGCTCACACTTCTCCGAATGATCGTGTCCGGGCTCGTGTCCGGGCTCGTGTTCGGGCTCGTGTTCGGGCTCGTGACCGGGCTCGTGACCGGGCTCGGAGCCGGGCTCGTGTCCGGGCTCGTGACCGGGCTCGTGATCGGGCTCATGACCGGGCTCGTGTCCGGGAACCATCACGCGTGGCTGGCGTGCACCATCGCGATAGCCCGGCTGGCCTTAGCCCGGCAGCTTCCCCGGCGGCTCATGGATTTCCTCGACGACGTCCACCGTCTGGGACTGCTGCGTGCCGTCGGGCCGATCTACCAATTCCGGCACGCCGCGCTACACGATCATCTCGCGGCTGCACCGCCCAAGGCGAGCGCTGGTGATACAGACCCGAGCCGCTCAGTTCAAGGTGACAGCGCGCAACGGTAAGACTGGGCCGCGCGCGGCAGAAAGACGGCCGTCAGGTGTCGACGCGGATGCGCCAGATGCTGACGGTCTGGGCCTCGACGGTGTAGAGCACGAGCAGCCCGGCGATGGACAGCTCGTAGGCGTTCGGGATGCCACCGAAGGGGTGGGCACCCAGCGGGGTGGGGTCGATGGCCAGCAGCTCGAAGATGGCCACAGCGTTCTCGCGAAGCATCACAGGGAGACGCTCAAGTTCTGCGTGGACTTCTTCGGCCGGGAGGACCCGGCGGCGGCTCACGCCGTCTTCGAGGAGAGCAGCAACCGCAGCGCGGCAGCCTTCCGGTGCACGACAGCAGGGTCGACGCCGTACCGCTCGGCCATCTGCTCCGCTGAGGTGAAGCCGCCCGCATGCGCGGACATGCCGCCCGTCTCCGCGGACGTCTCGGTGCTCGCCCCGGCCATCCGCTCGGCGGCGATGCGCCAGTCCTCCCGCGTGTCGTGCTCCATGTCTTCCACTGTAGCGCGGGCCCTGCAGGTGAGAGAAGCGGATGAACACAGGCGCCCATCCGCCCACTCGGACTAATGGGTCGCGAACGCCGCAAACAGCGCGATACCGCTGGCGGCCGATGCTCCGATTGGACTCACTGGCCTGTGGGCGATGACGCCCTCAATCACAGATCCGCGTCCGGCGACGAGCTCTGAGTCCCAGAGCTTGCGGACTCAGAGCCCCTGGGGAGACTGCCTTTCATCGCTGCTATACAGGTTGGTACTACTGTGGCTCTCCCGATAGCGGTTTGTCTCGCTCAAATCTCCGCCTGCAAACGAGACGTAGAGTGACGTCATGGCTCGCCTTCTTCGCGCCGCTATATTGATCACAATGCTTTTGCGAGTGCTATCAGGCAGGGTGCCAAACCACCCCACCTCTCGATGCGACAATCATCGAGACGATGGCGTAAGGCCCGCAGGAGGGCGCGAGAAGCGGGGCACCGCAGCTTTATGGTGGACGATGGTATGCACCCTGCTTGCGGCCATGGCTGCTGCTGGCGCTTGGCGGACATCGATACAGACGCTGGAGTTCCAGGAAGCCGAGCGTGATCAACGGCTAGCGCAGCATGTGACCTGGTGGTTTCAGCCGGCATCCTCGCGAGGCGGCCTACCTTTCGGAATCATTCAAAATAGCAGTTTCGAGCCAGTCAATGCCGTGTTTCGCTTGAAGTACACCGTTTACCAGCGCTACTACGAACAAGATTTCGAGATGGGGACCATTCCTCCCTGCACTAAGGCAACTTTTTCTCGCCAGCTTTGGTTTGACGGTTCCACCCCGCCTTGGAAGGCAGATCTCATTTTTCGCGACACACGTAGCCAGGTCTGGGTGCGTGATGAGTCTGGGTTGCTTCGCCAGGCAACTGCCGGAGAAGCGGCGACCCCGAAACTTGACCAACTGCGGAGTGTTGTGCCCGAGGAAGACACATACATCCTGGGGTGGGCTGTTGTTCTTGGCCCGGCACCGGGGTGTGGCATCACCTAGCTCGACGTGGGCGGGCCGCACCCACGCCTCGCAGGCCCTGGACGACTACCGACGCACGGTGGCCGGGCACGCCCGCGTCGTCGTGGCGTCGATGACGGCGGCCGGGCACACGATCAGCGACCCGAGGGACGCCGGCGTGCTGAACATGGCCGGGATCGACGCCTCGCTGCCGATGGTCGTGGGCGGCTTCATCCGCAGCTAGCTCCCGGAGTGTCCGGGCGGTGAACATCTCACACCGATGAGATCTCGCCCCGTTTCCTGCGGAACGGGGCCCTTACACACTCGGGGCATGAGCGACGCCACATCGTCCGGCCGGACAGGGCGGATCAGGCTCCTGCTGGCCGCCGCCGTCGGCGCGGGTCTGCCCTTTCTGGCCTACGGGATCGGCCTCGTCGCCTTCAGCGGGCCGGTGAGCGGGGCGCTCTGCCCGACAGCAGGACTGGAATGCCTGCCCTTTCTGGGCGGGCTCACCGCGGGCGCCACCTTCGCCCTGTCGTGGGCGCTGCTCGCGCTGACGGGAGTGCGCCCGTCCGGGCGGGTGGCGCTGGCCGGGAGCTGCGCGACGGTGACCGTCGCCGTGGCCGCCGTCGCCCTGGTCACGATGCTGCGCGTCACGCTGGGCCCTCTGCTGCCGCTGGCCATCGTGCCGGTGACCGTCGCCGGGTTCGTGATCGCCGCAGCGGTGATCAAACCGGGCCGCACCTGACCCCGGGGTGGCGGGTGCGGAGGGCCGGGGAACCAGCCTCCGAAACGCACGCTGGCCCCGCACACGCGCGTACGTGCGTGATATAGGCAACTCAGGGCAGCGGTGCGACTGCTGACCTTCGACCCCGCCATGGTGTGACGGGCTTCCTGGACGACCAGCTGCCGGTTGACGCGGCGGTAGGTCCGGCTCACCCTCGTCGGGATCGCCTAGCGTGGAGATGACTCAGCAGCATGCCCTTTCTCCATAATTCCGTGCACACCCCCGCCAGGACGCCTACGAGGAGAAGGCCAAGGAGATGTGTGAAATGCGCGAAGGGAAGGCCGCTGTCCAGAACGCTACCCTCGGGGTCGGACGGTAGGTAGAGAATCTGACGACGTTCCCCCGCAGCCGGACTACCACTCCATCGGTGCCAGCCCACCGTGGTGTGGATCGTGTCGCCCTCGGCAGTGACGAACACCACTCGCGGCTCATCAGGCAGGCGCCGCCTGTCGTGCACGGACTCGACCACGGCCATGGCGGCGATGCCATCGTCTTGGATCGTGCGCACGCTGCGGAAGTCATCAATCGTGGCGACGGCGATGATCACTATCGCGATGATCGCCACCAGCCCGAGCGTGCCCGGCGCTGTCCCAAGCCGTTCTCCGACCGAAAGCTCCTGCCACCCACGAGAAGGCTGAATGGTGGATAACACCTGACGCGTGCGTCTACGCTGCCGTTTCCCCAACGTTCCCCTTCCCCTGAATACGGAACGGACGATTCGATGGCGCGGTTCCCGACGGGAGAGCGCGGAGAGGCCGCCTGTTCTGACCAGGGGCGCCGTGGAGATCACGTCGGCTCCGGCGGGGACGTCTTGGACCTCCGGGACGCTGGGAAGGACATCGCGGAATCGCCCAACTCATCAGCCTGTACCGGGGCGGTGGGCGGCTCGGTGAGGACGCTGTGACTAAATTTCTGACGCTGGAGTGCGCCAACGAACCCCGAGGCGGATGACCACCGGCCAGCTGGGGCTGCGCCGCACCGCACAGGTGCGCGCCGCGATCTATGGGCACGAACTGATCGAGCAGTCCGCGCGCGGCCAGCGCCAGCACGCCGCCAACGGCTACCGCCACGGCATGGCCTGCTACGGCTACATCGCCGTCGTCGACCCCGACGCGCCGCCGGCGGCCAACCGGTTCGGCGGCGGCCGCCCCAAGATGAGGTTGGCCCTGCACCCCGACCGGCGCAGGGCCGACACCGTGGCCGCGGTGTTCACCGCCAGACGGATGGAGCGCAAGCGGGACGCCGAGATCGCTCGCATGCTCGCCGCCGACCCCGACCGGTACCCACCGGAAGAAGGGCGCCGCTGGACCCAGGGGCGGGTGCTCCGCATGCTCGCCCAGCCCAAGTACAGCGGCTACGCGGTGTACAACATGCGCGCGGCCCGCACGAACCGGGAGCGCCTCAACCCGATCACCGACTGGGTGTGGTCACGGCAGCTTGCACACCCGGTGATCGTGCCCATCGAGGAGTGGTACGAGACGCAGCTGGTGACCGCACAGATGCGCGAGCGGCGGATCTCCGGATGGGAGCGGGTCAACGACGTCGCCGCCCGGCTCGGAGTCGAGATCGCCACGGTGCGGGAGAACAACACCCACCTCCTGTGCCGGGCGGGCGCCCGCGAATTCGTCGTCCCCCGTGGCACGCTGCCCGCCGCCGTGGCCGACGAGGTCATCGCGATCCTGGAGGCAGTCAGGTGAGCGGCCACGACGCGGACGCCGAGGAGCGCGTGATCGTGCTGTCGGCCGCCCGGCTGGACGGGCAATGGGTCACACGTGCCGACGAGCACGGCGTCGTGGTGCACGGGCGGACGCTGCGCGCGGTCGCGGCCAGCGCCGAGCAGGCGGCAGCGCTTCGCGCCGGCACCACGACGACTCCGCCCGTGCAGGTGCGTCCCGTGGCCGCCGAACTCGACCAGCTCGACGAGGCGCGCCAGCAGTACGAGGCCGCGCTGCGAGCAGCGGTTCGCCACCTTCGGGAATCCGGCTGCAGCTGGAGCGACGTCGCGCTGGCCTGCCAGGTCCGCGCCGCCGAGGCGCAGGCCATCGCCATGCCTGACCTTGACGTCTCCTTCGACTGACTCGGCCGCCGAGACAGAGGACGATGAGAAGCCCCGCCCGCCTCCCGAAGGAGATGGCCGGGGCCTCCGTCATCTATGTGAGCCGGGACCAACCCGGTGAGTCCGCGTCATGAGGGTCAAGGGCGACGCGAGCCCTGGCCGATCGAGGTCAGACCTTGATCGCCTTGAGGATGGCGATGATCGGGGACGGGTCGAACCCGCCCGAGATCAGCCAGGCCGCGAGCGCGATTGCGACCAGGACGGCCAGGCCGCGCATGATCGCCTTGATGGCCTCGGTCGTGATCCCGCAGAATGGCGGGCGGGACGGGTCGTTGTCAGGCATCTTCTACCTCCCGGTAGGTCCGATGAATGATCGTCGGACCTCACGGCAAGGCGGCCCCGAGCTGGAATTTTGTATCCAGCTGGCGACCGCAAACCCTTGACGGTGGTAGCCTGCCAGTGAGAGCTAGCATGTACTTAGTCGTCAAGGGAGCCCGTGAGGATCCCACGTCGTGCTAAGAGCTACGAATCAAGGTTCGGTGGATCTGGGCGGCAACCCGGGTTGATCGAACCTTTTTTCGTAGCCTCTAACCTTACTCACCTCGCCGACGCAACGCACGCACACCCGATGGAGGGGGCTTGGCGTCCGCGAGGCTGCTGCTAAGAGAGAGCGTAGCCAGGAGGCCGACGCCGCGGGCTCAAGGCGACTTTACTTTCTCCAACACTTCCGCCCCTGAGGGCGGAAGTTCTGCACCATAGCCATCTTCCGCCGCAGCCCACATCCCCCGGCCTGCCATCGACGCCCGGGTAGAGCAGCAGGTCAAGTAGGGTGCGGCACACCCTGAAGCATTGGCATAGATCAGCCACCTCATTGCCTCGCCGATCTTCCCCCCGGTCGCGCAGCGGGTACACCGCGCTCCGCTCCACATCGAGGAAGCACGCCTGGACAACGAAGAACGCCCCCTGCCTGGCACAGGCCAGGCAGGGGGCGTAGTTGCGGATATGGCCGCGCGGACGGTACGGACCTTGCGCTCGATGTCGTGGTCCGGCTTATCGCACGCGGTGGGAGAACAGACCGAAGTACATATTCAGGAGAGTCTGGGCCTCTCGTTCCCGTAGAACTTCCGATCACCGAGCAGAAGGTAGAGCTCGCATAGGCCCATCAGGGCGAAGACGTTGGCGGTGAAGACCCTGGCCGGGCCGAAGATGGCCGGGATGGAGTCGAGAGCGAACAGCAGGTCCGGCAGCTCCTTGCGAAATACCTCCGCACGGTAGCGGTCCGGGAAGTCGCGGCTGCTGATACCTAAGTTACGCCTGGACCTTGTGTTACTCGTACCCCCCCGCGAGGCCTAGGACCTTGTTCCGTGGGTCGATCGGTGAAATATCCACCGTAGGCGTCCTCGAACTCCCTTAGGTGTCGACGGAGCCGAAGTTTCGCGTGTAGCCGGGGTGCTGCTACAGGTCGTAGCGGCCCACGGGGACGAGCTGGTTGCCGGCGTTGTCGCGAGGGTCCGCGACGGGGGTGACGTGGCGCCGGGCGGAGAACCAGGCCCAGGCGAAGACGAGGGCATCGAAGCCCTGCTCGACGCGGGCCTCGTCGACCGCCCACTCGGCCGGGATGACGCCGAGCGCGACCGCGACCCGCGCCACGGCGACGACGAGCAGCGCGAGGCCGGCCCGCAGAAGCAGCGGGTTCCGTACGGAGAACTTGGACACGGAGAGCCTCCAGACATGTGAACGGCCAGCCGCTCGGGCTGGCCGGAACTATGAGATCGACTGGGTCAGTGGGGTCGCCGAGGTTCGCACAATCGGTTACGGTCCGGACATGGACGCCCCCGAGGAGCCACCGACACGGCCGGTCAACCAATCGAATGTGCGCAACGCAGGGGTGCCGCGAAAGCAAGTGGTGAAAGTCATGCGCGGGCTCTCACGCTCGGCAGCGGCGATCCCGTCTCCCTCGTCTACGACTCCTCAGCGGCGCAAGCGCCGATGGTTTGCGCGACGAGCGCGCATCACGGCTCCCACGCAGGCCGAACTGGATTCGTTGCCAGTTGAGAAACGCCAGGAATTGCACGAAGTGCGCCGCCAGCGCCCTTGGCAACACCTTACTTCCGCAGGCGTCTTATTAAGCCTGCTGCTCGCTGGGGGTGGCCTCTACTTCACTAGCAAGACGTGGGAAACGGGGCAAAAAACTCTCGATTCTTCCATTCAGGGCCAAATTACGGATCGATACACTAAGGCAATTGAACAATTGGGTTCAGATAAGTCGGTAGAGGTTCGGACGGGAGGCATCTATGCTCTTGCGCGTATCGCTCGAGATTCGCCAGTGGATGCTGGTGCAATTGTCGATGTGCTGGCGGCGTTTCTTGAGGAGCACGATTACAAGCCGACAAAAAAGGCGCGCACCCCCCAGAAATCGTGGGTTCCCGGGTCGGACGCCGTAGCGGCGATCCGGGTGCTTGGAAGGGTTCTCAAGGTACATAAGAGTCGCGGGGGAGATCCGGAGGTCTGGCTGTCCAAGACGCAATTCTCCCATGCAGATTGGGAGGATATTAATCTGAGTGATGGCTACCTGGCTGGAGCCAACCTGAGCAAAGCAAATTTGGACGGCGCCATCCTGAATCGCATAGATTTGAGTGTTTCAGATCTATCCAATGCGACTATGGCGGTCGCAGAATTAGATGATGCCGATCTGAGCTATGCGGACTTGACGAGTGCAGACTTAAGCCTTTCGGCGCTGACTGGCGCTGACCTAATTGGAGCAAAGCTAGGCCTATCCGTTTTGGACGGGGCGGATCTCTCAAGCGCAGATCTAACTAATGCTGTGCTTGCTGGTGCCGACCTGACCGATGCGGACTTGAGCGGCGCAAATCTTACTGGCGCAGACCTTTCGGGGGCTACTCTAATAGGGGCGAAGCTTGGTGGCGCTAATTTAGCTAAAGCGAATCTCGCCGATGCAGATCTGTCTTCAGCGGATCTTAGAGGTATCACGGGTGCTAAACCGGCAGAGGTCCGTCAGAAGGCGAAGACGGATGCCGTCACGCGCTTCTAGCGAATATATGACCATCAGGCGGCCTTCAGAAGTGCGGCCCAGGTCTTCGGCCCGCACTCGCCGTCCGGCTGCAGCCCGGCCGCCTTCTGGAAGGCCTTCACGGCTTCCTCGAGCGGAGCGCCGAAGACGGTGTCGTCGATGTCGCCGGTGAGGCCGTAGCCACGGGCGTGCAGGAGGTAGAACAGCGTCTTGACGTGCCAGCCCTTCGAGCCGCGCACGAGCAGGGGCAGCTGCTTCACGATCACCTCCGTCCAGTTCGTGTCGGGCTTGGGTGCTGCGGGCTTCGGCTTCGCTTTGGTGTAGGGCGGGTTCCAGAACCCGGCGATGACGTCATGCGCCCGGACCCTGCGCTTGCAGGCGTCGCCGGTGTTGCCCTCGATCGTCTGGACGCGGCCGTCGCCGAGGTTGCGTTCGACGATGCCGACGTGGTCGATCGGCGGGATGCCGTCGCGGCCGGACCAGTCGAAGAAGATGACGGCGCCGGGCAGGGCGTGCTTTTTGATGTTGGCCGTGGTGCCGTCGTGCCAGCGGCCCAGGTCCTTGCCGTCCTGGGCGTGCCAGACGGTGTAGGCGCGGTCCCCTTCGGGCAGCACCGCCGCGGCGTTGCCGGACGAGCGCGCCCATTCAGTGATCGACATGTTGCACCAAGGGGCGCGCAGGAAGGCGTCGCCGTGGCGGGCGGCGTACGCCCGCGTGATCGCATTCGGGCGGCCCGCGGTGCCGAGCGAGGCCCGCGCGGCATGCAGCATGCTCGTGACGCTCACCCCTCACCCCCTTCGTCGAGGTCCTCGTCCGGGTCGGCCGGGTCGCCCTCGTAGACGCCGGTCAGCGGGTTGAGCACGTAGCCGAGACCCTGGAGCACGAGCTCCTCGTCGCTCTCGGTCGGGCCCCAGTCGCCGACGTCGACGCCGGCGACGACGAGCTCGGCCTCAGGGGTGCCGGTGGTGTCGGTGGGGGCGGCCATCAGACGATTTCCGGCCAGTGCCAGGTGCCAGGCTTCGCCTCCGCGGAGTACGGCACCTCACGGTCGAAGAACAGGCCGGTCGGGTTGATCACCGCGATGCCGAGGTCGCTGTCGGCCGGGCAGGTCTCGGTGACGATCGCCGCCCGGCAGATCTTCGGGAAGACTCCGTCAGCAGAACCTCGGGCGACGTAGTGGACGATGCGGCCCACGGTCGGGGTCTGGGCCGGGGTCTGGGGCTGGGTCATGATTCCTCGCTCACGTTGAGGGACAGCCATGCGGCGACGGTCAGCCCGTACGCCTCGGCCGGCACATGGAAGGGCAGGACGGCGGGCACGACGAGCACGCCGTCGTGCACGGGGAAGATCGTCACTGCGGTGGTTGCTGGGGCCGCTCGTCGCGGTGCTGCTCGCGGTGCTGGTCCAGGTGGGCGGCCAGGCCGTCCTCAACCCTGCGCACCGCCCGCTCCAGCCGGTCGAGTGCATCACGCGCCGACGTGCCGTGGTTCGGGGAGAACTCGGCGTCGATGCGCTGCTCCAGGCGGGCCAGCCGCTCCGGGATGCCCGGCCGCTCGGGGCTGCCTGCCCTGGCCGGTTCGCCGGTCCAGTCGTCCAGGAAATCCTTCAACGGAACCACCAGCCGCCACAGCCGGGACAGGAACCGACCGAGCACGGCCAGGCCGGCGCCGACGATGCCGACGATGACGAACACGTCGAGCCACTCGATGCCGGTCACGCCGCCGCCTTCCTCTTCGCGGCGACCATCGCGCTGGTCTCCCCGCTGGTCTCCGCGCCGAGCTGGGCGCGGGCGGAGGCGACGTCCTCCCGCTTCTGCTTGATCGACTGCCAGCTGAAGGTGGCGGTGGCCCGGATCAGGTCGAGCGGGTCCGCTTCCGCGATCTCGGCCGGGAGTGCGTCGGCGAGCGCACCGGCCTGCAGGCCGGACGTCCCGCGCGCCGCCTGCAGCGCGACGAGCAGCTCGTCGCGCACCGCCTGGGCGGCGGCCGAGCCGGGCGAGGCCTGGCCCAGCGGCACGACCCGGATGCGGGTGGCCTTCAGCTCGGCGATCTGCGTGAGCAGCGCCTCGCGGGCGGCCTGGATCGAGGGGGCGTTCCACAACGTCACCGGCTCCGGCCCCGGCTCTGGCTCGGCCGCGCTCGCGCGCGCGGCCAGCTGCGGCACGGCGCTGGAGCTGGCCAGCAGCGTGTCGGCGCGGGCCGAGGGCAGGTAGTGCCGGTGGATCGCCACGTCGATCAGCGTGTCCACGTCGTCGATCGGGATGTCGTACTCGGCCGACAGCGACTCCAGCAGCTCGGTCGGCATCAGCCTCATGATCTTCACGCCGTCCGGGCGGACCATGTCGATCTCCCAGAACGTCGGCCCGTTCCCATCCCACTGGCGCATCCGGATCTCGGTGATGACCCGCTCTTCCACCTGCGCGGGCTCGGGAATCTCCTGGGTCAACGCGCTCTCTTTCCTGGCCTCGATCAGGTGCGGAACACCCAGAAGAAGACCTCTTTGCCGTAATTGGTCGTGTTGGAGGCGTCGGGGTCGACCTGCCAGTCCACGTCGAACCCGCTGTTGGTGTTCTCCGACAGGCACCATCGGAAGTTCGGCACCGACGTGACGGCGTGCTTCACCCCGACGACGGGGTTCGGCACGGTCAGCAGCGTCGCCGGGTAGTTGAGCTCGAGCCCGCCCAGGCCTGAGCCGACCGTCGTGCGGCCGGTGAGGATGCCCCACCGGGAGGCCGCGGTCAGGTGGTTCCACCGGCCGACGTGGGTGGTGCGCGGCCCGTAGCCGTAGTCGGAGAACTCGAAGTAGTTCTCGTCCTCTGAGCCGGTGCCGTACCAGCCGACCTTCGTGCCGGAGTCGCGCAGCTCGATGAACCCGCCGTTGGCCTGTGAGGAGCCCGAGAAGCGGTACTTGACCTCGAAGAACGTGGAGCTCTGCACCAGGGTGTAGCGGCGGCCGCCGCTCTCGGAGCCGACGATCTCGATGCCGGTGCCGAACGTGCCGCCCGCGGTGATCGACGACACCCCGCCCGAGCTGGAGACGAACCGGATCTCGGGCAGGACCGCGTCCGGGGGCGCGATCTGGATGCGCTGGCCGGACACGGCGGTGCGGATGTGGGCGCCGGTGATGGTGCCGCCCGTGATCGTCTTGCCGGTGATCGCGTCAGCGGCGATCTTCTCGGCGGTGATGGAGCCCGCGGCCAGCTTGTCGGCGGTGATCGCCGCGGCGGCCAGGTGGCCGGTCGTGATGGCCCCGGCCTCGATCTTGTCGGCGGTGATCGCGTTCGCGGAGATGTGCCCGGCCTGGATCGCCAGCGCCTGGATGAGGCCGCCCGTGATCGTCCCGGCTGTGATCTTCGCGTCGGCGGGGATGGAGCCGGAGATGATGTGCTCGGCCCCGTTGATGATCTCGCCGATCAGGTCCGTGTCCACCAGCGGCTGCGTCTGCGCGGTGACGTGCAGCGACTCCCCGGAGAAGTTGCCGGAGCGGTCGATCGCCTCCAGCCAGAACTCCCGGTCGGCGCCGTACGGCTGGCCCGCCACCACGGCGGTGCCCGCGCGCTCCAGCCACTCGACCGGCGTCCCGACGTCTTCGGAGTCGAGCGGGTCCTTCATCATGATCAGGACCCTGGTGAAGTCCTTCGGCATGCCGGTGCCCGCCGCGCTCAGCCCGTCCCAGGTGATGCGGAAGATGCCGAGCCGGGAGTCGACGGCCGGCGTCGACGGGTCCGGCGGCGGCGTCTCGTCGTCCGGGATCGTGATCGTCGCCGACGAGGCGGGCACGCCGAGCGTGCCCTGGTTGGTGGCGCGCACCGCGAACACCCACTGGGTGCGCGGCACCAGCGGCGAGAACGCCACGCTGGTGCCGGTCGTCGTGGCCAGGATGCGCATCGCGCCGGTGCCGGGCGGCGTCTGCCCGAGCAGCTGGTAGCCGTCCACCGTCAGGGCGGTGCCGTT
>NZ_JBITGL010000027.1:0-85817 GCF_044456985.1 Nonomuraea sp. NPDC050663
CCCACTCAGCATCCGTCATATCGAAGCGCGCCACATCCGACGTTCTACCAGGCTGAGCCACCCCTACCAAGATCCGAACCCCGAACAGCTCCTAGGGCGCCGGCTCGTTGAGGGCTGAGCGGTCGACCTTGCCGTTGGGGGTCATGGGCAGGCTGTCGACCTCGATCACCCGCGTCGGCACCATGTAGGCGGGCAGGATCTGCCCGAGCCTCGCACGAAGGTCGGCGCACCGCCCGACCACGAAGGCCATCAGTGTGTCCCCGCGCACGGCCGCGACCGCCTGCCGTACGCCGGGGAGGGCCTGCATCGCGCTCTCGACCTCGCCCAGTTCCACGCGGTGCCCGCGCACTTTGACCTGGGTGTCGGCGCGGTGCAAGTACTCCAGACCGCCTGGTCCACGCCTCACCAGGTCTCCGGTCAGGTAGAGCCGGCTGCCCGGCTCGTGGCCGTACGGGTCGGGGACGAAACGGTCGGCGGTCAGGGTGGGGCGGCCGAGGTAGCCGCGGCTCACGCCGACGCCGCCGATGGCCAGCTCGCCCTGCTCGGCCGGGTCGAGGCGGTCGTCGACGACGTGGACCCTGACGCCGGGGAACGGCTCGCCGATGGAGATCGAGCCGGGGTCCTCGGGCACGTCCCAGGCGGTGGACCAGACGGTCGCCTCGGTGGGACCGTAGATGTTGATCAGGCGCCCGACGGCCGCGCGCAGTTCCTTGGCCAGGGCGATGGTGAGGGGTTCCGCGCCGGTCAGCGCGGTGACCTCGGGCCGGTGGAAGCCGGCGTACAGCAGCACCCGCCAGCCAGACGGGGTCGCCTGGATGTGGGTGACGCCCTCGGTGTCGATCAGCTCGACCAGCCGCTTGCCGATCAGCGCGGCCCTGGCGTCGGCGATCACGACGCGGCCGCCGGTGATCAGGGGCAGGTAGAGCTCGATCACGCTCATGTCGAACGACAGCGGCGCGATCGCGAGCCAGACGTGGCCGGGTCCTGAGCCGAGCATGGCGCTCATGCCGTCGAGCAGGTTGACGACGGCGTGGTGGGCGACCATGACGCCCTTGGGCCTGCCGGTGGAGCCCGAGGTGTAGATGAGGTAAGCGCACCCATCGAGGCGCTGGCCGGACGACCCCTCGCGGCCGACCAGGTCGTCGTCGGTCAGCAGCAGGTGCGCCCCCGAGTCGGCCAGCATCAGCTCGATGCGCGCCGCCGGGTACGACGGGTCGAGCGGCAGGTAGGCGGCGCCCGTCTTCAGTACGGCCAGCATCGCGGCCACCGGAAACGCCGATCGCCGGGCGAGGATGCCCACCAGGACCCCGGGTCCCGCTCCCGCCTCGGCCAGCCGTACGGCCAGCTGATCCACGTCGGCGCGCAGCTCGCCGTACGTGACCCGTTCTGCCCCCGAGACGACGGCGATCCGGTCGGGCGCGAGGGCGGCCTGCTTTTCGAAGAGAAGTGGGAGCGCTCCCAAAACCATCACGACTCCGAAGATCTAGAAGAGTGCCTCGATGGCCTCGGCCGCGCCGAGCAGCCCCGGCCTGGTAGAGCGCGCCACTTCGGACGCCCGCTCGCGATACCCCTCGCCGGCCTGGGCCGCCGCCCGCAGCAGGGGCACGATCTCGTCCACAGTCCAGCGCCGCTCGGGCAGCCAGCTGCCCAGCCCGGCCCTGGCCAGCCGGATGCCGTTGTCGGACCGGTCGAACCCGTGCGCCAGCAGCACCTGCGGCACCCCGGCCGCCACCGCCCTGATGACCGTGCCGATGCCGCCGTGGTGCAGCACCACCCGGGCACGCGGGATGACCTGATGGAAGGGCAGGTGGGCGAACCAGCGCATGCCATCAGGAAGCGGGTCGGGCACCAGGTCCCGGTAGCGGGTGACCACCAGCGCGGGCAGCCCAGCCGTACGGCAGGCGTCGACGGCGGCCCGGTAGAAGTCGTCGTGGATCATCCGCCCCGTGCCCCCGGTGACGATCACGGCGCCCCGGTCGAGCAGTTCCCCGGCCTCGGCGGGCACGTCGGCCTGGAACATGTCGTCGCCGAACGGCGCTCCCGTCAGCACCGCCCTGGCCGGCGCGGGCACCCCGGCCCGGTCGAACCACTCGGGCCACAGTCCCACGTGCAGCCGCGCGGAGGTGAACCACGCCGCCCAGTCCGCGACCGGCTCCAGCCCGAGCATGATGCGGATCTCGTCGAGCCGGTCGCTCAGCAACGTCGAGTACAGGTGGATGGCGGGGCGCTCCGACATGTACTGCACCGGCGTCACCGCCACCCACGCCGTCGGCACCCCCAGCGCCTCCCCGGCGAAGAGCGCGGAGACGGCCGTGGTGTGCCGGCCCACGAAGACCGTCTCGCCGGGCACGTGGCGCGCTTTCAGCACCTCGCACTCGAACCTGATCTGGTCGAACAGGCCGGCGGCGTCGTAGAAGCGCCTCCAGCGGTCCAGCCCGCGGCCGAGCAGCAGCGGGGTGTCGGCCAGGAACCGCTCGTAGCCCTGCTCGGTGTCGATGGCGGTGAACTCCAGGCCCTCGCGGCGCGCCGTGGGCTCGAACGGCGCGTGCGTGACGAGCTCCACGCGGTGACCGCGGTCGCGCAGGACGCGGCCCAGGCTCACGAACGGCAGGACGTCGCCATGGGTGCCGTGGGCAACCATGATCACGGTGGTCACGCCCTGGCCCCCGCCTCGATCGCCAGCGCCGCCTCGGCCGCGGTCAGACCCTCGGCGAAGAGCACCTCGATCGGGAGCTCGACCCCGAACTCGCTCTCGACCATCGCCACGAACTGCACCATGGCCAGGGACTGTCCGCCCAGGTCATAGAAGTCCTGGTCGGCCGAGGTCACCTCGACGCCCAGGATCTCGCTCCACAGCCGCAGGACGGCGTTCTCGAACATGACGAACTCCCCAAGCTCGTGGGATCGCTCCCACGGCTCACGCTAGGTTTCCCGCAGTGTGACGGTCAACCTTTTCTGCGGATATCCGTCTTCCGTTAAGACGTCAGTTTCTACCGAACACGTGTTCCACAGGGTGTGCATAGCCCTGTGGATAACCGAACAGATCAGCGAGCCAGCGCGGACCGATGCCGCAGCGTCATCCCCGGCACCCGCAGCATGCCGAGCTTCTCGTAGTACGGCCGGAGCTCCTCGTCGCACAGCAGGTCGACGGAGTAGAACCGCTCGGAGCCCTCCAGGACGCGGCGCATCAGCTCGGTGCCGATGCCCTGCCCCTGGTAGCCGGGCAGCACCTCCAGCCACGGGATGAACGCGGTCAGGACCCCGTCGCTGATCATGTTGACGAAGCCGACGACCTTGCCGCCGTCCAGGGCGACGATCGAACGGAAGCTGCCACGCAGGACGGCCAGGTGCTGCTCGGGCGAGGGCGCCGCCGGCCAGCCGACGAAGAAGCCCTCCAGCATCGACGGGTCGAGCGTGCTCGGGTCCTCGGAGTAGTCGATCATCGGCGCGTCCGTTCTCAGGGGGTCAGTGCCGCCGCGAAGACGGCGGTCAGGCGGTCGACGTCGGCGGGGGTGCCCTGTTCTGGACCGACCAGGCGGCGCAGCGTGCCGATGCCGAGGAAGATCGAGGTGACCAGGCGGGCCCGCGCCATGGCCGCGTCAGGCTCGCCCGACTCGGCCAGCAACCTGGCCAGGGGCTCGATGATCACGTTGCGGAGCCGGTCGCGCACCACGTTCTGGATCTCGGGGTGTCCGGCCGACCGTTCGAGGGAGCGCAGGATCGGGCTGTCGGGCTCGGCGTGCATGCGCTGGGCGGCGTACTCCGCCAGCCGCCTGGGCAGCCCCTCCGTGTCGCCGCCGAACACCTGGCGGATGCTCGGCTCTCCCGCCAGCACCTCGGCGAACAGCTCGGCCTTGGAGCCGAAGTAGCGCGCCACGAGTGCGACGTTGGCATCCGCCTCCGCGGCGATCATGCGCACGGTGACGTGCTCATAGCCGTATTCGGCGAACAGGGACCGTGCCGCGTGGAACAACCGCTGCCGCGTCGCCTCGCGATCACGTGACTTCACCCGGGCATTCTATCGGGTTGTAAACGGGCGTATACTTAGCCAATCTAAGCTTTGGGACGGGATTGAGGCCTTCTTGGTGACGACCACAACAACGACACAACCCCCGCAGTACACCCACCGGCAGATCCTGGAGATCCTCTCCGGGCTCATGCTCGCCATGCTGACCTCGATGATCTCCATGTCCGTGGTCGGCACCGCCCTGCCCACGATCGTGGGCGAGCTCGGCGGACAGGACCAGTACTCCTGGGTCGCCACCGCGAGCATGCTCACGATGACCGTCTCCACGCCGCTGTGGGGCAAGCTCTCCGACCTGTACGGGCGCAAGCGCCTCTTCCAGCTCTCCCTGGCGATCTTCGTGATCTCCTCGGTGGCCGCCGGACTCTCCCAGGACATGGGACAGCTGATCGCGGCGCGTGCCGTACAGGGCCTCGGGGTCGGCGGCCTGTCGGCGCTCTCGCAGGTCATCCTGGGCGACATCGTCTCGCCCCGCGAGCGCGGCCGGTACTCCGGCTACATGGGCGCCGTCTTCGGCATCTCCACGGTGGCGGGCCCGCTCATCGGCGGCTTCATCGTCGACGCCGACTGGCTCGGCTGGCGCTGGTGCTTCTACGTGTGCGTGCCGTTCGCGCTGGTGTCGTTCGTGGTGATCCAGAAGGTGCTGCGCATGCCGGTCGTCAAGCGCGAGGCCAGCATCGACATCTGGGGCGCCACCACCATCACCGCCGCCGCCAGCGCGGTGATGCTGCTGCTGTCGCTCGGCGGGCACGAGTTCGAGTGGAACTCCCCCTGGACCTACATCCTCGGCGCGATCAGCGTCATCTCCCTGGTGCTGTCGGTGATCGCCGAGCGCACGGCCAAGGAGCCGATCCTGCCGCCGCGGCTGTTCCGCAACCGGACCTTCGTGCTGAGCTCGCTGGCCTCGCTGTTCGTCGGCGTGGCCCTGTTCGGGGCGATGATCTACCTGCCGCAGTACCTGCAGATCGTCAAGGGCATGAGCCCGACCGCGTCCGGCCTGATGACGCTGCCCATGGTGGTCACCATGTTCATCTCCGGCGTCGTCTCCGGAAAGATCGTGACCTCGACCGGCAAGTGGAAGATCTTCCCGGTCATCGGCCTCGCGCTCGTGTCGGTCGCGCTGTACCTGCTCGCACTGCTGCAGGTCGACTCGTCGGCCTGGCTGATCGGCTTCGACATGGCGGTGCTCGGGATCGGGCTCGGTCTGTCGATGCAGATGCTCATCCTCGCCGCCCAGAACGGCTCCGAACTGCGCGACCTCGCGGCCACCACCTCGGGCGTGTCGTTCTTCCGCTCGCTCGGCGGCGCCGTGGGCGTGGCGGCGTTCGGGGCGATCCTCACCAACCGGCTCAAGGAGGAGCTCGCCACGCGCCTGCCCGCCGGCGCCGGGGGCGGCTCCACGCAGCTGGGCAGCCCGGAGGCCATCCAGCACCTGCCGGGGCCGATCAAGCAGGCGATCCTGGAGTCGTTCACGCGGGCGCTGGAGACGGTCTTCTTCGTCGGCGTCCCGATCGCGGTGCTCGGGCTGCTCGCGGTGCTCTTCCTCAAGGAACTCCCACTCCGCGGCCGCTCGTAGCAGCCACGACCGCACCCAGACGGCCCGCCGGCCCCGCGTCTCTCTCCTCCCGGCGCCGGCGGGCCTCCCTTTCGCAGACCCCGGCGTCGGCGAGCCTCCTCGTGGCACCGGCGGGTCCCTTTTTGTACGGCACGCATGGGTCACCCCCACCCGACGACGCCCCACCCGTCCGTGCCCCACGGCAAGCAGTCGGACGTGGCCGCCCGCCGTGACGTGACGGCGACCGGGCGCTAACACAGTGAGCACGAAGCGTCGCATATGGTGTTCAGATGAAGCGCCCAGCTGCCCTCATGGCCCTGATCCTGGCGGCGGTCGCAGCCTGCAGCGCCGAGGAGCCGGTGGCATCGCCCACCCAGGCGGCCACCACCGCACCATCGCAGAGCCCTGCCCAGAGCGAGACCGCGACCCCGTCGCCCACCGGCCCACCCGCCTTCACCTCGAAGGTGCGCGAGGTGAAGCGCGACGACGTGCCGTACTCCTGGCGCCCCGGCTGCCCCGTGCCGCTGAGCGGGCTGCGCCTGATCACGCTCACCTACTGGGGCTTCGACGACAAGGCCCACACCGGCGAGCTGATCGTCAACAAGAGTGTCACCGACGACATCGTCACCGTGTTCAAGCAGCTGTACGGCTGGAAGTGGCCGATCAAGCGCATGGAGCTGGTCGACGTCTTCAAGGGCGACGACTTCGACTCGATCGACGCCAACAACACCTCGGCGTTCAACTGCCGGGCGGCGACCGGTTCGAGCAACTGGTCGAACCACGCCTACGGGCTGGCGATCGACATCAACCCGCAACAGAACCCGTATGTCACGGCGGGCGGGTCGGTGGCCCATGACAACGCGGAGGACTTCAAGACCCGGCCGCTCGACGAGCCCGGCGTGATCAACGGCAGGGACCGGGTGGTGAAGGCGTTCGAGAAGGTCGGCTGGGAGTGGGGCGGCTACTGGTCAGGCACCAAGGACTACCAGCACTTCTCCAAGGGTGGCGGCTAGGAGCTGGACCGCTGCGGCGGATGTGGGCCTGCCCTGCGGTTTGTCCACTCACCAGTTCTCGACGTTTCCTGGCGCCTCACACCTTCATGTGCCCTGGTTGTGCCCTGCCGTCATAGATCTGCGTGATTTTCGGGTGTTGGTTCGACCACCTGGGCTTGGGGGCGAGATCAAGCTCCTGACCAGAGAGAACGGCTTGCGCTACTTCGCGTTCACTTTCGTGGCCTTTCGCGCCCGCACGGAACACTCACGGAACAAGCGACCGCACGGTCAGCGGTCGCGGGCGAGCGATCGGTGACCCGATCAGCTGGCCTGCGTATGCGATGCCAAGGGCCGACGAAGGAGGTCCTTCGCGGTGGTCCCCCAGCCCTCACGGCGAGTACCGAAGTCGGCGATCGGCACGGCGTCAACCCGTCCGCGGACTGGATGGAGGACACCCGCCTTGGAGAGCGGTGCTCACTCCGAGGGGAAGGGATTCGACGTTTGAACCGGGCGAGGGGGGTCGAAGGCTGGGTCCTGAGCTGAAGATCATCCCGTGACCGGATTGCGCATTTGAGCGAACGCGAGCATTGCTTTGAAGTCGTCAAGGCGTACATCAATTTCGCCCCGCCTCCCAAATTATTAAAGCATCGACAGCGCTCAGCAAACTATCGAACTCGCCGCCAGCAAAGTTGGGCGACTAGGAATGGGGCACATCTGCGCATCCTCATTCAATGGGAGACATCGCCCCATATGACCGGCTCGCGTCTATGAAGGCGATGACTCCTCCAGATGGTGGAACTCAAACCACTCTTCCTCAAAGAAAGAGATCATCCAAGCACGCCACATCTCGGTAGAGGTTGCCAACGCGTAGGCGAGCGCCTCCGAAAGATCGACATCCATCTGCCGCCCTTCAGAAAGGCTGAGGGGCCCAATTAGGTGGTGACACAGATCGGCCCGGGCATAGATCCGACGACACGCCTGTTGGCAGATATCCTCTGGCGCCGTTATGTCCTTGCGTCCTTCACCCAGGTGGCGATCGCCTCTTCGTCGCGCTCGGCGGTGCGGCGCCGGGGGGACCTGCGGGCTCCAGCCCATCCGATGCCACCTGCGCATCGCTAAACCGGCAGCGCTGCCCACATGGCCCTTTCGACGCCAGCGCCTCGGCCCCTGCCGTGCGCCAGGCCTTTTGCCACACACGGGCCGACTTGCGTGAGACCCGCAGCCTCTTGGCCACTTGGGGCACTACATACCAGCGGCGAACAGCCTGGCCGCTTCCAAGCGGACCTGTTAGCGCTTGGCTCGCGCCGCCGGGGTCAGACCACCACCATCCGGATAACGCAACCACCGGCATCCTCCCGAACCCAGCCAAGAGCACGCAACCACGCCGTGTTACCGCAAGCTTTCAACCGCTTTAGCCCGTGGTATCCGAGGTAACGACATGGCCATGGTCAACTTGAACCAGCTGAACATTTACAATCCAGTGCGGACTTCGGATGCAGGATGTTCAAGGTATTGCCGATAAAGCTGGCGAGAAAGTGCGGCATATGCATGCAAATTGCGAGCGGCCTGCCCCACCTCGGAGTCGCCTTCTGCAATCAACACGGTGGCGCGAACCAGGATTTCATCAAGAAAAGATATCACATCCACCTTCGGTGGATCGAATATTCCAAATTCAACCAAATTGGCCACCGATAGAAGGTATTCGTCCGACACCAAAAGATCAGTGCTGATGTCCAGCGTTTCCTCATCAACTCCTGCGGGGGGACGCATGAGCTGTCGCCAGACACAGTAGGAATCCATAAAATTCACAGGCGGTCCATCCTAATCGTTTCGATACCAAAAACTGATCAACTTACCGTTTTGTATAATACCTCCCTTGCCTCCACCGGGGGTAGTGTATTTGATCGCTTTGGTCCCATCGGCCAGCACCACTAGTTTCGAATTTATTCGCTGGCTAGCCGGGTTCGACTCAAGCCACGCCTTTGCGTCCGCATGATATTCGTCCATGGTCTTATTGAAGCGCTTTGCATGTTTTTCATAATGATAACGAAAGGCATCACTGAGTGTCCTGTTAGGAGAACTCCATACAGCCGCTAGCACCTCGTCACATGGCGAATCATTATGGACAAGGATTGCTTGATCGCCTGCGAGCACGTAATAGGTATGGAGGCCAGCGACGGTGAGATTATGTACCCGACGTCCAGCTGTCCATCGCCTGACACTGTCAACTTGGGCCTCGGTACCCACAAAAGTTCGCAGCCGAGATCCAGCACGAAGGTCGGCCGCTTTTACCCACGTGTACAGCGCTGGCACCCAAAAGAGGTGTTCTGCTGTTGCGGTTACGATGTATGAATTGCGCACGCCATCGATTCCGCCAATGGAAATCTCGATCAGGTCTTTGGGACCTTCACTAGAGATGAGAAACGAGACTCTTCGCCCCCCAGCGACGCCAGTCTCCGGGTCGACAGCAGTGACAGAATCACCTACGCGAATATTCTCAATCCGCTTATGGCTACCATCAGCCATGAGCACTCGCGTACCTGGAATAAAGCTACTGCGTCGACACGCAGCAACCGCCACGTCTGCGGCTTCGTCGAACTTCGAGAAAACTCTTCGGAGAAAGGAGATGCCTCCTCTCCCAGCAGTTCCACCAGGGATGAAATTGGTCATGAAGAGTACACACGAGACACCGTCACCTCCAACACACCTTTCGGCGTCTCCGAGGAAGAAGTCGAAGGTCTCGCGAAGAATACTCCGAAGCCAGGATTTCTCGCCCGGGTGTGTCTGCCGATAGATCTCCCACTTAGCGCGCATCTTGTGCCACTGCTTGTCATCCATACCAAGGATGCCAATCACAGTGCCACAATGGGACGAAACTACCCTCCCCATACATTTCTGGTCGAGCTCGCGGATCGCTGTCGCCATAACCGCCGCTCTCCGAATGTCGCTACAGGCGGATTCACCCAGTTGCTTAACACAACTGGTGTAATTCGCAACGGGATCCGATCCGGATCCCCTGCCGCCTGCATCTTGTTGTGCGGGCGGCCCAGCGGCACGCATCCCACCCGGCTTACGTTGGCCACCGCTAAGACCCTGAGCGCCGATGGCTGCTGAGCTCGCCCGCTTAGCCTCTGCAGCTTTCTGCTTGAGGTACTTCCACAGCGCTTCGTTCTGTTCGATACTGTCGGCGTCTCGATACATACTCCGGAACTGATCTTGGAGTGCGGTGTCGGTTTCGTCCCAGAACCCATCGGGGGCTGGGCGTCCGGCACCTTCGCCAGCGTCGATGACGTTGACTCTCTTGGCTTCTTCCTTCTCGAAGGACGGAAGACTGGGAAGGATGTAATTGTCGCGGTACCAGTTCTTGTTGGGCGCGCCATCATGCATATCGGTAAAGCTGGGCATACAGGAGATCCAAGATCCACTATGGTCGTAGCCATAGCCCCAGCATGATCCGCCGCCACCGACCCATTCGCCGTCGGCCCCGATGGAGTAGTACACCATCCCGGCACCACCGGCGGAGATGCCCGCACTGGGGATGTTCGGCCCAACCATTGAGTGTCCGGTTGGGTCGGTTCCGGTTAGTGGGGTGCCGTTGGCGTAGGTATAGCGATTGGCTTGGACGCTGGGGTTGGGGTCCTGGGTGAGGGAATCACGGCTGGCGAATGTGCCGGTTCCTGGCTGGTACCAGCGGGCGTGCATGTTGACCTTGCCGGTGTCCGGGTCGGTGTATTCGCCCTGGTACCCGAGGCTGGTCTTTTCGCCGGTCTGCGCTACGACTTCGCCGAACGGCCCGTAGCTGGCCGTGGTAGCAAGAGTGGTCGTGGTGAAGGTCGCGACCAGGTCGGTGTGCAGGTCAGTCAGGGTCGCGACCGGCGCCGCTGTCCCTTCTTGCATGCCGAGTAGGTCACCGGATGCGTCGCGTCCGTACTTGGCTGCGAACGTGCTGGTGCTCGCGTCGCTGATGGCGGCCAGGTCGTTGCCGAGTCCGCTGTAGCGGAAGGTCTGCTTGCGGGTGCCGTGGATGCGGGAGGTAACGCGGTCGAGTGCGTCGTAGGAATAGAGGCTGTCGCCGTCGGCGATGAGCCGGTCGAAGGCGTCGAAGGTCAGCTGGGTGGTCTGGCCGTCCTTGGTCTCGGTGGCCAGGGTTCCGCGGGGTGTGTAGGCGTAGTTGCTGCCAGCGCCGGAGGAGAGGCGATTGCGCTCATCGTAGGCGAAGGTGTCGTTTCCAGCTTTGGTGCGATTACCAGCGTCGTCCCACTCATACGGGGTGATGGTGCCGTCTGGGCGCGTCCAGGATGTGAGGCGTCCGGCGTGGTCGTGACTGTAGGTGTTGGTCCCAGCTCCGGCGAGCCCAGCGACAGTCTTGCTGGTGAGACGGTCGTTGTCGTCCCAGCCATATGTGATCTTGGCGAGTTGGCTGCCCGCTGCGTTCTTCAGTGTCTGGCTGGTGAGCCGGTCGAGGTCGTCGTAGCCGAGGGCCTGGCTGTCGGCCGCTGCTCCGGTGCTGGTCTTGGCCGTGAGGGAGGTGAGACGGTCGGCGATGTCGTAGCCGTAGGTCAGCGTGCGTCCGGTCACCGGGTCGGTCGCGGTTGCGAGGCGTCCTGCCTGGTCCCAGGTGAACGTCGCTATCCCGGCTGCATCCGTGCGCTGGCTGAGCTGGCCAAGAACGTCGTAGCTGAAGGAACTTTCCTGCGTTCCGTTCTTGGTGACGGTGAGGGGCAGGCCTCGGTCGTTGTAGTTCAGGGTGAGATCGCCCACGGTTGTGGGCTGGCCAGTCAGGTCGTAACCGAATGTCCGTTCGGCTGTGGCTGCGCCCCCGCCTTCGCCGGTCTCGGTGAGCAGACGGCCCAGGTGGTCGAAGGTGCGATCGATCCGGACGCCGCCGGGTTGGAGTGTGGTGACTGGGAGTCCGCCCTGGTTGTAGATCGTGGTCCACGTCCGGTCGGAAGCTTGGGGGTGGGCGGTCGTGGCGGATTCTGTGACGGTTTCGACCAAGCCCAGGCTGTTGTAGTTGGTCCAGGTGGCGTTGCCTCGCCCGTCGGTGAGGCGGGTGCGGGAACCGCCGGCGTTATATCCGAACGACGTGGTGATCGTCTTGCCGTCGGCCACCGGTTCAATAAGCGAGATCGGGCGGTTAAGGGCGTCGAACGTCTGCCTGGTGGCGTGACCAGCGGGGTCGATGGCTCTGATGGGGTTGCCGACAGCGTCGTATTCGACGCTGTAAGTCCGTAGCACCGCGCCAGCGGCATCCAGGTCCTTCACCGTCGTCGGGCGTCCCGCCAGGTCGTAGTCCGTGGAAGTGACCTTCTTGAGGGCGTCAGTGATCTTGGTCAGACGCCCTGCCAGGTCATAGGCCATGTCGGTCTTGTTGGTCAGCGGGTCGCTGACCTGGGTGACTTCGCCGACCGCGTTGACCGTAAGGTTAGTGACGAGGTTCCCGGGCAGCGTGGTCTTGGTCAGGTGCCCGGCGTCGTTGTATTCCAGTTTGGTGGTGGCGACTGACGACGCCGGCTTGCGCTCGATGGTCGTCTGGGTGATCTGCCTACCGAGATCGTCGTAGGTGGCTTCCGTTCGGGCCCCACGCGGGTCGACGGCTGCTGACTGCTGACCTGCGAGGTTGAATTCGTTCACCCACTGGCCCGCTTGTTGTCCCTCCGGTGCCGGGTCGGTGATGCGTACCTGACGCCCGAGGGCGTCGAACTCGAAGGTGCGGCTATAGCCGCGCGGGTCCGTGGTCTTGATCAGTTGACCGGCAGCGTCGTAAGCGAAGTGAGAGATGGGGGTTAGCGCGGTGCTGCTGCCGGGTGGTGTGTAGGCGGGCGTCTTGGTGCTGATCAGTCGTCCGGCGCGGTCATAGGCCGACTCAACGGTTCGGCCTTCTGCGTCCACTTGATGGGTCTGTTCACCTGCGGTGTTGTAGCCCCGGCGCACGGTCGGACGTGCGGTCGTTGCAGCGCCCGCCTTCTCCACCGGTACTTCGGGGGCGGTGGCCTCGACCAGGCGACCGATGGCGTCGTACCTGAGGGTTACGGCGAAGTCGGCGCTGTCGGCGCCGGCAACGTGTCCACGCGGATCGACTGTGCTGATCACTAGGCCGCGATCATCGTACTCGAGAGTGGAGATGAGATCTTGCTCGCCATTTTCGACGACTTCGCGGTTTATCTGCCCGGTCTTGGTGTAGCCGTACTCCCGAACCTCGGTTCGGGTAGTTCCGGCACCAGACAGGACCGACTTGATCACGTTTCCAGCCGCGTCATACATGAAGGCGGTCTTGCGCTTGGCCCCGGTGGGATCCACGGTCTGCGACGTCAGCATTCCTGCCGCGTCGTAGACGAAATCGGCGGTCAGCCGGTTACCTCCGGTGACAAGCTTGGTGGGATTTCCTGCAGCGTCGTAGGTGTGCTCCTCCAGCACCACATCCCGCGCCGTCGTGGAGCCGTTCAGCTTCACATCATCCGCGATCTTCTGCCAAGGCAGATTATCGGTGTAGTACGTGAAGGAGGTCTTGCGACCCATCACATCCGTCCGAGTGGCCAGCCGGCCCCCTGGGTCGTAGGCGAAGGCTTCCACTACCACGTCTTGGGCAGGCTGCGGGTTCACCGGGCTACCCGTCCAGGCCTTCAGCGTCTTTGTGATCAGCTCGCCGCGCTTGCTATAGCCGTTCTCGATCACAGTGCCTCGGGCGTCGGTAGTGCTCGCCACCTGCCCCAGTGCGTTCCACGACTGACGGATCACTCCGCCTTCAGGGCCGGTCGTGCTTGTCAACCGCCCACTGGCATCGTAGGTGTGCGTCGTGACCCGTGCCGGGTCACCACCCGTGGTGTCGGCAACCGTCATGGTCAGGGTGTTGCCGTCAGCGTTGTAGGTGTAGCGGTGCTGTGCTGTGTGGGTAACTCCAGTGACCTCGTTCTTGACGCCTGCACCCGTCTGCACCGCAAGTAGTCCAGTGGCGTCGTATCCGAAGGTGCTGGCCACACCCTCAGGGTGCGCCCGTGAAAATTCGGTCGAGGTTTGGAGACGGCCGATGGCATCGTAGGTCAGTTTCACGACCAACCCCACCGGATCAGTCTGCTCAGCCAGGTCCCCCGCAGCCGTGTAGGCGTAACGCCAGACGCTACCTGCTGGATCGGTTCGAGTTGCAACCAATCCAGCAGGGGTTGCGCCGCCTCCGACCGCTGGCTCGGTGCCCTCTGTAACCGTCACGGCCACGACGCGGCCGGAGGGGAAGTCCGTCGTGGTCGGACTGATCAGTTTGATCTGCTCACCGAATTCGTTGAACTCCGACACCCAGGCGTAAGTGTTGTCGGTGGAACTCGCGGAGCGGGCGTCCCGCTCCTTGATCATTCGGTCGTTGCGGGGATCGAGAGGGTTGCTTGTGTTGAGGTAGTACTGCGCGTAAGCGGTTTGACAGCTACCGCTCTTTCGACAGGTGGCGGTCGAGATCAGGTTGCCGCGCTTGTCGTATGAATGGGTGACGGTGTTGTCGTTGGGGTCGGTGGTCGTCTTTGGGAAACCTGCCGTGTCGTAGGTGAAACTCGTTTTCTTCCCTAGCTGGTCTGTGCGCGAGACGAGCCGGTTACCCCGCTCTGCGTCGTAGGTGTATGTGATCGAGTTCTTGTCAGGGTCCGTGACCGTAACGGTGGAGATGCCGGTGGACTTGTTGTGCACAGGGGAGGACAGCTGCCAAGTGCCTGCATGGACATTGGTATAGCTCTTGATGCGATCATTGGCAGTGTCGTAAGTGCTCTGCATCCACACGCGACCCGACGGCGTCGTGATCTTCGACATTAGGTGGGGCGCTGCGCTCCGGGCCGCGAAGTGGGTTGTGACGTCCTGAGTTTCCAGTGGGGCGTCGTAGAGCGCCACTTCGTCCAGATGGCCGACAAAGCCGAGGTTCTGGCTGCTGGCGGGGCCACCCGGCCACTTTCCTCCCTCGAGCTTGCCGTTGCCGAAGCGTGCCCCGACTGGCCAGCCGCCAAAGCCCGCGCCTGTGGCGGTGCCTACGCTCTGCCCGTCGAGGAACATCTCCTGGGTGGTGTTGGCCAGCGTCAGGACTACGTGGTGCCACTGCCCATCATTGACAACGCCATCCGAAGTGATCGGCGCGGGTGCCGCTGTTCCCGTAGTCGGTCTGAACTGGCCTCGCAGCTTGCCGTCGGAACCGACGTAGATCACCGATCGAGCCAAAGCATTACTGTCATCGGTGCCAGCCGACATAATGACGCCGGCTTGGCTGGTCTTGAACCAGGCCTCCACCGATGCCGCACCGCTCAGCTGGCTGACCGCGGGCTCGGGGATGGTCAGGGTGCTGGTTCCTGAGAACTTGGCTGAGGTATCCGTACTTGCCTCGACCGCGCCAGACTGCCCCAGCGTGACACCCGCGTATGTGGCGGTGCCTGCCTGTGCTCCGGAGTCAGCAGCCTGCGTGCCGGATGCCTCTCCCAATCGCCAGTAGCCGAGCGGGTCGGAGTTGCGCACGGCGCTGAAGTACTGGGAGCCGCTTGTGTACTCATAGGTCGTGCACAGCGGCACCTGAGGGGTCGAGCCCGGTTGGCACGCGTTGACGAGCTTGTCGCCTTCGTAGGTGTAGGTCCATGTCAGTGGCGCGCTGTCGACTGGGTTTGTGGCGACCTGGATGACATGGCTTCCTGTCCAGATGAAGGACAAGAAGCGGCCGCCCACCCCGGAGACCTTGGAGAGTTTCCCGTCCGCGCCGTATTCCAGCGTCTGGGTGCGTCCCCGCAGATCCGCAATTCTGGTTAGGCGGCCCTGAAGGTCGAAGAAGAAGGAGGTGGACGACTTGTCCATCAACTGCCAGCCAGTGGCGGCACCGCCAGCGCTCTCCCGCGTCTGAACCAGCGTGGCGTACATGCCAGGCGGTGGCTGATACGTACCGGCCGTACCACCGTCGGGAGCGAACTTCACCTGCCGACCGCTAGGAAACGTCACCTGCGCCACGCCGCCGTAAACGACGCTCAGCTTCATGTCCCAGCGCGTCGACCACCCGGCCCCGAACATCCCATCCCGACGGGGGTCCAGACTGTTGTACGAGCGCACCACCGACAGCGGAGGCCCAACCGTTGCCACCACAGCATCCGTAGCCGAAGTCGTGTAGTTGCCTGTGGCGGGCTCGAACTCCTGCCCGTCAGGGGCACCCGTCGAGTACAGCGAACCCGTGGCCGGTTGGCGCACACCCGTGGTGAACGTGCCCTCAGTCCACGACGTCGTCAAACTGTTGCTCGTGTCGGTGACGGTGATGTCCCACCAATACTGCGTACTCCACGACAGCGCCTTCGACGTCGGAACACGCCAAGTGTTCGTCGACAGCGTCCCCGAGGCGACACATCCCGTCGTGCGCGCCGCGTTCGTGCACACCTTGAAGGCGAACCGCACCGAGCCGCCATCGTTGCTGTGCGCCTCAGCGCCCAGCAGCGGAGTGCGCGACCCGATCAACATCCCATTCAGTGGGAAGACAGCGGTCAAGGACGGCGGATACTCCGGGTCCGGCGGCGCATCCGTGCACTCACCAAGCCGACTCCAATAAGGCTTCGAAATAACCGTGCCGTTCACGTTCTCGTAGTAGTCCGACGAGGGGTTCTGATTCATCGGCACGTACACGTTGGCTCGGTAGACATACCGTCCCGACGGGAAGCCTGTGGGGTTTACCCACCACACCTGCGACCCAGCCGAGTAGGTACTGCTCTGGGAGTACTGAGGGTAATCAGAGCAATAGCCAACAGACAAAACAGCTGTCTCCACGCCGGCACGCAAGTCAACCGGCATGGCCCCCTTAGGCTCTTCGGCCGCTGTCTGCGCTGCTGTGCTACGCGTTTGGGTCGTGTTGGGCTGCGTTACTGCCGTGCTGACCAACGATGGCAGCCCCTCAGCTGTACCCGTCTGCTGCTTCGGTGTGTCAGGCGGCGAAGATTGCACAATCGCGGATTCGACTGCCTCCCCCACCGCGACGGGCATGGACGGCAATATCAACAGTCCGGGCACCGAGATTAGAGTGGCCGCCACCACAACCAAAGGCTTCCGCCAGTACGAGCGCAGCAACCAGCCACCACGATGCATGCGAAAGCACACTCCAAGCCACGACGAGGAGACGTCACATCAAATGTGTGGCTCTCTGCCTCAGGCCCCATCGGACAGGTATCAGCTCGGAGCTACTCAAACGAGGACAAATTACTGATCCTTGGCGAGCTGAGTCAAGGTCATCTTTATGGTGACTTTACGCACACCTCAAATGGAGACGAGATGCGCTACTAATCACCTGGTACGCAGACAGTCCTCTGCAGGAGTGGCAGCGGGCCGGGGCAGGCGTGTCAAGCCCGGCTTGATGCGGAGGAGCCGGGCTGGTGGGCTTCAGTCGATGGCTTGTGAGGCGCTCAACTTGGCCGCAACGACGCGATAGGCTCAGGCCGAGCGGGATGACCATCGCAGGCCCCAGAAGTCCCCCGTCGGGAGGCGTGCCCTGCCCGGTTACTGGCTGCGGCTTGTTCGGCTGCCATCAAGCCGTGGTCCGTGTCGACCTGCATCCGATTGATCGTGTCACCCTGACGGCTGAGCCCGGAGGTGCGCTGGCCCTGGTCGGCCGGAGAGCTGCAGCCCGGACAACTGGTATCACCGCGCTGTGGGCGGTATCTATGTCGTGGAGACAATTTCTCATTGACCCGGCGTCGGGTTAGGGCCGGCTGACGAAGCCACTCCTGTTGCGGAGGTGTAGATGGCCCCTCTCTTCGGAGAAGTCTCGACCGCCTTTGTGGCGCTCTGGACCATCGCAAGAAGCCTGGCACCCTGCGACGACTGACAACTCCGTCAGTCCTGCTGCCGCTTCCGTGCGATCGTGACCGACAGGGAGCCGAGGGCGGCACCGATCGCCATGCCGATGCCGATGCCCAGCGCCAGGTTGTCGAGGAGGAGCCCGAACGCCACCCCGATCGCGATCCCGCTGCCGATCATGGCCGGGAAGGCGGCGCAGGTGGGGTTCGGCTCGGTGGGGTCGTTCTGCGTCATGCATAGATCTTCGCAATCTTGAGCCCCCGCCCCCAGTCGCCCCAATCATCGGCTGGAGATGACAACTGTCATCAAAGGCTTGCCCATCTGCTCAGAAGGCCCGCGTCATGGTCACGAGGGTGAAGCCTCATGACAGAACAGAACCTTTCCAGTCTCAGCACAGCCGCGGCGCGGAACCTCGCCACCACCACCAAGTCCGTCCCGCAGATGCAGGGCATCTCCTCGCGCTGGCTGCTGAAGGCCCTGCCGTGGGTGGAGGTTTCGGGCGGCACCTACCGGGTCAACCGGCGGCTCAGCTACACGGTGGGCAACGGCCGCATCGAGTGCGTCAAGACGGGCGCGACCGTGCGGGTGATCCCGCAGGAGCTCGGCGAGCTGCCGATCCTGCGCGGCTACGCCGACGAGGACGTGCTCGCGGCGCTGGCCGAGCGCATGCACCAGGTGGAGTACGGGCCGGGCGACATGATCGTCCAGCCGGAGCAGGAGGTCGACCGCTTCTTCATCCTCGCCCACGGCAAGATCGACCGGCTGGGCACCGGGAAGTACGGGGACCCGGTCTCGCTGGGCATCCTGTCGGACGGCGCCTACTTCGGCGAGCAGGCGCTGCTCGACGAGCACGGGGTGTGGGAGTTCGGTTTCCAGGCGGTCACCCCCTGCGTGCTGCTCACGCTCTGCAGGCGCGACTTCGCCCTGATCGCGAGCGCGGCCGACGGGCTGCAGCGGCATCTGCGGTCGTTCCTCGACGCCGACGCCCCGGCGACCGACGCCTCCGGCGAGGCGGTGATCGAGATGGCGTCGGGCCACATGGGCGAGCCGGTGCTGCCGAGCACCTACGTCGCCTACGAGACGAGCCCGCGTGAGTACGAGTTGTCGGTCGCCCAGACCGTGCTGCGGGTGCACACCCGCGTCGCCGATCTCTACAACGAGCCGATGAACCAGGTCGAGCAGCAGCTCCGCCTGACCGTCGAGGCGCTGCGCGAGCGCCAGGAGCACGAGATCATCAACAACCGCGACTTCGGCCTGCTGCACAACGCGGAGTACGGCCAGCGCATCTCGACCCGCACGGGACCGCCCACTCCCGACGACATGGACGACCTGCTGGCGGTGGTGTGGAAGGAGCCGAGCGTCTTCCTGGCCCACCCGCACACGATCGCCGCGTTCGGCCGCGAGTGCAACAAGGCCGGGCTCTACCCGTCGACCGTGGAGCTGCTCGGCCGCGAGGTGCCCGCGTGGCGGGGTGTCCCGATCCTGACCTGCAACAAGATCCCGATCAGCGACTCCGGCATGTCGTCGGTCGTCCTGATGCGCACCGGCGAGGCCGTCCAGGGCGTGGTGGGCCTGCACCAGACGGGGCTGCCCGATGAGTACGAGCCCGGGCTCAACGTGCGCTTCATGGGCATCAACGAGCAGGCGATCATGTCCTACCTGGTCAGCGCCTACTACAGCGCGGCCGTGCTGGTGCCGGACGCGCTGGGCGTGCTGGAGAACGTCGAGCTGGGCCACTGACGGTGCGCCCCTTCGAGCTGCCGGACTTCTACCGGCCGTGGCCGCCGAGGGTCAATCCGCACGTCGAGGCGGCCCGCGCGCACGCCAGGACGTGGGCCGCCGAGCTCGGGCTGATCGACGCGGCGGTCTGGGACGCGGCCACGCTGGACTCCATCGATCTGGCGCTGTTCGCGGCCTACTGTTTCCCCGACGCCGACCAGGAATCGCTGGAGCTGATCACCGACTGGTACGTCTGGGGGTTCTTCTTCGACGACTGGTTCCTGGAGCACTACAAGCAGCACGGGGACGCCGAAGGGGCCGAGGCGTGGATCGCGAAGGCGCGGGCCTTCATGCCCGTCGACCTCGGCGATGCCGTACCGGAGCCGGAGGACCCGGTGCAGGCGGCGCTGGCGGACCTGTGGGCGCGCACGGCGCCGGGCACCGGCGCCGACTGGCGGCGCCGGTTCGCCGACGAGACGTTCGCCCAGCTCGGCGACGCCTTCTGGGAGCTGGAGAACCTCAGGGCCGGGCGGGTGCCGAACCCGATCGACTACCTGGAGCGCAAGCGCGGCGTCAGCGCGGGCCGCTGGGTGGCGACGCTGGTGGAGCAGGTCGACAAGCTGCACCTGGCGCCCGATACGGTGTCGTCGCGGCCGGTGCAGGTGCTGCGCGACACCTTCACCGACGCGCAGGTGCTGCTCAACGACGTCTTCTCCTACCAGCGCGAGGTCGAGGTGGAGGGCGAGGTCCACAACTTCGTGCTGGTGCTCCGTGACTTCCTCGGGCTCACGCCCCAGGATGCGGCGGACACCGCCAACGACCTGCTGACCTCGCGGCTGCTGCAGTTCGAGAGCACGCTGCTCACCGAGGTGCCCGAGCTGGCGGAGCGTGAGCAGGTGGCCAGGCTGGCGTGCCGGCTGCAGGACATCAACGCGGGCTCGCACGAGTGGCACCTGCGGTCGAGCCGGTACATGAACGAGGGCACCCGCGGCGCCGACCCCTACGTGCCGATCTGGCGGTATCCGACGGGGCTCGGCACGTCGGCCGCCCGCCTGTGGGCGGGTCATCGTCCGCTCGATCACCGGCCGTACGGCTTGCGCCCGCCGGAGGTGACGCTCCAGGCCAGGACCAGCCCGCACGCGTCGGCCGCCCGCATCGCGGCGGCCGGCTGGGCGCGGCGGATGGGCCTGCCGCCCAACCCCGACGCCGTCCAGCGCACGGCGGCGAGCCTGCCTGACGCCCCGCGCGAGCGCCTGGAGCTGGTCGCCCAGTGGCAGGTCCTGCTGGCCGAACTCGACGCCCACCTGGAGGGCTACAAGTCGCGGCATGACCTGATCGGCGGCCGGGCCTTCCTGGACCGGCTCCCCCGGTTCCTCGATCCCGCCCCGCCCGAGCCGGTCAACCCCTTCGAGCGGGCCCTGGCCGACCTGTGGAGGCGCACCGCGTTCGAGGCGCGCGAGCAGGTGGCGGTCCACTTCGCCGACCTGGTCGCCGCCCGGGAGTGGGAGCTGGCCAACAGCGTCAGGCAGCGCGTGCCCGACGCGGTCGACTACCTGGTCGTACGGCGGGGCGAGGGCACCGGGATGCTCCTGGACCTGCTGCAGTTCGGCATGGCGCTGCCCCAGGACGAGCGTCCCACGGGCGACCTGGCCGACTGTTTCGCCGACGCGGCCACCTCCCAGCGTGACCTGGCCGCCTTCCATCGGGCCGACCACAACAACGGCGTGCTGGCCGTACAGCGGCTCTTGGAGTGCGAGCCGCCGGGCGCGGCGGCCATCGTGGGCGACCTGCGCGCGGCTCGCCTGGCGCAGTTCGACCGGCTGGCGCCAGGTTCGCCCCGCTACGCCCCGGCCATGCTCGCCTGGCTGGCCGGGGAGCAGAACTGGAGCCGGGCGCCCCGCCTGCCGGCAGGTCCGACCGGGCTGGGCACGAGAGGGGTGAAGGCATGGCTCTGAGCACCACGGCCGCGCGGAACCTGGCCACGACGACGAAGACCCCGCCCGTCAACGCGTCGGCCACACCTGGCTGGCTGCTGCGGATCATGTCGTGGGCCGAGGTCCCCGGCGGTGTCTACCGGCGCACCAGCACGGTCCGCCGCACGATCGCCCGCCACGGCAGCAGCCAGCCCGGCGTGATCGTGTCGGCGGGCCACCACGGCGAGCCCGCCCTGCCGGGCATGTACATCGAGTACGGCTCGCCGCCGCGTGAGTACGAGCTGTCGGTCGCCCAGACCGTGATGCGCGTCCACAACCGCGTCGAGGACCTCTACAGCGACCCGATGGACCAGTACGGCCAGCAGCTCAGGCTCACCGAGGAGGCCCTGCGGGAGCGGCGCGAGCACGAGCTGATCAACAACCCGGCGTTCGGCCTGCTCCACGCGCCCCCGCCGCGCCACCGGGTGAGCGCCAGGACGGGCCCGCCCGCGCCCAGCGACCTGGACGCGCTGATCTGCAAGCAGACCCGCCCGCGCTACCTGCTGGCCCACCCTCGGGCGATCGCCGCGTTCGCCCGGCAGTGCAACCGCCACGGGATCGTCCCCGGCACCGCCGAGCTCGACGGTCAGCGGCTGCTGAGCTGGCGCGGGCTGCCGCTGCTGCCCTGCGACAAACTTCCCGTCGCCGCCGACCAGACCACGTCGATCCTGGTCGTGCGGCCGGGCGAGAAGCGCCAGGGCATCGTGGGGCTGCGTCCCGAGGGCGGGCTGAAGATCCACAAGCTGGGCACGGACGACCGGGCGGTCACCAGCTACCTGGTCAGCGACTACTTCTCGGTGGCCGTACTGATCCCGAACGCCGTCTGCGCTCTCGACGGGGTTCAGCTCTAGCCTGGTGACCATGGCAGCGAGTGACGGTGACGGCTGGGCCACGTGCGCGCAGGGGCACACCCACTGGGGGGTGCACGGCGCCTCGGGACTCCTCGTCGTCCACCACGACGCCGCCGGCGTGCCGTACATCCTGATGCAGAAGCGGGCTCTGTGGAGCCACCACGGCGGCACCTGGGGGTTGCCCGGCGGGGCCCGCGACAGCCACGAGGACCCCATCGCCACGGCCATGCGCGAGGCGCGCGAGGAGGCGGCGCTCGACAAGCACGATCTGCGGGTCAGCGGCGTCTACCTCGACGACCACGGCGGGTGGACCTTCGACACGGTGATCGCCGAGTCGGGCGGGCTCATCGACGCGCGCCCGGCCAACGCCGAGAGCACGGCGCTGCGGTGGATCCCTCTCGGCGAGGTGACGGGCAAGCGGCTGCATCCCGGTTTCGCCCACACGTGGGTGACGATCCAGGACGTTCTGGCGCCGCAGACGCTGGTGCTCGACGTGGCCAACATCGTGGGCGCGCGCGCCGAGCACGGATGGTGGAGGGACCGGGCGGGGGCGGCCTCCCGGCTGCTGACCGAGGTCGCCGCCGCCCGGCTACGGCACCCGGTGCTCGATCAGTGGTTCCCGCGGATCGTGGCGGTCGTGGAGGGAGCGGCCCGCGGGGTGGAACCGGTGCCCGGCATCGAGGTCGTCGCCGCTCAGGCGAGCGGCGACGACATGATCGTCGACGTGGTGCGGGGCGTGCCCGGATGGCAGGGGGTCACGGTCGTGACCGCCGATCGCGGGCTGCGCGACAGAGTTTCGGACAGGGCGCGGATCGAGGGGCCGAAATGGCTGCTCAACCAGCTCTGACCAAGGCCTGCACCGCCGCGGACTCCACCTCGGCGGCCTGACCGGCCAGCGCGGCGATCTCCTCCAGCGGCTTCCCGGCGAGCGCCGCCGAGGCGAGCGCCGACCACACGTCACCCGCCTCCCGATACAGCCGGGCTTCGGCTCCCACCTCGTCGAGGAAGTCGGCGTACAACGGCCGCGTCGCCCCCGGCGTGGTGTACTCCAGCTCCAGGCACTCGTGCAGGCGCCGCAACGGCACGGAGAGATCGTTCCACCGCTTGCCCCACGACGGCAGCTGGGCGGCGAGCTTGCGCATGCCGGAGAGCCCGAAGTTGACGTCGAAATTGTTGCCCATCACCGGCCCTGTGAGCTTGGCCGCCGTCCCGGCGACCGCCTCGGCGACCATCGGCTCGCCCGTAGCCTCGCCGGTGACGGTGATGAGCTGGTGCTTCTCCTTCTTCACCGCCGACCAGGCGGCCATGAAGTCCGGCAGCGGGAGCTCGTGGACGGTGTCGTCGTCCACGGTCACGACGTCACCCGTGATGCCCGTCACGGCGACGTCGACCGGGTCGGGGAAGGGCATCGAAGGCCGCCAGGGCAGCTCGTGGCGCCCCACCCTGCACAACGCCCCGCCGTACTCGTCGACGGCCGCCCGCAGGTTGCGCTCCGCCACCCGCGGCGACCCCGTGCGCTTCGTGTCGTACGGCACGCAAAGGCGGCCGAGCGCGAGCGGGATCATCGGCTCCGGGTGCGCCTGGCAGACGATGGTCAGCATGGGAGCGTGACCGGAGTACTCGAACACGAAGTACATGAACCCGATGCCGCCGCCGAGCCCGAGCAGCAGCGCCTCGGAAGGGCCGCCGCCGAGGAAACGCCGCAGCAGGGCGGACTCGTGGTGGTGACGCACCGGCGCGGCCGCGTCGCCGTCGACGTGGCGGGCGGCCACGGTCCAGTTCTCGCCGGTTTCCGCCATCCGGGACCGGATCGCGCGCGTGCGGGCTCGATGCTTGGCGTCGTGAGTCATCATGATGTCCTCCGGCGGAGTCCCACGTTCCTCCGCGAGGTCATGGTGACAGGCTCGCCCAGGATCCACACGCTGCGTCAGGGACGGCTTGTCCTCGGTCGCATGATCGGGTGACGACGTGGGCGCCGGTGATCAGGCTCGGAGTCGGGCAGGCGTGTACGGCCGACTCCGACGGTACCCGCTGCCACGGACCGCGGCAACGACCAGCCACCCGAGGTCGGCCGCGAGCGCGATCCGCTCGGTCACCCCCAGGAGCGGGGGCAACGACCGCGTGGCCATCGCGTCGACCAGGGTGACCAGGAAGAGCAGCAACCCGACCACGACCGCCACGGTCATAGCCAGCAGCACGGGATCACGCGGCAGGGCCCGGGTGATCACGATGGCGGCGATCATGAGGGCGAGGAGCGCCACCCACGCGGCCAGGCCGTGCACGGTCTCCGACAGCGACGGGTCGTCCCACCGGCCGGGAGGGTCTGCGGGGAAGATCGCCGCCACGAGGATGCCCGCCGACCAGACGGCGAGCAGGCCGGTGCCCAGCCGGCTGAGGCCCGCGCGGGCGACCATGGCGGTCAGGGCCGCCGATCCCATCGCTATGCCCAGCAGACCGACGGTGACCAGCCAGCCGGCGTCGGTGTTGACGAACCGGCTGACCGTCTCCTCGACGGGGCTCATGCCGGTGTTGACGATGTCGGAGAGGGCGAAGGCCAGGGCTCCGACGAGGGAACCAGTGATCACTGCTTGCTTCATGCGGTGGACAGTAGGGAGCAGGCGAGGCCTCGCGCGTCATACCGGGGGAGGCAGCTGCGTACCACGCAAGTTGTGAGGAACCGCCCCATCCGTCGGAAAGGCCGCCGAAAGCCCCGTGATCTCCAGGATGCGCCGCAACACCCCGTGCACCCCTTCGAGCCTCATCGCCCCGCCCTGCTGGCGGATCTGCTGCTGCGTCTCCAGCAGCAGCCACAACCCGCTGGAGTCGCAGAACGCCAGCTCGGTCGTGTCGATGACCAGCGACGTGCAGCCATCGGCGATGAGCGCCCTGACCGGCCGCTGGAGCTGGGGCACGGTCGTCTTGTCCAGGTCGCCCATGAGGCGTACCAGCGCGGTCGAACCGGATCTCTCCACCTCGACCATGAGCTCGACCAACGGGAGTGCCTCCTGGCCTGGAACCTGGCCCTGACGCTACACCTCAGCAGCGCGACGCGTCAGGGGCCGCTATCGTGGTTTCCGCAACCTCTGGAGGGTTCGCATAGTGGACTAGTGCAGCCGCCTTGAAAGCGGCCAGGTCAGCGATGGCCTCAAGGGTTCGAATCCCTTACCCTCCGCTCGTCCCGGCGAAGCCGTCCCCGACAAAGGCCGCCAGCTGCAGGTAGGCCTCACGGGTCTGCTCCTGCAGCCTGTCCAGGTCGATCTCCGCGCCTTCCTCCAGGTGAGGGTCGTACGGCACGCGCACGACAGCCCGGCACCTGGCGGCGAAGTGCGCCTCCAGCTTCTTGATGTCGACCGCCGACTTCGAGCGCGGCCGCACGCTGCACAACACGACGGTGGCCTCGCGAACGAGGTCGCCGTAGTGGTGCGCCTCCAGCCAGTCGAGCGTCGCGGAGGCGGCGCGGGCGCCGTCGACGGACGCGGAGCTGACGAGCACGATCTGATCGGCCAGGCCGAGCACACCGCCCATCGCCGAATGCAGCAGCCCGGTGCCGCAGTCGGTGATGCAGATGGAGTAGAAGTTCTCCAGCACCTGCGCCACGGACTGGTAGTCGGTGCCGCTGAACGCCTCGGAGATCGACGGGTCGCGGTCGGAGGCGAGCACCTCCAGCCGCGAGGGCGCCTGCGTGGTGAAGGCCCGGATGTCGACATAGCGCTTGACCTGCTCACGCTCGTTGAGCAGGTCGCGCACGGTCGCCGAGGTCTCCAGCTCGACCTTGTCCGAGAGCGTTCCACGATCGGGGTTGGCGTCGACCGCGATCACGCGGTCGCCGCGCACCTGGGCGAGCGTCGCGCCGAGCCCCACGGTGGTCGTGGTCTTGCCCACGCCGCCCTTGAGCGACAGGACGGCCACGCGGTGGTGGCCCGTGGCGACCGGGGTGCGGGCGCGCCCCAGCAGCTCGCGGCGCCGCCGTACCTCGGGCGACTCTCCGGGACGGATCCAGCCGCCCGACGCCTTGTAGACCAGACGCCGCCAGCCGCCCGCGGGAGCGTTCCTACGGCCGGCGCCGCGCAGCAGCGACTCGGGGTCGAGGCTGTCGGCGGTCGGCCCGCCAGGCGTGGCCTGCGGGATGGGGATGTGCCTGCGCCGCCGCGGTTCACGCGGTTCAGCGACGAAGGCCTCCTCGAAGGCGGGCTTCTGCCGTTCGAAAGCGGAAGGCTGGGGCTGCTCGAACGGGTGGGGCTGCTCGAACGGCGACGGCTGCTCGAACGGCGACGGCTGGTCGAGCGCGGACGGCCGCTTCAGGCCAGGATCCGTCGCCGACTCCAGCGCCTCGTCGAACGCCCGCGCCTTGCCGAACACCGGCGCGGCCGGCTCGGCCTCCGGCTCCTCGGCGGCCGGCTGCTCGTCGAACGCCGAGCGGCGCGGCTCGTCGAAAGCCGACCTGCGCGGCTCCTCGAAGCTCGTCTGCGGCCACTCGGGCGGCTTCGGCCAGGTCGTGCCTGACGTGCCCGCCTGCTCCTTCTTCTGCCCGGCGTCGAACAGGCCGCGCGACTGCTCCAGCGAGGTGTCGGTGTCGTCGGGACGCGGCAGCGGCTTCAGCGGCGCCAGGAAGCTGTCCTCGGCGGGCTTGGCCTGATCCAGCCACTCGTTGGCGGTCGCCTCCTCGGCGGGCGCCTCTTCAGACGTCGCCGGGCCGTACACGGTGTCGACGGCCGCGCGGAACAGCGGCGGCGTCGACGTCTCCCCCCATGGATCCTTCGGGTACGGCGAAAGGGAGCCGTCGTCCGCCATCGTCACCGCGCTCACCGCGATGGGCGTGGAGTCCTCGGCCTCCTTGATGGCATCGAGCCATGCCAGCTGTTCTTCTAGAGATTCTTCACGATCGTGTCTTGCCACCGTGTTCCCCCTCGGGACGGGTGCAAAGGGGTAGCAAATACATTGCAGATTAACGCCCCGTGTTCCCATGAATGCGGTCAACCCACAAGTTAGCGTGGTTGGCATGAGAGCAATAGTGATCACCGAGGCCGGCGGGCCAGAGGTGCTGGAGTGGCGAGAGGTGCCCGAACCCACGGTCCGACCTGGGGAAGTACTCATCGAGGTGACCGCGTCGGCGGTGAACAGGGCCGACGTCATGCAGCGCCAGGGTTTCTACAATCCTCCGCCAGGAGACCCGGAGTACCCCGGTCTCGAATGCTCCGGAGTGATCATTCAGGGCGGTTACGGATTCGAACCCGGTGATCAGGTGTGCGCCTTGCTCGGCGGGGGCGGATATGCCGAGCGCGTCGCCGTTCCGTGGGAGCAGGTGATGCCGATCCCGGAGAACATTTCCATAACAGATGCGGCCGGGCTGCCAGAAGTGGCGTGCACCGTCTGGTCGAACGTCTTCATGCTCGCCCGCCTGCGCCGCGGCGAGACGCTGCTCGTGCACGGCGGCGCCAGCGGCATCGGCACGATGGCCGTCCAGCTCGCCAAGGCCCACGGCGCGCACGTGGTCGCCACCGTCGGCTCCCACCTCAAGGGCGCGGCCGTCTGCGCGCTGGGCGCCGACGAGGTGGTCAACTACCGCGAAGAGGACTTCTCCGAGAAGGTCAAGGCGGACGTGATCCTCGACATCATGGGCGCCAAGTACCTGGCGGACAACGTCCGCGCGCTCAAGACCGGCGGCCGGCTGGTCGTCATCGGCCTCCAGGGCGGCATCAAGGCCGAGCTCGACCTGCTGACCCTGCTCAACAAGCGCGCCGCCGTCCACGGCACCACCCTGCGCTCCCGCCCGGCCGACGAGAAGGGCGCCGTCTGCCGCGGCGTCGTCGACAACGTCTGGCCCCTGCTGTCGGCGGGAGCCGTCCGGCCCGTGGTGCACACGACGCTCCCGATGGCCCAGGCCGCCGAGGCGCACCGCCTGCTCGATTCCGGCGAACACGTCGGCAAGATCCTGCTAGTACGGTGAGACGTATGAACGCTGAGGACAACAACACCCCCCACATCGTGGTGGTTGGGCCTGACTTCAAGAGTGGCGAGGAAGAAGGCGAGGAGCGTTCGATCACCAACCTGGTCGAGCAGCCCGCCAAGGTGATGCGTATCGGCAGCATGATCCGTCAGCTGCTCGAAGAGGTGCGCGCCGCTCCCCTCGACGAGGCGAGCCGTAAGCGCCTGAAGGAGATCCACGAGAGCTCCATCAAGGAGCTCGAGGACGGTCTGGCGCCCGAGCTGGTCGAGGAGCTGGAGCGGCTGTCGTTGCCGTTCACCGACGACACCGGCGCCCCGCCGAGCGAGTCCGAGCTGCGCATCGCCCATGCTCAGCTGGTGGGCTGGCTCGAGGGGCTCTTCCACGGCATCCAGACGACGCTGTTCGCGCAGCAGATGGCGGCGCGGGCCCAGCTGGAGCAGATGCGGCGGGCGCTGCCCGGCGGCATCCAGCAGCAGGCGCCCGAGGGCCGCGGCTCCGGGCCCTACTTGTAGAGCTCTTCGAGCACCTGGGCGACTCCGTCGTCGTTGTTGGCCGCGGTCACGTGTTCGACCGCGGCCAAGACACTGGGGTGGGCGTTGGCCACGGCGTACGACCGGCCGGCCCAGCCCAGCATGGGCAGGTCGTTCGGCATGTCGCCGAACGCCACCACCTCTGCCGGCTTGATCTCGTGGCGTTCGGCCAGGGTGGCCAGCGCCGTGGCCTTGGTGACGCCTCGTGCGCTCATCTCGATGAGGGCGCGCCCGCTGGAGTGGGTCGCGGTCACCAGATGCCCTACGAGCTCGTCGACGGCCGTCTGGAGCGTGTCTGGCTCCATCCGCTGATGCAGGGCGAGCAGTTTGAAGCAGGGCCGGGCCGTCAGGGTCGAGGTGCCCACGCGCAGTCCGGCGACCGCGTTGCGGTCCCAGCCGCCGAGCTGAAATTCGGACTCGTGCGAAAATCCCCCTTCATACTCAACCGAAAAGGCCAGATCCGGAACGTTCGCTCGAAGCTGAGCGACGACTTCGGCGACCACCTCGGCGTCGATCAGGTGAGATTCCACTATCCGCTCGGTGTGCAGGTCGTAGACGAGGGCGCCATTGGCGCAGATGGCCAGACCCCGGTGCCGTACGGCTCCCGCGACCGTGCTCATCCACCGAGGTGGACGGCCTGTGACGAACACCAGCTTGGCCCCGGCCTCCTCCACGCGGGCGAAGGCGGCGGCGGTGCGCGGCGAGATGCTCCCGTCGGTCCGCAGGGCGGTTCCGTCGAGGTCGGTGGCAACGAGGCGTGGTGGTTCCATGACGGTTCCAGTTTGCACTGTGATGTGCCCCGCCAGAAATCTTCGTAGGGACAGGAACACCAACGACCCTGAATGGTGTTAGATGTGATGGCGTTGTATTAGCTGATCCCGAAGTGAAAACCAGCACGACTTTGTCTGAGCCACCCGGGGTGTTTGCTGTACGACACACTGGGAGCCGCGAGGTGCGGCTTCCTTGGATTCACCATCCTGAGGAGAGCTTCATGGCTCAGGGAACCGTCAAGTGGTTCAACGCCGAAAAGGGCTACGGCTTCATCGCCCCGGACGGCGGTGCGCCGGACGTGTTCGTTCACTTCTCCGAGATCCAGGGCAACGGTTACCGTTCCCTTGAGGACGGCCAGCGTGTGGAGTTCGAGGTGACGCAGGGCCAGAAGGGCCCGCAGGCCTCGGCAGTCCGCGCCATCTGACCTCAGATCGGCCGAGACCTAGGCGGGACTCACCCCCGGTGAGTCCCGCCTTCGTCGTCTCCGGGGCCGTCTCAACCGGATCACAATCCCGGCATCTCACGAACCCGGGCTCCGCAGGGGGCCGTCTACTCGGGCATGAGAGCCGGATTATGGGTCGTCATCGCCCTGCTCACCCTCGCCGCCTGCAGCCCCGTTCCCGTCGACCGCGTGGACGTGGTGGAGCGCAGGGACGACGCGCTGTTCGCGTACTCCAACCTGGCCTCCTGGATCTCCCGCGACCACGGCCGCACCTGGACCTACTGGTCCGGCGAGGCCGCCAAGAGTCCCCAGACGAGCGCCTGCCACTCCCAGTCGTGCTACCGCGTCGGCCCCCGGCCCCTGTCGGTCGAGGAGTCGACCGACGGCGGCGTGAGGTGGCGGGAGGCCTGGTCGGTCTCGGAGGGCCGCGTGGAGCTCCTGAGCCGCGCGCTCGACGGCCCGCCCGAGTCCACGACTCTGGCCGTCCTCGGCCGCCCCGGGGGCTCCCACGTGGTCGTGGTGGCCAATTCCTACGACGGGATCGCCGTGCGCGACGAGAGGGGCGTCTGGAGGCGCTACGGCGTCAACGGCGGCGAGCTCTCCCTGGCCGCCGCGGTGCCGCTCGACCACTCCAGCCAGGACCACATCGTCCCCGAGACCGCCATCGCCGTCCTGGCGGGGCTGTGGACGCTGCTGGCGGGTCTTTTCCTCGCCGTCGCCCCGGGGCACGGCAACAGGCGCTCCCTGGCCGTCCTGCTGGCCGTGGGGACGGCCACCACCCTCGTCACGGCGGTGGGATTCCTCGACGCCTACGGCCTGACCGTGCTCGGCGGGGTCGCCACGGTGAGCCTGCTGATCGGCTCGGCCGCCGTCGCCGTGTCATCGCGCGTCGGCGGCCAGGCCCTGTCGCTCGTGGCCAGCGCGGGGATCGTCGTCACCCTGGCCGTGCTCCTGCCCTTCCGGCTGTGGACCGGCGGCTGGCCGGATTCGTACGGCACGGCGCTGCTGGCTGCGGCCGGGGGCGGGCTCGCGCTCGGCTCCGTCGCCCTCATGGGCGTGCGGCGTCACGCGCGCCATGCCGTACTGAAGTGACGCCCCGGGTTACTTGGCCGGCTCCAGCACGTCGAGCCCGACGAACGGCCGCAGCGCCTGCGGGACGACGACGGAGCCGTCGGCCTGCTGGTGGTTCTCGAGGATCGCCACGATCCACCGCGTGGTCGCCAGGGTGCCGTTGAGCGTGGCCGCGGACTGGGTCTTGCCGTCCTTGTCGCGGAAGCGCACCCCGAGCCTGCGGGCCTGGAACTCGGTGCAGTTGGAGGTCGAGGTGAGCTCGCGGTAGCGGCCCTGGGTCGGGATCCAGCCCTCGCAGTCGAACTTGCGCGCGGCCGACATGCCCAGGTCGCCCGCGGCCGTGTCGATGATGCGGTAGGGCACCTCGATCTTGGCGAGCATCTCCTTCTCCCACCGCAGGAGGCGCTGGTGCTCCTCCGAGGCGTCCTCGGGACGGCAGTAGGAGAACATCTCGACCTTGTCGAACTGGTGGACGCGGATGATGCCCCTGGTGTCCTTGCCGTAGGAGCCCGCCTCGCGGCGGAAGCACGACGACCAGCCCGCGTAGCGCAGCGGCAGGTCGCCCTCGGGCAGGATCTCGTGGGCGTGGTAGCCCGCGAGCGCGACCTCGGAGGTGCCGACCAGGTAGAGGTCGTCGTCCGGCAGGCGGTAGATCTCCTTGTCGTGCGCGACGTGGAAGCCGGTGCCCGCCATGGTCTCCGGCTTGACCAGCACCGGAGTGATCATGGGTACGAACCCGGCCTCGATCGCCTGCTGCATGGCCATGTTGAGCAGGCCGAGCTGCAGGCGGGCGCCGACGCCCTTGAGGAAGAAGAACCGCGAGCCCGACACCTTGGCGCCGCGCTCCATGTCGATCGCGCCGAGCAGCTCGCCGAGCTCCAGATGGTCTCTGGGCTCGAAGTCGAACTCGCGCGGCGTGCCGACGGTCTCGAGCACGATGTAGTCGTCTTCGCCGCCGTGGGGGGCGGCCGGGTCGACGATGTTGGGGATGGTCTGCATGAGCTCGTCGAGCTCGCCGCCCAGCCGCTCGGCCTCGGCCTCGGCGGTCTTGACCTGCGCGGCGAGGTCTTTGGCGCGCTCGAGCAGAGCGGCCTTCTCCTCGCCGGAAGCCTTGGAGACCGACTTGCCCATGGACTTCTGCTCGGCGCGCAGCGTCTCGAACGAGGTCAGCGCGGAGCGCCGGCGCTCGTCGAGCTCGAGCAGCGAGTCGACGACCGAGTCGCTCTCGCCGCGGGCCCGCTGCGATGCACGCAGCCTGTCGGGATCCTCACGAAGGGTACGCAGGTCAATCACGACACTAAGGCTACAGAGGTGCGACTGCCGCCCGCGCCCGGATTACCCGCCTGCGCGCACCCTCTTGAGCCATTCGGCCGCCTCGGCGAACTCGGGGTCGGCCGTCCCGCGCTTGATCTGCGGCGAGACGCCGTCGGCCCGCGGGTAGGAGCCCAGGAAGCGCACCTCGCCGCAGATGCGGTGCAGGCCGGAGACGGCCTCGCCGACGCGGGCGTCGGCGATGTGGCCCTCGAAGTCGAAGTGGAAGAAGTAGCGGCCGATGCCGTCGCCGGTGGGCCGCGACTCGATGCGGGTCAGGTTGACGCCGCGCACGGAGAACTCGGTGAGCATCTCCAGCAGGGCGCCCGGGTGGTCGTCGGCCAGGAAGACGACGAGCGTGGTGCGGTCGCTGCCGGTGGGCTCCGACGGGGTTCCCGGCCGGGCGACCTGCACGAAGCGGGTCATGGTGTCGGTGCGGTCGCCGATGTCGGAGGCGATCTCGGTCAGCCCGTAGTGCTGTCCGGCGATCGGCGCGGCGATGGCCGCGTCGTACGGCGAGCCCGGCAGCGCCACCTCCTGGGCGGCTCCCGCGGTGGAGGGCGCGGCCACCACGACGGCGTCGGGCAGCTCGCGCGAGATGTAGCCGCGGCACTGCGTCAGCGCCGCCGGGTGGGAGTAGATGCGCTTGATCTGGTTGAGCGTGGTGTCGGGGCGCGCCAGCAGCGAGAAACGCACCGGCAGCAGCACCTCGGCGGTGATCAGCAGCGGCTCGCCCCAGGCGAACTCGTCGAGGGTGGTGGCGATCGCACCTTCGAGGGAGTTCTCCAGCGGGACCACGGCTCCGTCGGCCTCGCCGCTGCGCACGGCGTTGAGCGCGGCCGGGATGTTGGCCGCGGGCAGGCCTTCGGCGTCGGGCGCCAGGCGCCGCAGCGCTTCCTCGGCGAAGGTGCCCTCGGGTCCGAGATAGGCGAGTCTGACCATAATCCCCAGGGTATCCGCCCCGTTCACCTGCGCGCTTGAGAAGGCTCGATCTCGGGGCCGAGCCCGAGCCTGGCCGCGCGCACCGCCTCTTCCTCCTCGGGCGACAGCGGCTGGCTGCCCTTGCCGCCCACCACGGGCCGGATGTAGGTGCGGGTCTCGGAGCGGCCGTTGATCGAGGTGAGCACGATGCCGTCGCCCAGCCCGTTGATCATCGCCACCGAGAACGACAGCCGCCCCGTCATCTCCTCGAGCGCGTCGTAGCGGTAGACGGCGACGTCGCGGATGGCCTTGAGGTCACCCGCGGCCCCCACGCCGGTCTGCCGCGCGAGCATCTGCTGGCACTCGTCGACCGCGATGCGGGCCTGTTTGAGCGCCACGTAGCCGATGACCACGCCGCCGGCCCCGGCGAGAACCCCAACGATCACCCATATCGTAATCAACACATTACAAAGAGTAGCGTCGTTTGGGCAGCCACGTCCCGAGCAACCACACCAAAGCCAGCGCGCCCAGGCCGTAGGCGTTCTGCACGACCTTGCCGAGCACCGGGCTCAGCACCGGGATCTCGGCGGCCTTCAGCGTCACTCCCCACCAGGGGATCGGCAGCACGTAGTAGAGCCACACGCCGGCCGCCACCCTGATCCTGGTGACGTCGGTCGCGTCGCCGACGATCGCTCCCAGCACCACGACGACCCAGGCCAGGTGGTGGATCCAGGCCACCGGCGACAGCAGCACGGCCATCAGGCCGACGAGCGCCACCGCCGTGATCGGGTCCTGCCGCCGGTAGGCCTCACGCGCGAAGCGGAAGCCGTACCAGCCCACCACCGCGACCAGCGCGAGCCAGATCGCCGACGTCAGCAGATCGGACGGCAGGTAGAGCCTGATCAGCATGCCGCGCATCGACTGGTTGGTGGTGCCGGCGTTGGAACCCAGCCGCTCTGGGTCGAGCAGCGCGTGGAACCAGAAGTCGACCGCGTCCTGCGGGATCACCGCGAACGGCAGCAGCGTCAGCAGCGCGGTCACCCCGGTGGCCGTCCAGAAGGTGCGCCACTGGCGGGTGATCAGCAGGTAGATGAGGAAGACGCCCGGCGTGAGCTTGACCGCCGTGGCCAGGCCGATCAGGAAGCCCCTGGGCCACCGCGGCCGCTTGGCCACGCAGTCGGCCAGGCAGAGCGCCACCAGCAGGATGTCGACCTGGCCGAAGCGCACCTGGTCGCGGATGGGCATCAGGTAGGTGCACGCCACCATGAGGAAGGCGAACACCAGCGGGCGGTAGTCCTTCAGCGATTCGCGGAAGGAGAAGCCGACCGTGATGCCCAGGCAGACGAAGATGCCCGCCGTCCAGACCCACTGGGCGGTGTCCCACGACATCAACGCCAGGGGTACGGCCAGCAACGCCGCGATCGGCGGGTAGGTGAAGGGCAGCAGCTGCGGCGGCGGTGTGACGAAGTCGTAGACCGGTCGCCCGTCGAGGATCATCTGGCCGCCGACGCGGTAGACCTCGAGGTCGACCAGCCGCTGATCGTCGGGGTTGGAGAGCCAGTACTCCACGAGCGGCCACACGCCGAGCACGATGACGATCGCGACCGCCGGCCACGGCCACCACTGCCGCCAGTTCACTCCTGCCACGGTCAGGCACGTTACCGTGAGGTCAGTTGATCCAGTGTCATCACCGGGGGTAGCCGAATGCGCCGTCTCGCCGCGCTCTTGCTGGCGTTCGTGCTGATGGGCCTGCTCGCCGCAATACCCGCGAACGCCGCGATGCCCGCGAACGCCGCCCCGCAGGGCCGGGTCGCCCTCGTCGGCATTCCCGGCCTGCAGTGGAGCGACCTGTCCGCCGAGCGCACCCCCAACCTGTGGCGACTCATCGGGGAGGGCGGCTCCGCCTCGTTGTCGACGCGTGCCGTGCCGCCTCCCGACCGGGGCGTCACCTGTCCCACCCAGGGCTGGCTGACCGTCTCGGCGGGCCAGCGTGCCGGTGCGCCCGGCCGTGGCTGCTCGATGCCCCCTCAGCCGTCCGGCGACGCCGTCCCCGGCTGGCAGGAGCTGGTCGCCTTCCAGGCGGGCACCGGCTACGACGCTCGCATCGGCACCCTGGGCCAGGCCGTGCACGACGCCGGGGGCAAGATCGCGGCCATCGGTCCCGGCGCCGCCCTGGGCGGCGCCGACCTGCAGGGACGGGTCGACACCTATGCCGGGGAACCCGGGCTCGCCGGCGACCTGTCCGGCTACAGCCTGATCGTGATGGAGGCCGACCAGCTGGCCGCCGCCTGGACCGCGCGGCCTCGCGACGAGCAGGGCTTCTCCCAGGAGCCCACCGTCCAGGAGCGGCTCAGCGCCGTCGCCGCCGCCGACGTCACCGTGGGCGCCCTGCTCGGCAAGCTGCCCGAGGGCACCACCGTCCTGGTCGCGGGGCTCTCCGACACCACCGTCAACGCCCACCTTCACGTCGCCGTCGCGCACGGCTCGCCGTACGAGCACTCCTTCCTCACCGCGAGCTCCACCCGGCAGGACGGCCTGGTCACCATCACCGACACGACCGCCACCGCGCTGAAGGTGCTCGGGCTGCCCCAGCCCGCCCACGTCGTGGGCCGGGTCTGGGAGAACGGCGGCCCCGCGCCCTCGGCGGCGGAGACGGTGGCGGGCCTGGCCGACCAGGACACCGCGAGCCAGGTGCTGCGCGAGGTGCGCGGGCCGTTCTTCACGGTGCTCGTCAGCGTGCAGGTGCTCTTCTACGTGCTGGCGGCGCTCGCCTTCCGCCGCCGGGAGGCCAAGACCTCCGCTCCCGCGTCCAGGGTGCTGGCCACCGTCCAGGTCGTCTCCGTCGTCAGCGGCTCCATCGCCATCGCCACCTTCCTGGCCCAGCTCGTCCCGTGGTGGCAGCTGCCCGCGCCGATGCTGGGCGTGATCGCGACCATCCTCGGCTTCGCCGGGCTCGTCACGCTGCTGGCCTTCGCCGGGCCGTGGCGCTCGCATGTGATGGGCCCGCTGACCGTGGTGGCCGCCGTCACCTCGCTCACGCTGCTGATCGACGTCATGACCGGTTCGACGCTCCAGGTCAACGCGGTGACCGGCTACGAGCCGGTGACCGGCGGCCGGTTCTACGGCTTCAGCAACATCGCCTTCGCCGTCTACGCCACCGGCACCATCCTCGCCCTGGCCGGGGTCGCCCACTGGCTGCTGCGCCGCGGCGTGTCCATGACGGTGGTCCTGGTCGCCTGCGCGCTCTACGGAGGCTTCGCCGTCTACGCCGACGGCTCCCCCGCCTGGGGCGCCGACTTCGGCGGCGTGCCCGCCTTCGTGCTGGGCCTGGCGGTCTTCCTGATCCTGCTCTCCGGCCGGAAGGTGTCGCTGGTCAAGCTGGCCCTGGTCGGGGTCGCGGGCGTCGCCCTCATCGGCGTCCTGGCCTACGTCGACTGGCTGCGCCCCTCCGACCAGCGCACCCACCTGGGCACGTTCGTCCAGCAGATCATCGACGGCACGGCGCTGACGATCGTCACCCGCAAGTTCCTGGCGATGATCGGCCTCATCTACGGCAACTGGTCGCTGACCCTGCTCTCGCTGGTGGCGCTGGCCTTCCTGTTCTTCGTGCTCGACCGCCCCTCACGCTGGGGGGCGGCGGCTCTCGGCCAGGCCTACGCCTACGCTCCGGAGCTGCGCGCCGGCCTGTTCGGCGCGCTCACCAGCGCTCTGGTCGGCTTCCTGATCAACGACTCGGGCATCGCCATCCCGGCGATGGCCCTCACGGTCGCGGTGCCGCTGGCTCTGGCCGCCTCGGTGCGCGCGCTCCGGCTCGCCACGCCCACCACACCAGCGCAACCGTCAGCCCCAGCAGCGCCCACGGCACCAGACCCGCTCTGACCACGGTCCTGAGCCACTCGACGTCGTCAGGGACCTCCTGGATCCTCGCCGGGAGGTAGCCGAGCGACAGGATCGCCAGGTGCACGGCCATGAACCGGTCGAGCGCGGAGGCGGCGACGAGGGCGAGCAGGCCGAAGGCCAGGCCGTCGTACCAGGGCAGGATGTAGGGCGTGGCGACCAGGTAGGCGATCGCGAGGGCGGCCGCCACCCGCGGCGCGTCGACCTCCCGGCCCGAGGCGCGCAGCAGCCGCCAGGCGAGCAGCGCCATCAGGAGCAGCGCCCCCACCTGGATCTCCGCCCGGTAGGCGCCCGAGCCGAACAGGCCCTGCAGCCACCCCTGCACCAGCTTCCACGGCGAGGCGAACGAGATCGCCTTGCTCGTACGGCCCAGCTGGTCGAAGGCGGCGCTCCCGGCGATCGCGTATCCCACCGCGACCACGGCCAGCGCGGTCCCCGCCATCAGCGCGAGCCGCCCGGGCCGCCGCCGCAGCTCCCACGCGGGCCCGAGCGCCACGAGCCCGGCGTTGAGCTTGACCGCCACCCCGAGCCCCAGCAACGCTCCCCCGCCGACGGGATGGGCGCGGGACAGCAGCGCGGCGACCATGAAGGCGATGGCGAGCGTGTCGATGTGCATGCCCGCGACCAACTGGTAGATCAGCAGCGGGTTGGCCGTCCACAACAACGCGCCCCGCAGCCGCAGCGCCGGGTCGTGGCGGGTGAAGCGGTCGATCAGCAGTCCCGTGCCGATGAAGGCGGCGGCGTTGACGACCGCCAGCATGAAGATCGTCAGCTTGACCGAGTCGCCCCCGATCCAGCTCGCCAGCGCCTGGACGGCGGTCGCGACGGGCCCGTAGACGCTCGGTTCCTCGCGCCATGGTTCCTCGACGGCTCCGGCCACCGGATCGCCCGGCAGGTCGATGGCGCCGTGGACGTAGGGGTTGAGCCCGAGGGTGACCATGCGGCCGTAGGCGGCGTAGTTGAGGTGGTCGGCCGAACCGGAGGGCGGCAGGAAGGCGAGCAGGCCGGCCGCGGCGTATCCGGCCGTGACGAGGCGGCGCGGATCGACGGCGGGCGGCCTGACGAGGCCGGCGACGAGGCCGATGCCGCCAGTGACGACCGCCAGGGCCGACAGGGCGATGACCAGGTGGGGGCCGGGGTGCGCGGCCAGGGAGTAGGGAGGCTGCCAGGCCTCACCGGGCAGGGCGGGGACGACGGCCGAGGGTCCGAGCAGACCGATGGTGATCGTGAGCAGCACGGACGACGCGATGGCCACCAGCGCGGCTTTCGATCCTGTCACCCGCAAATTCCAGCACACCCGGCGCTACTTCGACGCGGCTCCCCGCATCAGGCTCTCGCGCGCCAGCAACGCCCTGGCCACGTCTCTCAGCTGCCTGGCCCGGTGGAGCTGGGCCTTCCAGTCGGTGCCGGTGGCGCGGTGGGCCATCTCCACCTCGACCTCGACCACCCGGAATCCCTTCCTGAGCAGGTCGATGAGCATGGCCGTCTCGACACCCCACCCGTGGGCGAGCGGCCTGGCCGCCTCGAAGGCGTCGCGGGTGAGACATCGCTGGCCGTTCAGGGGCTGGGCGGCCTCGAAGCCGGTGGCGCGCTTGACCCCTTCGCGCGACAGCCCGACGACCATGCCGAGCCCGCCGAGCTTCACCCGGTTGACGAAGACGGCGGTCGCCATGTCGGCGACGCCGGCGCGGACGGGCTCGACGAGCGCCGCCGCCGTGGCCGCCGACGCGCCGAGGTCGGCGTCGAGGAAGAGCAGGTGCCGCGGCGCCGCCGTGTCGAGCAGCCGCACCGCCTCGGCGCCGGTCTCCATCGCCGCCGACTTGCCGCGGTTGCGGCTGTGTCGCACGACTCTGGCGCCGGCGGCGCGGGCGACGCGTCCGGTGTCGTCGCGCGAGCCGTCGTCGACGACCACGACGAGATCGACGCCTGGCAGCGCCAGAGCGGCGACGACCGTCGGCCCGATGCGGGCCCCTTCATCCTTGGCCGGGATGACGACCGCGGTGTCAGGAGTCATGATCCCTCTGAGATCAGGAACTCCTCCGGCACCGTCTCGTGCACGGTGAACACCGAGTCGAGCCCGGTGACCTGCAGAATCTTGCGTACGGCCGGACGTGGCGCCGCTACGTCCAGCTGGCCGCCCTGCTCCTTGATGCGCTTGAGCGCCGAGAGCAGGACGTTCATCCCCGTGGAGTCGCAGAACTCCACGCTGGACATGTCGATGACCACCCGGCTGGGCCCGTCCTGGAGAAGTCGGGTGAACTCCGACTGCAGGCGGGGTGCCGTATAGAGGTCGATTTCACCGGCGATCGCCACCAGGGCGTGGCCGGCGTGTGATCGAGTCGAGACCTTGAGCTCCACAGAGGGCAGGCTATCGGCGACGGCGCTCCGGGTCACGTTGTCACGCCGATCGGGGGGTGTCAGGTTTTTGTCCCCCGTTTGGCCTGCAAGCAAACGCAGAGTACGCAAAGCTTAACAGCGTGACACCGGCGAAGCCGGGAAGGGGGGACGGGCCTAGTGCCTCAGGCCTGCGCAACAACATGAACATAGAGCGTGCCGAAGATCCTCAACGAGCCAGGCTCCGCGAACGGCTGGAGTCGATCCTGCTTCGCACGGAGAAGGCCACTTCATGGCATGACGAAGCGGGCCATCTGCGTGGCCTGGTGAACCACGAGGGCTACGTGCCCATCCGCGCCCGGCTGGCGGGCGAAGATCTCGACTTCCTGGCGGGCGCGCGCGACGAGCTCCTGGTCTTCGCCGAGCTCGGGCTGCGGCTGCTCGATCTGCACCAGCCGCGCGACGCCGGCGGCATCACGAGCGACACGGCCCATCCGATCCTGCGCTGCCGCAGCTGCATGTGGCGCTGGCCGTGCCCCACCTTCCGCGCGATGGCGGAGTCGTTCGGGGCACAGCCGTCGGCCCTCACGGAGTCGGCCTAGTCGGGCGCCCAGTACTTCTGGAGGATCTTCTCCAGGTGCGCCACCACCGGCCTCCACGTCTTCGTGAGCGTGTACTTACTGACCCGGTGCCCCTTGTAGGTGAGGGTGTACTTGATGAAGTCCGCGCCCTGCGGCGGCTTCTGCGAGCGGCCCAGGCTCAGCTTCTTCAGGTACCCCTTCAGCTTGCGCACCTCCCCCGCGGTGAGGCACTTGTCCACGGTCGGCCCCGTGCGACGGCTGAGCCGCACGCAGCCGTCCTTGTAGACGGTCACCCGGTCCTGGAGTCCGGCGAACCCGCCTTCCTCGCGGAGCTGGATCCAGACCGTCCTGCCCGCCGCCTGCGCCGGGGGTGCGGCTGCCAGGCCCAGGGCCAGCAGCAGGGCGGCGGTCACGACACTTCGCCATACCTTCATGACCATAAGACGCGCGGGCGGGCCGTACGGCTCACGCGGGCTCGTAGCGGTAGCCCACGCCCCAGACGGTGACGATCCGGCGTGGCCCGATCTTCTCGCGCAGCCGGCGCACGTGCACGGTGACGGTCGACGCGTCGCCGAAGGACCATCCCCAGACCTGGTCGAGGAGGGCGGCGCGGCTGAAGGCCTGGCCCGGGTGGCGCATCAGGTGGGCGAGCAGGTCGAACTCGCGCGCGGTGAGCACGATCTCGTGATCGCCGAGCCGTGCCTGCCCGGCGCCCACGTCGACGGGCCGAGCACCATGAGGTCAGGGGGCGCGTCGAGGGCGCGCCGCATCGCCTCGACGCCGTCGGCCACGCATTCGACCACGTGGCCGTCGTGTTCGAGGTAGCGGGCGACGACCTCGGCGACCATCGGATCGTCCTCCACCACCAGGATCCTGCTCCGCACGACCCCCACGGTAGGCCTCGCGGCCGGGCGCCGCAGGACGTACCGTGTCCCCATGGGTCGAATGGTCATGCTCGTCGTGGGCACGCTGCTGGCGATCTTCGTGCTGTTCAACTTCATCGTCCCCATGGTTCTGGGGCTGCTGAAGATCGCTCTCATCATCGGCGTCATCGGGGTGGTGTTCTTCCTGGTCATCCGCGTCTTCAGCGGATCGTCCTCGTCGTACCGGTGACCCTCCTTTTCGCGCTGGCCCTTCTCCACGATCCGGCCAGCCTGATCCTCGTCGCGGGCCTGCTGTTCGCCTTCTGGCTGAGCAGCAGGCCGGTGCCCTCGAGCGACGTCGGCGTGCCCGCCTTCTTCAGGGTGTACGGCACGCGCACCCCCGCCGCCCGCCTCAGCGACCCAGACGCGGCGGGCAAACCGCATCCAAGAGCCCCATCAGGGAGCCCTGTCTTCGCGCAATGACAGGGAACTCCTTGAGAAGGGCACATGATCGAATTCATCACCGGCCTGGCGCATCCCGCGATCGTCATCGTCGTCTTCACGCTTGCCGTACGCCTGCTGATCCTGCCGCTGGCCATCCGCCAGGCCCGGGTCGCCAAGATCCGCCAGAAGCTCGCCCCGCGCCTGAAGCAACTGCAGAAGCGCTACGCCAAGAATCCTGAGCGACTCCAGAAGGAGATCACCGCGGCGCACGCCCAGGAGGGCATCTCGGTGTTCGCCGGATTCCTGCCCGCTCTGGCGCAGCTGCCGTTCATGTGGCTGATGTATCGCGTCGCGACACACCCGACCGCACTCGTCGGCTACGACCCGCTCGGCCTGAGTCTCTCGGCCGTGGTCGCCAATTTCGGTCTGATCAGCTGGCCATTTTGGGTCTTCGCCGCGATGATTCTGGCGATCATCGCGGTGGCCTGGCTCACTTCACGCAGGGTGAAAGCGAAACTACCCGAAGATCAGCCCGAAATGATGCGGAAGATGCTCCCGTTGATGGCGTACGGCGCGGCCGCGGCGGCGTTGTTCCTGCCGATGGCGGCCGGGCTGTACCTACTCATCTCGACGACGTGGAGCTACGCGGAACGCGTGGTGTTGTACAGCTAACCCGCTTCCTTGAGCGCCGGCTCACCGACGGTGTGCGGGGCGGGCAGAACCGCCCACACCGTGGTCACCTCACCCTCGTGACGCACTCCCCATTTCTGCGCCACAAACTCAACGATGCCCAGGCCACGGCCCCCCAGCGAGGAGAGGGTGGGCCGTCCGGCCCGTGGTTCCGTGGCCGCGCCGCCGTCGCTGACGGCGACCTCGACCACGTCGTCACTCCAGAACCATGCGACGCGGACCATGCCGGAAGGCAATGGATGGGCGTGCCGGAGCGCATTGCTCAACAGCTCGCTCACGACCAGGACCGCGTCGTCGATGGCGCCGGAGAAGACCCCCCACTCCTGCAATTCAGTGCTGAGGCGCTGGCGTGCGACGGCGACGCTGGACGGTGCGTACGGAAGTAGCACCACGCTCGACACACCCACCTCCCCGATCCCAGTCCCCCCGTGGGCTCACAGTGGGAACACACCCCGGTACGACCGAAATGCCCCGTTACCCGGTCCCAGAAACCGGACTACGATCACAGCTTGTACACATTGGACGATAGTTCAGCGCATCCGTGACCACCTCGTTACCGCTCCGGTGTGTCGGGTTCGATAATGAGCGCCAGCCGCATCCTGGTTCCTCCCCCTGGCCTGGGATGAGCCGTCACCTGACCGCCCTGCGCACGCGCCAGGCTGCGCACGATGTAGAGCCCCAGACCGACCCCTCCGAACTGACGGCGGTCGCCGCTGTCGACCTGGACGAAACGCTCGAAGATGCGCTCGCGGTCGTCAGGCCGGATGCCGACGCCCTCGTCGTCGACGGCCACCACCACGGCGCCGTCCTCCTCCCACGCCTCGACCGCGATCAGCCCGCCGTTGGGTGAGTACTTGAAGGCGTTCTCCAGCAGCTGGCCCAGGATGATGTCGGTGGCCAGCGCGTCGCCGCTCACGCGAGGGAGCCGGTCGGGCACGTTCACCTCGACCCGGTGGTCGTCGGACAGCTCGGGCAGACCGAGCGTCGCGGCGTGGATGCGCTCGGCCAGGTCGAAGCCCTCGATGCGCACGGCCAGCTCGTCGGCGCCCGCCCTGGCTCCCAGCAGCAGGTGGTCCATCAGCTGACCCAGCGAGCGCGAACGTTCGGCGATGGTGCGCACCGCCCCACGCCGCTCGAAGTCGTTCATCTTGTCCCACCGCGAGTCGAGCGTGCTGGCGAAGCCCCGCACGATCGTGATGGGCGTGCGAAGCTCGTGGCTGGTCATCGCCAGGAACAGGTCCTTGGCCTCCTCGAGCTCCTTGGCGGCCGTGACGTCGCGGAAGTCGACCACGACCTCCCCCGTCTCCACGATCTCCGCCGCGACCACGTCGAGCCAGCGGCCCGTGGTCAGCTGCACGGTCAGCTTCTCGCCGGGCGCGGGCAGCGGGAAGGGCGGCGGGCCGCCGAGCACCGCCTCGCTGGAGAAGCCGGTCAGCTCGCCCGCCGCCGGGTTCCACTGGATCACCCGGCCCATGGCGTCGAGCACCGCTATGCCGTCGGCGCTGGCGTCGAAGACCGCCCGCTCGTGCGCCCGCTGGCGCACGGCGTCCTGGTAGGCGACGGCGTTCGACACGGCGATCCCCGCGTGCCCGGCGAGCAGTTCGAGGAGCTCCAGCTCCACGTGGCCCGGCTTGCGCTTGCAGAACAGCGCGTAGAGCCCGCCGTACGGCCGGCCGCCCACCGCCGCCAGGCCCAGCGCGATGGTGTGCAGGCCCGGCAGCTGCGCCCAGATCAGGTCGTCGAGCTCCTGGCCTTCGAGCATGACCGTCTTGCCGGTGCGCATCAGCTTGCCGACGAGGCTGGTGTCCAGGTCGGCCGTGGCGTCCTTGAGCTGCTCGGGCAGCTGGTGCGAGGCCACCAGGCGCAACCGGTCGCCCTCGATGAGCACGAATCCCCCGGCGTCGGCGCCGGTCAGCTCGGTCAGGCTGGCGGCGATCCTGTCGAGCACCGCCGGTAGCTCCAGGGCCGCGTTGATGTCGCCGACCACGTCGGTCAGCTTGCGCACCAGCTGCGCCCGCCTGGCTCCGCGGCTGCGCGCCGCGATGTCGTCGCGCACCAGGTGGTGCACGCACACGTAACCCACCACCGAGGTGCCCTGGCACAACGCGCTGGTGTCGACCCGCAGGTCGAGCAGGGTGCCGTCGCGGCGGAACCGCTTGGTGCGCAGCGAGACCTGGCCGCCGGTGCGCACCCTTTCGAGCACGGCGTTGTGCTCGGCCGTGAGCTCCTCCGGCACGATCGGGGCCCTGCGGCCGACCATCTCGTCGGCCGTCCAGCCGAACAGTCGTTCCGCGGCGGGATTCCACATCAGGACCGTCTGGTCGCGGTCGAGCGCCACCACCGCGTTGGGCGAGCTGGACAGCACGGCCTCGGCCAAGCTGTCATCCCAGTCGCCACTCACATCTCCATACTGCCGAGGTCGTGAGCGCTCCGCAGGCACTATGGTCCGATACGCTGCCGTCACCATGTCTGACCTCGAAGCCCTGTTGCGGGTCACCTCACCCACCTACCGGGGCGATGGTCCGCCCGACATCGCCTTCGGCACCTACGCCGGCGCCGTGGGCACGCTCGTGCTGGCGGCGTCCAACCGCGGCGTCGTGGCCTGCAGTTACGAGGACGAGCACGTGGTCTTCGAACGCATCAGCCGCGTGGTCGGCGGCACGATCGGCGCCGACGCGCGCCGGCTCGACCCGGTGCGGCGCGAGCTCGACGCCTACTTCTCCGGGCGCCTTCGCACCTTCACCCTCTCCGCCGACCTGCAACTCGCCACTCCGTTCGCGCGCACGGTGCTCAAGATGATGGTCGCCGTGCCGTACTCCACCACGACCACCCACGCGGCGCTCGCCGAGCGCATCGGGCGGCCGCAGGCGCTCCACGCCGTGAGCAACGCGCTGCAGACCAATCCCGTGTGCGTGGTCGTGCCCTGCCACCGCATCGCCGACGACGGCGGCTACGCCGGAGGCGCCGCCGCCAAGCGTCATCTGCTCACCGTCGAGAGCCGCGCAGCAGCCCGATGAGCAGCGTCACCAGCGCCGCGACGACGAAGGCCCCGAGCGCGCCGTTCATCCACGGCTGGCGCTCGAAGCCGATCGCGTCGCGCACGCCTGTCCAGAAGGAGTCCCAGCCCGCGACCGTCGCGGCCGAGGTCGTCAGCCAGTAGGCGACGAAGCCGAGCGCCCACGGGATCAGCATCGACCAGCGCGAGGGCGCGTCCTCGTCGGTGTTCCAGCGCGCCCTGCCGCCCAGGACGAAGTAGTCGACCGCGAGCACGGCGAACATCGGCACGAACACGGCGCCGATCACCGACAGGAACGACGCGTAGGTGTCGGCGCTGACCCAGATCGCGATCAGCGTCGTGATCACGCCCACGATCACCGACAGGACACGCCGGTCCACGCGCGGCAGGAAGTTCTGCAGCGACATGGTCGTCGAGTAGACGTTGGCGAACGACTGGTCGGTCTCGCGCAGGATGAGGATGCCGAAGAACAGCGCGCCCAGCGGCACCGCCACGAAGGTGGGGAAGACGTCGCCCGAGCCGGTCAGCGCGACCGCGTAGATGCCCAGCCCCAGGCAGGCGACCTGGGCCAGCGTGTAGCCGCCGACCACCCCGGCGAAGGCGGCGCCGGAGCTGCGCGAGTGCCGGGCGAAGTCGGCGGCCAGCGGCACCCACGACACCGACAGGGCGATCACGTAGTCGACCGCGGGGCCGAACCCGGTCCACGAGCCGCCCGACTGCGGCGGCGCCTGGCCGAGGAACCGCCAGGCGTAGTAGGCCAACGCGATGATCACCGCGATGGTCACGTAGCGCCGCAGCACCCGGATCGCGCCGAGCGGCCAGATCGTCAGCACCGTGGTCAGCACCCCGGCCGCGATGACCCACACCGCGTACGGCACGGCGTCGCCGAAGATCGCCTGGCAGCCGATGGCGATGACCCACAGCTCGAAGGCCCCCCAGCCGAGCATCTGGACCACGTTCAGCACCGTGGGCACGTACGACACCTTGGCCCCGAACAGGCCGCGCAGCAGGACCATCGAGGGCCGGCCCGTCTGGGTGCCGGGGATGGCCGACAGCGCCACCATCACGGTGCCGATCAGGCTGCCGACGACGGTGGCCGTCAGCGCCGCGGCCAGACTGAGCGGGGCCCCCTGGGCCGCGTTGACCAGGGCGAGCGCTCCGGAGAAGCCCAGCAGGCTGACGGCCAGGTTGGCCCAGAGCGCACCCTGGTCGAGCACGCCGAGCACCTTGGGCGGCGCGCCCTCGAGGGTCAGCGGGACTTCGGCATGATGCTGATCGACGACGCGCGTCATCACACTCTCCCTACGCCGGCATTACCCGGACAGGTTCATGCGGTCGGCGACAGCCGTAGTCGCCCTCTCAGCCTGGTTGCCCCAAGCTCCCGCGTTGATTTTGGTGCCAATGATGCACCATTCGCCCCGCTTTAGGCCACTCGGGCTAGCTGATCGTGACCTTCGGGGTCTGGCCGTACTTGTCGCCGCTGAAATTGACGTACCACTTGCCGGACTGGGCGCCGGTCCACCCTGTCCCCGTGACGGTCTCGTCGCACCCGGAGCCGTTGTACTTCGTCCACAGCGCGAGGTCCCCCCGGTGGATGGTGATCCGGACACCGGACTTGTCGCACTTGGTGTCCTTGAGGGAGAAGGAGACGAAGTCCTGGTTGCGGTAGGTGTTGGAGCCGGACTTGACGTCACAGCCACGCGACATGACGACCCGGGCCTTCACCCAGCCGAGGTAGTGCTCCGTAACCCTCGAGCTGTCACACCCGGAAACGCTGGCGGCCGAGGCCGCGGGAGCGGTGACGACCAGGCCCGTCAACGCCATGAGGACTCCCGCCGCCAGCGCGGACACGGATCTCAACTTCATGTCGACTCCTTCGATCTTGGACAGGTGCCCAACACCGTAGGAGTCGGCGGTATGTCGGAGGTATGCGCTAGGCGACGAACGGGTCCTGGCCGGTCTCGCTGACCATCGGGAGCTGCGCGGCGTCCCAGGCCTGCATGCCTCCGTCGACGTTGATCGCCTGGCGGCCGATGTGGTTGAGCCAGGCCGCGGCGTTGTAGGAGCGCCCGCCCACCCGGCAGATCACGTAGACGGTCTCGCCCGCGGGCACCTCGTCGACCCTCGCCTGCAACTCGCCGAGCGGGATGTGCACGGCCTTCGGCGCGTGGCCTGACACCCACTCCATCTGCTCGCGCACATCGAGCAGGTAGGCGTCATCGGGCACTTCACGCGCCTGGATCTCGGGAACCGTCATGGGTCCTAGTTTCTCACTTCAGCAGCTTGGACATGCGGCGGTCGGCCAAGGGCTTGCCGCCGGTCTGGCAGGTGGGGCAATACTGCAGCGAGGAGTCGGCGAACGACACCTCGCGGATGGTGTCGCCGCAGACGTCGCAGGGCTGCCCGGCGCGGTTGTGCACGCGCAGGCCCGACTTCTTCTCCGCCTTCAGGTCCTTGGCGGCCAGGCCGTGAGCGCGCTCGACCGCGTCGCGCAGCGTGGTCACGATGGCCTCGTGCAGGTCGGCGACCTGCTCGGGGGTGAGCGACGCCGCGATCTTGAAGGGTGACATCTTCGCGGCGTGCAGCACCTCGTCGGAGTAGGCGTTGCCGATGCCGGCGATCACCTTCTGGTCGCGCAGCAGTCCCTTGATCTGCGTGCGGTTGCCGCCCAGGATCTCCTGCAGCTTGGCCACGGTGAACTCCGGCGCCAGCGGGTCGGGGCCGAGCGCGGCCACCCCCGGGACCTCGGCGGGATCCTTGACCACGTAGACGGCCAGGCGTTTCTGCGTGCCCGCCTCGGTGAGCTCGAAGCCGGGAGCCAGGCCCAGTTCGTTCGGCGAGAGCCGTACTCTCACGGCGAGCGGGCCCTTGCCCGGTCGTACCGGTTTGGCGCCCGACAGGTCTTCCTTCCACCGCAACCAGCCCGCCCTGGCCAGGTGGATCACCAGGTGCAGCCCGTCGCAGTCGAGGTCGAGGAACTTGCCGTGCCTGCTGACCCCGGTGATCTCCAGGCCGCCGAGCGCGCTGACGGGCGGGTCGAAGGTCTTGAGAGCCTGGAAGCCGACCACGTCGACTCCGACCACGGTGTGTCCGACGGCACGATCGCGGAGGAACTCTGTGAGCGACTCCACTTCGGGAAGTTCCGGCATGCATCCAGATTATGGTCCACAGCCTGTGGAAAACTACGCGGCATGAGCGTCACGATTGCGGAGGAACTCCTCCTCCTCGCCCACAGCGAGGAAGCCGGCAAGCAACTCGTCGACTCGACCTCCCTCAACCTCGCGCTCGGCGGCGCGCTCCTGGCCGAGCTGGCCCTGGGCGAGCGGATCGACCTCGAGGGCAAGCACGTGGTGGTCAAGGACCCCACGCCCGTGGGTGACGGCGAGCTCGACCGGGCGCTGGCCAGGATCGTCGAGGAGACCAAGCAGCGCAAGCCCGACTGGTGGGTCAACAGGCTGCACGCGGGCAAGCTGCGCGACCGGCTGCTCACCCGGCTGGCCGACGCCGGGGTGCTGACCGAGCAGCAGGGCAAGGTGCTGGGGATCTTCCCGTCGAAGCGCTGGCCGGAGGCCGACGGCACCATCGAGGCGGGCGTGCGCGAGCGGATCGCCAGCGCGCTGGGCGGGAGCGACCCCGACCCGCGCACGGCGGTCCTGGTCGCCGTCATGCACGCCGTCAAGCTGGAGCGCAAGGCCTTCCCCGGCGCCGACAAGAAGCGCATCAAGGAGATCGCCGAAGGCGAGTGGGCGGGCGCGGCGGTGGCCAAGACGATCGCCTCCATCCAGGCGGCGATCATGGCGGGCGCGGTGGCCGCCGTGGTGGCGGCGGGCGCGTCCTGACGACCTTCAAGCGGTACGGCCGCGCCAGCCGTACCGCTTGAAAGACTCAGTTGACCTGGAGCGCTTCCTTGGGCACGGGCTTGTCCTCCGCCAGCGCGTTGAACAGCGCCAGCGCCCTGGTCCTGTCCCACTTGACGCCCTCGCCGCCGGCGACCTGCTCGGTGCCGCCGAAGGGCACCACCGTGGTGACCGGGCTGTCGCCCATGGCCAGCCCCAGCGACAGCAGGTCGAACGCGCCGGTGCCCTCGCTCACGTCGACCGAGTCCGTCGCGGCCGTCGCCAGCGGGATCGAGGTGAACGGGTTGATCAGCACGCCGGGGCTCGCGGCCTTCTTGACGACGGCGCCCAGGAACTGGCGCTGCCGCTTGGTGCGCTCGTAGTCGGGCAGCGCGCCGTTGTAGCGGGTGCGGACGTAGCCGAGGGCTTCGCCGCCCGACAGGATCTGCTTGCCCTTCTTGAGCTTGAGCCCGGCCTTCGGGTCGTTGATCGCCTCGGTGACGTTGATCTCGACGCCGCCGACGGCGTCGACGATGCCCACGAAGCCGGCGAAGCCGATCTCCATGTAGTTGTCGATGCGCAGCCCGGTCGCGCCTTCGACGGTGCGGACCAGCAGCTGCGGGCCGCCGCCCCTGAGCGCGTCGGAGTAGGCGGCGTTGAGCTTGTTGCGCCCGTTGCCCGGGATGGTGACCGCCGAGTCGCGCGGCAGGCTCACCAGGGTGGCCTTCTCGCCGCTGTCGGACAGGTGCAGCAGCATCATCGAGTCGGTGCGGCGGCCCACGGCCTTGCCGGTCGCCAGCTTCCTGCGCTGGGCGGCGGTCAGGCCCTTGCGGCTGTCGGAGCCGACGAGCAGCCAGTTGGTGCCGGGACCGTCGGCGGGGCGGCCCTCGTAGTCGTCGAGCACGCCCGCGATGGTGTTGATGCGCCCGTCGATCCAGAAGAATCCGACGACGCCCAGCACCAGCAGCGCGGCGAGCAGCGCGGCCAGGATCTTCACCAGGGTGCCGACGCGGAACTTGCCGCGCGCGCCCGAGGTGCCGCCTGAGAACATCCGCCCTCCCGGACGGCCGCCGTCGGGGGGACCGCCCTGGCCGGCGGGCGGCTGCCTGTCCTTGTCGGACTTGAGCGGCCGGACCGGGCTCTTGCCCTCGCGGACCTTGCCGTAAACGCGCGAGCGCGCGCTGGGCTGCTGCTGCTGCCCTTGGTCGGCCGGTGATCCGTACATGGCCGGAGATTCGTACTTGGCCGTGCCGGCGACGCCGGGGACCTGGTGTGCCGGAGCTCCGGCAGCACGGGGCGGGCCGTCGGCCCTGCCCGGCAACGGGCGGCGATCCTGCGGCGGGCGCACGGCTCGCGTTCGATCGTCCTCGGACATCCTGGTGGCTTCCCCCCTCATGCTTTGCATTAGACGGTACGTCGCTTGAATGACCATTGCAGACGACTAACCAAGGTTTTGATAGGCAGAAGTACGCACTGCCGCCGGCCGGAAACATCTCCGCCAGCTGGACCGTTACCTTTTATGCACGTCCGCATCATCGAAGGGAAGATCGTGTCCGCTCCAGATCCGTGGAGTACCTGCCCGTGCTTCGGCACGGGAACCTCTGAGGTCTCCGCACGGTGAGCGCTTATCTGGGCCTCCTGGCCCTGTTCCTCCTCACCGCGGCCACTGGTTACTTCGTGGCCCAGGAATTCGCCTTCGTCGCCGTGGATCGCGGGATCCTGCGCGACCAGGCCGCGGCCGGCGACAAGTCGGCCGAGAAGGCCCTCCAAGTCACCTCTCGCCTGTCGTTCATGCTGTCGGGCGCCCAGCTCGGCATCACGGTCACCGCGCTGCTCGTCGGCTTCCTCGCAGAACCGGCCATCTCCGCCCTGGTCCGGCCCCTGCTCGGCGACACTCCCGGCTGGGTCTCCGTCGCGATCGGCGTGTTCGCGGCCACGGTCGTGCAGATGGTGCTGGGCGAGCTGATGCCCAAGAACCTCGGCATCGCCAAGCCCGAGCCGGTCGCCAAGGCGCTGGCCGGTTCCACCCTGGTCTACCTCGCCGTCGCCGGTCCGGTCATCAAGCTGTTCGACGCCGCCGCCACCGGCCTGCTGCGCAAGGTCGGCGTGGAGCCCGTCGAGGAGGTGGAGCAGGGCGCGACCCCCGAAGAGCTGTCGCGGATCATCGCCGAGTCCACCCAGGCGGGCGAGCTTCCCCCGCGGCTGTCCGAGCTGCTGGAGCGCGCCCTGGAGTTCGGCGACCGCATCGCCGAGGAGATCATGGTGCCGCGCCCCCGCGTCGTCGTGGTCCGGGCCGACCGGCCCGTCTCCGAGCTGATCGAATCGATGCGCAGCAGCGGCCACTCCCGCTTCCCCGTGATCGGCGCCGACGGCGACGTCGTGGGTGTCACCGGCGTGCGCGAACTACTGGCCTCGGGACTGACCGAGGGCATGATCGAGCAGATCAGCCGTCCGGCCGTCCTGGTGCCCGACTCGCTGCCGCTGCCGACCGTCCTGGCCCACATGCGCCAGGCGAAGGACGACATGGTCTGCGTCATCGACGAGTACGGCGACCTGGCGGGCGTCATCTCGGTCGAGGACATGGCCGAGGAGCTCGTCGGCGAGCTCGTCGACGAGAACGACCCCGAGCCGCTGGGCGCCGTCGAGCAGCCCGACGGTTCCTGGGAGGTGCCGGGCACGCTCCGCCTCGACGAGATCGAGCGCGCGACCGGGCTGGCCCTGCCGGAGAGCGACGACTACGACACCGTCGCCGGGCTGATCCTGGCCCGCCTGGGCCGCATGCCGGAACCAGGAGACACCGTGACCGTCGAGCTCACTCCCGAGAGCGACCCCTTCGACGAGGATTCCCAGGAGCAGCAGGCGGTGCTCACCGTCCTTTCGCTGCACCGCCGCGTGCCCGAGTGGGTACGGCTGGCGCCGGTGCGCGTGGAGGTGACCCAGTGATCGGCCTGTTGCTGCTCAGCCTCGGCCTGCTGGTCGCCAACGCGCTCTTCGTGGCCGCCGAGTTCGCCTTCGTCTCGGCCAAGCGCCACCGGCTGGAGGAGATCGCCTCCGGCGGAAGCGGCGTGGTGAAGGTCATCGCCAAGTCCGCGGTCGCCGGAAGCCGCCAGCTGTCGCTGATGCTCGCCGGAGCCCAGCTCGGCATCACCCTGTGCACCCTGGGCCTGGGCATGGTCACCGAGCCCGCCATCGAGCACGCCCTGGAGCCGGTGTTCGCGGCCATCGGCGTGCCCGAGGGCCTGCGGGTGCCCATCTCGCTGGTCCTGGCCCTCTCGCTGGTGACCTTCCTGCACATGGTGGTCGGCGAGATGGCGCCCAAGTCCTGGGCGCTCACCCACCCCGAGACCGCGGCGATGGTCCTGACGGTGCCCTTCCGCGGCTTCACCTGGCTCATGCGCCCGCTGCTGTCGTCGCTCAACGGCCTGACCAACCTGATGCTCAGGGCGTTCGGCGTGCAGGCGCGCGACGAGCTGGCCACCACCCGGACGCCGCGCCAGCTGGCCATGCTCGTCGGCGAGTCGGGCCGCATGGGCCTGCTCGACCGGGCCGAGCACGACCTGCTCACCCGGGCTCTGCGCCTGGAGGCCGAGGGCATCGAGCGGCTCATGGTGCCGATCGGCCGGGTGGTCTTCGTGCCCGCCTCCGCCGACTCCGAGGAGACCAAGCGCGCGGCCGCGTCCTCCACGCACCTGCGGCTGCTCGTCGGCTCGCCCGACGACATCAGGGGTGTCATCCATGCTCGCGACGCCTTCCTGCGGCCGTCAGCGCGCGCAGGGGAGCTCGCCAGGGAGCTCCCGCGCCTGCCGTGCGTCACGCAGGTCCCCGAGGCCGTGGCGGCCCTTCAGGAGGCCCGCGCGCACCTGGCCCTGGTCACCGGCGGCGACGACGTGATCGGCATGGTGAGCCTCACCGACCTGCTCGGCGAGTTGCTCGACACGCGCGCCTGAGGTCAGAACCACGAGAACCGGTGGACGTACAAGCACGTGGAGTGGGTGTAACCGGACCTGATCTTCCAGGTCGTCTCGGTCATGCCCGCTCCACGCTTGAACATGAAGTAGTACGTCCCCTTCGGCAGCCACAAGGTGCGCTTCGGGTACGTGCGTGAGCCCTTGCAGGCCCGCGCGTCTCCCGTCTTCTCGCTCGTGTACCGCTTGCAGCCGCCGCAGCTCTTGAGCGTCCAGCGGGCGGTCACCGGGCCGGTGTGGAGGATCTCGACCTCGCCCCTGCCGTCGTTGGTGATCGTCAGCGGCATCAGCGCCCCGCCCGGCGGCTTCTCGCGCGGCAACCTCGCGCCCGCCTTCTTGTTCGACTCGTCGGCGATGCGGGCGGCGATGACGATCTGCCGCGCTCTGGCGGAGTCAGGGCTGCTGCGGTAGTCCTTGGCGTACTTTTCGAGCGTCTGGGCCGCGGACGCGAACTGCTTCTTCTTGAACTGCCGCACGCCGCAGTCGAAGGAGCCCTTCCGGATCAGCTCGCCCGTGCGGCCCACCAGGTCGCCCTGGAGCGAGGCCATCTCCTTGAAGATCGCCCTGGCACCGGTCAGGCGGCCGAGCGCCCGGCAGGGATCGCCGGACGAGGCGTCCTCCAGCTCGTCGTAGGCGCCCTGCAGCAGTTCCCCGGCCTTGGCGACGTACGGCGAGGCGGGCGCGACGGAGACCAGCGTGGCGAACTCCCTGGCGGAGCCGATCGTGAAGTCCTCCCCCGGCGTGCCCTCCCTGCCCAGCTCCTCACGGAGTTTGATCGCCCCGCACTCGTACAGCGAGTGCGCCAGCGGCTCGTCGGGCCATCCGGCCAGGTCGCCGAGAAGCACGGGATCGACCTTCGCCGGCAGCCCGCGCAGGTAGCCCAGGGCCTGCGGCGCCTGGCAGTAGTCGCCGTTCCGGTACGGCGCGGCGACCCGCTCGTAGAGCTTCTCGATCCCCGCGCGCACCCCTGCCGCGGCCCTGCTGCGCGCGTGGTTCTCGCTCAGGTCCACGTAGATCTCCAGGGCGTCGTCGAAGCTCCCCTCGCCGGCGAGCCTGCCGGCCTCCGCCAGCCGGGAGAGCTGCTCCCGCTGGTAGGCCTCCTCCTGGGCCGAGCGCTGCATGGCGTTGTGCACGAACACCGCCGAGACCGGCACCGCGAGCAGGGACACGGCCAGCGGCAAGGCGATGGGGACGAGGCGGTCACGTGCCGTCGGCGGCGTGGCCATCATGGCCCGCCAGGCGCCGTGGACGGCCGCGGCCACCGCCGCGACGACCCACACGGCCACGATCGGCCCCGGCACGCCGTCGGGCTCGACGGGCACGGCCAGCGCGATGAGGAATCCGGTGGCGCCGAGGCCGGCGGCCGCCGCGAGCCATCGGCCTATCAGCAGGTATCCCAGGCCGAAGCCCGACAGGTTCAACAGGGCGACCGTGGCGGCCCGCAGCGTGCGTAAGCCCTCGTTTGGCTGCTCCATGAGTCAACTGTTCAACAATTCAACACGCTTGGCAAGATATCTAGTTCGCTGAAGGCGAACGCGATAAGCGAGAAGAAAGTGCTCTGCAAGAAGCCGGGCATAGAATCCGTCGCCATGGCGGGCGCGGGGCGAACAAAGATCCAGATACGCAACAAGGCCCCGGCTCTTGCGAACCGGGGCCTTGTTTCGACACTGTTGGTCTGCCCGTGAAAACGAGCGAACCGAGTGGGCGAGGAGGGATTTGAACCCTCACGTCCTTTCGGACACACGGACCTGAACCGTGCGCGTCTGCCGTTCCGCCACCCGCCCTTGTTGGGTGCGGAGAAACAGTAGCACGGAACAGCCGGTAGTACTGAACCCGGATACGATCGCATCAGACACGGAAGCGGAGGAACAGGGTCCATCGCGTCCGTGAGGGGAGGCGCCGCCTCTATTTGCACGAGAGGGAGGTACACCCGGTGGGAGTCCTTCAGCGCTTCGAGCGAAGGCTCGAAGGCTTGGTTGAGGGGGCCTTTGCGCGGGCGTTCAAGTCCGACCTGCAGCCGGTCGAGGTCGCGAGCGCGGTCCAGCGAGAGATGGACGAACGCGCGGCCATCGTGGCTCAGGGGCGCACGCTCGTGCCCAACGACTTCGTGGTCGAGCTGTCCACGACCGACAGCGAGCGGTTGGAGGTCTACGCCGACAGCATCAGCCACGAGTTGGCCAATCTCGCCCGGGAGTACGCCAAGGAGCAGGGGTACTCGTTCGTCGGCCCGGTCAGGGTCCGTTTCGAGACCGCGGCCGATCTGGCCGTCGGCCTGTTCCGCATCCGCTCGGGCGTGATCCGCGGCGCGACGGTCGAGCAGGACGAGATCAGGCAGCCGGCCAGCGATCTTCCGCCCGCGCGTTCACACGCGTTCGGCGGCCGCCCGCGCCTGCTGGTCTCCACGCAGGACGACCCGCAGGGCGACAGGTCCTACGAGCTGACCACTCCGGTCACCTTGCTCGGTCGCGGCACCGACTGCGATCTTCGTCTTGTCGATCCCGGAGTGTCGCGCCATCATGCGGAACTCCGGGTCGAGGGTCCGCAGGTCGTGCTCGTCGATCTGGGTTCCACGAACGGCACTTTCGTCAATGGCCAGCCGGTACGCAGAATCGAGCTCCAGAACGGCACTCGCGTGACGTTGGGGCGTACGACTCTGGTGTTCCGGCGCGATTAGGGGTAGACAAACGGTCCATGTCCGAGCTCACGCTGCTGCTGATCCGGCTAGCCTTCCTGGCGGTGCTGTGGTTTTTCGTCATTGCCGCAGTCGGCGTGATCCGGACGGATCTGTTCGGCTCCCGCACGGCGCCCGCCACGGCCGCGAGGAAGGCGCCGAAGGCCCCCAAGCCAGTGGCCAAGCCCAAGAAGGGCGAGCCCAAACAACTCGTCGTCACCGGTGGTCCCCTTCAGGGCACCACCATCAACCTCGCGGAGTCGCCCATCACCATCGGCAGGGCGAACGACGCCACACTGGTGGTCAACGACGACTACGCCTCCAGCCGGCACGCCCGGCTCTTTCCTCAGGACGGTCAGTGGATCGTGGAAGATCTTGGATCGACGAACGGCACGTATCTCGACCGCTCGAAGGTGACCCGCCCAACCCCCGTTCCGCTCGGAGTTCCGATCCGGGTCGGCAAGACAGTCATTGAATTGCGCAAGTGACCCCGATATGACGATCGCACTCCGCTACGCAGCCCGCTCGGACGTCGGCCTCCTCCGCGAAGGAAACGAGGACTCGGCGTACGCGAGCGGCCGCCTGCTCGCCGTCGCCGACGGTATGGGCGGGCATGCACACGGCGAGGTGGCCAGCTCAGTCGCCATCGCCGCCATGGCCTCTCTCGACGAGGCCCCAGGGGGTGACCTGCTCGACTCGATCGAGACGGCGGTCCACGACGCCAACCGCCAGCTCCACGAGATGGTCGGGCGCGATCCGACGCTCAAGGGGATGGGCACCACCCTCACGGCGATGTTGTGGAACGGCACCCAGGTCGCCCTCGTCCACGTCGGCGACTCGCGCGCCTACCTGCTGCGGCGGGGTGAGCTCTACCAGATCACCCACGACCACACGCTGGTGCAGCAGCTCGTCGACGACGGCCGGATCACGCCGGAGGAGGCCGCCACCCACCCGCAGCGGTCGATCCTGCTGAAGGCGCTCGACGGCAGCGACGAGGTCCGTCCCGATCTGGCGCTGCGCGAGGCGCAGGTGGGCGATCGCTACCTCCTGTGCTCCGACGGCCTGTCGGGCGTGGTCAGCGCGGAGACCCTCCACGCCACGCTGACGAACATCGACGACCCGGAAGAGGTCGTGCGCCAGCTCATCGACCTGGCCAACAGGGGCGGCGGGCCCGACAACATCACCTGTGTCGTGGCCGACGTGCTGGAGCTGACCGACGGGTTCCAGGTGCCGCACGAAGCGGCGATCGTCGGAGCGGCGGGCATGAACCGCCTGCGCGGCGGCGGCACCGGTCCCCAGACCACCCAGGGCGGCTCGCCGGGGCGAAACAGCGCGGTGACCGCGCCACAACCGGTCATCACCGATGACGACGACTACCCCATGGCCCAGGCATCGGCCATGCCCAGGCGCCGTCGCCGGATCTGGCCGGTGCTGGTCACCGCGCTCGTGATCGCCCTGGGAGTGGGCGGCTACTTCGGCTACTCCTGGACCCAGTCCCAGTACTTCGTCGGCGCGACCGACGACGGCGAGGTCGTGGTCTTCCAGGGCATCCAGCAGGACCTGGGCCCGATCGCGCTGTCCGACGTCGCTGCGGGCGGCAGCACGGGACGCCGGCTGACCGACCTGTCCGCCCCCGACCAGGAGCTGGTCAAGGGCGGCTTCCCCGTCGCCAACCTCGACGAGGGCAAGACGCGGATAGCGGCGATGAAGCTCACGGCCACCCCCGCCACTCCCACCCCCAGCCCCAGCTCCTCTCCGACGGCCACTCCGAAGAAGACGCCCAGTAGGTGAGCGATTTGGTTGTAGCCCCCGTTTCCATGCCCGCCAAGCGGCGCGTGGCCCAGCTCGTCATGCTGGGCTTCGCCGTGCTGATCGTGATGGGCGCCTACGCCAACGTGGGCCTGGCCATCGACGAGCAGGTGCCGTCCGGCATGCTGACGTACGGCCTGGGCCTGGGCGGTTTCATGCTCGCCGCCTACCTGGTGCTCGCCAAGTTCGCCCCCTGGGCAGACCCCCTCCTGCTGCCGCTGGTCACCCTGGTCAACGGGCTCGGCCTGGTGATGATCTTCCGGTTGGAGCGTGCCGAGATGCCCGGCGCCTCGGCCACCACGCAGCTGCTCTACACCGGCATCGGCGTCGTGCTCTTCGCCGTCACCCTGATCGCCCTGCGCGACCACCGCACCCTGCAGCGCCTGACCTACACCTCCGGTTTCGTCGGGCTGTTCCTGCTGGTCTCCCCGCTCATCCCGGGTCTGGGCAAGACCATCAACGGCGCCAAGATCTGGATCGGCTTCGGCCCGTTCACCATCCAGCCCGCCGAGTTCGCCAAGATCGCGCTGGTGGTCTTCTTCGCCGGCTACCTGGTGGCCAAGCGCGACGTGCTGGCCCTGGCCGGCCGCCGGCTGCTCTTCATCGACCTGCCCCGCGCCCGCGACCTCGGCCCGGTCCTCATCACCTGGGGCATCAGCCTCGGCGTGCTGGTACTCCAGCGTGACCTGGGCTCCTCGCTGCTGCTGTTCGGCGCCTTCATCGTGATGCTCTACATCGCCACGCAGCGCACCTCGTGGGTGCTGATCGGCATCCTGCTGTTCGTGGGCGGCGCGTTCATCGCCGGGCAGATCTTCGACCACGTGGGCGACCGGTTCGACGTGTGGCTCAACCCCGGCAGCACCGAGTTCTACGACCGCGAGTTCGGCGGCAGCTACCAGCTCATGCAGGGCCTGTTCGGCATGGCCAACGGCGGCATCCTGGGCACCGGGCTCGGCCAGGGTCACCCCGAGCTGATCCCGCTGGCCTTCTCCGACTTCATCTTCGCCGCCACCGGCGAGGAGCTGGGCCTGACCGGCCTCATGGCGCTGCTCATGCTCTACGCGCTGATCGTGCAGCGCGGCCTGCGCACCTCGCTCGCCGCGCGCGAGCCGTTCACCAAGCTGCTGGCGGGCGGCCTGTCGTTCATCATCGCCTGGCAGGTCTTCATCATCGTCGGCGGCGTGACCAACCTCATCCCGCTGACCGGTCTGGTCACCCCGTTCATGTCCCAGGGCGGCTCGGCCCTGCTGGCTAACTGGATCCTTATCGCGCTGCTGGTACGCATGTCTGATGCCGCACGGCGCCCCCCACCCCAGGCGATCCAGAACGAAGGATTGACGCAGGTGTTCCAGCGATGAACGGCACTCTGAAACGAGCCGCCGTGGCCTGCATGGCCATGTTCGCGCTGCTCATGATCAACGTGAACTACTTCCAGGCGGTCAGGGGACAGACCGACACCTTCCAGAACGACAACCGCGACCGCCGCAACTACTTCGAGCGCTACGCGATCGAGCGTGGGCGCATCACGGCGGGCGGCAAGGTCATCCTGGCCCAGTCGAAGGAGCAGGACGGCAGCATCCGCTTCGTCCGCCGCTACGCGGAGGGCGAGCTGTACGCCCACGTGACCGGCTTCTTCTCCCCCTACACCGCCACGCAGATCGAGGGCACCGAGAACAAGCTGCTCGACGGCTCCAGCGCCGACCTGCTGCTCCAGCGGGGCATCGACATGTTCACCGGCGAGCCCACCCGCGGCGCCAACGTCGACCTGACGATCGACCCGAAGGTGCAGAAGGCCGCCTACGACGCGCTGCGCCAGAGCGGCAAGCGCGGCGCGGTCGTCGCGATCGACCCCAAGTCGGGCGCGATCCTGGCGATGGTCTCGCTGCCCACCTACGACCCCAACGTGCTGTCGGACCCCGACCCCGGCAAGGTCACCAAGGCCTACGAGGCGCTCGACCCCAAGAGCCTCGACACCCCGCTGCTCAACCGCACCACCGAGCGCACCTACGCTCCCGGCTCGACCTTCAAGGTGGTCACCACGGCCGCCTGGCTCGAGGAGGACTCCAGCCGCGACGGCAACACCAACGTCGACGCCCCGACGCGGCTCAGCCTGCCCAGCACCAGCGCCACCCTGCCCAACTACGGCGGCGCGGCGTGCGGCGGCGGCAACGTCCCGATGGCGTACGCGTTGCAGAAGTCGTGCAACACCCCGTACGGCAAGATCGGGCTCGAGCTCGGCTACGAGAAGATGCTGGAGCAGACCGAGAAGTTCGGCATCGGCCAGTCGCTGCAGGTGCCGATCCCCGTGGTCGCCAGCTCCCTGGGCCCGCAGGAAGACCCCGCCGCCATCGCGATGTCGGCGATCGGCCAGCGCAGCGTCCAGATGACGCCGCTGCAGATGGCCATGATCGCCGCGGGCATCGCCAACGACGGCAAGGTCATGAAGCCCTACCTGGTCAACAGGATCACCAACCACAAGGGCGACGAGCTCAGCGCGGCCGACCCCGAGGAGCTCTCCGAGGCGATGAGCGCGGAGTCGGCGCAGAAGCTCAAGGCCATGATGGTCAGCGTCGTCAACGAGGGCACCGCCCGCGCCGCCCAGGTCCCCGGCCTGGAGGTCGGCGGCAAGACCGGCACCGCCGAGACCGCCAAGGGCCGCGCCCCGCACGCCTGGTTCATCGGCTTCAGCGACAAGGTCGCCCTGGCCGTCCTGGTCGAGTCCGGCGCGGCGAGCGTCGGCGCGGAAGCCACCGGTGGAGGGGTCGCGGCCCCGATCGCGAAGTCGGTGTTGGAGGCGGTGCAGAGCAGGTGACCGTCCTGGGCGGCCGCTACGTCCTGACGGCCCGCATCGCGCGGGGCGGCATGGGCGAGGTCTGGCGTGCCCGGGACGAACTCCTCGGCCGCGAGGTGGCCGTCAAGCTGCTGCACAAGGACGACCCGGCGTTCGTGGCGCGGTTCCGCAACGAGGCGCGCATCACCGCCGGGCTCACCGATCCGGGCATCGCGCAGGTCTTCGACTACGGCGAGCAGCACGACCTGGCCTACCTGATCATGGAGCTGGTCCACGGCGAGCCGCTGTCGGCGATCCTGGCCCGCAACTCCGTGCTCGGCCCCGAGGTCACTCTCGACATCGTGCACCAGAGCGCCAAGGCGCTGCACTCCGCCCACCAGGCGGGCATCATCCACCGCGACGTCAAGCCCGGCAACCTGCTGATCACGCCCGAGGGCACGATCAAGGTCACCGACTTCGGCATCGCCCGCTCGATGGAGGCGGCGTCGGTCACCATGACCGGCACCGTGCTCGGCACCGCGCAGTACGTCAGCCCCGAGCAGGCCCAGGGCCTGCCGCTGACCCCCGCCACCGACCTGTACTCCCTGGGCGTGGTGGCCTACGAGTGCCTGGCCGGCCGGGTGCCGTTCACCGGCGACAACCAGGTCGCCATCGCGCTCATGCACCTCAACGAGACCCCGCCGCCGCTGGGCGTCGACGTGCCCGCCCCGCTGCGCGACCTGGTGATGCGGCTGCTGTCCAAGGATCCCGAGCGCCGGCCCGGCACGGCGATGGAGCTGGCCGACCGCGCCTCCGTGCTGCGCCAGACGCTGGCGGGCGCCGAGCGGGTCACCGAGCTCAGCATGCTCACCGACCCGTCGGGTTTCAGGATCGGCACCTACGGCGCCGCCCCGGCGACCTCGGTCCCCGAAACCCCTCCCACCCAGGCGTACGGCAGGACCCACGTGGGTGCGCCGCCGCCTGCCGTACCAGAACGACGGTCACGCAGGGGCCGGGCTGTGGTTTTCGCCACGATCGGGTGCGCCGCGGCGGTCGGGCTCGGGGTGTGGGCGGCCAACTCGTTCGAGGCGCAGCTCCCGCCCACGGTCGCCGATCCGACGGGGACGGTGACGACCAAGCCGGTGAGCAAGCCCAGCAAGAAGAAGACGCCCACCCGCAAGCCGTCGCCTGTTCCGGTCATGCCGACGAAACCGGTAGCCTCACCGTCAGCTAGCGTAAGTACGACGAAGACTCCGACGAAGCCGACTGTGACACCGACCAGGACCCCGACCCGAACCCCGACGCGCACACCAACCACAACCCCCACTTCGACACCAACCACAACCTCACCGTCAGGCTCGCCGGACCCAGGCGACACAAATCCGCCGGAAGGGTGAGACGTGATGAGTCGCGGGGTCGATGATGGACACCGGTGCGTTAGGCCGGTAACCAAGATGAACGGTAAGGGACAGTGCAGGAAATGACTCAGCCTCGGCTACTCGGAGGTCGCTACGAGCTCGACGGAGTCGTCGGGCGCGGCGGCATGGCCGAGGTCTATCGCGCCAGAGACATCCGCCTGGACCGCATTGTCGCGATCAAGACACTGAGGTCGGATCTCGCACGTGACCACACCTTCCAAGCGCGCTTCCGCCGCGAGGCCCAGTCGGCCGCTTCGCTGAACCACCCTGCGGTCGTCGCCGTCTACGACACGGGCGAAGACCTCGCCGAGGGCGCGCCCGTGCCCTACATCGTGATGGAGTACGTCGACGGCCGCACGCTGCGCGACCTGTTGCGCCAGGACCGTCACCTGATGCCGGAACGTGCGTCCGAGCTGGTCGACGGCATTCTGCGCGCGCTCGACTACAGCCATCGCGGCGGCATCGTGCACCGCGACATCAAGCCGGCCAACGTCATGATCACCCGCAACGGCGACGTCAAGGTGATGGACTTCGGCATCGCCCGCGCGATGGCCGACTCGGCCGCCACGATGACGCAGACCGCGCAGGTCATAGGGACCGCCCAGTACCTCTCGCCGGAGCAGGCGCGGGGCGAGCGCGTCGACGCGCGCAGCGACATCTACTCCACCGGCTGCGTGTTCTACGAGCTGCTGACCGGCCAGCCGCCCTTCACCGGCGACTCGCCCGTGGCGATCGCCTACCAGCACGTGCGCGAAGAGCCCATCCCGCCGTCGCAGATCAACCCCGAGATTCCTCGCTGGGCCGACGCGATCGTGCTCAAGGCGATGGCCAAGGACCCGGCGCACCGCTACCAGAGCGCCGCCGAGATGCGCGCCGACATCCAGCGCGCCATGACCGGCCAGCCCGTCGACGCGCAGACCATGGCGATGGCGACCTCCGGCACGCGCATGATGACCTCCACGCAGGCGGGTCCGACCACCGGCCGCACCACCGCCATCCCGCCGTACGACTACGGCGACGGCCAGGGCGGCGGCCGTGGCGGTCGCCGCCGGGCGGCAGGAGGAGGCGGCGGCAACGTCGCCAAGACGCTCGCGTGGATCCTGATCCCGCTGCTGATCATCGGCGCGTTCATCGGAGTCGGCTACTACTTCCTGAGCAGCAACAACGGCGCGACCGAGGATCCCAAGGTCGCCAAGGTCGTCGTGCCCAACCTCGCCGGCCAGACGAAGGACGAGGCTCAGGGCCCGCTGACCAACGCCAAGCTCGTCGTCGGCGACACCACGATGGAGAACAGCACGGAGTACGACAAGGGTCAGATCATCAAGACCGACCCTCCGAGCGGCACCGAGGTCGACCAGAACACCAAGGTCAACCTGATCGTGTCGTCCGGCCCCGCGAAGGTGGCCGTTCCGGCCGACCTGGTCGGCATGAAGCAGGAAGACGCGCTGAAGGCCCTCGACGACGCCGGGCTGAAGGGCCAGGTCAAGCAGAGGTCCTCCAGCAAGCCGCAGGGCACCGTCATCGCCACCGACCCGAAGCCGGGCACCGAGGTGAGCGAGGGCAAGACCGTCACGCTCTTCGTGCCGTCCGCGCGGGTCGAGGTCCCCGACGTGGCCCAGTGGAGCCTGAAGGACGCCGAGAAGGAGCTCAAGGGCCTGGGCTTCAAGGTCACGGTCGTCGAGCAGGCCAGCCCCGACATCCCGGCCGGTTCGGTCATCATGACCAACCCGCCCGCCGGCACACAGCTGCCCACCGGCGGCTCGGTGACCCTGGTGATCTCGACCGGTCCCGACACCCAGCCCACCGAGGAGCCGAGTCCGGATCCGACCGAGACCGACCCGTGGGGCCAGCCCACGGAGGACCCCGGTGACGGGCAGCCGGAGGACAACCCCGAGGACCAGGGCGGCGGCTGATCATGACGCGGAAAGGCCCCGGCTCGAATGAGCCGGGGCCTTTCCTTGTGCCCGAATGGAAGAACGTCCCCGCCGCTCGGGGGCAACGGCGGGGACGTTCATCAGTGATTCGTCGGCCGCCGCCGGGGTGTTACACGAGCGTTCTGAGCCAGTTCTCCAGGAGCTTGTCGCCGTGCTCCGACAGAACGGACTCGGGATGGAACTGCACGCCCTCCACAGGCGCGCTGCGGTGGCGCAGGCCCATGACGATCCCGTCAGGGGTGCTCGCGCTCACCTCGAGCTCCTGAGGCACGCTGCCGGGCCGTACGGCGAGCGAGTGGTAGCGCGTCATCCGCACCGGCGACGGCAGGTCGCGGAAGACGCCGCGGCCGTCGTGGGAGATCTGGCTCGTCCTGCCGTGCACGAGTTCGGGCGCGGTGCCGACGCTGGCGCCGAGCGCGACCGCGATGGCCTGGTGGCCGAGGCAGACCCCCAGGAGCGGCAGCTCGCACTCGATGGCGTGGTGGACCAGCGGGATGCTCACCCCGGCCGCCTCGGGCGTGCCGGGGCCGGGGCTGACGAGCACGCCGTCGAAGCCGTCGGCGTCGTCGACGCGCACCACGTCGCGCGGCCGGACATCGCACTCGGCGCCGAGCCGGCGGCAGTACTGCACGATCGTGTGGACGAAGCTGTCGTGGTTGTCCACAACCAGGACGCGGGGCTTCACTTCTGTACGGTCACCTCATCGAGCGCCACGCTCGGTTCGAGCAGGGGGAAGACGAAGTACCAGAGTACGGCCGAGGCCGCAGCGACCAGCGCGGTGGCCGCCAGCAGGCGCATGCCGAGGCTTCCCGGCAACCTCCGCCACATCCAGGCGTACATCAGACCTCCCTGGGCTCGGTGGACTTGAGCACGCCGTAGACGATGAGCCGCTGCTCGGCGGAGTACTCCGGATGGCAGGTCGACAGCGTGATCGTGGCGCGGATGGGCCGGATGTCCGGCTTGTGGGGCACCGGGGCCAGGACGTCGATCTCGTCGGGCATGACGACCTCCTGCGAGGTGACCCGGTAGACGTAGCGGGCCTCGCGCGCCTCGACCACGATCTCGTCGTCGCGCTCCAGCTCGTCTATGCGGTTGAAGGGCGCGGCATAGGTGGTGCGGTGGCCCGAGAGCACGAAGTTGCCCACCTCGCCCGGCAGGGCGGTGCCCGGGTAGTGGCCGGGTCCGCGCTTGAGGTTCTCCTGGTCCACACCCTCGACCACGGCGTACTGGTAGTCGCGGCCCAGGCGCGGGATGCGCAGCAGCGCGACGGCCTTGCCGAGCCTGAGCTTGTCCTTCTCCTTCTGCTGCGGGGCCGCCTTCAGCTCCTCCTGCAGGCTCGCCTGATGGCGCAGGGTGTAGGAGCTGGTACCCCAGAGCAGGTAGGCGCAGAAGAGAAGCAGCACCAGCCCCGCCGTGATGCTGAGCTCGCCGAATGTACGCAGCAGTGCTCTCACGCGATTCAGCGTAGGTCTAGGGATCGCCACGACATGCGCAGGGCGACTATCCTTGGCCAGGCTTCAACTACGCTTAACAAAGAGCCTGTGGACGATCCGGATGCCCAGGCCCTCAGCAGGAGTTTCCCGTGCCTAAGTCCAATTCTCGCAAGAAGGCGGTCTACACCCCGCCGCAGAAGGCCAAAGAGGTCAAGCTGAGCCCCCGCTGGCTCGCGCCGACCATGGTCGCCTCCTGGATCATCGGCATCCTGTGGATCGCGGTGTTCTACATCACGAACGTCGCCGGGGTTGATGTACCTTTCATGACCGATCTGCAGAACTGGAACCTCGGCATCGGGTTCGCTTTCATCATCTTCGGTGTGGTGCTTTCCACCCGCTGGCGTTAGTTCTTTCCACAGTCTTTTCCACAGCCTGGGGATGTCAGAGCGAGAACTGTGCGCTTCTGATCACGATCAGGATGACGAGGACGGCCAGAACCCCCACGATCGCGGCAACCTGGACCAGGGAGCGGCTGCTCTTGGGGGCATAGGCCAGGGCGGCTGAGACGACCGCGCCCGTGGCCAGGCCGCCCAGGTGAGCGGTCCAGCTCAGCATGGTGCCGCCGAAGACTCCGGGGATGATCCACGGCAGGAACGTGATCGCCAGGTTGATGGCGATGAGCACGACCACGCCTCGCACGTCCATGTTCAGCTTGCGCCCCACCACGAAGACGGCCGCGAACAGGCCGTAGACGGCTCCGGAGGCGCCCACGCTCCACGTGTTGGGGGCGTCGAGCCAGTAGGCCAGCGTGCTGCCGCCCAGCGCGCTGAGGAGGTACAGCGCGGCGAAGCGCCAGTGGCCGAAGGCCCGCTCCAGATACGGCCCGATCGCCCAGAGGGCGTAGCCGTTGAACAGGATGTGGATGAAGCCGAAGTGCAGGAACGCGCTGGTGATCAGGCGGTAGTACTGCCCGAGCCCGACGACGGCCAGCGGGTTCATCGCCAGCTCGGCGGTCAGCCGGTCGTTGGTGAGGTACTGCCCGGCGAACATCAGGGCGATGAGACCCAGGATCGTGTAGGTCACCACCGGCTTGGCCACCACGGCGCCGCCGAAGGTCGAGCGGGCCTGCCGTACGGACTTGTTGCCCTGGGCGACGCACTCGGGGCACTGGAAGCCCACTGAGGCGTTCTGCATGCAGTCGGGGCAGATGGGGCGGTTGCAGCGCTGGCAGCGCACCCAGGTCTCCCGATCACTGTGACGGTAACAGGTGGGCACCGTCTCAGAAGGCTGGGAAGGCTGGCTCGTCATACGAGCCAGCCTAAAACCCCAGGGCTCATAGTGGAGCCAGGCGACGACTCAGGCGGGAACGCGGTCGATCGTGACCTTCTCGATCACCACGTCCTGGACCGGGCGGTCGCGCCGGTCGGTGGCGGTCTTGGCGATCGAGTCGACCACGTCGCGGCCCTCGATGACCTCACCGAAGATGGTGTGGCCCTGGTTGAGGTGCGGCGTGGCGCCCACGGTGATGAAGAACTGCGAGCCGTTGGTGCCCTTGCCGAACCGCTTGCCCGCGTTGGCCATGGCCAGCAGGTAGGGGCGGTTGAAGTTGTTCTGCGCGTGGATCTCGTCGTCGAAGTCGTAGCCGGGGCCGCCGATGCCCTGTCCGAGCGGGTCGCCGCCCTGGATCATGAAGCCGCCGATGACGCGGTGGAAGACCGTGCCGTCGTAGAGCGGGTCGTTGGTCTTGGCGCCGGTGCCCGGGTGGGTCCATTCGCGCGTGCCCTCGGCCAGCTCGACGAAGTTCGCGACGGTCACCGGAGCGAGATCGGGCATGAGCTTGATCCGGATGAGACCGTGATTTGTCTGAAGATTTGCGATCAGCTTCTCAGCCACGTGGAAGCCGCCCCCTCTGCGATTTGTCCAGGTGTATTAACTATGGCCCTAGGGGCTCTAGAGCATCCTCCCACGTCTGTGGATGATTGAGCCGCCTTCTTCCGGGAAGGTCACGTGCGGGGCCCCAACGACAGGGGAGGTTGTCGTGTCCCTGACACTCAGAAAGCGCCGCGTGATCGTTGAAGTACCGAGCACGTGGATGGGCCGCATGAAGGCCCAGGCGGTACGAGCCGGAGATCGGTTCGGGCCAATGGCGGGACAGGCCAAGGATATGGCCGCGCACCGCTTCGAGGATGCCCGTTACTGGGCCGCTCCTCGGCTCGAGGATGCCGCACAGCGGCTTGAGAAGGACCTCGCGCCGAGGGTCAGCGCCATGCTGACCGACGCGGCCAGGAAGGTCGACCCGACACCGGCGCGTTCGCGCAGGTGGCCGGTAGCGGTCCTCGTGACCGGGGTCGCGCTGGGAGCGATGGGTTACATGTTCTACCGTCGCAACGCCCAGCAGTGGACCGATCACATGAAGGACTCGGCCGCCGACGCTTCGCGGTGGGTCAGCGAAAAGGCCGACCAGACCGCAGGCAAGGCGAACCAGATGGCGGACAAGGTGTCCGACAAGGCCGACGAGGCGTCCAAGAAGTACTAGCGCGTTCGAAGCCCCCGGGGTCGCACCCCGGGGGCTTCGGCGTCCGCGTTGACGTATAACCAAGCGCTTGCTACAACCTAGCAATGACGCTGTCACCCCTCGACGACTTCCCCGTCCATCAGGCGCCCCAGGTCATGCGGCACGTCGCGACCTCCGATCGCAACTTCTACGACCGCTACTACTTCAACTGCTTCTCGCCCGACGAGCAGCTGATGCTCATCATCGGTCTCGGGCAGTACCCCAACCTGGGGGTCACCGACGCCTTCGCCTGCGTACGGCACGGCGACGTCCACCGCGTGGTGCGCGCCTCCCGCGAGCTCGGCGAGGACCGGATGGACACCTCGGTCGGGCCCTTCCGCGTCGAGGTGATCGAGGGACTCAAGCGGCTGCGGGTGGTGCTCGACGACAACCAGCACGAGCTCTCCTTCGACCTGAGCTGGGAGGGCACCGTCCCGGCGACCCTGGAGCCGCGGCACTTCGTGCGGTGGCAGGAGCGGGTGATCTTCGACTCGATGCGCATGGCGCAGACCGGGCGCTGGTCCGGACACATCAGGATCGGGTCGACGGAGATCCCCGTCACGCCCGGCACCTGGCAGGGCACCCGCGACCGGTCCTGGGGCATCCGCCCCGTCGGAGAGCCCGAGCCCCCCGGCATCCAGGCCAAGAACGCGGGCACGTTCTACTGGCTCTACGCGCCCATGCAGTTCGAGGACCACGCGATCCTGTGCATCATCCAGGAGGACGAGCACGGCCGCCGGGTGCTGGAGGAGGCCACGCGCGTGTGGAGCGACGGCCGCGAGGAGTTCCTCGGCCGGCCGGAGTACCACCCGGTGTACACCCCGGGCACCCGCGACGTCGAGCACGCGATGGTGAGCTTCAGCCCACCCCGCGGCAAGCCCTTCGACGTGCACTGCACCCCGGTCCTGCCGGTCCATCTCATGGTGGGCACCGGCTATGGCCTGGAACCGGACTGGAAGCACGGCATGTACCAGGGACCGGGTCCCGTCGTTCAGGGCGTGACGTACACGCTGCCGGAGGACTCGGCCCGGATGTGGGGCATGGTCGACGCCATGGGGCGCTTCGAGTACGACGGGAAGGTGGGGTACGGCCTGTACGAATACTGGGCCCTGGGGCCGCACCCCTCCTTCGAGTGAGCCCTAGGCGGGCCTGCAGGCGATGGTCAGCGCCGCCGTGGGAGCCTTGTCCGGGTCGATGACGATCGGCTTGCCGTTCTCGTCGACGGGCGGCTCGGCCGGCACGGCCAGCGCCGTCGGCCCGTCCGCGGCCACACCCGCGGCCGCGGCGTGCGACTCGCCCTCCTCCAGCGGCTTGGCGGGCACCGCCTCACCGCCGCCCCTCAGCTCGATCTTGCCCTTGACGGTCTCCCCGTCGGGCAGCGGCTCGGCCTCGGCGGCCCTGGTGACCATCACCTCGCCCTTGCCGTCCTTGAACGTCACCGGCACGCCGGGCTTGACCTCGAACTTCTGGCCGTCGCCCGTCTCGCAGACGATGACCCCCTCGGTACCGGCCGGCCCAGGAGTCGGGTCGGCCATGGCCGATCCGGACAGGCCGGTCATGGCCAGGAGCGCTGCCGCCCCGGCGAGCAGCGCCACACGTCCTTTACGCATTGGTCCTCCCTGTGGTTCTGGATGGTGGTTCTCGGATGGTGTTACTCGGATGACCATGAGGCTGGCCGAGCCGACCTGAAGCGAGCCTGAACGCTCCCAAAATGATCTTCAGGTTCCCTTTAGGTACGATCAGGCACCCTTGACGACGTGCGAGTGCTCCTGGTGGAAGATGAAGAACGCCTGGCCCAGCTGATCAAGGACGGGCTGGCGGGCGAGGGATTCGCGGTGGACGTCGCGCACGACGGGCGGGACGGCCTGTGGCTGGCGACCGAGAACCCCTACGACGTGATCGTGCTGGACGTGATGTTGCCGCGCATGAACGGCTACGCCGTCTGCGCGCGGCTGCGCGACGCGGGCAACTGGACGCCGATCATGATGCTGACCGCCAAGGACGGCGTCTACGACGAGGCCGAGGCGCTCGACACCGGCGCGGACGACTACCTGGCCAAGCCCTTCTCCTACGTGGTGCTGCTGGCCAGGCTCAGGGCGCTGGTACGGCGGGGCGGACGGGAACGGCCCGTCTCCATCACCGTCGGCGACCTGGTCATCGATCCCGCGGGCATCCGCTGTCACCGGGGCGAGACCGAGATCTCGCTGACCCCCAAGGAGTTCGCCGTGCTGCACGGGCTGGCCCGGCGCGCCGGGGAGGTGGTGTCGAAGAGCGAACTGCTCGCCCAGGCCTGGGACTTCTCCTACGACGGCGATCCGAACATCGTCGAGGTCTACATCAGCGCGCTGCGCCGCAAGATCGACCAGCCGTTCGGGCGCACCTCGCTGGTGACCGTACGCGGCGCCGGATACCGGCTGGAGGCGGTGTGAAGCTCAACTCGGTCCGGGTGCGCGCCACGCTCGCGGCGACGCTGGTCGTCGCGGTGGCCCTGGTGGTGGTCGCTTTCGTGCTGACGAGCTCGCTGCGCGGCACCTTGTGGAGCAGCGCCAACGCGCTGGCCACGCAGAAGGCGATGATGGCGGCCTCGGGGACGCTGACCGAACGCACGCAGCCGGGAGTCACCGTGGAGCGGATCACGGGCGAGACGGCCGACGCCGCGGGTGCCGGCGACGCGGGTGTCGGCGCCGGGGCCACGGCCGACGACGCCGGTGTTGGTGCCGGGGCTGTGGCTGACCTGACCCGCGTGCCGACCTACTTCGGCACGATCTCCCCCGACGGCAACACCCTGTCGCTCGCCAAGCCGATCTACGACCCCGACATCGCCTACGCCACCACGGCCGTGGTGCCCGCCCAGATGGCCGAGCCCGGATACGCCGTCGCCCGCCTGAACGTCACGGAACCCGCCGGCGAGACGGTGACCGTCTTCGGCCGGGCCTCGCTCGACACCGCCGAGCGCACCCTGCAGACGCTCAACACCGTCCTGCTGCCGGGCGTGCCGCTGCTGCTGTTCATCGTGGCGGGCATGACCTGGTTCGCCGTGGGCCGCGCGCTGCGCCCGGTCGCCGCGATCCGGGGCAAGATGGCCGACATCACCGCCAGCGACCTGCACCAGCGCGTGCCCGTGCCGCCCTCGGACGACGAGATCGCCGCCCTGGCCGGCACCGTCAACGACACGCTCGATCGCCTGGAGAGCGCGGTGGAGCAGCACAAACGGTTCGTCGCCGACGCCGCGCACGAGCTGCGCAGCCCCATCGCGACCCTGCGCGCCCGCCTGGAGCTGACCGGCGACCCCGACCTGGCCAAGGAGGCCCTGGCCGACGTGACGCGCCTGCAGACGCTCGCCTCCGACCTGCTCCTGCTGGCCCGCCTCGACGCGGGCGAGCCGCTGCGCGCCAAGGAGCTCGACCTGAGCCAGGCCGCGGCGGAGACGGCGGCGGCCTCCGGCAGGCGGCCCGGCGTGGAGATCAAGCTCGACATCGAACCCGACGTGGTGATGCGAGGCTCCCGCGGCCATCTCGACAGGCTGGTCTCCAACCTGGTCGACAACGCCGTACGGCACGCGGACTCGATGGTGGTGGTGCGCGTCCACGAGCAGGCCGGCCAGGCCGTGCTGGAAGTGCTCGACGACGGGCCCGGCATCCCCGAGGAGTCGCGCGAGGCGGTGTTCGACCGCTTCACCAGGCTCGACGAGGCCAGGGCCAGGGACGCCGGCGGGGCGGGGCTGGGGTTGCCGATCGCGCGCGACATCGCCGCGCTCCACGGCGGGACCCTGGTGGCCCAGGACGGCGGCTTCGTCGCCCGTTTTCCCTTGAACCACACGCGTGGTGCCGTACGTGAGGACGGTTGAGGAGGCAACCATGCTCACACGCCGCGCAGTGATCATCAGAGGAGGAGCAGCCACCGCAGCCGGTGCTTCGGTGCTGTTCTTATGGGCAGAACCCGCAGAGGCCGGGCCGATCCTGGCCAAGACCAAGAACATCCCCGTGGGCGGCGGGAGGGTCATCAAGGGCAAGTACGTCATCACCCGCCCCAGCAAGAAGGTCTTCCGCTGCTTCACCGCCAAGTGCACCCACCAGGGCTGCACGGTCGCCGGTGTCAGCGGCGGCACGATCAACTGCCCGTGTCACGGCAGCAAGTTCAGCATCCGCACCGGAGCGGTCGTCAACGGCCCCGCCACCAGGAGCCTCACCCGCAAGAAGATCACGGTGGCCAAGGGCGTGATCAGGCTGGCGTGAGCGCCAGCACGTAGGCCGTGTTCCGGCGGTAGGTGCGGAACCCGGCTCTCTCATAGATGCCCGGGGCGCCGGACGGGCTGTCGGCGTCGACGTTCAAGGCGGCCTTGCCGAAGCCCTGGCCCTGGAAGGCGGCGAGGGCGTGCGCGATCATCGAGCCCGCCACGCCCTTGCCGCGCCACTCGCGCAGGGTGCCGATGAGGTGGATGTAGGCCTCCTTGACGCCCGTCGCGGCGGTGTCGGCCTCGTAGTGGGCGGTCAGCAGGATGCCGACCACGTCGTCGCCGTCGAGCGCCAGGAAGGACGACTCCGGGGCGAAGGAGCGTCCGCCGACGAAGTACGTCCACGTCTCCTCGGTCTGCGGCACGCTGCCCCAGTGGTCGACGAAGGCCGCGTTGCGCACCGCCAGCGCGCCCAGGCTCAGCTCCGGGCGCCAGGCGACGATCTCGATGCCCTCGGGCACGGGCACCGCGGCGACCTCGGCCTTGAGCTCCTGCTCCATGTCGTAGAACCAGCGCACCGGCTTGAAACCGACCTGCTCCAGCAGGACCTGCTCGCCGCGGTTCTTCTCGAACGAGCCCGCGTGCAGTTCCAGCGGAACTCCCGGATAGCGGCGCTCGCTCAGGCCGGGGGCGCGCTCGACCGCCCAGTCCAGCAGCCGCCTGCCGTACCCGCGCCTGCGGAAGTCGGGGTGGATGTCGCCGCCGATGAACATCCAGTGAGCCTGCTCGGCCGTCTGCCTGGCGATCAGGTGCACGTAGCCGAGGATGCGCTCGCCGTCGCGCAGGGCGAGGGTGCCTTCGTCGAGTTCGAGCAGGGGATTGTCGAGGAACTCCGCCAGGTCCTCGGCGGAGTAGTTCTCGCCGGCCCGGTCGGCCGCTTCGATCTCGGCCGACAGGACGGCCAGTGCCTGGGCGTCATCCTTGGTGAGGGGGCTCCAGGTAAGGCTCATGCCATGAAGGGTATTTCACCAGGTCAAATGATTTTCCTGACATATACCGATCCCCGGTTGGTCGCGTGGAATCCGGCCTTCTCGTACACCCGGACCGCGCCCGTGCCGTTGTCGGCGTCCACGCCGAGCTCGACGGTGGCGTAGCCCTGCTGCCGGTAGAAGCGCAACGCATGGCCGAGCAGAGCGCCGGCCACTCCCCGGCCGCGCCACCCGGCGAGGGTTCCGACGATCGCGATCCACACGTACGGCGAGCCGTTGGGGGCGGTGTGCTCCTGCGCCATCACGATGCCCACCACACCCTGCCCGTCGGGGACTGGGTCTGGCCCAACGCTGGCTCGGTCTCGCCCGTCGCGGGCTGGACCTCGCCCGTCGCCAGCTCGGTCTTGTCCGTCGCCAGCTCGGTCTTGTCCGTCGCCAGCTCGGTCTTGTCCGTCCCCTGCTCGGTCTCGTCCGGCGAGGGCCAGGAAGGAGCCCTGCGGCAGGAAGTGCCGCCCCGTGACGTAGTGACGCCAGCTCTCCCCCGTGTGCGGCACCGAGCCCCAGTGGTCACTGAACGACTCGTTGCGTACGGCACGCGCCCCGGCGTCCAGCTCGGGCGACCACGGCACGATCTCGATGCCCTCCGGCACGTTCACCTGGGGCAGCGGGCCCGACAGATCCGCCTCCATGTCCAGGAACGACCGGCTCTTGACGAACCCCAGGCTCATCGCCAGCGCCGCCCTGTCGTGGGTGCGGTCGTCGGCGCCCACGTGCAGCTCCAGGCCGCCGACCCCGGGGAAGCGCCGTTCGTGCAGCTTGGGAGCCTGCTCGACGGCCCACTCCAGGATGCGCGTGCCGTACCCCTGACGGCGGAACTCGGGATGCACCCCGCCTCCCACCACCATCGGGTGGGTGTCGGTGGCGTTCTGCTTCACGGGCAGGTAGCCGTAGGCCACGATCCGGTCGCCGACGCGGGCCGCCAAGGTGCCGTCGGCCAGGTCGAGCAGCGGGTTGCGCAGCCGCTCGCGGACGTCGGCCTCGGTGTGGGTCTCACCCAGCTCGTCGGCGGCCTCGATGGCCGTGAGGAGGGCGGCCAGGCGCGGCACGTCGTCCTCGGTCAGGGTCCCCCAGGTTGCTTCCATTCCCCCATTTAAGCCATTTCGCGGCTTATGGGAGCTGCCCGTCGAGTTGCTGGAAGGCACGCTCGAACGCCATCCGCTGCGCGTCCTCGGGGAAGGCCGCATCGATCATGCTCACCGCGCGCAGGCCGCTCGACCGGTAGGCATAGTCGGCATATTCCGCCAGCCAGGCCAGGTCGGCCTGCTGGCGTTCGACGAACTGCCTGGTCACCGCCGCCCCGTGGCCGGGGACGAAGGTGTCGGCGTCGAGGTCCTGCAGCATCCTGTGCAGGGTGACGGGCCAGTCGAGGGGGAAGGAGTCGCCGAAGTACGGCACCTCCTCGATCAGGTCACCCACGAAGGCCGTCCCGACATCGGGGACATGCACCACGATGTCATGATCCGTATGGCCTCTACCGAAATACCGCAGATGCACCTCACGGCCGCCGATATCCAGCGTCGCGCGGTCCGCGAACGTATGGGTCGGGGGGACGATCGCCACCTCGCGGATCTCCTCGTGCCGCTCCTCCGGCAGGAAAGCGAGCACGTTCGAGCGCTGGAGCTCGCCCGTCTCGTCGAGGTCCTTGACGGCCAGGACGTGGCCCCAGATCTCGGCTGGGGCGAAGGGGGCGTTGCCGAAGCAGTGGTCCCAGTGGGCGTGGGTGTTGACGACGGTCCAGGCGGTGGGGGTGACCTCGCGGATGGCCCGGATGAGCTCGGCGGCGTGACGGTGCGAGGCGCGCGTGTCGACGACCAGGCAGTGGTCGTCGCCCAGCACCAGGCCGATGGTGAGGTTGGCGCTCTGGTGCCTGCGGATGTAGAGGCGGTCTGCGATTTCCTGCCATCGTTCGGTCACCGGGACCACGATAGAGCCAGCCCCTCACGCCAGCCCCCGCCCTTCGAGGCCAGCCACCCACCTCGGCCCCCGCTCCCCAAGGGCAGCCACCCACCTCAGCCCCGCCTCCTCAAAGCCAGCCACCCACCTCAGCCTCGCTCCCTCAAAGCCAGCCACCCACCTCAGCCTCGCTCCCTCAAAGCCAGCCACCCACCTCAGCCTCGCTCCCTCACGGCCAGCGGCCCACTCCCCACCCCCCGGCTCCGCGGGAGCCCTCCGCCCATCCATCCCGTGCTCACCACTCGGGCCCCCCACGCAGCCCAAAGCGGTGGCCGGGACGCCGTTGTCCCGGCCACCGCCACGTTCGAGCCCGCCGCTACTTGAAGCGGCGCAGCCGCAGCGAGTTCGTCACCACGAACACGCTCGAGAACGCCATCGCCGCACCCGCGATCATCGGGTTCAGCAAGCCCAGCGCCGCCAGCGGCAGGGCGGCCACGTTGTAGGCGAAGGCCCAGAACAGGTTGCTCTTGATCGTGCTGAGCGTGCGCCGCGACAGGCGGATCGCGTCGGCCGCCACCCGAAGGTCACCGCGGACCAGCGTCAGATCGGCCGCCTCGATGGCCACGTCGGTGCCCGTGCCCATGGCCAGGCCCAGGTCGGCCTGGGCGAGCGCGGCGGCGTCGTTGACGCCGTCACCCACCATCGCCACGGTCTTGCCCTCGCCCTGCAGCCGCTTGACCACGTCGACCTTGTCGGCCGGCAGCACTTCGGCGATCACCTGGTCGATGCCCACCTCGGCGGCGACGGTCCTGGCGACCGCCTCGTTGTCGCCGGTCAGCAGCACCGGGGTCAGGCCGAGCGCGCGCAGCTGCTGGATGGCCTCCTTGCTGGTCGGCTTGACCACGTCGGAGACCACGAGGACCGCCCGGGCCTTGCCGTCCCAGCCCACCGCGACAGCCGTACGGCCCGCGGACTGCTCGTCGGCGAGCTTGCCCGCCAGGTCCTCCGGCAGGTGCTGCGACCATTCGGCCAGCAGCCGGGGGCGTCCGACGAGCACCGCGTGCCCGTCGACGATGCCCTGAACCCCGAGACCCTCGACGTTGGCGAAGTCTTCGACGGTGGCGTCGGACTGCGCCGCCTTGGCGATCGCCTGGGCGATGGGGTGCTCGGAGGCGTGCTCCAGCGCTCCGGCGAGGCGGAGCACCTCGTCGCGGCTCTCGCCCTCGGCCACGTGCACGTCGGTCAGGGTCATCTTGCCCTCGGTGACGGTGCCGGTCTTGTCGAGCACGATCGTGTCGATCGCGCGGGTCGACTCCAGCACCTCGGGACCCTTGATCAGGATGCCCATCTGGGCGCCGCGCCCGGTGCCCACCAGCAGCGCGGTGGGAGTGGCCAGGCCGAGCGCGCAGGGGCAGGCGATGATGAGCACGGCCACCGCGGCGGTGAAGGCGGCGCTCGCCCCCTCGCCGGTGCCGAGCCAGAAGCCCAGCGTGGCCACGGCCAGCCCGATCACGATGGGGACGAACACGCCCGAGATGCGGTCGGCCAGGCGCTGCACCTGGGCCTTGCCCGTCTGGGCCTGCTCGACCAGCTTGGCCATCTGGGCCAGCTGGGTGTCTTGCCCGATGCGCTCCGCCCTGACGATCAGGCGGCCGCCCGCGTTGACGGTCGCGCCGACCACGCGGTCGCCCGCTCCCACCTCGACCGGGACGGACTCGCCGGTCACCATCGAGGCGTCGACCGCGCTCGTGCCCTCGTGGACGACGCCGTCGGTGGCGATCTTCTCGCCGGGGCGGACCACGAACAGGTCGCCCACCTTGAGCTGGTCGACCGGCACACGCCTGCCGTCGGTCAGCTCGACGTCCTTGGCGCCGAGCTCCAGCAGGGCGCGCAGGGCAGCTCCCGCGCGGCGCTTGGAGCGGGCCTCGAAGTAGCGTCCGGCCAGGATGAACGCGGTCACGCCCGCGGCGGCCTCGAAGTAGATGTTGCCGGAGCCGTCGGTGCGCGCGATCGTGAACTCGAACGGGTGCGTCATGCCCGGCACGCCTGCCGTACCGAAGAACAGGGCCCACAGCGACCAGCCGAAGGCGGCCAGCGTGCCGATGGACACCAGGGTGTCCATGGTGGCCGCGCCGTGGCGCAGGTTGGTCCAGGCGGCCTTGTGGAACGGCCAGCCGGCGTAGACCACCACCGGCGCGGCGAGCGTCAGGCTCAGCCACTGCCAGTAGGTGAACTGCAGCGCCGGGATCATCGCCATCGCGATCACCGGGACGCTCAGCACGACGCTGAGGATCAACCGGTCGCGCAGCGGCTTGAGCTCGTCTCTCGGCTCCTCCGGCGCGCCCTCGGCCTGCGGCGGCCTGGGCAGCTCGGCGGAGTAGCCGGCCTTCTCGACCTCGGCGACGAGCAGCTCGGGGGCGACCCCCTCAGGGAAGCTGACCTGCGCCTTCTCTGTCGCGTAGTTGACGGTCGCGGTGACGCCGTCGAGCTTGTTGAGCTTGCGCTCGATCCGGTTGGCGCAGGAAGCGCAGGTCATCCCGCCAATCGACAGCTCGATCGTGTCGTGGGTGACAGACATCGCGTTCTCCTTCCCTGGCTCGCGGATCAATGGTCGTGGTCGTCGGAGTGGCCCGGAGGCGGTGTGGCCTTACCTGTGGACAACGGTGTGCCGCTGCTTCTGAGGGTGAAGTCGGCGGTGTGTACGGCGTCGCCGTGCTTGAAGTCGAGGAACAGGCGGTAATCGCTGTCGCTCGGCACCTCGGCGTAGAAGACGATCTCCGGGCCCGGGGTCTCGCTCTCCTCGGGGTGCACGTGCAGGTAGGCGAGATCGCCCGCGCGCAGGGCCACGAGGTGGCCGTAGGCCCCCAGGTAGGGCTGCAGGTCGGTGACCGGCTTGCCGTCCTTGGTGACGCGCAGCGTGAGCTTGCTCGACTGGCCGGGGACGACGTCTCCGTCGAGGGTCACAGTGTACGGTCCGACGGTTGCCGTACGGCTGGTCCCGGGCAGCGGCGCCGGGGCGAACTTACCGGCCGAGTAGAGGTCGGTGCCCAGCGTCAGGGCGCTGCCGCCGGTGGGCTTGAAGTCGGCGAAGGCGCGGTAGACGCCCGCCTGGGGCAGGGTCAGCGGGACGCTCCACACGCCGCCGCCCGCCTCCTCCGGGTGCAGGTGCTGGAAGCTGGCCAGGTCGCGGGAGACGACGATGAAGTGCAGCTTCTTCTCGTGCTCGACCGAGTAGTCGGTGACGGGCTTGCCGTCGGGGCCGGTGACGGAGAAGCGGAAATCGGTCTTCTTGCCCGGCTTCAGGCTGGTCGTCAGCGGGGTCAGCGTGTAGCCGCCCTGCGAGACCTGGAGCCCACCGGGGGTATCCGACGACGCGGGCTGGGCCTCATGGGAGTCGCCATGCCCTGCTTCGGCGCTCGCCGTCGCTGTTGCGGTCGTCGTCGGGGCGTGCCCGTGTTCGGCGGGCTTGGGGTTTCCGGCCGCGCTCTTGTCGGCGGGAGTCACGTCGCCGACGGCGTTTCCCACGGTCAGGGAGGTGCCGAAGATCAATGCCAGGCCTGCGCCATACAGACCCAGTTTGGTGGGAGTGTTCATGGTGTCACCACTTCATATCCGGCCTCCGCGACGGCCGCCTCGATGCGGGAGGCGTCAACGGGGGCGTCACTCTGGATGGTCAGGCTTCCGCTGGCCAGGTCCACTTCGACGGCAGTCACGCCGGGGACCTCGCCGACCTCTTCTTTGACCGAGCTGACGCAGTGGCCGCAGGTCATGCCCTTGACGGTGTAGGTGGCAGTGCTCATGTTCATCTCCTTGTTCTGTATAGCACAAACCATACCCCCCTAAGGTATATTCCGCAACCCCAGGGGGGTATGCGAGCACTACGCCGGGGGCCATCTCAGCCCCGCCCCACTCCCCCAGCCCAGAACCGCCAAGCCCTCACCCGATGCCCAGGCATCCACCACGCCGACACCCTGGGCCGTGAAGCCGCGTCAACAGGGCGCCCCGGCCATGGACCAGCCATACAACCCACACCAAAGCGCCCATAACGCCGGACACGCCCACCCGGACGGTGACCAAAAGTTGGCCAAGTCCGGACGGGCATAGGTCGGCTCACCAGGCTCTACTGGAAAAACCCGCACATCTGGTTGCCGCGCAGCACAGGGACTACCTCCATCCCTTGCTAGTCTGCTAAGGAACCGTCGTCCCGGCCCCGGCAGGCTCGGGACCGCCGAAGAATTGGGGTCACACCGTGAAGAAGCTGCTCGTCCTGGCCCTGCTCGCTCTCGGGGGCTTGCTGATCTGGCGCAAGGTACAGGCCGACCGCGCCGAGCTCGACCTGTGGACCGAGGCGACCGGCAGCGAGAACTGATCGCCGTTGAGCGAGGCCGTCCCGATCAAGCTGGCATGTCTGGACCTCGCCGGCACGACGATCGGTGACATCGCCACGGTCGAACGAGCGTTCTCCGAGGCGATAGCCACCCAGGGCATCGTTCCCGGGACCGGAGCATATGCACGTGCCATGGTGCACGTGCACCGGTCCCGGGGCTGCCCCAAGATCGAGGTGTTCCGGGGCATCTTCCCCGGTAACGAGGCCCAGGCCCAAGCCGCCAACCTGACGTTCGAACGCTCCTACGAGGGCACCATCGAGCGCACAGGTCTGACCGCCATGCCCGGAGTCTCCGAAGTCCTCGACAAACTCCGCGGAGCAGGCATCCACGTGGCCCTGATCACCGGCTTCAGCCGGTCGACCCTCGGCCGCGTCCTCAGCGTGCTCTCCTGGGACGACAAGTTCGACCTGGCCATCTGCCCAGAAGACGCCGGCCGCGGCCGCCCCTGGCCCGACATGATCCTGCGCGCCGTACTCCAGCTCGGCATCGAGGACGTCCGCCAGGTCGCCGTCGCGGGCGACGCGGAGAGCGACATGCTGTGCGGCCGCCGCGCAGGCGCCTCGATCGTCGCCGGGGTCATGAACGGCGTCCACAGCAGAGAGCGGTTGCTGAAGGGCGGAGCGACACACATTCTGGACTCGATCGCCGATTTCCCCGGGTTGATCTTGAGTGAAGAGCTGGGCACGCACCAGGTTGCCGCCTCAGCCCGGTAAGCTGTCTTCGACTGCGGGGCCTTAGCTCAGTTGGCAGAGCGCCTGCTTTGCAAGCAGGATGTCAGGAGTTCGAATCTCCTAGGCTCCACCAGCCAAAACGCCGCCTTCCCAGATCTGGGAGGCGGCGTTCGTGCCATTAGCTCTTCTTCTTGCGCTTGCCCTTCCGTTCCGCCCTGACCCGAGCACTCAGCGCGTCGGCGATCTTCTGGTCCGCGTCTCGGGTGGCGTGTTGGTAGATCAGCGCCGCTTGGTCGCTGTCGTGGCCCGTTCGAGCCTTGAGGTCCGCGACGCTCGCCCGGACTAAGCTGCGAGCGTGTTGCCGGTGTGGCGAAGATCGTGGAAGTGCAGCCCTTGCATCCCCATCTCCTTGAGCGCCTCCGCCCGCTTGGCCCCCCCGTCGGAAGTTGCCGCCCCGGAGGAAGGCGCCGCGCTTGCTGAGAAAGACGAAGGCGTCCTCCGTCTCGTTGACATACGCGGCAAGATGCTCGGTCAACGCGGGGATGATGGCGGACGGGATGGCGATCGTCCGCCGACCTGCACGTGACTTGGGCCGCCCGAGTTGCATGATGCCGCCGTCGAGTTCGAGGAGCTGCTCCCGCACGCTGACCGTGCGAGCGGTGAGGTCGAGGCTTCGCCGGCGCAACGCGATCACTTCATCGAAGACGGTGAACCCGTGCAGGGGAGTCGCGGCACTTGAACCGCCCACGGCACCACCCCAAGCCGCACGGTTGGCAGCGTGGAGAGCTGCACGAGCCGATCAAGTTGAGCGTCGACCACAGAGACAGGTCCAGGCCAAGTCCGCAGCGCACTCTCGGTGAGCACGAATGAGAACTCCCGCCCTTCCTCGAAGAGCACTGCTTGCCCTTCCACGCGGACAGCGGCTGCCCGAGAGACGGCATCCTCTTGGCCAGCTCCACCAAGAAGGGCCAGGCGTGCGTACTTCGCCGTCTGGAGCAGCGCGGGAATCATCGCAGTCTGAAACGAGTAGACTCGACTTGCAGCCCGCACGCGCGCCACGTCGGCTTCCTCACGGCCAGCCAACCCGCCCTTAAGCCGAGGGATCTCACGAGGACGCCCAAGCAGGTCATCCAACTCGCCCCGCGCAGCATCCGACAGCGACAGCCCCTGTACCAGCCGCTCAACCGTCTCGGGCAGCGGAAGCAGTTGCCCGGTCTCAATCTGAGAGATCGTCGGCTGTGTGACCCCAGCGCGCGCGGCAAGTTCCTTGCCGGTTAGGTCGGCGCTCTTACGAAGCCGCCTAATCAGAGCACCCAGTGCCCGCAACCGCTCCCGACGATCGTCCATACCCAGCGTCCTACCACTCGCCAGACCAGATATTAGGACGCGTATGCGGATCACTGCCGAATTGTTCTTGTGGAGGTCAAGACGGTGGTGCTACTGCGACGAGCAAGAGCACGAGGCCGCACGCTGCGCGTGCGGCCTCGGGGCCGTTCTCGCGTGCGGCTCGTCGGGTGGCACGACACGTAAAACTAATAGATTATGCCATTTTGGAAGTGACGTCTGTTAGTCGCCTTTGGGAAGCTTGTCGTAACCTTCCGTTAGGATTGTTGAGCGCCAGGCCATTCTGCACCGTCTTCTTGCGACCTTCGCAATCCTTTGGTCGTCCAAGCCTAGTTCGCTCAAGAATAGGCATTCTAGAAGATGAATTAAGATCGCCTCGCCGGCCTGCGCTGCGCGATTGTCATCTGAAAGTGCTCTCGCGGCTGGGAGGCCGTGACCAACCTGATTGCGAAGCTTGGCGACTCGAGCAGGCCAGTCCTCATCCAGGTTTAGGGCAGACATACCGGAAGCGACTTTCGCGCCAAGACGGGCAAGGCGATCCTCGAGGGACGGCTCATAAGAATCTGCGATTAGTTTTCGTATTCTGGCTCTTCGTTTCGAGTTAAGGCCAGGCACAGTCTCAAGTGCCAACTTAACATCATTGGCTATCCGTTCGTAGGCTACGGCTCGATCGGATTGGGTCTCGTCGTTTAGGAGACGGTCGACTCCCTCTAGGACGGTGACTGTAGTTAGGAAACGTGGCACTCGCCAATGATATCTCGGATTATTCAGCGCGATCCACTGATCGATGATGTATCGCCACTCATTGGCGATGGTGAATATTCGCCCTCCAAGTTCTTCCCAATTGTAGTCGCTGAGTTCAAAAAGGATGTCCTCTGGTGCAATTTCTCGCGGGCTGTCACGGGCTCCGTGATAGCCAAACCAAACCTTTAGCCACTCGGGTTGGTCTTCCGATCCAGCGTAAGTCCCAGGTTGGTTCGCGGCTATGTAGAGACTTTCGATTCGCGCCATTGACGATGTTGCAAGCGACAACAGCACCTCGAGAGGGAGTGTATATGTTCTCAAAAAATCCCTGAGTGGAACTGGAGATTCCAGATCAATTACAAAACTGCACTGGGACTTGAGCTGCGCATCCGGCCCATTGGGCCAAAGGATGGAATCATCCTTGATCGTTACGCTCCCGCCAGGGATGGTTGCAGTCCTTGCCGGGGGCGGCTCGTAGGTGAGAGATCGAGGCCGGATGTGCGAGCCGTCAATTTCATATGCGAATGCGGACCAGGCGGCCCATTCTCGCTGACCTCTCAAACGGACCTCGGCTTTGGATGAATTGAGCTCTTCTTCGCTCAAAAGCTGACCTTCAACACCGAACCATGGACGGAGCTCGATATCGGCAATCGGGGAGAGGCCGGATCGAGTTCCCCCGGTACGGCAGTCGACAAGCGTGACTTCCGTTCCGAAGACACTTCCGTGGAGAATCGGGATCTTGGGTAGTGGGGCGAATAGAAATGAGGCCTGTCCAGCAGGAATGCTTGGGTTGCGGTGAAGGCGCGCTAAGATCCTCCCATCTTCCTTTACTTCGCATACTCCGGGAATCGTAGTGTCTTCGGTGCTGCCGGGTATCCACCATTCGGCTGGCGAGATTCTTCCGGGCTTAAGTCCCATGTCTGCTCCGAATGTTCGATGATTTGATCCCCATCATGCCATGCCTAGGTGTTCGGATGAACGGAACCGAACGTTGGGATCCAACGTTTAATACCTCGCATCCAGCTTCGGGGCTTCATCTCGCGGCATTCCTGACCGCTGGAACAGAGGATTCGCGTGCGTAGCTAGTGTGGAGTTACAGGGAGTCGCCACCCGAGCTTGTGGCCGGGTGCCGCCTGTAGAGGCTGGAAGCCGTTCTCACGCGCCACCTCAGGCGGACAGATATACTACTTGTCGGTGTGAAGCGCCTCCCGCTCACGCTCTGCGTTGATGCGCTCCGCCGTCACAGCCGCGATGTGCGAACGATGATCGAATACCCGCTGTGAACCCTCTCTGGTGGCGGCGAGCTTTATGCGGAATCTTCGCAGGCGAAGTGAGCACAGGAGGTACCTCCGCTACGGGTGCCACAAGGTCATCTTGAGCTCCTTCTCTAATGCAAGTACTAGCCCTCCGAGCTCAGACGTGAGTCCATCCCAGTAGCCATCGTCGAACTCTTCTCCCCAACGATGCTGCCGGGCAGACCATACGTAGAAGTGCCATTCACGTGTAGCGATGCAAAGTGTGACCAACTTGCGGGGCAGGCCTGCTGCGAGAGCTGTGCTCTCCCAAACGGCAAGGGTCTCCTCAAAGTCTCGCCGCATGTCATCGAGCATCCCGAAGGCCGCGTTGAAATTCCGTAGCTGATGAAGGTGCGTACTACATCCTGCGCGAGCAGCACGGCGATCTTTGCTCTGACTCACAGCGATTGTGATCAGCGATCCAACTATGCCACCGCTCGTGGTGTAGATCAGCTCAGCCAGACCAGGCATGGGCTCCTCCTCGTCACCCTGGCAAGTTGAACGAAGGAAGCGGAGCCATAGTTTCGCCTCCGGCGTGGGCGCTCCAGCTCCGGGACGACGGCCATGCCTGAGCCAGGCCGTCAATAGCTGAGGTGGAAGCCTGATCGTCCCCCTTGCCATCGACCCGGGACAAGCCGAGCAGGTGAGGCCGACGGGCGGGACGATGGTAGAGGGGACGATCAGGCAGGTGTTGTCCGCGCAGGCCATAGAGAATCACAAAGCAGAGGGTCGGACGCCGTGCCATTAGCGTGCCATTAAAGGTGGTCAGTAGCGGTCAACCGTGGTCGCTCGCGGAGCGCCTTCCCTGCTGGTGTAGGCGCTGTCCTCATAGGTCGGTCCGATTTGCAGGCAGGATGTCAGGAGTTCGAATCTCCTAGGCTCCACCCAATGACGACGGCGCCTGAAAACTGACCCTCTGGGGACGCGTGAAAACGGACCCACCGCAAGGCCCGACAGGGCTATGCGAGAGGGGTGCTGAACGTGGAGGACTGGGCAGAGATCCGCAGACTGCACCGGTCAGAGGGAATGCCGATCCGGGCGATCGCCAGGAAGCTGGCCGTGGGACGCAACACGGTCCGTCGCGCGCTGGAGTCTGACGGGCCGCCAAAGTATGTGCGCCGGCCTAAGGGCTCGATCATCGATGCCGTCGAGCCCCGGATCCGGGAACTGCTGGCGCAGTGGCCGGACATGCCCGCGACGGTGATCGCCGAACGGGTCGGCTGGGACCGGTCGATGACCGTGCTGAAGGACCGGGTGCGGCAGTTGCGGCCGTTGTTCGCCCCACCGGATCCGGCTTCACGGACCACCTATCGCCCAGGCGAGCTGGCCCAGTGCGATCTGTGGTTCCCGCCAGTGGATGTCCCGCTCGGGTTCGGGCAGGTCGGCCGGCCTCCGGTACTGGTGATGGTGTCCGGTTACTCTCGGGTGATCAGCGCCCGGATGCTACCGACCCGGCAAGCCCCCGATCTAATCGCTGGGCATTGGGCGTTGCTGACCCGGCTCGGTGCGGTGCCCAAGACGCTGGTCTGGGACAACGAGCCTGCGGTGGGCCGGTGGCGGGGCGGCAGGCCGCAGCTGACGGCTGCGATGAACGCCTTCCGCGGCAGCCTGGGCATCACCATCGTCCAGTGCCGGCCCGCCGATCCGGAGGCCAAGGGTCTGGTCGAGCGGGCCAACGGCTACCTGGAAACCTCCTTCCTACCCGGCCGCCGTTTCGCTGACCCGGCCGATTTCAACGCTCAGTTGTCCGGCTGGCTGGAGCGGGCCAACCAGCGGCATCACCGCCGGATCGAATGCCGCCCCATCGATCGGCTGGCGGCTGATCTGGCTGCGATGGTGGAGCTGCCCGCTCTGCCGCCGCAGCTCGGCTGGACGGCGTCGGTGAGGTTGCCGCGTGATCATTACGTCCGGCTGGACGCCAACGACTACTCCGTGCATCCGATCGCGATCGGCCGCCTCGTTGAGGTGTTCGCTGACCTGGAGCAGGTGAGGGCGACCTGCGCGGGCACCAGCGTCGCCCGCCACGACCGATGCTGGGCCGCTCACCAGACCCTCACCGACGACACCCACGCCCAAGCGGCTCGCGCCTTTCGGCGCCAGCGACGGGCGGCTGTCCCCACCACGATGGCCGAGGTTGAGCAGCGCAGGCTCACTGACTACGACCGCATGTTCGGCCTGACCGGCGAGCCCACGGATCCAGAGCAGGAGATGGCGCTGTGATGACCACCAAGACCGGCAGGAACATCGCTTCCGAGCTTGCCTACCTCACCCGAGCGCTCAAGGCGCCGTCCCTGGCGGCCTCGGTAGACCGGCTGGCCGAGCGGGCCCGGGCCGAGGGCTGGACGCACGAGGAGTTCCTGGCCGCCTGCCTGCAGCGTGAGGTCGCCGCACGCGAGGCCCACGGCGGTGAAGGCCGCATCAAACTGGCCCGCTTCCCGGCCCGCAAGTCACTGGAGGAGTTCGACTACGACCATCAACGTTCCCTCAAACGCGAGGCCATCGCCCACCTGGGCGCGCTGGACTTCGTCACTGCCAAGGAGAACGTGGTTTTCCTGGGACCGCCGGGCACCGGCAAAACCCACCTGTCGATCGGGCTGGGCATCCGAGCCTGCCAGGCAGGCCATCGGGTGCTGTTCGCCACCGCCGCCGAGTGGGTCGGCCGCCTGGCTGATGCCCACCATGCCGGACGGCTCCAGGACGAACTCGTCCGCCTGGGCCGTATCCCCTTGTTGATCATTGACGAGGTGGGCTACATCCCGTTCGAGGCCGAGGCAGCGAACCTGTTCTTCCAGCTCGTCTCATCCCGCTACGAACGAGCCTCGCTGATCGTGACCTCGAACAAGCCCTTCGGCCGGTGGGGCGAGGTATTCGGTGACGATGTGGTCGCCGCGGCCATGATCGACCGGCTCGTCCATCATGCCGAAGTTATCAGCCTGAAAAGGAGACAGCTACCGACTCAAGGATCGAGATCTGGGCCGTGTTCCAGCGGCCAAAGCCAACGACTGAACGACCATCAGATGGGTCCGTTTTCAGGCGTCGCAGCCGGGTCCGCTTTCAGGTTCAGGCACACATTCCGTGATCGGTTCGTGCGGGTAGGTCACGGTTCGGCTGTTCCGGTCGGTAGGTGCGGTCTTGATCAAGAGCATCGCGGC